>CAZGZQ010000001.1:0-146272 GCA_964529835.1 uncultured Pseudomonadota bacterium
ACGAAAAATCATGTGATTGGTCAGTTTTGTTTTTTGCGTGATCTGCAGCAATCATTGCATAAAAATACGCAGGTGCTTTGATCGGTGTTGTTTCAAATGAATAATTAATTGTTGAATGAGTATGATCTTGAAAAATAGTTTTAAAATCAATTGGATTGATATCGTAATTGTGCTGTAAATCAAAGTTGATTAACGGTACTGATTTGATTTCTTCTTGAAGATCCTGCTGATAAAAAGCTCTTTGTTCAGTTACAAAAGGTCCATGAAATTGCCGGTAAAGAGGACCATTTTCATAATGATAATAAGCGCAATTGATCCATTGAAAAAAGCATGCAATTACCAAAAAGTTTTTACTATTTTTCATGCACGGCAAAAATAACAATTATTTCTGCCAATTTAAAACAGGATTGCTTTTTGTCAATGGATAAAAGAAAGAATGATTATTTAAAATTAAATAAAAGATGAGTCTGTGTTTTGGCACCAAACATTTGAGCAGCGCAATGTACAAACATCCATTCAAGAAAAATTGGAGCTCTGTGAGGATACATGCCAAGCATAATCAAAACAAATATTGCACCAAAAATTGGTTTGTTTTCAATACAAAAATCTTTGATTTTTTGCGTTAAAGAGGTGTTGCTTTTTTCTGAATAACTATGTTGTTGAATAATGGTTGTTGTAGTGGTATTTATATGATTAAAAGCTTTTATTGAGATTGAAATAATTGCAATAAAGAACATTAAGAAAATTTTTTTGTGTAACATAATTAAATCTTTCATAAAGATTGTACAAAATCATCAAAAATACTAACAATAAAAGCAGAAGCTGACATACAATTAATAAATATTAACCAATCGATTTTTTTATAAAGCGAGTTTAATAAGAGGTGTCGTTCCGAGTAAGAATTGATTTTTGCTATAGATTGTGCAATATTCCAGCATTTACCAATTGAAGATAATGTAAAAAGAGTTATAGCTAAAGCACCTAACTTTTTGATTATTTTAAATTTGTGACTCGATGTTTTGTGAGCAGATGGTTTTTCAATGACCTTTCTTACAATAACTATATCTTCATTGTCTTCTTGAGAGGTTTTTTCCTTAGTCTCGACAGAATTTTCATTTTTTGATTGATTGATGTTGCCATCATCGATTGTTTTAATCGTTTGTATATGTGCAAAGAATAATGCAGTGAAAAGTAATTTTTTCATAAATTCCTATAAAAGTTTATGATTGCCATAATATTGCCGAACAGTAAGGCAGATACAACAAAAGCACATAATTGCAGTCGAGCAATTTCATGTTCAATTTTGTGTAATTCTAATTGCTTTTGTAGCAATTCTAAACGCTTCTTTATTATAAATTCTTTTTCTGCTTTTGTGATATTTGAATCATTTTCATGCTCATTTTGATTTGTCGTTGTATCAACCTGTTCAATATTGTTTTTTAAATTTATATTTTCTTGATGATTTTGAGTGTTATGACTGTGCATATTGCAACATATTAAGAGTAATGTAACAATTAAAGATCTTTTCATATTGTTTACCTTTTTTATTTAGCAATTTTTTTAGTTATATAAAAAGCAAGATCAACAAAAGCAAATCCTGCATAGAATGCTAATGGAGCAACAACTTTAAAAAAAGAGTTAAATTTTAAAGAATTACATAAATGTATTCGGTTCCATGTGTCATTATCACATTGCATGTTTTGAGCTATTCTTAAAATCTTTAAAATTTCATCCATCAAACATACGCTTCCAAAAAACACAAGAAGCTTTACAATCAACTTTTGGTCTTGCAAAACTGGCTTTAACTTTGTTTTCCAGATTTCATTGATAGAAAGATCAAAAAATGATTTGTTTTTTGTTAATGTTAAATCGCTTTGTTCAGAAGTTTGATCAACGATATTCATCTTGTCTGAAGGTGTTGTTGTGTTAATCGTTGTCAAAAACAAGAGTCCAATAAAAGATAATTTAAATACTATTTTTTTCATGAAAACCTTTTATCCATAAAATTATTCTTATCAATAATGCTATCAGAAAATAAAAAACTGTCAACGTATGAATAATCCCTCATTTTAATGAGGGTTTTAAGAAAGAATTTTTTAATTAAAATTAATAATTTTATTTATATAAGTACCATCACTTTGTTTCCATAAAAATGGATTATATTGATTTGGAAGAACCAAAGAGCAGGCAATAGTTAATGTTGCTCCCATGATCAAAGTATAAATATTATCTTTTCTATTATTACTTTTTGTTTTATCATAATAGTGAGATATTAATTTGTTTGAACAAAGTCCAATCAGAAAAATAAGCAATGGAAAGCCACAGTAGGATTTTGAAGATTGATTAACATTATTATATCCAATGGTGATTTCTCCTCTGTATCCAATAAAATCTCCTGGCATTTTATTTAAATAAGTGTATATAGGGCTTTTTATATAACTTTTTCCTATTTGATATATCAATGCAACTGTAAATGGAAAAGGTAAAGACCCAAGACAAAAGTCTTTGAAATCACATTTAACAGAAAGGGATAAAGAACACATAAACAAATAGATAAAATATATTTTAAAAAATGATTTCTTCATAGATAATTTTTAGCCTTCTTATAAGGGAACAGTTTAATGATAAAAATAATTATAAATAGTTACAATTTTGGCTTTAATTAATTTTTAACATAGAGTATAGGTTATTCTGGTAATTTTTTAGAGTTTTTTATTAAAAAAAGGTTTATACCGGTATTAGTTTTTAGGCATTTTTCCACAATTAGGACAAAATGAAGATAGTCTGAATTTACCAGGACAGCCAGGCTTTGGGTGGCCATATTTATTAGTTGCCACATCGTAAAAATAATATGCTCCAAAACCAATGTAAACGATTATAGGGCTTGCAGCAGCCAAACCACCAAGGATCTCAAATGTATTGGAGTTTTTAAAAGCTATAATTTTATTTTTAAAGTCTGATATTTTATTCATAATTAAAATACCTTGTTCTTTAAAATCAATTGGTTTTATAGTATGAATTTGCAGTAAAAAAAGAAAGCTAAAAAGTAATTTTTTCATAAGCTTTTCCTAAAAAATTAGTATTATACTTATTTCAAATATAACATTTTATTTCAAATAGTCAAGTTTGGGTTTTGTTCGGTATATAAAATATCTTTAAAACAACCTATCAAATGACAAAATTGACTAATTTCCCTTTAACAAAGATTGTTTTTTTGATTGTTTTGCCCTCAAGCCATTTTAAGGCCAATTCATGCGCTTTTGCAATAATTTTTTCTTGCGATTCTGTTATTAAACAGTCTATTGTTCCTCGCAATTTTCCATTGATTTGAATGACAATTGAGCATGAGTCAGATGTCAAATAAGCTGGATCAGCTTTAGGCCATTGGCATTGTGAAAGATCTTTGTTAAACACAGTTTGTAATAAATGGCTTGCAAGGTGTGGGGCAAATACCGAAAGTAATACTGTAACTTTTTCAAGTGAATCTTTGTTAAATTGTAATTTATATTCTAAAACGTCGTTGATCCATTCCATGAGTGCAGAAATAGCGGTATTTGGCTTAAATCGATTAATTCGATCAGTTACTTCATAAATCAAATTGTTAATTGAGCGAGTCGATTCAATCGGTTCTTGAGTTGTGATTGTTTCTGGATTTGTAATTATATCATGTATACGATATAAAAATCGACGCATTCCCTCAATCCCGCCATCTTGCCACACGGCATCAAGTTCTGGAGGTCCCATGAAAATAATATAAAGGCGCAACGCATCAATTCCATATTGTTCTATGATTTCTTCTGGATTGACAACATTTCCCTTTGATTTTGACATCTTTTCAACAAGGCCACTTTTTTCAGAATATTTAAGAACCATTCCCTGGTTAAAAAGATGTTTGAATGGTTCATTAAAAGGCAGATACTCAAGGTCAAAAAGAACTTTAACGTAAAAACGAGAATACAAAAGATGTAAAATTGCATGCTCAACACCACCAATATACAGATCAACCGGAAGCCAATAATTCATATCTTCTTTTGAAAATGGTTTATCGGTTAATGAAGGATTTGGGTATCGCAAAAAATACCAGCATGATCCTGCCCATTGAGGCATGGTATTGGTCTCTCTTTTTGCTTTTCCTTTGCACCAAGGGCATGTTGTATTGACCCATGATTCAATTCCTGCAAGTGGTGACTCTCCCGTGCCTGTTGGTTCATATTGTTCAACTTGGGGGAGTTTTATTGGTAAATCGGATTCTGGAACAGGAACAATTCCGCATGTTTTACAATGAATTAATGGAATTGGTTCACCCCAGTATCGTTGGCGTGAAAAAATCCAGTCTCGTAAGCGATATGAAGTTTTTTTCTGTGCGTATCCTTTTTGAATACAGTATTGCATAATTTCTTGTCGGACCGTTTTTGCAATTTTTCCCGCAAAAGGAGATGGTTCAAGCAAGATTCCATTTTGTGTGTCTGAAAAGCAAATCTCAAAATTTTCAACTTTTTGACGCACATTTTTATCAAGAGGTACAAGAGCTACTTTGAGTGGAATGTTGTATTTTTTTGCAAAAATAAAGTCACGTTCATCATGTGCAGAGCATTTAACAATACCAGTTCCATAGTCTGCCAATGCAAAGCTTGCAATCCAAATTGGAAGAGGCTTTTGGCTTACTGGATCAAGGATGTATTGCTCGGTAAAAATTCCAAGGGGATCTTTGGTATTAAAATCTTTGTGATTTCGTTTTTCAACAATTTCTTGAGCTACTGCAAGAATATGAGCTTTGTTTGCAGATGATTCAAGAAGTTTTTCAAGCAATGTGTGATCGGGTGCAATAACTACAAAGCTATCAGCACAAAAAGCTTCAAAGTGGGCAGAAAATGTTTCAATGATAAGGGTGCTATTTTGAACAGGGGCTTTAAAAATAAGTCCTTCAGACTTTCCAATCCAATTTTTTTGCATGAGCTTGACTTTTTCTGGCCATTGTAAGGTATCAAGATCATTGAGTAATCGCTCTGCATATTCAGTAATTTTTAAAACCCATTGTCTTATTTTTTTTACTTCAACTGTTGTTCCACATCGTTCACAGCCACCATTAACAACTTCTTCATTGGCAAGACCTGTCAAACATGATGGGCACCAATTGATCGGCATAAATGATTCATAGGCAAGGCCTTTTTCGTACATTTTTAAAAAAATCCATTGGGTCCATTTATAATAATCAGGATCAGTCGTATTAATTTCTTTTGACCAATCATAAAGGGCTGCAAGTTGATGAAGTTGGCTTTTAAAATGAGCAATATTTTTTGCGGTGCTTACTTCTGGATGAATTTTTTTTTTGATCGCATCATTTTCAGCAGGAAGTCCAAATGCATCCCATCCCATTGGGTGCAACACATTGTATCCTTCAAGAATTTTTATTCGAGCATAAATATCAGAAAGTACGTATCCTCTCCAGTGGCCAACATGAAGGCCTGAACCGGAAGGATATGGAAACATATCAAGGCAATAGTATTTTGGTTTTGAACTGTAGGTCTCTGTTTTTGCGGGAGGATTTTTTTTCCATAATTTTTGCCAAAATGTTTCGACTTCTTGAATGTTATATTTCATAAAACATAATACACATAATGAGTTTTTTCCAATATAAATCAATATTACTGTTTGGTCAAAGATCAGTTATTGAAGTTTCTTTTTAGAATTTTGTACAATCGGTCATGGTAAAATAGTTTTTATTGTATGAAAGGTAATATGAAAATAGCAATGCAGACTAGTAAGGCGCTGTTTTTTTTCGTGTGCCTTTTTATTTTTTTAAGCAAACACTGTTCTCAAGTAAAAGCGCCAATAAGCCAATTAGGAAGCACTATTGATTTAATAATAAGCCAATATCAAGATTCGTTTAAAAAGCTTGAGGAAAAATTACCAATAAATGAGCGCTATTTAGTTCCTTTACTTGTTTTTTGTGATTACAGTCTTCTGAATCAAGCAGTAGAAAAAACAGAAGGAGCAAAAAAAAATGTTTATTTGTTTATTCAGAAAAACGGAAACCTTTTAATATTTGCGATTTCAAATTTGATTTTACGTATTTTTGATGGATATAAAAACAATACTCTTGAGTCATTATCTGATTTTGAACAAATGGTTTTTAGATCGTTAATCAAAAACTTACAAAAAACAGGGTTTTTTGTTGAAAATAACAAATCAATAGCTTCTTTGATTAATGTAGACTCTTTGCAAGAAACTTTAAAAAAGAGCCTTGATTATATAAAAAACAACATAAAATCTTTACCAAAAATTGAAGATTACTTACAAGTTTTGACGGACTTAGATACATTTTTAAGAGGTTTTTTTTACTCAAATTATGATAAGGAGCAATTAATTGATAGCCTTTTTGAGCAGATTAAATTTTCAAAAAAGAGTTTTGTTTCTCAAGCTCTCGATTTAAATGCAAAAGCTGGAAACTTTATTATAAAAACAGGGGTTAATGCCTCAAGTACTGTGGGTACTTTATTAAAAGATAAAATAGGTATTAAGGCTTTTGAAAAAGCTCTAATTAAAAATATAGAGTTGAATTATAAAAAAGCAATGACTCTCTATAGGCAAGCGATTAACAAAAGACAAAATAGTCAAGAAGAGCAACAGGTGCTTTCAAGCGAAGAAAAATATTTAGCGTGGCTGATTGTGCAGTTTGATTTTAATATGTTATATCTTTATGAAAAACCTGAGGATTCCTGGTATCTTGAAAAAATAACTGGGTTTTTAAATAGTAAAGAAATTAAAAACAAAATTAATAAATATATTAAGGTAGTTTTTTTAGGGATGATCCCAAACTTTGAAATACTGATTAAGCGTGCATATGAATATTATATTACCAATAGATATGATTCTGAAACTGCATTACCATATTTTTCTATTACAGAAAAAGAAAAAATTGCATATGAACATTTATATGAACTAGTAAAAGATGTTTTTGCTTTTCAGATGGCAATTAAAGAGGTTGATAAAGAATTAATGAGTTTAAAAGCTTTTTCTGATGTAATCCTTAATTATGTTACATCAGAAAAAATTAAAGAAGTGGCAACAAAAAAACAAAAAGCATTTCTTGAGCCACTTTATCAAATGGCTTATTTTTTTAAAATTATAAAGCTTGAAAACTTTGATTATGAGACTATTCTTTTGGAGATTAAAAAAAGAGTTCCTGAGTTGATTATACCAAATGATCCAGATTTAAATAAAAAGTATATTCCGTTTGTACCTTCATTTGTATCGAGTCGATTACCTGCGCCATTATTTTGGCTTTTGCAATGGGGTTTTGGTGTTGCAACGGTTGTTACTCAATATTCATTGTTATATGTTGTAAAAAAATTGTATCCTGATATTCTTCTTGACCCTACAAAGGCACAAAGTCAGCAGTTACAAGATGCTGGTCATAAAATTTTAAAGAAAAAAATTACTCCATATGCTAAAAAAATTTTACCAGAACCGCTTGTGGATCGTACAGCAGATTCAGTGGCAGCAGCTGTTTTGGGTTCTGTTAAAAATCAATATGATGAAGCATTTTCTCAAAAACCAATTGAAAAATCGGGGCTTGTTCTGCCAATTGCAAACGATATAAAAAATGAGCCACCAGTTCTTGACCAACAGGGTCAAACTTCAAGCACTGTTCAAAAAGTTAACAAGTCTATAGACGACAATAAATCCTTTTTTAGACGAATACAGGACTATTTTGCTTCCTGGTTTGCTTGGATGTGGGCATAAAAGGCCTTTACAGGATCTTAATCCTTTTGTACAATTAAATTCATATTATAAAAAATAATTACAACAAAAGGATTTATATGCTGGAACACGCAGATATCAGTTTTATACTTATTTTTACCTTTCTTGTTTCTTTTATAGGCTTTTTGACTGTTTTTGCATTATTTTTTTCAATAAAACAAGTTTCTGTTAATCATGCAAAAGCTTCTTCTATTGCCACTGCAATTAGACAAGGTGCAATGACTTTTTTAAAAGAAGAGTACAGTATTATTTCGTTTATGGTCGTTATTATAGCGGTATTTTTGAGCTATATGTTTGGGACTATGCTTGCAGGAACGTCTTTTGTTTTCGGGGCTATCTCATCAATGTTTACGGGTTTTATTGGAATGCGTGCAGCAACTCTTGCCAATATTCGAACCACAATGCAAGCACGCGATAAAGGTGAGCATGCTGCATTTTTAATGGCTTTTTTTGGTGGTGGGGTTATGGGCTTTGCCGTTGCAAGTTTTGGCTTGTTTTGTCTTGGAACCCTCTTTTATTTATTTATGGGGCATGCCGATTTTGTAATTATATTAACAAGTTTTGGTCTTGGCTGTAGTCTTGTTGCATTTTTTGCTCGTGTCGGTGGTGGTATTTTTACTAAATCAGCTGATGTCGGTGCCGATTTGGTTGGAAAAATTGAAGCAGGTATTCCTGAAGATGACCCAAGAAATCCAGCTGTTATTGCCGATAACGTTGGTGATTGTGTTGGTGATACTGCAGGTATGGGTGCTGATATTTATGAATCCTATATTGGAGCATTGGTTTCTTCGATTATTTTGGCTTTTAATACCGGTGTTACTATTGATATTCGATTGGTCACTCTTCCTCTTGTGCTTTCAGCAATAGGTCTTTTAAGTTCATTAATCGGTCTTCTTTCAAATCTTTTTTTAAAGTTTGAGCCTGCAGCTATGTTGAGAAATGCAACATATGTTGCGATTGCTGGATTTTTAATTGGTACTTATTTTTATTTATCGCATATCCATCTTGGATCAGAATATTTATATACAATCATTCTTGGATGCTTGTCTGGTGTAGTAATTGGTTCTATAGCTGAATATTATACAAGTGGTTCTGTTGTTGAGCGTGTTGCTGATAGTGCTCGGTCTGGCGCTGCAACAAATATTATTTATGGTCTTTCTGTTGGGATGGAATCGACTGTTGCGCCGGTAGTGGTTTTGTCTGGTGTGGTTTTAATTTCATATCAGTTAGCTGGATTATTTGGTGTTTCAATTGCTGCAGTTGCTATGCTTGCAACTGTTGGAATTACAATGACTGTTGATGCGTATGGTCCAATTGCAGACAATGCTGGTGGAATATCAGAGATGGCTGGCTTTGGAAAAGATGTGCGAGCAATTACAGATAAGCTTGATGCATTAGGAAATACAACTGCTGCGATTGGTAAAGGGTTTGCAATTGGTTCTGCTTTGTTAACTGCCTTGGCAATGATTTCTGCATTTTGCCAAGAGGCGCATATTCTCATGCTCAATGTTTTGGATCCTGTTGTAATGGTTGGTATTTTTATTGGAGGAACCGTTCCCTTTCTTGTTTCCGCATTGACTATGCGATCTGTTGGTGATGCTGCTTTAAAAATGGTTCTTGAAGTAAGGCGTCAATTTAAAGAAATTTCTGGAATTATGGAAGGAACTGCTGCTCCTGATTATAAAGAGTGTGTTGCAATTAGTACTCGTGCTTCTTTATATGAAATGATTTTGCCTGGTATTATTACGGTTGCAACGCCAATTTGTCTTAAGCTTGCACTCGGCAAATTTGCATTGGGCGGTCTATTGGTTGGAGCAACTCTTTCAGGTGTTTTATTAGCTTTGATGATGGCAAATGCTGGTGGTGCATGGGATAATGCAAAAAAATATATTGAAGCAGGTAATTTGGAAGGTAAAGGATCAACGGCTCATATGGGTGCTGTTATTGGTGATACGGTTGGTGATCCATTTAAAGATACATCAGGTCCTGCACTTAATATTTTAATTAAGTTGATGTCTGTTGTTTCTTTATTGTTGGTACTTATTTAAATATTGAAAAATATAAACGGATTAATGATCATTAATCCGTTTATATTTTTTTAGAGTCCGTATATGAAGAAATTTTTTAGCATTTTTTATTTTTTTTACTTTCATACACATGCATGTTTATAGTGGCAATTCAGAAGTGTATTTTACTCGCGTTGAGAAAAGCATAAAAGATATAGATGCATAATCTAATACTACACCCAAAATAATACTGATAAAAAACATCCAAATTTTAATAATGTATTTTGCTTTTTATTGCCGCAAGAATTTGATTAAATTTTTATTTTTTAAAAGCGTTTATAACTTTTATTATTTGATGCTCACTCTGTTCATGGGCATAATCAAGTGCGGTTTTTCCATAATTATCTTTAATTGCCGTTGAAGCTCCAAGTTCAAGTAAAATTTTTGTGGTTTGATAATCTTTTGCAATAACCGCATTTATGAGTGCAGTTCTACCTTCTTTGTTAATAGCATTAATATCGGCACCTTTTTTTATAAGATCGACGAAAAAAGGTTTGTTTTTGCGCATTCGAGCTGCAATTATTAACTGAGCATTAAGTGTATTTTGCTTTAATTTTTTTAAAACGGCATATTGTTGTGCTAAATCTTTGATTTCCTGACTTTCTAAGGCATTTGTTGAAATAACAAGACAAAAAAGCAATAAAGATAATACGACCTTTGTATTCATAGAATTTCTTTTCAGATAAATATATATAATCATACTAGCAAAAAAAAATATATAATTGCAATATTTTTTAATTGGAATTTTTTTAAAGCCAATATTTCGAATTCATTTTTTATCAAAAATATTAAAATGGGTTTTCTGAACGATGATTTCATTAAAAACTGAAGATGGTTTTATTTTTTTAGAAAAAAGATGCGATTTGCTTGTACAGGCATTAATGGATTTGGATAGTCTTGATCATTAATGTTTGTTGCATCAAGTTTGAAAAATAGTTTTTATATTGTAATAAGTTATAACATAGGCAAAAAATTAAAAAATTTTGACGAATGATTAAAATTATCAAACGATAATTAAAAGAATACTTGATGATTAACTTTTGTTGATTAAATGCCTTAGTTTTTTTATTAAATTTTTTGATAATTAACCTAATTTATAAAATTTTATTTTTAAATTCTAAAATTCAAATATAATAATTCTAATTCATTTTGTGTATTACAATTATATTAAAGAGTTCTTTCAATGATTTTTCTATTACATATGTTCATTTTATTTAGTGGTTTATTTTGTTTTGAATTTATGAGCGCTATGAATCGCAACATTACTTATAATCAAGCGCCTTTTTCTTTTGTTTCTTGGCCAATAATTAAGACCATTAGTGATTTTCCTATACCATTAACCAAAGAAGCATTGGCTGATAATCAATTCAATTTTTATTATGCGGTCCAACATCGATTTTTCAAAAATTGTTTTTTTATTGTTAGACCAGAACTGAAAAACAGAGAAGATGTAATGCACCTTGTTTTTGATGCCTTTAAAGAAGAAAAAATATTTTATGCGATTGTTTTTAATAAACAACATCCTTTTATTGTTGATTTTTCTACTATGCACACATTAGATTATATGTTAAAAAGAAAATAAGGTTTTTAATTTTTTAATTGATTTATGCTATTTTCTGTGTGTTGTTTATAATTATCTTAAAAAGATTTTAAATATGCATTTTTTTACATATAAAATCTCTATTTCAATGATTTTTTTTGTTACATATGCAATTGGAATGAACAGAAATTATGAATATGTACAGTTGCCTTTATGTCACGACATTAATGAAACATGTTTTAAAGAAGTGAAAAAGCATTTTGATGATGGTACATTAAAATTTTATTTTGCTATTCAAAATAAAGGATGGAAAGGTTGTTTCTTTGTCATTAACCCTGAATTGTTTAAAAATAATAGTAACAGTGATCACATAAGATATATGATTTTTAATGCAATTAATGAGAATAGACTTTTTCAAGCGGTAATTTTTGATCAAGGACCAGTTTTTGCAATACCTCTTGATCTTGCAGGTGAGTTACACAAAAAAATATATTTGAGTAGTTGAATGGTATTGTGACAATTAAAATAATAATTTTTTGTTTTAAAACAATTTCTTTGAGTTTTTATATATTTGTTATTTTTCTACATTAACGTATGTATAGTCAATACATAAGATAATGTATATTGGAGATATAATGGATATAATAAAAGCATTATATGCCCGTGAAATTTTTGATTGTAGAGGTCTGCCAACAATTGAATGTGTTATTACCTTGTCATCGCAAGAACAGGTTAAAGCTTCGGTACCAACAGGGCAGTCAAGAAGTTCGTTTGAGCCAAACTATTTATATGATGCTGATAGATTTGGAGGATATGGGGTTTTAAATGCGGTTGAAATTATTAATACAATAATTGCTCCTGCTTTAATTTCCAAAGAGCCTGATCTTGTTGCTATGGATCAATTTTTAATAGATCTTGATGGAACAAATGATAAGTCAAAATATGGTGCAAATACGCTTCTTGCAGTTAGTAGTGCAGTTTGCAAAGCTCATGCTGTGGTAGAAGATATGGAATTATATGAATGTATTGCCTATTTACTTGATATTCAAAAAGTCTCGATTCCATTTGGTATGTTTAATATTATTAATGGTGGGCGTCATGCTGATTCTGGACTTTCAATTCAAGAAGTTTTAATTGTACCGATTGGTGCAGAATCATTTGCTCATGCATATGGAATGGCAACAATGACATTTCAAATGTTAAAAAAAATGTTGCATGAGTATAAACTTCATACACTTGTTGGTGATGAAGGTGGATTTGCACCACCAATTATCAAATTAGAAGAAGTGCTTGAGCTTGTTTTTGCTGCGATTGAACGTGCTGGATTTGCCGGTCAAATTGTTGTAGGTATTGACGTCGCAGTGTCTCAATTTTTTGATCCTATTAATAATAGATATAATTTGCAAGGGCAACAATATAGTTCGCAAGAGCTTGTTGATTGGTATGTTTCTTTAATTAAGCAATTTGGAATTTATAGCATTGAAGATGGACTTGCTGATTCTGATTGGGCTGGTTGGATTTATATGACTCAAAAAATAGGCACTCAAGTACAATTAATTGGAGATGATCTTTTTTCATCTCAAATACACCGTATTGCACAAGGGATTGAACGCGGGGTTTCAAATACTGTTTTAATAAAACCATCTCAGGTTGGAACAATCACAGAAACATTGCAAGCAATAAAGCTTTGTTTGACATATAATCTTCCATTTGTTGTTTCTCATCGATCAGGTGAAACAAATGATACATTTATTGCAGATCTTGCACTAGGATCAAATGCCTCCTACATAAAAGCAGGAGGATGCTCCAGAGGAGAAAGAGTTGCAAAATACAACAGAATGATTGAAATTGAACAAGCCCTTATGTCCTCAAACGTAGATCTTGAATAAATGGGTCTTCTTTTAAATTTTTCACAAGAGTTTCTAAATTTTGTTTTTTGTCTGCATAGAGATCTTTTTTAGGTTTTTTTTCTTTTTGAGCGTTTTCAGGCATAGGCAAATGATCAACTGAAAGGAATTCAATCGGATGAGTATTGTTTTTACTATGTTTTTGAATAAATGTGTCAAGAGAATTTTCAAGATCTTTTGTTGATTGGTTATTAAAAAACCACCGAGTTATTGGATCTTTTGCAGAACTAAATATTCCTGTATCTTGTCCAAAATTGCGTGCCGTTTCTATATATGACTTTGTATGATCTCCAATGCCTTCTCTAAGCCGTGGTTCAATGATTGTTGCTGAAATAAAAATACTTAAATTGTTTTGAGTTGTATCACCACTTTGTCTTTTACCAAATAAATAACCAAGAACAGGAATATCTGAAAGTACTGGTACCTTGCTTGTACCTTCAGAGCGGTTTGTTTGGCTTAATCCTGAGATGGCAAAAATTGATCCAGACTTAACGTTAACGGTTGTTTTTGTTGCTCGAGTAATTTTGTTTCCTTGTTTATCTTTAAAATCATCAATAGTTATATCAATTTGCATGGTAACAGTATCATCAGCACTTTTTCTTGGAACGATTTCAATTTTTAGATTTGCTTCTATTTGTTTTTTTTGCTGTACTGCAACACCACTTGCGCTATTTGTTGTTTCATCATCCAAAAGTCGCGATTCACCAATTTTTACTAACGAAGGCTTGTTGTCGATCGCAATAATATGAGGATGCTGAACAATCTTTGATGAAGAAAATAGTTTTAATATTTGAAGCATGCTCCATGTTTTTCCTGATGCATCATTAAAACTAACAACAGTGCTTCCTGGTGTAACAGTTGAAGCAACACTTGCAGTTGCATTGGCAGAAGAAACAAAAGCGCCAGAACTATCAATACTGTTTTGTAAAAGATCAGACGCAACAGTTGTTGGACTATCAAAGTTATCAACAATAATTCCAGGTGCAATATGAGCAGATTGATATTGCATAGAGCTTAATAAAGCAAGCTTTTCTGGGTTTCTTGTTATTGAACCTAATAATCTATTATCAGTTGATGAAAGATCTGCAATTGCTATCTCAAGTAAAATAAGTGAAGGTGCAGTATCCAGTTCAGTGACAAGTTGTTTAATTTGTTGATAATCATCATTTAAGCAACTAAAAATAAGGTTATTACCACCATAATATTGACGTTCTTCGGCGTTTGCTGGTCGATCTGCTTGAATAATTATTTCATTAAATAATCGTTCATTGCCTTTTACTGTTGAGCCTTGATTTTCACCTTCTGATTGGCCAGTTCCTCCTGCTCGTGTTGAATCAACAACGCGTTGCAATGTTGGAGCTATTGATGAAGCATCAGTATACTGTAATTGATAGGTATGCAAAACTGAATTGCCATGATCAATTTCTGTATCAATTTTATCTTTAATAAACTCTTTTATTTGATCAATTGCCTGCTGTCGTCCAACAAGCATAATGCTGTTGTTGTGGACTATCGGAAAAATTTTTGTTCCTTTTGCAAAATACAAAAGATCAGATTGCTTTCTGTTATCTAAAATTCCCTTGGGCAGTTGTGCATCACCTTCTTGCCCTGGAGTGCTTTTTGCATTTAAAAGTTCTTGTAAAAGTGCTGCAATCATTGGAGCTTCTGCATGAACTAAATGAATGAAATCAACCGTTTCTTGCTGTGTTGGTTGATCAAGTTCTTGCAAAAAACGAACTACGGTCTTGATATTGCTTGTGCGATCTGCAATTACGTATGCATTTGCATTAATATCAACGCGAAAAATTCCAGTTGGGGAAAGAAATTCTTTGACTAAAACATTAAATTCACCATCGGTTGATAATGAGATTTTACTATTTTCTAAGTAATAAACATAGCGAATAATTTGGTCTGAATCAGGAATATTGCCTATTGGAGTATTGATAAACAGATCGACAGGTTCTCGTAAATTTTCTGCTGTTTTTTGTCCAATAATGAGTATATTGGGCCTTTTGGTAACGATGTAACCCATTTGATCAAGTAATGAAACAACCCATGTATAAAAATCATCGATAGCAAAAGGATGTTCAGATTTAAAAGTTACCGTTTCTTTCATTGTTGCAGAACCAAGTGGCGCAACGACATTTATTTTTTTTATGGTTTGCAAGAAATAAAGAACATTGGTAATCGGTTCTTTATTATAGTCAATGATGATTGTTTCTGTTGCTTCATCAAGAATTGTTGCCGGTTTTTCTCTTGGTTGTTCACCGTACAAAAGTTCAGAAAAACTCACCATCAGCAAAAAAAAGAGAATGAAGATGCTATTTTTTTTATACATTATTCAACAATTAATAAAAGCTCTTTTTGTATCGTACCAGAAAAAAAATGATTATGGCAATTTTTATATAATATTAATGATTACTTTGTTTCTGGCTTTGTTGGAACCTGAACTTTGATTGAAATTTTCTCACATTCAAATATAAAATTATCTTTTTCAAAGGAGGCTTTATTCTTTTTTAAAGGTACGTAATGAGTGGTCTTTGGAATAAACTTTGTTGTAATTGGAAATGGTAAAGATGGTAAAGATAAAGAAAAAGGATCTCGTTCTCCATTTCCATATCTGATCGTGTCTTTTGAAAGCATACAGTACATTTTGGTATTGTCTTGATCCCAAAATGCAGCTGATCCTTTAATAATAAATTCATCACACAAATGTTTTTTTGCAATATCAGAATCATCTTTTAAATATAATGAGACTTTTAAGGCAACTTGATCTTGGTAAATTGTCTGTGTTGTATTAGCATTTACTGATGTATGAATGGTAAAGCAAGTTGTTGCTATTGCCAATGAGAATATTTTTACTTGTTTCATGTTGAAAAAATTTATAATTAACATTTTAAAATTAAATTAATTATAACAAAAAGAATAATATATGCAATTTTAGTTTTTTTAAATGGGTATATGGGGTTTTATTTAAAAGTAAAAAAAATATGACTTTTAATAATTGCCGTAATTAAAAATAGCGTTAGAAAAGAAAAAGAGGCAATTTTGAAAAGAGAAAAAAATGATGATTTTGGAGTGGTCTTATTTTTTTCGTGACTACTTTTACTTTCAGTTTTGGAATTCGTTTCTCTGTCGGGGGCATTTTTATTATTGTCTTTTATGATTGGATTGGGAATTGAATGAGAAATTGTTTGTTCAACAGTATCAATAGGTATTTGAAAATTTATTATTTGATTAACTGATTCATGAGACACATTTTGATTTGTTTTACTTTGATTTGCATCGATTAGTTCTAATCGCACTTCATGATTTAAATGATTAACAAAAGAAGCTTTACCGTTTTTATCAAATGGAATTATTAGTAGTGATGGAAAATTAAAATGAAAATGAGGAGTGTTTTCTTGGGGACAATCTCTTATAAAACAGTCATTTTGTGCTTGAGTAAAAAAAGTGCTTGGTAAAAAGTTGTTTTTTTGATCAAGAATAAATCCATCAATATCTTTATTGTGATCAATAGTTTCAAGGCGTTTTTTTTCAGAATCGTCGACTGTGCATATTGTTACGCATGTTGAGGTAAATGATAAATAGCCATCAGTTGTTTGATTCGATTTATTTATTGAAACATTACGATCAATAGTATAATGACTATGATCCTCCCTTTGGTTTTTTAGATTTATATCTAGCATTGAATTTTTTAATGTGCATTTAATTATTGACTTTTCAGTGTAAATAGTGGTTTGTTGATTTGCGTCAAATGGAAATAGATACAGTTTAAAATGGCCACAGTTTTCAGCTGTAAATGCTTTTTGAGGAAAAAAATTCTTTTCCTCAAAATCTAAAAAATATCCGCGTTCCATTGTAATAGGTTTTTTTTGTTTAAAACTAAAAATTGAACAATAGGATGTATTAAAGTAGATATACTTTTCTGACTTAGTGTCAAAATGAGGGCAAATTTTTACTGTTTGATTTTGTGCGCAAGTGCTTTGATTGTTTAAATCAGTTGTATGAATCTGTAAATGAAGCATTTCAGATTTTTGGCTGGATAGTAAATATCCTGTTATCAGTAAACTACCCAAAAAATATAATGTTTTATAAAACATTGTGTTTAAAAAATCTTTGTTTGATTGCCATAATTAAAAATAGTGTAAAAAGAGAAAAAAAGACTATTTTTAAAACTGAAAATAAACGTTGATGATTTATTTTTCTTTTTTGATTCGATAGGCTTGTATTAACATTCTTTATCTTATCACCACCTGTTAAGCCACTTTCCATTTTATTCTCAAGGCGGTTCATACTGTTTTTATTTGCAATAGTAATGGTATTATCACCGTTATATGTTATTGTAAATTCATTATCGTCTATTGTAAATTCAAAATTCTTTTGAGGATCCCATTCATAGACAAATATGCGATAATCTATGTTTTTCTTTTCTTCTTCCTCTTCTTTTGTAAAATAATTTTTCATATCATTTAATACTGTTTTATCTAATTCAAAGGCCCCCACAGCTAATGGGTTTGTAAGGTAATAATCTTTACATTCATAGGAAAGAAAAAAATAGTTTGGAGTAAAAAAATAACGACAATTATTATCTGTATAGTCCTCATTTAAGTTTAATTCGTTATTTAATTCAGTATTGGTGTTATGTATTTGCAATACTTTTGATTGATCAATATCTTCATAGCGTTCTATATGTATTTTACACTCGCTTAGATTGGTCGATACATCTCCTTCTTGAATAATTATATCTTCAGATCGATCTTTGTTTTTATATGTTTTAAATTGCCAGGGTATAAGATATGTTGAAGTCTTGTTACAATAATTATTTAATCTTTGATCGTATATCGAGTATGTTGTCAAGAGCGCTTTACCAGGGTCTATGTTTGATGATGTATGATTAGTTAAAAAAGTTAATTGTTTATATTCTGTATTCCATGATATAAACAATTTCTTTTTATCTGAATTGTCAAAAATATTGAGCGGTTCAGTTAATCTTTTAAAGATTTTAAAAGATGGGTGTATGTTTGATAAAAAAAAAGCAAAAAAAGATAACAATAAATAAAAAATTGGCATGTATACCTTTGAGTAATATATTAAAAATATAGGTTAAATTTCTTCAAGGACTGTAATAAAATTATTTTTTGCAAAAACTAAGTTATCATTAATGGTTTTTTCAGTTTCAATTGGTGCATTGTTATAAGCTTTTTTTAAAAACTTGTTTTCTATTTTGGAATATTTTAAGTGTGCAAGTGCCATTCCTAGTGGGTCTTTTGAAAAATAAAAAGCCGTTTCATTTAATCTTTTAGATTTTTTTAATAATTTTAAAATTTTTGTAAAATTATTATCATTTTCAAGAACGTGTCCCGAAAAAAGAAGATATTCTATTGAGCCATTGTTGTGACAAGTAATAAAAATATTTTTTGTCATATCACTTATAAGAAGTTGATCACAAAAAATTTGACCTTCAGGGTTTTTAGGATCTTTTTTATAAACAGAAATTTTAAAAGCGGGTTGACATTCAGAAGATATTGATGATTTTACTTGATCAGTAAAGCCATTTATTGCCAAAAAAAGCAGTTGTATTGATAATAATAAAATTTTTTTGTTTTTCATAAAATGCTTTTTGAGTAAAAATAAAATTTAATATAAATTAAAAAATTAAATTGTTTTTTACAAATAATTTAATTTTTTAATTATCAGTTTAAAACAAATTGATTTAAATTTTTTTATAAAACTAGTAACAAGATTATTATTTAATTATAACATTTTCTTGAGCATAATCAATAGCAATATTTTTTACCGAATGATTTTTCAAAAGAAATTGAGCAATTGGCACAACAATTTCGTTATGAATAAGGCGTTTGAGTGGCCGTGCGCCAAACTCTGGAACATATCCTTCTTTGCAGATATGATTCATTGCTTGTTGAGAAATTGTCATGGTTATCTGTTTTGCTTTTAGCCGTTCTTTGATACTATTCAATTCAATTTCTGCAATTTTTGTGATGTCGATTTTGCTGAGTCTATTAAAAAATGCAATTCCATCAATTCTATTTAAAAATTCAGGTTTGAAGATTTTTTGTAATTCAGCCTCAATTGTTTTTTTGACAGCAGAAGTAATTGTGTCTGTTTCAAGCAGAAGTTTTGCTCCAATATTGCTTGTCATGATGATAATACAGTTTTTAAATGAAACAATTCTTCCTTGTCCGTCGGTTAGTCTGCCTTCATCAAGCAGTTGCAAAAAAATATTAAAAACCTCTGGATGAGCTTTTTCAATTTCATCAAAAAGGATAACGCTGTATGGTTTGCGGCGCACTTTTTCGGTTAGTTGTCCTCCTTGTTCAAATCCAACATATCCAGGAGGGCTTCCGATTAATCGAGCAACTGCATGTTTTTCCATATATTCAGACATGTCAATTTTAATAAGATTCTTTTCATCATTACAAATATAAGATGCCAATGTTTTGGCAACTTCTGTTTTTCCAACTCCCGTGGGTCCGATAAATAAAAAAGACCCGATCGGTTTATTTGGAGCTGCAAGACCAGCCCGATAAACTTGCATTGCATGAGTGATAATTGAAATTGCCTCTTCTTGTCCAATGACTCTTTTGGACAAGGCTTCTTGCATGGCAATAAATTTTTCAGTTTCGTTTGTTTTTAATTGTGCAACAGGAAGAGAAGTCCATCGAGAAAGAACAAGCGCAATGTCATGTTCATCGACTTCCTGTTTGACCATTGTTCCTTTATTCTCAGAAATTTTTTGTTGTAATTGATGTAGTTGTTGTTCAGATTTTGAAAGTAAGCCATATTTTATTTCAGATGCTTTTGCAAAATCACCATTTCTTTCTGCGGAATAAAATTGATTTGTGAGTCTTTCAATCTCTGTTTTTAGCCTGTTCATTTTTTCAAGCGGTTCTCGTTCAGCTTTCCATTGATCAATGAGGACCTTGTGTTCCTGTTTGATTTTTTCAAGTTCTGAATCAACAATAATCAATCGTTGTGAAGCAATAGGATCTTTTTTTTCTTTTTCAAGGGCAACTTTTTCGATTTCAAGTTGTCGAATTGTTCTTTCCAGTTTATCAATTGATTCAGGTTGTGAGTCAATGTTCATTTTAACCATTGCAGCTGCTTCATCAACAAGGTCAATTGCTTTGTCAGGCAAAAATCGTTCAGGAATATATTGAATTGATAAATTGACTGCAGCAACTAATGCTTGATCTTTGATGTGAATTTTGTGATGTAATTCAAATTTTTCACGTAATCCACGCAAAATAGATATTGCATCTTCTTTTGTTGGTTCATCAATCATAACTTGTTGAAATCTTCGTTCAAGTGCTGCGTCTTTTTCAATATACTGTTTGTATTCTGCAATTGTTGTTGCGCCAATACAGTGTAATTCTCCTCGTGCAAGTGCAGGCTTTAAAAGATTTGAAGCATCCATTCCGCCGCCACTAGATCCTGCTCCAATAAGCATATGCAACTCATCAATAAATAAAATTACTTTATTATGATTATTGGTTATTTCGTTCAAAAGTCCTTTGAGTCGTTCTTCAAACTCTCCCTGATATTTTGCACCTGCGATTAAAAGGCCCAAATCAAGAGCAAAGATTATTTTATCGCCAAGACTTTCAGGAACATCATGCATGACAATTCGTTGTGCAATACCTTCAATAATTGCCGTTTTTCCAACACCAGGATTTCCAATTAAAATAGGATTGTTTTTTGTTCTTCGTGACAAAATATGCATAACACGCCTAATTTCTTCATGTCGACCAATGACAGGATCGAGCAATCCCTGACGAGCCTTTTCTGTAAGGTTGGTACAAAATCGTTCAAGAAATTCAAACGGATTTTTTTCTTGAGAATTGGTTTGTTGTTTCATGGTAATTGCAATAATAAGGTATTAAAAAAAAGTATATAAAGAATTTTTTTGATATCAAGATGATTGATATATCTTTTGTAAAATATGCGGATTAAAAAATGTATATAAACATACTAAGGAGGCTGCGCATAATGTTAAACCAAATAAGTATTTTATTATTGATGATTTTTTTAATGACGGATTCTTATTATTAGATGATAAATTTTCATTTTTTGTATCGCTTGTTGTATTGTTTGCAATGACTTTACGTGAACTTTGAATCTCGATTTCTTGAGGATTAGTAGAATTCGATAAATTATTTGTGTTATCACGTGTAGGATTTTTCGAATTATTCTTCTGATGATCATTATTAATTGGCATATGTGAATTGTTTGAGTTTTGACGTAAGTCAACTGATTGTTGGGGATTACTCAAAGCTGGATCTTTTTTTTCCTGAGGAATTTTAATTGCATTGTCTTGAGTGATTGAACTTGATTTTGCTGAATCTGTGATTTCTTTACAATAAGATTCAAGTTCGTTTGCTTTAAGGTTGCCATTGTGTATTTTTTCAAGTATGTCCAAAAGATCAATAATTTCACGATCATCAGGCTTGAATTGGTAAATTTTAGTATTATAAGGAGGCGTTTGTGAAAGTGTGTTACAAATATCGAATAACTTTTTTCTTGTCTCTAAATGATTAAAGTTATCATATCCGATAGTAAAATATATATAATTTTTTATTGCATTAAAATTTGTAAAAAAAATTGGTTCTTTATTTTCTATTGTTTTTTTTATATTTTTAATGTTTTTTCCAATGTTGGCTTGAGTAAAGGAATTATTTACATCATTAAAAAAATAGCCATAAGAAACAATATTAAATTTAATAGAATCTTTGTCTTTTATTTTGAAGAGAGTATTTGTTTTAGGAGGTGTGCTTTCTTTCGCTTCCTTTTTTAATGAATTTTGAGTGTCAATTGTTGCATGATCATTCTTTTTTAGTCTTACTTTTTTTATTGAATTGTCTGTGTAAAATTCAATATTTTCATCAAAGTCTTTTGCTAATATGACCTTATTATCAACTATTTTTTCAAGTTTTTCTAATATGAATTCAATTAAAGTGTCTCCATGGGTTAGATTATATATTACCTTACTGTAATTATTGTAAGGATGGCATTCTTGAATACGTTGTATCAATGTTGTAAGATATCTTTTTGGTGGCTTGTCTTCCAAACCATATTCAATAAAATTTGTAATTGATTCTATATTTATAAAACCTAGTTTTTGCTTATTTTTTTTGTAATCATGTATGTTGTTTGTAATCCTTTGTTTATCAGACATCTGATTAGACGCTGTTCGTATTTGGTACCAAACAAGAGAAATATCTTCCTTTTGGTCTACTGAATCAACAATCAAAAAGCGTTTTTCTTGACAATGACTTAAAAAAGAGAAAAAAATGAGCAATATATTGAAAAAAAACATATTAAAAATACTTTTAAATTTTAATTATGATTCTATTGTACTCAAAATGATTTTTTTTTGCTAATTTTTGGTCATATGAAAGAGCAAAATTATTTTTATCATTACAAATAAAAATAATTAAAAGACCTGTCTTGCTTTGTTTGTCAAGAATAATTCCCTCGGGAAAACGCTGGCAAAAAAGTTGTTCTTCTTTTTTGGCAAGACTTGAAACAAAGATCTGTGGGATCATATTTTTAATCGCTAAAAGTTGCCCTTTGTCTTTATCAATCACAATAAGATGAGGGAAAGGGTACTTGTTATAGCGGTTGCTAACATGTAAGCATTATATAAGAAGAATGTTGAAGTTATCGATAAAAAAAATAGTTAATAGAACATTTTTTTTCAGAATTACGATTCAAAGTGGGGCAAAAATACGATAGCTTTCTATTTTCAAAAGTTCTGAAAGCGTATTATTAAAAATCAAAATTCAGTATCCCAATCATGAATGTATATGTAAAGCCTTACTCAATTTTATATAAGGAATGCAAATGACGATTTAATTTTTTTGATCCTCAAAAACTACTAAAAACGCTTATTGAATGGGTCATTAAAAAAAATACAAAATCAAGTAACTAGTACAGTTCCTATTTTATTCAGAATATCTTATAATTTTATCGAGTTTATTGCAAAACACCTGAGTTAAGTAGAAGGTAAAGAAACAACAAGTGATAAAAGGGATAAAAAAAGCTGCCTCTACAATTCGAATATAAAATTTATTATCGTTCAATTCCTGATGTTGTTTGGGGGTAAAATCTTTTGCTGACTTGTTAAATGTATCCCAGAAAAAGCGGTATGCCTTTTTTAAACGGTTCCAATGTCCTTCTTGAGCAGTACCCTTTTCCTGTGTCCAGGAAGGTTTTAAAAGAGGGTTTTTAGAGATAGTGTCTTCTGTTAAATTTATGGTTTCTTCAGTACTTAATTCAGAAAATTTTTTCACTGTGAGTCCTTCAAATTCTTGTTTTTGATCAATACTAGTGTTGTTAGAGGCATATTCCATTGCTTGCAATAGTAATTTTGGGCGATTATCATCATCGACGTGAGTAAAATTCATTTTACATGTACGTGCAATGTCCAAGTATTGTTTATACAGCTCGGAATTTACAGAAATTTTTACAATATGTTGTAAAAAATAGCCTATTGAGGTAACTGTTTCAAAATGAATCTGACAAGTCTTCTTATTACAATTCCCTCGTAAGTTTTCTATTGTTGATTCTGACAAGCCGTGCAATTTTCCCGGGGCATTGTTATTTAAAAGAGAAGGAATTGTTATGTAGTCTTTTTGTTGAGGGTTATTTCTTTGTTTATCGATGACTGCAATAAACCGGTTTTTCTGCTCGAGTTGAGCAGAACCGAAAATCAAAAGTGGAAAAAGTAAAATCAATACAAGAAACATTTTTCTTTTTAAGATAGTATAAAAATTACTCAAAAGCAATTTTTTTTCGTCTTTTTCTGTGATATGAAATAGCAAAATGATGTGTATAATTACGAATTGCAATGAGTAAAAGACCTGCGATGCTGTGTTTGTCAAGAATGATTCCATTCGGAAAGCGATCACAAAAAAGCCGTTCTTCTCGTTTGGCCAGGCTTGAAACAAATGCGTCGGGAATAACTGTTTTTACCGCTGAAAGTTGGCCTTTGCCTCCATCGATGATAATAAGATCAGGAAATGAATCATGTGCATACCTTCGTGTTACAATTTCTTGAAGTGCTGCATAATCATTTTGATTTTCAAGTGAGGTTACTTTAAAATGACGAAATAGATGTGGATCAGGAATTCCATTTGCAAATCGAATACATGATCCAACAATATCTTTTCCTTGAAAATGTGAAATGTCAAAGCAATCAATAGTATTGATGGGTTTTGATGCTCCAGTCAGCGTTTGTATTGTTTGGCCAAGCATTGCATCCGTTTTAATAAAAAATCTTTTTTCTTTTATGGTATCGTTTTGATCATCACAAGAGTTATTAATTGTGTTGAGTATTTCTTGTGCATGAATAAGATATTTGCTAAAACGCGCTGATTTTTCAAATAAATGTTCTTTATTATATTCTTGGATTGTTTTTTTAATTGAAGCAACAAATTTATCTTGATTATCAGTTAAAGAGTGGTATGCAATTCTTAGTCGTTGTACATAATCATATTCATTAAAGTCAGGCTTGCAGCTTCCTGAGCATAATCCAATGTGGTAATGAAGACATCCATTTGGAACTGTTTTTTTGCATCGGTAGAGTTGAAATGTTTTTTGCAAAAACGAAAAAATAGTGCGCACGGCTTTTTTATTGATAAAAGGACCTACGAATGATTTTTTTAGTGGAGTTGTTCTTGTGATAAGCATTTGAGCAATTGGTTTTTCTTGAAATACGATATAAATAAATGGTGATCCATCTTTGAGTAAAACGTTAAATCTAGGTTTGTGTTGTTGGATTAGTTGTGCTTCAAGAATCAAAGCCTTAATTTCATTTTCTGTTACTTCGTATTCAATAGATGTATATTCAGCAAGAATTCCCTGAATTTTCCAGTTATAGCGTTGACTGTGAAAATAAGATGCAACTCTTTTTCTAATTGATTTTGCTTTTCCAATATAAATGATTTCATTATCTTTATTTTTAAAAAAATAAACACCCGGTTTAAAAGGTAAATATGAAAGGTCTTGCATTGTATAACTTCGTTTTTTATTTTGCGTGGGATCGAAAAAAATTATATCATAGATCATACAATAAAATTTTATTCGCTCAACAAGGAGTTTGATTCTATGTTATCGTTACGCTCAATAGCTGTTGTATTTTGCTTTGCGCTTGCAGGATTTTGTGGTTGGTCATTGTATCTTTATTTTTGTGATACAACTCCTGCCGCTTTGCAATTACAAGGAATCATTGCACAAAATACTTATGCAAACGATATTTCTTGTTCTATAACAAGTGATAAAAAAGGTGAAATTTCAATTATGCTTGATGATGTTTTCCTTGCACGAGATTTTCATATCGCAGCATATGAGCGATATTCATTTTTAATTCCAACAAAAACCGTGAGTAATGGAGAACATGTATTAAAAGCCTCATTGATTGATACGCGTTTTGCCAAAAATCAATCTTCAATTGAAACTTCGTTTTTTGTTGATAATCAGTCATTGCAGGCAGTAATTTTAAAGCCCGAGGATGTATTGCGTGTTTTTCAAGGGAGAACCTTACGTATTCAAGTACAGGTTAATAAGCCAGTCGAATCAATCATTGCTACGTTTTTATCTCAAAAATATAGTTTTTTTCTTGAATCTGAACATGGACTTGTGTATGAAACGTATATTCCAATTGACTGTCAAGAAGCTGCTAATGAGTATTTAGTTACTGTCGCGGTAACTGATAAAGTGGGTACTGTTGTGACTCTTGAAACTAAAGTTCAGATAGTTGCATTTCCCTTTAAAAAGCATACCTTACAGGTTAGTGATCAAAAAATGGAGGAAGAAGAGCAACTTGGACCTGATAGTCAGGCATTTGAAAATAAAATGGCGGAGTTAAGTAAACATTCTATTAAAAAAAAGTTATGGAAGGGTACTTTTTGTCTTCCAATGGATTTTACAAAAATTACGTGTGATTTTGGAACAATTCGAACAACACAAAAAAAGGGCCGATATGCGCATAGAGCTATTGATGCAATTAGTGCACCTCGTTCTGTTGTGTGGGCACCACAAAATGGAATTGTCGTTTTAAAAGAGAGGTTTGCGTTTACGGGAAATACGGTTGTTATTGATCATGGATACGGTGTTTTATCAATGTTTTGTCATCTTGACAGTTTTTCAAAAATTAATGTTGGAGATTCTATTGTTCAAGGTAATCCGATTGGAACAATGGGCAAAACAGGATATGCGACTGGATATCATTTACATTGGGAAATGAGAATTGATAATGTTCCTGTTGATCCGTTGCAATGGACAAGATCATCATTTCAAAGTTACTCATAACAAGAGGAATTTGTGAAAATTTTTGACTATCGTTATCGATGGTATACATGGTTGTCAAATTATAATCAGTTTGTACGACTGTGTATTTTGCTTTTTCCCACTCTTTTTTTGGTTTTTTGCTGGTATTTTTTTTGTTACAATCCTATGCAAAAAAATATACATGCTGCCATAACTCAATTACAAAAAAGCAGTAAAGAGCAAACTGTTTTTCACGAATTAAGTAATCAGGTGCTTGAATTAGAAAAAGAATTGCATTTGTTTATGCAAGGGTCAATGAATATTGTTTCGTGCGATTTTGTCTATGAAAAAATTGTTGATTCTTTTAATGATATCGGAATTTCTATTCTTGAATTTCAACAAGATCCTGTTCGAGTTGGTGTTCAAAGGCAAATTCCTATTCGTATGAAACTGACAGGTCCCTCTGATGCATTAATAAAAGTTTTTTATGCACTTAAAATTCAAGCGCTTTTTTTTATTGTAAAATCATGTGAAATTGTTATTTTGAAAAATGAAAATAACTGGGTAATGAATCTTCAAGGTGAACTTTTTTATATTGATTAAACTGAACCAACAATAAATTGTTCAATGCATGGATAAAGGTGTGGTTGATTTTTAATATTATTTGCAATACCTGATTCAATAATAGTTCCTCGATCCATTAAATATACTGTGCATTCAAGTAGTTCAAGTAAACGAACATCATGAGATGCGATTAAAATCGTATATTGTTCAAGGGCAAGTTGTTGAATGGTTTGTGCAATTTGATTTGTGAATGATGGATCAAGTGCAGAAGTCGGTTCGTCAAAACAAATTATTTTTGGTTTTAAAGCAATTGCACGAGCAACGGCAATTCGTTGTTTTTGTCCACCAGAAAGTTGACTAATATATGCATTTTTTTTATCAAGGAGTTTGTATTTTTGCAATAGAGAAAGGGCTACTTTTTCTGCGTCAGCTTGAGTGTGCTTTAGGCTATGAATGAGTCCAATAGTAATATTTTCAAGAACTGTTAAATGTTCAAATAAGTTAAATTGTTGAAAGACCATTCCAACGGTATGTGTTTGGTTAACGTGGGCAACGTCAAGAGCGGTATTATCAAAAAAAATTGATCCAGAATCAAAAGATTCCAAATTATTTAAAATACGCAAAAGAGTTGATTTGCCAACCCCTGATGAACCAAGAAGAAGCGCTATTTCTCCTCGCTTTACTACAAGATTGAGGTTGTCAATGATTGGATGTTTTTTATCAAATGCTTTTGAAAGGTTAACGATATTGAGCATGTTTTCGCATCTTTCGCTCCATAATAGAAATACCATATGAAATGGAAGTTGTAATAATTAAATAAAGTACGGCAACTTCAGCAAAGATTGTAATTGAATCGTAAGTTCTACTGATAATTATTTTGCCCGCCTTAGAAAGTTCAAAAACACCAATGATTGATGCAAGAGCTGAGTCTTTTACTAATGTTACAAATTCATTGCCAAGCGAAGGTAAAATAAGCCCAAGAGTTTGAGGAAATATGATATAGTAAAAAGTATCAAATGAATTGAGCCCTATTACCTGTGCTGCTTCATATTGGCCCTTGGGCACTGATTGAATTCCTGCTCGAATAATTTGGCTTATATATGCGCTGCTATTGATTCCAATTGCAATAATAGCAATCCAGAATGCATCAAGATCGATTGACCAGTAGGGGATTGCATAATAACAAAAAAGAATTTGAATCAACATAGGAGTACCACGAATAATGCCTGAGGCAATCTGAATTACAGTTGAAATACCAAAAATTTTGCTTGTTTGTAATAGCGCAAGACAAAGTCCACCAATAATCCCAATTAACGAGCTTAAAAAAGCAATTTGTAATGAAATACTGAGTCCTTGTAACAAAAATGGTAATGACTCTACAATAAGATTAGTATTAATCATGGGTGAACCACCTTTGTTTCAATTGGGCTAGTGTGCCATCACTGATCATAGCATCTATTGTTTCGTTAATTTGTGCAAGAAGCTCAGGATGCTTTTTTGAAACAACAAACGCATCTTTTTCAAGAGCATTTTCAATGGGGGTTATGGTATATGTTTTTTTGCGTTCTTCGGATAAAAATGGAATAACGGTTTTTATTGAGGCGACAAATGCATCACCTTTTTTCATATCAAGAGCAGTAAGTCCCTCAAGGGTATTGTTTGTACTGAGCCGAATAAGTGTCATTGGAATACTGCTTGATGACAAAAAAGTATCAGCAAAATATCCCTCATTAACAATAACTTTTTTATTTTCCAGCTGAGAAAGGTTGTTGAGGGTACTATTTTCAGAGAGTGTAAAAAGCGCTAACTGATCTTGGTCAAAGATCGGCTTTGTGAATAATACTTGCTTTGCGCGCTCAGGAGTTGGGTTGAACCCTCCAACTAAAATATGCAATTTATTAAGTTGTATTTCTGGAATAAGAGTTTCAAAAGGAAGATCTTTGATTACAATTTTTTTGTTTAATCGTTGAGTTATTTCTGTTATTACTTCAATATCAAAACCAGTTATTTTTCCATTTTGGTAAAAAGAGAATGGAGGAAATTCAGCATTTGTTCCAACCAAAAGAAATCGATTCTCTTGATTGCATCGTTGATTAAAATAAAGTAATCTTATTAAAAAAAATGTAATAATTAAAGAAAAACTGACGAGTAAAGATTTATTTTTCATGAAGTTTTATTTACTCTTATTAAAAATATTTTTGATATTGTTACCTGTTATTGTACGCAGTTCTTGTGAGTATATAAGTTTAAAAAAAATTTGTCACTACAATGATCCAAGCGTACCTGAAGTGATACAAAAAAAGACGTATGGTATTGTAGCGCCTCTTTTTTCTAAAAACCTATTTAAAAGTTGGATTCCATGGAAAAAATCATTTGAATTGCCTATTTGTTTTAATAAAACGTCTTATGATTTTTACCCTGCTGATCCAAGAATTCATTCATTATACTATGTTTTAAAGCTCTTTTGTGAAAATTTTCCATCAGACCTTTTTAGTCGTGTATTTGCAGAAATTTCTTCTGAATTTGATATGCAGCCGTTGTTTTCTCTACGCCAGTATGGTAACTGGTGCTTGCAATTAAAGAACATACCGTTTTTGAATAACGATCAGCTGTGGTTTTTACAGTCAGAAAATGGCTATCTTTTTTCTCAAGATGATATCAAAACGAGAGCAATTTCTGTTAAATTGACCTGTTACAAGCATTTTAACTATCAAACTCTTCCAATTGCTATTTTAAAAGTGCCATCAACTGAATTTAATTCAGAAAATCTAGTTTTATGTTTGTTTCTAAATGGATGTATGAATCTTATTGATTTAACAGCAAAGAAACAACTTTGGCTTCGTCCCTATTATCCAAATCAAAAAAATGATGATATGCCCTTTTTTGACGACAAACTTTTAAATTTGATTACGGGATACAAAAATACTGTTTGTTTTGGAGATAAGAATTTTCTTAATTTTTATACTATTTACAATGTTACTCATGATAAACCTTGTCAATATAGTATTCAAAATGATAAATTTAATATGCTGTATCAACGAAAATATATAGGACTAACAGCATTAAATTTGTGTTTTTTTTTCTATACGTTTTCTTATTATAAACCAACGTCTGGTTTCTCTAGAGAGCTTCTTCCTCGAATTACATTTAAAAGCGGGAGAGATGATTTGAATAGATCTCTTTATTATGTTTCCTATAAAGATCAGAACCCTCAAGAAACCGTTCTTATAACTTTGGATGAGAGCAGTAATTTTTTTGTTTGTTTAAGTTGTAATGATAGCTATTTAATTGCACGTGATAATCAAAACAATCTTTATGTATTTGATATACAAAAAGAACCATTTTTATTAAAAAAAACAATTCGCAATGCGCCCAATGAATTGAAGGAATTTTGGCTTGATTCGGATTCTGAAAAATTGCTAACGGAATATGGCATCTTTAAGATACAAGATTCTTTTGAGGGTCTTTTATTCTTAAAACAAAATGATAATTTTAAAAAATCTTTTGGTGTTAAATATAGCTTTATAAAAGGTTTATTAATGAGAGTTGTTTGGTTACTGCGATCTCAATATTGGAGAATTAAAAATTGTGTAATAATCTTATTATCTTTTATTAAAAAGAAGATTGATACATGTGGATTTTTATGATTAAAAATCTAATTAAAAAATTGTGTTGTTTATTGGTTATTTGTTTGATGTGTTATTCTTCTGAGTATATAAGCTTAAAAAAGTTGTGTTATTATGATGATGTAGCAGTCCCTCAAAAAACACAAAAAAAGATTTATGGTATTTTAGCTCCTTTATTTTCTCAAAAATTATCGACAGAAAGGTATCCTGAAGAAAAAATTTCGTATGATAACAAAAAGCTTCAAGCGGTAATTTATGTTTTAAAAGGATTTTTTCCAAGCGAAATCCTTGTTAAGATGTTTGGTTTACATTTATTTCACATTAGACAAAATAAGATTTTTGATTCACGGGTTTTAGGTATTCCTTTTTCATATAATGATAAAATCTGGTTATTACACAAAGAAAAAAGATTAATTGAGCAACATGGCAAGTGTAAATCATCAAATCGTTTACAATTGTCTAACTATACTTTTTGGAATTTTAACACGTATCCTCAATCTGTTTTGAAGTGCGATGAAAATGGGCTTTTTATTTGTCTTTTTCGTTTTGGATGTATCAGTGTTGTTAATTTGAAAACCATGCAAGAGATATGGAGTCGAGGCTATTCACCAAACCGGATTCCTGGCAAGGGCGTTGAAATTGTTGTTAATGATGATTATGGAGATGCGCTTACGGGATATCGCAGTATTATAGCTTTTTTCAAGCAAAATGAAAAAAAGTTTAATTTTTATGATTTTGCAGATCCTTTCAATCCAAAAAAACAGTTGTATGAAATTTATAGTGAAGATTTTAAAATTGCCCATACAGAAAATTGTAAGTTAATGATAGCCATGAATGTAAAATATTTTTTCTATACATTCTATAATAAAAGATGGATTGAAAGGGGTCCTCATTCTCATTATCATTATAGTTCAATTAAAGATTTTTCAAATAATTTATATTTTTTTTATTACAAATTAAAAAAAAAGCAAAAGGTGTTTTATACATTAAAAGATGATAATGGGGTTTTTTTTAATTTAGAATGTAATGATACCCGTTTAATTGCACAAGATGATAAAGCTTTTTTGTATGTATGGGATTTGACTCAAGAGCCGTGTATATTATGTCAAATAATTAATAGCAATAGTGTTAGTCCTTTTTGGCTTGATACTGATTCTGAAAAAATATTCAATTATAGCGGTATTTTTACAATTCAGAATATTTTCGATGACTTGCCAAAAGTAGGTTTTAAGACAGCAAGAGTAGTAATCGAAGAGCATCAAGAACATTTAAATCAAAGCAATAGTTTTTTAAAAAAATTATTGCTCTCGATTTGTTGGTTTATACAATGTCTATATCAAAAAATAAAAGCAAAAATGTTAATTTTATATCAATGAATATTTAATAAATATTTAAGACCTCTTGTTGAGATTGATTAATTTGAGATTTATAAAAACAGGGTTGCCAATTTTTGATGGTATGAAGAGTGCTATTGTTTCTGGTGATGGACGACCTTTAGGTTCAAAGATACATTAACAATAGTTTTTTGAGATTTGTTTATTAACGTTTAAATCTTTTTTAATAAACAAATTTATTTTAAGTTCATTGTAATAGGAAATTTTGACATATTTCCTATTACAATAAGTGTATTCTTAATTCATTGCAAGATATCTTTCTGCCAAACGTATTGCAGCTTCTCGTGCTGAGTTAGGTTTGACGCCATTTATTTTCAGGTGATTCATACGGTTTTCAAGATTACCTGGTAATTCATCAGTGATGGCGGTCAGGAAAGAGTCGTTTTTAATTTTTTCAGGACCCTGAGGTAAATACAGTTGTCGGTAGTGTAAGATACGCAAAATTGCTTTATCTCTTGGATTAATTTGATGCTTTTTATTATTCGATGGAAGATTACCACAGATGCTTGAAATAACGAGTAACAAACTTAAAAATAGATTTTTTCTCATAAAACTTCCTTTGATACTAAATAATATTAAATAAATCAACTTAATATTATTGTATACATAAAAAAGTGCAATAGATGATCAATAAAGTTGATCAACAAGTTGAGAAAAAGATTCAAAATTATTTTGAAATCCTATTTGTTCATAAAATTGTTCATTATATGCCCGTGTTTGAACAACAACAGGCATAGTAATCGCATATCCAAGAACGAGGGCTTGTTGTTTGCTGTCAAGTGTTGTTAAAATATTTTTAAGTCCTGATGCATTGGCAATTCCTGAAAGAACTGCGTTAATATCTTTTTCATCATGGAGTTGTGCAATAATTTTTGTTCCAATTTGAGATAGAATTTCTTCATCAATGCTTGATGGTCGTTGATCAACAATTAAAAGTGAAACATAATATTTTCTCATTTCTCGTGCGATTGTTCCAAAAATTGTTTGTCGTGCGGCATGGGGATTTAAAAATTTATGTGCTTCTTCAATACATATCATTAATTTTTGAGGTTCTTTTAGTTTTGGATTACCCAAAAATTGTTCAGTGAGCTCAATGTATAAGCGGTGAATTCTTCGTGTAATGATATTGGCAATGAGAAGATATACAAAGGTTTGAGTAAAATTTCCAAATTCCACTATGATTGAAAATCCTTTTTGAAGATAATCAATCATTTGGTCAACAATTGATCTTCCTGATTGTGTTGGTTCTTTAGTGATGAATGGAAGATTTTCAAGTCTTTTAAGCTTCCGATACAAAGCAGCAATTGATTCTGGGTGTGCGCCAATTGATTGTGCAAATTCTGTAATGCGATGTCCATTTTGAAAAAGGGTTGTCAGCCAATCTTTTTTAAATTGCGTTGCGAGTAAAAAAGCAACTTCGCATGCTGTTGAGTGTAAATTTAGTTCTTCTTGCAAGCTTAAAATATCGTCAACATTAATTGAGTCAAAACCGATTATTATTTCAACATCAGGAGATGTCCCTCGTCTTCGGGTTGATTCTGGATCTAAAGAAAACAGTGCTACTTTATGAGGGAATAAGGTCTTTAATCCTTTAACAAACGAACAGTTATTGGATTGATTTTCACTTCGGGCTTGTAGCCCATATTCACTGTGCATATCAAAGACGATGAGTGATGTTTTGTTTTGTTTGATGAGTCCTGCCAAGATGAGCCTGGTGATAAAGGTTTTTCCAGTTCCTGTTTTTCCAAAAATTCCATTGCTTCGTTCTGTTAATTTTTCAAGATCAATACAAATATCTGAAGTCATATCAAGTGGTGTTCCTATGGAAAAATATTTTTTTGATTCATCTTTTTCACTACCAAAAATTGTTGCAATGTCTTGTTCAGATGCTTCATAGACTGGTGCAAAATGAGGAGGGACAGTTTTTACCGGACTAATGTTTCCTTTTTGATTAATCATAATCATTGGGCGTATTTCAAGTATGATTAAAAAGTCTCGTTTTTTAAGTACAGAAAAAAGAAGACTGTCTCCTGAATGGGGGAATTCAGCGATATCTTTATTTGAAAAATCAATTTTAATATCAGTTAATAGTGAAAAAAAACGAAAATTTTCACCATAAATACAAACAAATTTTCCTGTTATTAAAGATTCGCATGCATGACCGGGGGTTGTGTGAACGGTTAACCCTTCATTCAATGATCCTGCGATAATATGCCCAATAAGACTATTATTTTTCATTAATTAACAATCTTACACATGTACGAGTAACTTCAATAATACCTTTTTGTATTAATAAAGTTTCTGGTGTGTGATTGTCAACTAAAAAAGAACATTCGGTTTTTTCGGCAATAGATGCGATCAATGGAGCATGGTTATTTTGAATTACAAGAGACCCACTGTTGGTAGTAATTTGTATCCAAGTAATGTTATATTTTTTTTGATATCGTCGCGAAATAAGATAAAGCTCCATATTATATCCCTTTTAAAAGCCGCTCAGCTTTGGTGAGTGCTTCATCAAGGGACCCTACCATATAAAATGCATCTTCAGGAAGGTAATCATAAACTCCCTCAACAAGTTCTTTGAAGTTGCTTACTGTTTGTTCTAAGGAAACATACCGTCCTGAAAGGCCTGTTGCAAATTCAGCAGTAAAAAGAGGTTGAGTCAAGAATTTTTGGAGCCGTTTTGCGCGGCCAATTAAAATTTTGTCTTCTTGAGAGAGTTCTTCAAGGCCTAAGATTGCAATAACATCTTGTAGTTCTTTGTAGCGTTGTAAAATTTTTTGAACTTTTCTTGCGACATAGTAGTGATCATTGCCTACGATTGTTTTGTGTAGTCCTTTTGCTGTTGAGCTTAACGGATCGATTGCGGGATAAATTCCTAACTCAACAAGCTTTCGTGATAAAACGATGCTTGCATCAAGATGTAAAAACGTTGTTGCAGGTGCTGGATCAGTGATATCATCAGCAGGCACATAAACAGCTTGCACCGATGTTATTGATCCATCATGAGTATTTGTAATGCGTTCTTGAAGTGCACCCATCTCAGTTGCAAGTGTTGGTTGATAGCCAACAGCAGATGGCATTCGTTCAAGTAAGGCAGAGACTTCAGATCCTGCCTGCACAAATCGAAAAATATTATCGATAAATAGAAGAACATCTTTTTTTTCATGATCGCGAAAATATTCTGCCATAGTTAGACCAGTTAAGCCGACTCGAAGTCGAGCACCGGGCATTTCTCCCATTTGGCCAAAAATGAGAGCTGTTTTTTCAAGAACCCCTGACCGTTCCATCTCAAGCCACAATTCATTACCTTCTCGTGTTCTTTCCCCAATGCCCGTGAATACAGAAACACCACCATGTCCCATTGCGATGTTGCGAATCAACTCTTGAATAATAATTGTTTTACCAACTCCAGCCCCACCAAAAAGGCCAATTTTTGATCCTTTTAAGAATGGACATAAAAGATCAATAACTTTTATGCCTGTTTCTTGTACATCTTGAGTAATTTTTTGTTCAACAAGGGTTGGGGGTTGACGAAAAATTGGTAATCGCGTAGTAGTATTGACCGGTCCTTTATTATCGATAGGGTTGCCAAGAACGTCAAAAATGCGTCCAAGCACCGCTTTGCCAACTGGTGCTGTTATTGGACTTGCCATATCAATAACAGGCAATCCACGCCTAATACCTGCAATGCTTTCAAGTGCTATACATCGCACAAGTCCATCTCCCAGTTGTTGAGCAACTTCAATGCTTGCTTTTGATTCTTTATCAGTATTTTGATCAAAAATGATCCGAAGTTCATTGAAAATTAACGGGGTGTGCTCAGAGGGAAATTGAACGTCGATAATAGTTCCAGCAACTTGTAAAACGTGTCCAGTGTTTCGATTTGTATCGGTTGCTACAGAACTGTTCATGAAAATCCTTTATTATCAAGTGTTATACTTTAGTAAAGGTAAATCAACCAGTGGTTTTTGTAAAGATTTTCAGGCAGGATTTTTACTAAAAAGATAGTTTTTCAAGAACCAATAGAGTGTTATTGAAAAAAGCGCAATTCCAAAAATGATCTTTGGTTTAGACCATGTACGTTTATTTGTTTTTGAATCATTATTTTTTGGTATGGATGTTGAATTTTTTTCATTGAGCGGGTTTTTGTCGTTATTCAAATCAGAAAAAATATCTGATTGAGATATATTTTGTAATAGATCATTCGCCATATTTTGGCTAAGTAGTGTGGGATTTGCTGGCATATGAGATTCAGGCGTATTATTAGTAGTTGCATTAGTAATTGTTTTTGAATCTATTGCTTGATTTGATTGATTGTTTATTGAAATTGGAACAGAAGGAAGCTGTTCACATAATTTTTTTAATGGCAATAAGATTTTATTTTTTATATTAGGTACAATTTTAAAGTGTATATTGTGATCGAGTTGTTCCTTTTCAAGCTTAGTGGATTGAGAAATTTTTTCTAATATAGCATTAAGCTTTTTCTGGATGGTGTTTAATTTTTCTTTATCGCAATCTGTTGCAAGTATCAAAATAAGCACATTTAAATTCTTTAAATGTTCGGTCAAATTGGTTAAAAACAACTTATTTTGTAGTTGGTCTTGATTGTTTTTATTGAGCGTTAAAAGTTGATCATGAGTAAGCGAATTTTCTATAGAGGCAATAATGGCAAGAGCTGATAATTTTTTTGATTCTGGTGGTAAGCAATCATTTATTGTATTTTTTTTGTTTGAAACGCTATCTTCATTCTCAGAAAAATCATTATCTTGACAAGATAGGTATTCTTCATCTTCACTGGAATCAGGTTCGTCTTTAAGTACTGAATTTTCATCTAAAGAAAATTGTTCAAGCTCTTTTTGTAAAACTTTATACTTTTGCTTGAATGACTTATGCCGCTGTAAGTCAGTATTTGTTTTGTGATTACCAAATTCAGTAGAATTATTGTATGTAATATTTAAATCATTAAGCAATTTTTCAATATTTTTTATTTGATCATTGATAGTGGTATGTGGTGAAAGATCGTTTGAATCAGTACAAAATGAGTCGAGAAGAACTTTAAGTTCTTCAAATGCATGAGTCATTTTTATCTGGCTCAAATCCCAATGACTTTTTATATCTGATTTGATATTTATAGTTTCTTGTGGCTTTTTTGGCAGTTGTTCTTTTTCTTGTTCTATGACTTTTAAAAATGATTTACATTTTTCTTTTAATTCATCAAGGTATGTTGTATTTAAATAATTCAATTTTGCATTAAGGGCATCTTTATCCGCTTGTGGTGTTACTTTTTGATCTTTAACTTTATTAATTTGTTTTTTTACTTGTCCAATTGCGCTTTTATAAAAATTGCCGCAAGCTTGAATTCTTTCAGTATTATCAAGATTGCCAATATTGCTTGAAATGTCTGAAAGAGTATCACAAATAGTATCTGTGGTTTCAAGTTTATTGAGTGATTTAAATAATCTGTTAACCAATGCTGTATGTTCACTGTTATTTGATTTTAAATTGGAAAAGTTCCACATTTCTCCTCCATTTAAACCGTTAAAATTTATAATGAGTATAAAAAAAATAATTAATTGCATGCTGCTTTTATCGGTAAAAAAGTTCAATAATATGTCTAAAATAAAGAGTAGCTTTTTTAAAAAATAAAGTCATATAACTATCTACATAGAGTTTTAATTGAGATATTTGAGTAAAGAAAGTTTTTTGATTTCTTTTGGTATCTTTTTTATCTAAATCAGATTGAGTTGATGGTTTTTCTGGTATTAAATTTGTTTGAATAGGTGGAGTTTTGTTTTCTGTTGGTGTGAAAGAAGCAACGTCTTTACTAATTTCTGTTTTATACTTTTCATAAAATGAAATGAGTTTTTCAATATTTGCATGTAATTCTTGATATGTTATATCAAGTTTTTCCCAATCAATTGATTGAATTTCTTCGTAACTTTTTTTTATTTCAGGATTGTTACTTGAAATTGTTTGAATAATAGAATCAATATGCTTAAAGTTTGTTTCTAAAGAATAAAATCGAGGCATATAATTTTTTATAAAATTTCTTTTTTTTGCAGAAAGCTTTGATTTTAAATTTAATTTGCCGGATGGTTTTAAAAAAGATTTTTTTAAATTAAAGAAACCTTTTATATAAGCAATATTGTTGTAAAATGAGTAAACAGCTTCACGTTGACCATTGTTTTCAAGCGTTTTGGTATCTTGAACACTTGAAAAGCTAAAATGTTGCCATAAGCTTATTGAAAAGAGTATTATTTTAAAAAACATATATTTATTATTGTTTTATTTTATAAAAAAAATATAAAATTTCTAAAAAAATGCAATAAATGAGTGTGTTAATTACTCTATGGAAATAATACATAAGTGGTTAAGGTAGATCAAAAAAGCAGTAATTAAAAAGATGTTCAAGAAGGTCTTTAGATAATCTGATGTTTCAGTTTGATGTATAGTTTTAGGCTTGCCTTTTGTTTGTGTGCTATTTGTAATTGTGGAGATTTTGCTTTGCTTTTCAATATATTTAATAGTTTTCAGTAGGTTTTGTGATTTTTTTTGTATTTCTGTAAATAGCGTATAATGTTCGGTTTGAAAGCATTTTTTCAAATCATTAAATGAGCATTCAAGAGGATCAAAGATATTTGGTTGTATATCTTCAAAACCATTAAAAAGAGATCGTACTTTTATTATTTCAATTTTAATTTTGTATCTACTTTGATATATATTATTTGTTATTTCTTTTAACTTATTATTTGAAATGATATAACGTGATGAATGTTGTGTTTCGTTTTGATACAGAATTTTATAATTATTAATTAAATTTAAATAATCAGTGATACATCTAATTAAATTTTTTAGATATTTTTTATTGGACTCTGGTATACATGTACCTTGATTTGATGTACCAAATAGTGTTTCAGGCATCAAAAATTTACAGTCGTTTTTAAATTGATTGTACCGTTCTTGATCATATTGTATAGATGATTGGATCAGTGAACAATAGTTATGAAATATAATTAAGGTTGCGCAAAAGAGGTATAAGATAGTCATGAGTGTACTTTGGCTATGAATAATATAGCTTTAATGTTTATTATATTATTGAATTTGTCTAGATTATTATTTTAACAGGCTGTCATGCTCCTATAAAAGGGTTATTATTTAAAAATAAAATGGGCTTTAAAAATGATATAATTTATTTTTTAATATTCTTAAGAAATGATACTTATATATAATTGAAGGAAATAAAATGAAAAAAAATATGGTTTTAGGTGCTTTTTGTATTGTCTTTGGAGTTATAATTGCAATAATAGCACTTGCAGAATTGTTATTAAAGGTTTTGATTGCGTGTTTTGGTTTATGGCTCATTAATAAAGGCCTTTTGATGCGTGGTTCTCATCAGTTAAAGTCGCAAGCAACAGCTTTTATTTTTGGACAACGCTGGTTTTAAGAATTTAATTATAGTTTAATGCATAATTATTTAATTCTTTTGAAATTTTTTTCAATCTGTTCATGTTTAATAAGCCATGTTGTTGGTCTGCCATGAGGACATTGCATATGGTTTTTGCATTGTGCAAGATCGGCAATAAGTTGATCATACTGTTCTTTGGTCAATTTGTCTCCAGCTTTTACTGCTGCTTTGCATGCAAGATGGGCACGTATGGTGTGTGTTAAGATATTTTTTGCCTCTTGTTCTGTTTCTGATGTTTCTTGGATTTTTGTGACAAGCTCGAGTAAGAGATTGTTAATATTGATTTCTTTTGCAAAGACAGGAACAGATTGAATAAGAACTTGTGTTTTTCCAAAAAGCTCAATATCAATTCCATTATTTTTGATGAGTGGGAACCATGGTTGCAATATTTCAATATGTTCAGATGAAAATTCAAGGATTTGTGCAAATAATAGTTGAACTGATTCAACAACATGAAATTTATTTTCAAATTGTTCATAAAGTACACGTTCATGTGCTGCATGTTGATCGATCATTAAAAAACCATCATTGTGATCCATTAAGAGGTATGTGTTTTTGTATACTCCTAAAAAATGTGAATTATTTTCTTTTTGTTCTATGGGGCTTTGCTTGATTGGTTCATGATAAAAAAGAGGTTCTGCATGTGATTCTTGTGTTGTATGGGGTACTATAATTTTTTCATGCTTGATTGGGTTTGTAATACTTGGTTGCTTTGTTTCTATTTCTGGTTTTTCGGAACTATGGTCAAATGAGTTTTGAAAGATAAATGGTGATTGAGTTGGTGATGGTTGATGCCACAATGTTGTTCGAGCTCCAAAAAAATTGTTTACATCTGGTTTTTGAGCTAAAGTAATTCGCTCAAGATTGCTTTTTTTGAGTGTTGCTTCTATTGCTGTTTGAAGAGCATTTTCGACAATGCGAGGATGTAAAAACGAGACATCATCTTTTTTTGGGTTAATATTAACATCAATAAGAGTTGAATCTATGGTAATTGCACAAAAAGCAAAAGGAAATTTATTTGGCTGCAGTATACCCATGTATCCCTTGATTAATGCAGAGGTTAATTTTTGATTTTTAATCCATCGATTATTTATTGTAATTGTGATTTGTGTTCGATCATATGTTGCGTATTGATGATCCGTGATAATACCTTTAAATGTTATTTCTTTATTTTTTTCTTCAAGAGGAATGAGGTTATTAACAATGCGTTGGTCAAAAAGGTGTGCCGCTTTTTCTGTTATATGAAGTTGTGATGGGGCATTGATAATGTTAATATTATCAATAAAAAGTTCAAAGTTAATCTCAAGATACTGTAATGCGTATGCTTGTATTGTCTGAATAATGGCTCTAGATTCTGTTGGTGCTGGTTTTAAAAATTTCTTTCGTGCAGGAATTGTTTCAAATAATTTTTCAATGATAATGGTGGTTCCTTGAGGGCATGCGCATTGTGAGGATTGTAGAGTATGCTCATCCGCTTGTACCTTTGTTCCACCGGTTATACCTTGCTCTCGAGTAAGTAAAGTAACATGAGCGACTGTTTTAATTGCAGCAAGTGCTTCGCCTCGAAAGCCAAATGTTTTTATTGAATCAAGTTCTTCAAGTTGCTTAATTTTTGATGTTGCGTGTTTTAGGAAACATTTTTCTGCATCAACAGGATCCATCCCACATCCATTATCAGTAACTTCTATGTATTGCTTGCCTCCGTCTATGATGCGAACTGTAATTGTTGTTGCTCCTGCATCAATTGAATTTTCAATTAATTCTTTGACAATATTTACGGGTCGTTCAATAACTTGGCCTGCTGCTATTTTATGAATTTCATGAAGTGAAAGCTCGTGAATTTTTGGCATACGTAACCTGGTGGTTGTGTTATAATTTTTAGTATATCAGATAATGATGGTAATAAAAAAATGTCAAAATATAATTTCACCGTTAATTGTTATTTGAGAGTTCGATTCATTTTTTTTTACCTGTGTTGTAATAATATTTTTAATTAATTTTGATTCTAAAAGTTTCTTTATCCACTCTCTATAACTCGTATGATTTGATTCAAAAATAATGGTTGTTTTTTTGTTTGTGAGCAAACAGGAATTAATATGAATTGATTCTTGTTTGTCAAATAATAGTTGCATGATTAAATACATTGTATACAGTTTTTCAAGAATTCTAATTTTTTTCTTATTTTGTTTGTATAAAGGTTCCAATTTTTGTATGAGTTCTTGTTTTTGTAAAATTATTTTTGCAAGTTTTGTTTGTTGTTCTAAGTAGGGTGCAACTTCTTGTTTAATTGTATTCCATTGATAAAAAATGTTTATGCTAATACAGCAAAGAATCAGGCTAATGATTAAAAATAGATAAAAGGCACTTTGTGTTTGTTTTGACATTTTTTGATATGCTGTATATGAAATTGCTTTGAAAAAAAATTGATCATTATTGTTCATTGTATTCCTATTCTTTTGCATAAAGACAGAGCAATCCATAAACGAGTATATAGGAATGATAGTTATCTTGAGCAATATTTTTTTGAAATGGCAATGTTTTTTTTACATTCGTATAATTAAAAAATTTTTCTAAATTTTCAAAAGAAGGACTATTGTTGTGATTATGTATCTTAAACATAGAATCATTATAAAGAGACATCAATAAAAAAAATCGTGAAACGGGACAGAGGCAGTATGCTCCCAATCGATATGAAATAAGTCGTATTTGTAACAAGAGTGGCTGGTTAATTGAGTCATAATAATGCACATTATTTGTATGATATATGCTGTACGCATTTGTCAAATCATTGACCGGTAATTTTTGATCTGTGCTTAAAGCATCTGATTTTATAAATGGATTATCGATAATCCAAGCAATAAGATCATATTCGCGCTTGCCTTTTTCTATTGTTTTGATGATTGAAGGTAATTCATGAATTACGGTGTCTGGTTGATTGAGTGAATAATTTTCTGTTGATTGTATAATAATTTGTTTCAATGTTGATGTGCCACAAACAAAAAAAAACTCAATGCTATTTTTTGAAAGATACACAACAAGAAGATCTTTATTTTTAAACATTGAATATATCCTTCATACTTATTTGTTTCTTATCATAGTTGCTTGAAAACATCAAACAAGTAAAAATGTTTCAATTTGAAAATATTGCTATTTTTTTAATGTTCTATATAATACTAATAAAACACGAGGAGTTTTAAATGGTCTTGAAAAATAGCATGTATTTGTTAAGTATGGCAGCATGTTTTTTGTCTTTTTTGGTATGGCCCATTAATGATTCAATCAGTGATTCAAATGGTATCTTTTCTGTGGTCAGCTTTAATGTACGGCGCGATGGGCCAGAAAAAAAATCTCAGAATAAATGGAAAGCGCGCAAGTGGAATGTGGAACATCTTTTAAAAGTAGATTTACAGTTGCCATCAATAATCTGTTTTCAAGAGCCGATTTTAAGTCAGGTGCAGGATATTGCTTATTTTTTAAGGAATGATTCATACAATTGGTTTGGCAAGGGGCGTGGAAAGCAATGGCTTGGAATGGCAAAAAATGAGTATTTACCGATATTTTTTGATGCGAAACGCTTTAATTTTATTGATGGGGGATCTTTTGTTCTTAATAAAGGAACAACAAATCCTTTTAAATGGAAAAAACATGGCAAGCTTTTAAGAATTGCAACATGGGTACATTTGTTTGATCAGGTAACAAAACAAGCAATTTTGGTATATAACATTCATCTTGATCATGATTATGATGCCGTTCGATGCAGATCAGTTGAGGTATTGCTTTCACATATTAATGCTCATGTAAAGCAAGATCAGATGGTTTTTGTTGCAGGAGATTTTAATACTGATTTTGATGGAAAAATTAAGCAACTTTTTCATGATAATGGATTTTTCCATACACGAATGCTTGCTCAATCAATCAATGGTCCTGTCAATACTGCAATTGATTGGGATGGAAAAGAAAAATATTGCATTGATCATATATTAGTAAGGCCAGGAATATATTCGCCTTCTGTTTTAAATTATACAACGGTTAATACAGTAGAATTATTTTGGAATGCAAATTGTCCTCTCAATATTCTTCCAAGTGATCATTATCCTATTTTGGCAACGATACAAATTGGCTAGTTTGTAAAAAGTGAAAATTTTTTAAAGTTATTTAAAAGCGTATAAAATTCGATCTTTGCCAGCATAATCTTTATTAATCTGTGCTTTTTTAAAGTTCTTATTATGTTGAGCATATTCAAGAGTTTTTTTTCCTTGATTATGACCTATTTCAATAACCAATTGAGCATCATTTGATGGAGTAAAAATAGATTCATTTTTGAGCCAATTGCACGCATTGTTAATAAGTGTTTCAATAAGTGCGTATCCATTATCATCTGCAACTAAGGCATGGTAATCTTCCCATGCAGTCACGCTTGGACTTAACTCAAGCCAGTCATCATGATCAATATAGGGTGGATTTGAAACAATTAGATCAAACTGTTTTTCTGGTTGATATGTGGTGATATCCGCTTTTAAAAAAGTCACATTTGAAATGTTAAGCTGAGCCTTGTTTTGATTTGCTAAATCAATTGCATGATCAGCAGTGTCAATTCCAATGATTTCTGCTTTGGGAAATAAAAAACCAAGTAAAAGTGCAATGCATCCTGATCCAGTACATGCATCCAAGATTGTAAATGTTGTTTCTGATCCAATAGATTTTTTTATTTGTGATGCAAGTGCCATGACCCATTCTTCTGTTTCTGGTCGAGGAATTAAGACTGGATGCTTGACAAAAATTTCAATGGGACCAAAAGGAACAGTTCCAATCAGATATTGAATAGGTTCTTCGTGTTCAATTAATTGAATTAACCAGTATTCAATTTTGGTTTTTATTTCTGGAGTAATTACTGTTGCTTTTGAAAGAAGGCTGGTAATAGTTTGACCCGTTATTGTTTCAAGTGTCCATCGGGCATACTGCTGAGCTTGCTGTTTATTAGTATAACATTTTTCAAGTTTGTCAGAGATATAGTGTAATGCTTCTTGAAAACTCATATCAGACCTTTGCAAGAAGTTCAGTAACATATTTTTTACCGTCAAAAAGCGCAAATGAATCAAGTGATTCTCCAAATGCAAGGTATGCAATAGGAATTTTAAGTTCAGAAGTAATTGCAAATACAATGCCACCTTTGGCAGATCCATCCATTTTGGTAATAATAATACCATCAATTGGAGAAATATCATGAAACAATCGTGCTTGATCAAATGAATTTTGTCCAAGCATTCCATCTATTGTGAGTAATGTTTGAATCGTTTTTTGGGGAGCAACCTTTGTAATGGTACGATACATTTTTGCAAGTTCTTGCATTAAATTTGTTTTTGTTTGAAGTCTTCCTGCGGTATCGATGATTGCAATATCATAATTTTCATTCATATATTTGGTACAACCGGCAAAAATAACAGCAGATGGATCTTTTTGATTTTCATTGCCTGCAAAAAAATCAACTCCAATTTTTTGTGCCCATACTTCAAGTTGTGCAATAGCTGCTGCGCGAAATGTGTCTGCTGCAATCATTAAAACTTTTTTGCCTTGCTGTTTGTATTGCTGAGCTATTTTTGCGCTGCACGTTGTTTTTCCACTTCCATTAATGCCAATCATGACAATTATATCTGGTTTTTTTTCGACAAAACGTGACTGATTAAGTTGATTGACAAGCTCAGAATATAATAATGGATATAAATCAGCACCGGTACTAATTGCTTCAGTTTTTATTTTTTCAATTAATGCTTTCGTTGTTTTTACACCTGCATCGCTTGCAAGTAATATATTCTCAAGCTCTTGTAGCGCTTGCTGATCAATCACTTTTTTTTCAAAAAATCCTGTTAATTTTGCAGCAACTGCATGATAAATTTTTTGTAATTTTTCTTTGATGAATGAAAACACTCGATAACCTTTATTATCAAATACTATTTGATTTTAGTATACTTTTGATTCATATAATTTACAAATGAGAATGATTTTTACATACAATTATTTTTGATATTGAGCATTAAGGAGTGTGTATAGCTGACGGGCAATTGCATCAACAAAGAGGGCAAATTTAATTTTTTTCTTACGTGGACCAACCGTTTCGATCAAGCAATCAGGCAAAGCTGTTTTGATAATAATATCTTGTCGACCAAGATGGGGTTGTGCAGCGATTGCCAAAATTCTTGAGCCAGGTTTTATTGTATGTTTGTTTTTCCATTCTAAAACAGTATCAACTGTTGTTGGACGTTTTATTTCATTATTTTCAATAGTGGCAGGTGTATTAACAAATGTTACAGGAAGTTTAAAAAGGTCTCCAAGCTCAGCCTGATTCCAGATCATTTGTGCTATTTCTGTTTCATTTGAAGGGAGCGTTGTATATGAAGAGTCTTCTTGTTTATTGATAAGATGTCGATTTTCTTTGTTTTTTAAAATATCTTCAGATTCAATTTTTGGGTCACGTTTTCTTTCTCCAACAAGAAATATAATTTCATTAAAACGAATATTTTTTTTTGTATACAACTCAAGAAGGTATGCAACTGTTTTGCGCATTGTTCTTGCAGTAGAGCCAAAAATTACCGCATAATCAAAGGTGCTATTTTGAGGTTCGATTGCATTAATTAATTGTAATTTTTTAAATGATTCAACACTTTTGGGATCGGCTTCAGTTCTTGCAAGATGCCATCGTTCAGAATTATCAGTACGCAACCAGCATTGTTGTGTTGCTTTTACAATATCATCAAGAGTTTCTGTTTGATAAATAATTGAATGATGTCTTAAGAGCTCTTTGAATGTATCGCTTGGTTTGTGTACAGATATGAAAAAGGAGTTAGGAAATAAGCTTAAAGATGAAATTTCTGCTGCAAAGAGTGCGATTGAAAAAAACGTTAAAACAAAGTGATACAAAGTGAGTTCAAACATAAAGAATTTACGATATAAATGTTTATTTATTTGTATCATAGGTTTTTAAAAATCAATAAAACTAATTATTTAATTATTTTTTTGATCATTTTCTTGTGAGAGATTTTGAAGGTCGTGATTGACAGATTTAAGGGCTTGTTCAAATTCTTCAACTGGTATTGAATATTTTATTGCAAGCTCTTCAATTGAAAGCATTCTTATGTCGTTATTTAAGGAATCAATAGCTTTTTTATGAAGAGCGATATTTTTAAAGAGTTCGGCTCCTTTACGAAGTTTTCGTTCTTTTGTAACAAGATCAACTTCATAAAGACCGAACTTCTTTTCCCATCCTTCATTCCATTCAAAATTGTCCATAAAAGACCAGTAGTAGTAACCTTTGACATGTGCACCATCTTTGATTGCTTGAGAAAGTGCAAATAGATATGTTTTGATATAGAGTTCTCGACGATCATCGCGATCATCAGGGCATCCGTTTTCTGTAATGTAAATTGGTACATTGAGTTTATTCATTTCCATAATTGCCTCATAGAATGACTCTGGGCATATTGGATAATCCATATCTGTCATAATTTCATTTGGGCGATGCGTTGCAAATGCGGGTGCAATAATTTTTTGTTTCGAAAAGTATTGTGCAATAGCATTATACATTTGTGAGCGAATAACAACACGAGAATAAAAATTAAGGCCTATAAAATCATATGACTTTGATAACCCTTTAATGGTTCTTTTGAAATTTGGAACGAAAGGGAAAATAGTATCATTTTTAAGTGCATATAGCATTGCATCATTAAAAATATAATTCATGAATTTAATTGGAGCTTGTTCTAAAGAATTGAGCATGCCAAGCCATGATTGGTCATATGCTTCAAATGTTAGGTATTGATGTACAAGCCCTATTTGACATGTATTGCCATGAGGCATTTTTTTCAGAGCATGATATACGCGATTATGCGCTTCAAGCATATTTGCCATAACATGAAAAGCTTCTGGTAATGAATGTTTGCCTGGAGGGAAAACACCTTGGATATAGCCTTGGAAAACAAAGGGGCCAATCTCATTAATGGTGCACCATAAAGGTACATTTGCAGCAAATTCTTTGAAAATTTTTTTACAAAATCGTACAAAATATTTTATGTTTTTACGTTTTGAAAAACCATCTTTTTCTTCAAACCATTGCGGGTGAGAAAAATGGTGAAGAGTTATCATGGGAGTAATATTATGTTCATTTAACTCACGAATAACATCCTCATAGTGATTTAATGCGTCTTGATTAAAATGTCCTTCTTCTGGCTCAATTGCTGCCCAATCAACAGAAAATCGAAATGTATTAAATTCACATTCAGACATTAATGCAATGTCTTGAGGATATGTATTCCAGAAATCACATGCGTTTTGCGAACGATCATGATTGTGTATTGTTAATTTTCCATTGAAAATATCTTGAGCTTCCCATGCAGCCCATTGAGAGGCTGGTAAATGAGATGAGCCTGAAACTTGATATTCAGAAATTGCAGAGCCAAAAAGTTCAGGAAGGTTCAATTGTTCAATGAAAGCTTGCTTATCGTATTGAGAAATTAAATTTGAAAGTACTGGATCCCATTTTTTTACAATAGCATTGTGGTTCATAGGTAATAAAAGTAGAAATAATGAAAAAAGAATATTTAAAAATTTTTTCATACAAATATCTTTCTTAAAATCAATAAATTAATCTAATATATGATACATCTTATCTTTAATTTCATGTTTGTCAATTTATTTTTATTTTGAATTATTGTAATTGTGATATTTTTTCTATAAAAAATTGAAGCCTTTTATAATCATTCCCGATTAAAAGAGAGTAGGCTGAAAGAAAATTTTCCCGATTGTTTTTAAAAAAAGAATCAACTGATTCTTGAAATGTAATCAGACCAAACAAAAGCTCATCGAGGTTGAAAAGGTCTTGTTGGAGTGCAAATAAATGGTTAAGATAGGTGCAGTTTTTGGTAAAAAGGGCTTTAAGTTCATCAATTGATGCATGGCCAACAAATGCGTGAATAAGGCATGGTTTTAAGGGTAAAGATCCAATAATGGCGTTGTTTTTTTTATATCCAAGGGGCAATGCGTAAACGGTTGTTTTTAAAAATGAAAAAATATGAGGCTGTTCAATTTCAAGCTCTTCAAGCGGTTTTTGATATGCATAGACCTGTCTATCTCCTTCATGAGAGCCTGTTTTGATTTGATATACAATTCCATAAATAGTTTCATTTTTATTTTTTACCATTACAACAGAACCAAAAGGAGTTTGCATTTTCCAGTCCCATGTTTGAAATACAAAATGGGTAATTGATGATTCAATTATTTCACCAAAGTAATTATTATGGGTTTGCTTCATTCATATACCTTTTAAGAAAGCTTTTTCGGTGAATATTACTTAAGCCTTGTTTGTCAAGAGCTTGATAATGTTTTTTGGTTCCATATCCCTTATGTGTATCAAAAGAGTATCCTGAAAACAGTGTGTTATAGGTATTCATTAGCTTGTCGCGATACACTTTTGCAACAATTGACGCAGCAGCAACTGAAATTGAAAGTGATTCTGCTTTATAAAAGGCATACATTTGGCTGTTAAATGATTGGTTCAGATCAAGTCTTACTGCATCAACAATAATTGCAGAAAGGGGATTATTCAGTTTGTAAGTGAGTAATGAAATTGCTTTTTTCATGGCAATATGGTTTGCCGTTACAATCGAATGAGTATCAATAAAATTATGGTTAGCCGTTCCAATAGTCCATATGCTATTGGTAATTATCCAATCAAACGCTTGTAAAAGTTGTTTTTCTGACAGTGTTTTAGAATCTTTTATTAATGGACTATTTGCATTATTTGTAAGGGAGACAGCTGCAGCAACAATCGGGCCTGCAAGGGGTCCTCGTCCTACTTCATCAACTCCGCAGACAGTTAATCCTTTCTCCCAGTAGAGTTTTTCAAAGTAATTGTGTGAAATTGTTTGATAGTCGATGAGTGGCGCTCTTATTAAGTTTTCCATTTGACAAGTTCTTTTTTATGAGTACAATTAGAAATAATAATGATTAGATTTTATAAGTATATATTTTAAAAACTATGTAAGGAAGGAATGAGTATGACAACAACTACGATGCCTTCAACTTCAACTCGGTTGCGAGTCAAAGAGCTTTTACGGGCAAAAGGATGGACAACAAAAGTTTTGGCTGAAAAAACAGGCATGTCAGAAAGTTATTTAACCCATATTAAAAATGGTACGCGTCGATGGAATGAAGATTCCTTGCGAAAATTGGCACAGGCTTTTGAGTTAAGTCCAATAGAGCTGTTTGCAGAACATCGTCAAAGAACTGATGATGCTGAAAGTTCTATTCGTTTACCTGATCAAGTTGATGTTGAGCTTAAGGTACAATTGGTGCCCGTTGTTGGTGAAATTCCGTCAAGTCCATCTCCTTATAATAATCAGTTGCAACAAATAACAACAGGATACAAAGATTCATTTGTATCTATTTTAAATTCAACCGATAATGCAATGTTTGCATATTGTGTTACCAATAATGTTATGGCTCCAACCTTTGTCAAGGGTGATTATTTGATTATATCGCCGGAAGTTTGGACTCGATCAGGGGATATTGCGGCTGTTGAATATGGTAATGACACTCCTGTTAAAGCAATTATGCAGGTTACATATACCGAAGATTTCATTGTTCTTGAATCGGTTAATCATAAAACAGCTCCAATTGCGCTTGTTCGAGGAAAAGATCATTTTAGGATTATTGGGCGTGTTATTCAACGACAACAACAGCTAGTATAATTTTTTTTGAACTGTTAATTGTAGAAGAGATGGTTTTTAATTAAAAACCATCTCTTTTTATATTCATTTTTTTATATATGAATAATTTTATAAGCAGGAATAAGTTTTTTATCAAAGTTCTTTTGACATGCATATGAACGTCCAATTATATCAATTGAAAATCCAAGTAATTTAAGTTCTTCTGGTTTAATGACAGAACGTGCATCAATAATTATTTTTTGATTTACAGATTCACTTATCAATTGCCAATCAAGATGTTTAAATTCATCCCACTCTGTCATAATAATAATTCCATCGGCTTTGTTTATAGCCGAGTATGGATTTTCGCAAAAATTCACCATTGGAAGTTGTTTTGAAGCATTATTCATTGCGACAGGGTCATAACATGAAACATTGGCCCCAAGGTTGATTAATTTTTGCATAACTATGCATGCGGGAGAATATCGAATATCATCTGTGTTTGCCTTAAATGAGGCACCTAAAACTGCAATTTTTTTGTGAGCAAGGCACTCCTGTTCTGCTTTTTGTATCTTCATTAAATGGAGAAGTTTTTCAACGGGAATAGTTGATTGTTGTTCATTTGTTTCTAATGATGCTTTAACGGTATGAAGTGTTACTGAATGTTTCTGTCCAATGAGCAAAAGAGCTTGTGTATCTTTGGGAAAACATGATCCACCAAATCCTGGTCCAGGTTTTAAAAACAACGGGCTAATTCGTTTATCAAGTCCCATAATATGTGCAACTGTTTTTACATCTGCTCCAACTTTATCACAAAGGTTTGCAATTTCATTAATAAAGCTTATTTTAACAGCTAAAAATCCATTTGATGCATATTTGCTCATTTCTGCTGATGCAAGGTTAGTAAAAACACACGCAACATTATTGCCAATGAGAGTGTCGTATACTGAACACATAATTGAAAGGGCTTCGCTTGATTCAGATCCGATAACAATTCGATCGGGATTAAGAAAATCTTGAACTGCAGATCCTTCTCGTAAAAATTCTGGATTTGAAACCATATCAAATTGATGGCAGGAAAGTCCTTCTTTCATGAGCATTTCTTTGATAAGCTTACCAGTTCCAACTGGAACCGTGCTTTTTGTGACAATAACTTGATACCGAGTGCTATTTTTCGCAATTGATTTTACAACAGAAAGTACTGCCCTCAAATCAGCAGTCCCGTCATGACTCATTGGGGTATCGACGGCAATAAATATTATGTCTGCAACAGATAAGGCTGTGTCAACATCATGAGTAAATGAAAGCCGTGATAAATTAACGTTTTGCTTGACAAGTTCATCAAGGCCCGGTTCATAAATGGGAATTATCCCATTATTTAAAGAAGCTATTTTTTCATGATTGATGTCAGCGCAAATGACTGTGTTGCCACACTCTGCAAGTCCTGCTCCTGTTACAAGTCCAACATAACCTGTTCCAATAATAGCAATTATTTTTTTCTGGTTACATTGGAGTTTGCGTTTTTGTTCAGCAAAAACATATGGTTCTGCATTGACTGTGGTACTACTTAAAATGAATGTGTTTATTTGGTTTGAAAGTATTAAAATTGTTATAAATCGTATGTACTCCATAGCCCCCTCTTTTTTATTTACTTTTCAAAATCATCGTGATAAAGATTTTACAAAAAGAGAAATTCAAAAAGCAACAAAGTCTATCGTATCACTTTTTTATAATGAAAGAGTTATAATCATGATTTTAAAATATTTATTTAGACAAAAAAGAGTTGTTTTTTTTATAATGAACATGATTTTCTTTTTTATAAAAGCAGACGTAAATAGTATTGAAAAAGAATATATTCAAAAGCCTTTAGTTGTTGTAACGTGCATGTATAATAATGCAGATTGGGTTTTATACAATTTGCAATCTATTTTTATGCAGCAGTATGAAAACTTTAGAGTTATTATTGTTGATGATGGATCTCAAGATGAAACTGCTGCAATTATTGAAAGCTATATTCAAGCAAATAATCTTTATGATAAAGTGACCTTTATTTCAAACAAAAAAAGGCGTCGCAAACTGGCCAACTTGTATCATGTTTTATATTTATGCAAAGATGACGAGATTGTTCTTATGCTTGATGGAGATGATTGGTTTGCTCATCCAAAGGTATTTCAGGTTATTAATGAAACATATAGTAATCAGGATGTTTGGTTTACCTATGGGCAATACTATAATATTCCTCCAGAAGAGGCTATAAAGTGGGGATATTCTCCAAAGGGATATGCAACACCAATGCCTCAAGATCAACAGGCAAACCATGATTATCGATCAGGACCATTTAGGTTTATGCATTTAAGAACTTTTTATGGATGGTTGTTTAAAATTGTTAAATTAAAGGATCTTTTATCAGAAAAAGTTATTGGATTTAAGGGTGCTCCATTTCCTGCGAGTAATGATTTGGCAATGTATTATCCAATGATTGAAACAGCTCATTATAAAATTTGCTTTATTTCTGAAATTTTATATATGCGTAATCTTTTTTCAGAAATTGTTGGATTTAAAGTTGATCGTAAAATTCAACGTGAAGCGGCAAAAGAAATTCGCAGGAAAAAACATTATCCTATTGTCACAAAGCCTGTGTATCGAAATCTTGAACAGTATTTACAAAAGCCAATAGCAGTTGTTGTTTTATGCGAAAAAGATACTGAAATGTTAGAAGATTTTTTCTGTTCGTTTACAAAAACAGATAGTGGAATACGTCAGTTATATTTATTGTCTCATTATGCAATAGATCCACAATTAGTTGAAACATTAAAAGAAAAATTTGGTGTTACGTTAATACCGTTTCATTATACCCAAGAAAAATCATTATCAAAGGTTATGCAAGAATTGCTGAATGATTTTTCTTATGAGCATGTTTTGTTTGTAACCACTCATTATCAAAAAAATTCTTTTTTAAACTTTCAAGATGCCGTGTATTGGCTTGAAAAAACGTATGCCCGTGCATTTTATACTGGCTTTCAAACATTTCCTGTTTCAGAGCAGTCTTGGATTGTGCCATTAAATGATCTGATTTATGGATGGAAAACTTTGTTTGCAAAGGGAATGTGGCGTACTGCAAGTCCTTTGGATGGTGTTTTGTATCGTACAGTTGATGCAATAAAAATTCTTGGAGATTATACGGCAAAAACAATTTCTCAGCTCACTCTTCTTTTTAAAAAAGATTTATACGCTGACCAATCAAATGTAAATCTTGCTTATTATTGATAATATTTAAGATTAATTGATATTTTTATTACAAAAATTATTTATTTATGATCCAAAGTATTAGTGTCATGCTATTTTTAAAATTTATAAGGAAAAATATGCTACAAAATAAATGGTTTGTTTTTTGTATCATTGGTATGTATAGTCTATTCTCATCTGAAAATAACCATAATAAAAAATGGTTTATTAAAAAAAAAGATGCATTTTTAAAATCACCATTAACTCATTTTTGTGCAGTAATGACTATTGCTCATGGTATTTCAAGCTATGACTTTTTTATTGTTATACCTAATGCGGTAAAGCAAAAGCTTCCAGAATCTCTTGAACCAGTTGCAGGACTTATTATTCCTAGTATAGCGTATAGTCTTTCAACTGTTATGCCTAAAGGTCAATATACATCGATTGCAAAAACTTTAGGTGTTTTATTATTTGTTTTGCAGCCACCTATCAAAAATAGTGATTAAGTTAAATCCCTAGTATATCAAATTTTTTTTCATAATTTTTAATTAAATAGAAAATTTTTAATGAGAAGAACCGAAATTTTATAATGCTTTTTGAAATCTTTTTTAAAAATTAAAATATTTTTAAAAAAGAGATATTGATTTAATACTTCTTTTTGTTACAATGTGACTGAATTATAAAACAAGCATATCTCATTAATAAGGAAAAATATGTTAAAAAATAAATTTTTGTTGTTAGCAGTTTTTTGTTTTGTTGGAGTTTCTTTTGCAAGTGAAAATGAACAAGAAGAATCACCAACACTTTTTCAAAAAGCAAAAGGCTCTTTAAAATCTGCGTACCAGTCTCCTGTAACGCCTTTTATGATTGCTTTTTTTGCAAGGCCTATAATACAATCTTTTATTTCAGCGGTTTCTTCAAATTTTCCTGGAGGAAAATTCGTGACTTCTTGGGTTTATAAATTGATTAGAGATGAGAAAGCCAAACTTAATTGTATAAATACATTTGTCCCTTGTTTTTCAACGCTAAACAAAATTTTTTCAACCTATGGTGCCTATTATGTATCAGGAAAACTAGTTTCTGATTCTGATATAAATAAGACTGCGCGATTGATGGGAGTTGTTGCTTCGTTTTCAAATTCAAATGAGGTGTCATCATCGGTAGGTGGATCAAGGTTTCAAAAAAACACTTTCATTTAAATAAAGTTTTTTAAGTCTAAAGAAAAACGAAAGAAGGTCTAAACATAGTTAGACCTTCTTTCGTTTTTCTGTGTTATTGGTTTATTATATCTCTCTTGAATGATTGTAATTTGTTGATACACTCATCAATAGATTGCTTTTTATTATATGTGTGTAATTAATTTCTATGAATCTGTGCATTATTATTCCTGCTTATAATGAAGCGTTACGTATTGAAAAGACAGTATGTGATTATGATGCTTTTTTTCGCGCACAATCAAGTTTTTCTTTTGAGCTTGTTGTTGTTTTGAATGGCTGTACAGATCATACTGATTCTGTGGTAATTAATTTAAAAGAAAAAATGTCAGGACGCCTTTCGTATATTCGTGTTGCAAAAAAAGGCAAGGGAAATGCTATCAAGGTTGGCTTTGATTATGCATTAAGTCGCGGTTTTGATCTGATCGGTTTTGTTGATGCTGATATGGCAACAAGACCCTTTTATTTTTTTGATTTGATTAGGCAAATGGAAGGCAGGGACGGGGTTATTGCATCCAGATATATGCCTCAGTCTCAAATTTATCCACCGCGCCCTTTGGTCAAGCGATGGGGCAGTCGGTTTATTTATGAATCTCTTATTAAGTCAGTTTTGAAAATGAATTACTATGATTTTCAGTGCGGAGCAAAAGTTTTTAACAGAACCTTTATTGCTGCTATTATTGATCATATTACGATTGATGATTGGGCGCTTGATATTGAATTGCTTTATTTGGGGAAAAAATTAGGCTTTACCATTCTTGAACATCCAACTGTTTGGTATGATCAAACAGGAAGTAAAATGACTTTAAAAGCAGGATTTAAAATGCTTGGGGCTATTTTTATAATTTGGTGGCGTCATCATGGCAAAAAGGCTTTGATTACTGTATGATTATTATTCGGCGTGCGACAGTTGCATTTGGGCAGCAAAATCTTTTTTCCGATCTTTCTTTGACTCTTTCAAATAAAGATAAAGTTGGTCTTTTTGGTTTAAATGGTGCAGGTAAATCGACTCTGTTAAAAGCGATTGCAGGATATGTTGAGCTTGATCAAGGATCTATTACGATTGATCCTTCATGTACAGTTGCATATATGCCGCAAGAGGTTGTTTTGCAATCAGATCGATCAATTATTGATGAAACATTATCAGCCGATACTGAATGGTGGAATGCATTTCAAGCTGTTGAACAGTCAAAGTCAGCTCTTGTTTGCGATCCTGATAATCATGAGTTGATTCAGCGTTATGAAAAAGCGTATCAAGAATTTTTCATGTATGATCCACATCATAAAAGAACAGAAGCATTAAAAATTTTAGCAGGGCTTGGGTTTGATACTGTTGCCGTTGATAAGCCGGTTGCTAGTTTGAGCACCGGATGGAAGATGCGGGTTGTTCTTGCGCAACTTTTGTTTAAAAAAGCTGATTTTTATTTATTTGATGAACCAACCAACCATTTGGATATTGTTGCCAAAGAATGGTTTTTGCGGTTTTTAAAAAATAATGGTGTTGGTTTTTTAATGGTGTGTCATGAAAAAAATTTTTTAAATCAGTTATGTAGTAAGATTTGTGCAATTGAAAATGGGGTGGCAACCCTTTATCAAGGCAATTATGATGCATATGTAAAGCAGCGTGACGAGCGATTTTTGACCCTTCATGATCAGTATATTGTTCAGCAAAAAGAGATTGAACAGATGGAAAAAACTATTGCTCGTTTTCGTGCAAGCGCTTCTAAGGCTGCATTGGCACAAAGTATGATTAAAAAATTAGCAAAAATAGAGCGGATTGCTTTACCATCAATGCCATCAAAACCAAATTTTAGTTTTCCTTTATTTGACAAAAGTGCGCGCACTGTTGTTTCTGTATCAGATCTTGCTTTTGGGTATGGCAAAAAAGTTGTTTTTCATTCTATTTCATTTACGCTTGAGCGTGGTCAAAAGCTTGCAATTGTTGCGCCAAATGGAGCTGGAAAGACAACGTTGATACGCCTTATTCAAGGGATTTTAAAGCCTCAAAAAGGAACTGTTTTATGGGGTGATGGGGTAAAAAAAGCATTTTTTGATCAGGATCAAGTTGCATCTCTTGCATTAGATAAAACTGTTTTTGAAAATGCATATGCGGTATCACACAGTCAAACGACACAAGCAATCAGAACATTGCTTGGAAATTTTCTTTTCAAAGGTGATGATGTTCAAAAAAAAGCGGGAGTACTGTCCGGCGGAGAAAGAAATCGTCTTGGGATGGTGCGCGTGCTTTTACAACAGGCAAATACATTAATTCTTGATGAGCCCACCAATCATTTGGATATTCCATCAAAAGATATTTTGTGTCAGGCGTTACAGCGATTTGAAGGAACACTGTTATTTGTTTCGCATGATCAGGATTTTATCAATCAGGTTGCAACACATGTTCTTGAGTTGCAATGTGATAGAGCAATTATGTTTACAGGAAATTATGATGATTATCTTTTGTGTAAATCTTCAATCAAAGATGAAAATCAGCAATTAACTTCATTTGTTAAAACCAAATCTACTGAATCAGAGAAAATCAAACAAATAAAAGTTGAAAAAAATAATGATCAACAAATAAGAAAATGCGAGCAAAAAATTACAAAACTTGAACAAGAGATTGAGCTGTTATCGGCTCAGTTTGCAGATTTTGAGTATGGAACTGGTGAGTTTGATGCAGCATGTATACAATTAAAAAAATTAGAAAAAGAACGTAATTCAATGATAGTTGAGTGGGAACGTCTTATTTCTTAATTTTTGTTATTTTTGATATTATTGAAAGTAAAAGTATTTTTATGCTTCTTTGGATCTTTATTTTTTATATTCCTTTATCTTTTACGATGAATCAGTCGACTCTTTTTTTGCCTCGATTGATTAATGAAAATAATCGGGTTGTATGCTATCGCTCAGAATCTGGGATTTGGTTTGAAAATCGAAAAAAAGTAAGAATTCTGACTTATAGAAATAATCGCATAAAAAGATTGCAAAAGAGAGCACAACAATTTCACGCTCGACTAATAGAATATACTCCTTGTGAAAAAAAAGTGAAAAGTGATTATGATTTGTATTGTGATACATTATTTGCAAGTTATCAAGAAACATTTAAAGATTGTAAATTAAAAAATAATCTTGAAACTCTTTTGTATGAATTTGATATTGAACAGTTACAAAAAGATCAATATCGGCAAGTTTGTTCTTGGTTAGTGCCTGCAATAATGGCGTTCAATGATAAATCATTTTTAGCAAATCCAAAGGTTGATTTTTTATTTGTGCTTCATGAAAAGTGTAATGATTTAATAGAGTTAGAAAAAACTTTTTTCTTTAGTGAACAAGGTATTGCCTATAATGACTCATTTGGCCTTTTGAAGCTGATAACTTTATATAGTTTTGCGTCTCTTTTGGGACATAATACTTTTATTAATAATTTAAAAGAACGTCATCCTCATGTGAGATTTGATGAGCTTAATTATATTGATATTATAGCAAAATTTGACTTAATTGCAGAAAAGCGGTTTGAAATACTTGAACAACAAAAGAGTCTTGTTTGCGATGTACCTCGAGTGCGTTTAGAAATGTCAGAAAATTTAAAGGAGATACAAGAAAAACCAATGTATTACTTTCAATGGACACAAGAGCTTGATAAAGTATGGTTTGTATTCTTATATTATAAATACAACCAAATAATGAATGGCTTTAATTCAGATCGTGTCAAACAAGAATGGTTTTACGAATTTTGGAATAATTATTGTAAAAAAAGAATCTTTGATGCTGTTGTAACAAAACTGTTTTTTCTTGCAAAACCATTTATATTTCTTTTTAAACGTTTTGATGCATTTGTTGATAAGATGATTTTAAAATATGGTTTGGGATAAGATTATTATGATTCAAATCATTTTTAAAAAGAACGTATTATCTTTGAGTATTTTTAATATATTTGATATGTGTTTTTTATGTATGAAACTAAAGATAAAGAAGTTACATGACAATACTTGAAGTAAATAATTTAACAAAAAACTTCGGTTCACGTTTTTGGTCTTTTAAAGCTAAAAATGTTTATACTGCGGTGAATACTGTCTCATTTCGGCTTCAAAAGGGAGAAATTCTTGGCTTGCTTGGTCCTAATGGTGCAGGCAAAACAACAACAATTCAAATGTTGTTAGGTACTTTGATACCAAGTAGCGGATCAATACATTATTTTGGAAAAGATTTTGCAACGTATCGTATTGCAGCACTTAAAAAAATAGGGTATGCAAGTGGATATGACAAACTTCCCAATCGTTTAACTGTTTTTGATAATCTTGATATTGTAGGTCGTATTTATCAAATTCCGCAACCTGAACGCTCTGAACGAATTGAAAGTCTATTAAAATTTTTTGGTATTTTGCACATGGCACAGCGTCAAATGGGAACTCTTTCGGCAGGACAGGCAACTCGAGTAATGCTTGCAAAAGCATTTATGAACAATCCTGAAGTTGTGTTGCTTGATGAGCCAACTGCTTCACTTGATCCAGATGTTGCTTATGCGGTGCGTCAATTTATTTTAACGCAACGTAAAGAACATAAGACATCAGTTTTAATTACATCGCATAATATGGATGAGGTTGCTGAACTTTGCGATCGAGTATTGGTACTTAAAAATGGACACATTATTGCTGATAATACTCCGCAAGAACTAGCATATTCAATATCAAAGGTTCGTATTCATTTGACTATAAGCCAAGAAATTACTCGTGCCATCTTATTTATTAATGATGAGCGATTAATTCATACTGTCCAAGGTAATAATCTAACCGTTGAACTTGATGAACATGCAATAGCTCCATTTTTATTGCAGCTAAGTGAGCGTCAAGTTGTGTATTCTCATATTTCGATTGATAAACCAACACTTGAAGATTATTTTTTAAGGATAGCACAAGGAGGAAGTAAAGTATGATTTCATTTTCTTCTGTATGGGCAATTACCATTCGTCATTTGAGGCTCTATCAACACGATCTTAATCTTTGTTTGATGATTATTTTTTGGCCTCTTCTTGATGTAATAACATGGGGATTTTTGGGCTCTTGGATACAAGAATCAGGAATTAATGGTTTTTTAAACTATACTGAAATTGCATTACTTGGGGTCTTATTGTGGCAAATTGTAGGGCGAGGCGCAAATGTAATAGCTTTAGCTTTTAATGAAGAATTATGGCAAAATAACATTCTCAATTTATTTTCATTACCTTTGCGATTAACTGAATGGTCTTTGGGAATAATTATTTATTTTGCAATAGCTGTTGTTGCAACTGCATTATGTGGCTTTTTTTCAGTGTATCTGCTTTATGATATATCAATTTGGCACATGATATATTACTTTCTCATATTTCTGCCACCGCTTTTTTTCAGTGCAATTTGGCTTGGATTTACTTCACTTCAGATTGTTGTCTTGCTTGGCAAGCGTGGCACGGAGCTTGGGTTTGTTGTTGTATGGTTTTTGCTTCCGTTTAGTGGTGCATACTATCCCATTGAAGTTTTGCCAGCATGGGGAAAATGTATAAGTGCTTTTTGTCCCATGAGTTATGTTTTTAGTGGGATGAGGGCATATGTGATGCATCATCAAGATCCAACTGCTTATTTGATAAAAGGATATGGCATGAGCATTGTATATGCAGTAGTTTCAGTCGTTTTATTTATATATCTTTTTAATGTAAAAAGACACAAAGGTATTTCACAATTAGCTGATTAAAGTTAAAAAATAAAGATGAGCATTTTATTTTACTTTTATTATAGAAGTTTAAACTATTTTTAATTTGATTAAAAACATAGTTTACTATAAAAATACAATAAATTTTGTAATGGCGTCCCTAAGGGGATTTGAACCCCTGTTTTCGCCGTGAAAGGGCGACGTCCTAGACCAGGCTAGACGATAGGGACATATATGGTGAGCCGCGTTGGATTCGAACCAACGACCCACAGCTTAAAAGGCTGTTGCTCTACCGACTGAGCTAGCGGCTCTTTTAATTAAAAAATCTCAAAGAATTAATTTAAAATACGTATTAAAAAGTATAGATTGTAGCCATTTTTGTCAAGAAATTTCTCAAAAAAATCCTATCTCATTAAATAGTAAAGCAAAATACAAAAAATTGAGGTGCCAAGAATATCCATTACCGTTGCCAAAAATGGTCCTGCAGAAAATGCAGGATCAATATTTATTTTTTTTAAAAGAAATGGGGTGCAGCTTCCAAGCAAAGTTGCAAGAATTACAATGCATCCTAAAATAAGGCTCATGATAATTGCTTCTTTATATGATCCACCTGTCAAAAAAACACGTAAGAACCCAGCTCCACCTAGAATTAAAGAAAGAATGCATCCCATGCGAATTTCTCTGCGCAAAAAGCGAAACATGTTATCGAACGTAATTTCTCCGGTAGCCATTCCCTGAATAAGTACTGCCGATGTTTGACTACTTGTATTGCCTCCAACTCCAATAATCATTGGAATAAATGAAAGCAAAAATCCATTAAGATGAGTATCAAAACTTTGCAAAATTGATGTTGAAAAAGAACCTGTTAATAAAAGGATTACCAAAATATATCCTCGAGCCCATAAAAGTCGTAAAAATGGGGATTCAAAATAAGGATATTTGAGAGGAATAACTGCGCTCATTCGTTGAATATTTTCCCGTGCTTCTTCTACAACCACATCAACAAGGGTGCTTGCAGGAATAACTCCCAAAAAATGTTGTGTCTCAAGTGTGTCAACAACAGGGGCAACGGTTATGTTGTAATGAATCATTTTATTTGCAATTTCTTCCTGGTCTTGATTTGCAAGAGCTATAAATTCATTTTTTTGCATAAATGAGTTAATAAATGATGCAGGAGTGTGTAAAACAAGGTCCTCTAAGTTTATGTGCCCAACCAATCGATGTGTTTTGCTGACGACAAAAATACGACTGTGAATATCTTTGCTTGGACGTAATCGTTGCAATAGTTGAATGCTTTTTTCAACGGTAAAATCTTCCATGATTGATACAACATCTGTGTGCATGACTCCACCAGCAGATTGGGGATCAAATTTCATCAAAGAGCTTACCTGCTCTCTGATATGACGTTGTAATAGTCCCATATAGTGTTTTAATTCTTGATCTGAGAAGTGATCAAATAAATCTGTTAATTCATCAGGAGCAAGCGTTTTGAGGCAGTTAACTTTTTTTTCTTCGTCAAGAGAATTAATAATAAATGCTTTCATTGAAAGTGAAAGTTCTTTAAATACGTCAAGTTGCAACTCATGGGGAAGAAGTTCAAAAAGCTTTTTAGCCTCTCCTTTTTCAGATTCACCCAAAAAGTCTGCAATATCAACTGGATGCATATCAACAAGTGCTTGCCATAAAGACTTTTGTAAAATTTCTGTATTGCTTGGCGTATGTTCAATAATTTTTTTTAGCAATTTTTTTGGTTGATCCATGGCAAGAACCTTTTTTATATTCAAACTTTTTCATTGTATAGTCATTTTTAATTGTATGCAATTATTGTTTAATTGACCTATTTTGGCAATTTTGTATCATGAAAAATAAGCGTACACTTTTTCTTTGTATATTAATTTTATGAGATTAAATGGTGGTTGATGTTTCGTCCTGGATCTGTTGTTACTCTTATTGTCAAAGAGCTTGATGATGGTAATCGTATTGATATTGTTGCAAGCACAATGCTTGGTTGTTCTCGGACTCTTATTCAAGAATTTATCGATCTTGGGGTTGTTACGCTTAATGCAAAGGTCGTTAAAAAAAATTCTGTTCCTGTTTTTGTTAATCAACACATTGTTATTGCTATACCACCTGTTTGCTTTGCTGATTCAAAACAAGCTGCTTCTCAATCTATTTTTGATCGCGTTGTTTTGTGCGCACAAGAAGATGATTTTATTATCATTAATAAGCCTGCAGGGCTTGTTGTTCATGCTCCAAATAGAAAAAGTAGTGAGCCGTCGTTGGTTGATTGGTTGGCTTTACATGGATATGTGCAAGGCTTTGAAGGTCTTTGTATAAGGCCTGGAATTGTCCATCGATTGGATAAAGAAACATCGGGTATCATGATTATTGCAAAAAACAGAAAGGCTCAAGGCCTTTTGAGTGACCTTTTTAAGGAGCGAAAAATTCAAAAAAAATATTATGCGTTTGTTGAAGGTCAATTTCCCGATGAAATAGAGATCGACTCTTTTTTGGTGCGAGATCCGATTTCTCATATTAAAATGACAAGTGTTGCGTATTCATATCACCATCATGCAGCTGCTAATCAATCTGGATTGAAGCGTGCAATTTCATATATAAAAAAAATAAAACAATTTGATAATTATTCTTTGGTTGAAGTATCTCCTTTAACGGGACGAACTCATCAAATTCGTGTTCATTGTGCATCACTAGGATACTCCATTGTTGGTGATGCTTTGTATGGAAAGCGTTCTTTATTAATAAGTCGACATGCGCTTCATGCATATTCTTTGTCTTTTAATTACCAAGGCAAGCAATATGATTATCAAGTACCAATGCCCGATGATTTTAATATATTGTTGTATTCAAGATAAGCACCAGTAATAATTCCAAGCAAAAGCATGAGAATAAAAAGAGGTACATAATTATATAGGTTGGGTTTTATAGCGGGATTGTTTTTTTTTGTATCATCTTTTGACTTGTTGTTTATCAAGATATCACTCATAGGCGTTTCTTTGTTTATCCTTTCGTCAATAATTTCTATTACAAGAGTATCTAATGAGCGTTCCTTTTTTATTGTTTGAAGTGTAGTTGAAGTTGTTAAAAGTGATTGTAAACTTTTGGCAAATGATGCTCGTATTTGATATGTGATCGGACTAATCGTTGCTCCTGTTGTATTTTGAATCTGTTTGTTTATTGGAGAGTAATGGTAAAAAGAGCAAGCATTACTTATTGTTAAATTTTCAATCCATTCTAAAAATGGGCCTGCAGGAAACAGTGTGATAATCGATTTTTCTCCATCGCGTAATGTCAGTGCTGTTTTAAAGCAGTTATCGTTTAGTCTTTCGCGGTCTATTTCTAAAAGAATCATGTAATATGATTTTTGTTCATTAAATACATGATTGTAGTCGTTTAATTTATTTGGGGATAAGGCTCTTTCCCATGGTATATTTTTTTCAACAGTGATCCAATCACCATTTATTTTTATTAATGGGTTTTCATGAGATTCATTATGTTTTTTTCTTCTTTTAAATCCTAATTCTTCTTCAAATTCACGCAATGCAGTGGTCTGCCAGTCTTGATTGTCTGCAGGATCTGATGCCCCTCCAAAATCTGAATAGGAACCATTAGATGAGTATTCATCTGTGCAATATTCTTTGCCAAGTAAAAAATAAAATTGTCCTTTATCGTGAACAAGGGGCAAAATGCCTGCTGAAAATTTTTTTTGACCAAATAATTTTGATATAAAAGATGTTTCTGTTTGTTGAATCGTGAATATTGATGCTATCACTAAAAAAAGATGTCTTATATGTTTATTGATCATAAGTAGTTTTTTATATTTAGAATATAGGATTATTTGATTTTTAAAAATTTTTATTGTGCAATAAAGCATGGTTTGTAGAAAAATGATCGATTTTTAAGAATTTGAAATTGTATTTCAAACTGTTTTACAATTTCTTTCCGTTTGATAATGACTGCATTTTCTTGATTTACTTGTCGTGCTGATTTAGTGAAATTGAAAGATCCTGTCCAAACAACAGATTCCTGTTCAAGAGTATTATAAAAAAGTATAAATTTGTGGTGCATAATGCTTGCTCGTTTTCTACCTGCCCATTGGCTATTATAGCAATAAATCGTTGCTCCATGTTGATATAATAGATCAAACTTACTGTACTGGTCGATAATGTTTGATCGATCTCCTACGATTTCAACAATAACTCCCCGCTTAATGGCATTGATTAATGCATTGCTTATGAGACTATCGGTAAAAGTAAATATTGCGATATCAATTTTTGTTTTTTCATTTTCAATTAAATAAACAAGAACTTCTGCAATTGGATCATCCGGTGAAAAAAGAACTGAAATACTATCTTTTTTTTGTATTTGTTTTAAATGATTATGTATAGTTGTTGGTTCTTTAGTGATTGATACTTTTGTTCGCTCAATCCATGAATTTTGGCCTTGTGCAAGGGCTATAATGATTGATGTAATGATCATTATGCAGCAAAATGCAAATCGGATATAGATGTTTTTTGAGTTTTTCATACGCTGTTTTAATGGATAATGTATATTGATTTTCTATGTATCATTTTTTAAAAAAAGCCTTTTTTGATAATGAGCTTTAAAATAATACTTTTTTGTTTAGGTTATGAGATTGTAAAAGTTTAATAAGGCATTATGTAAGTCCTTTTTTTTAAGAAAATAACATCCATTCATTTTTGTATTCATAAATATGGATGTTGTTTGATTGTGAAACAGGACAACTTAAACAAAAAAATAATGTTTTGTCACTTTTTGCATAAAAATAAATTGTTCCAGCACTAATAATGCCGCTTTTAAAGCAGATAATTTTATTGTGTGCAAAACTACATGATCCTTTTTTTTGCTTGGGATTGTTGAGAGATGGTATTGCTGTTGATTCATTTCCAATTAAAAGACTTTGTAATTGAGTTGGTGTGTCATTTATTTGATAACTATTATTTTGAATATCAATATAAATGGTTTGGTCTATGCCTTTTGTTATGGCTTCAAGTTGTGCTTTTTGAATAGTTTGTCTTAAAGTGAGAAGTTCAAGCATGCAGTCTGTTTTTTTTATCGCATATCCAAGACTGATTGTTAATGATGCGGCAAAAAAAAATATTGTTATTGCAACCATTAAATCAAGTAATAAAGATCCTTGTTTTTTAGGCATTAAAGGGTCCGGTGTATAATTATTTTTAATCATGTTTATGCACGATACATTTTTTTAAAACTTGATATTGGGATTTATGTATTATTATCCTTCCGTCTGGTATCTTTTAATAATAAATTGTTCGAGGCTTAATTTTTTAAATAAGTATTTTAAGCAATGTTATCATATTCGGCAACAGCAACAGAAAGCACTTCTTCAATTGTGGTAACACCTGCTTGAATTGCTCGAATGCCATCTTGAACGAGCAATGTCATGCCCTCATCACATGCTTTTTGTGAAATAACAGCCGTATCTGCTTTTTGCATAGTGAGTGCTGCTATTGAAGGACTCATTTCCATGACTTCAAAAATGGCTTTTCTTCCTTTGTAGCCAAGATTTGAACATTTTTCACAACCAACTGATTGATAAAAAGTGATGCTTTTTGCTTCTTCTGATGTAATTCCTACTCTTTTAAGTAATTCAGAAGTTGGAGTATATGTTTTTTTGCATTCATCGCACAATTTGCGAATCAGTCGTTGTGCAAGTACTATAACAACTGATGATGCAATTAAAAATGGTTCAATGCCCATATCAATCAACCGAGTGATGGCTGCAGGTGCGCTATTAGTGTGAAGCGTGCTTAAAACCAAATGGCCCGTCAAGGCTGCTTGAATTGCAATTTGAGCAGTTTCTTGATCCCGTGTTTCTCCAATCATGATAATATCAGGGTCTTGACGTAATATTTCTCGTAATGCCGCAGCAAAATTAAGTCCAATTTTATCTTTGACTCCGACTTGACCAATACCAGACATTTGATATTCAATGGGGTCTTCAACAGTTATGATGTTTACATCAGCAGTGTTTAATCGAGCAAGAATCGAATAAAGAGTTGATGTTTTTCCTGATCCTGTTGGTCCGGTTACATAAATAATTCCGTTAGGTCGAACAATTCCTCGATTGATAATTGCAAAGTCATGATCAGACATTCCAAGATCTTCAATCTGAGCAAAGTTTTTTGATTTATCCAAAAGCCTCATAACAACTCGTTCTCCAAATGCAACCGGCAAAATTGATACACGAATATCAATCGATTTGTCAGCAACTTTAATTGCAATTCTGCCACCCTGAGGGAGCCGTTTTTCTGCAATATTCATATGTCCCATAATTTTGAGTCGAGAAATAAGGGCGTTTTGAACCCGTTTTGGGGGTGTCATTGAGTCATACATAACGCCATCAATGCGATATCGAATGCGCATTTCTTTTTCAAATGGTTCGATGTGAATATCAGAAGCACCTTGTTTTACTGCTTGAAATAAGATGTGATTTACCAGTTTTATAATGGGAGCTTCAGATGAACTGCTCATAATATCAGTGTCATCGATTCCTTCCAGAGAAACATTTTCTGGTTCACCAGCTTCTTGCTCTAGTTCTTGGATAGCTTGCTTGGTTCCTTCAAGTGGGTAGTATTTGTTGATTGTGCTAATAATCATTGATTCTGTTGTAATAACCGTTGTTGCAATTGGTCCGCATACGATTGCAAGTTGATCAATTGGAGCAAAATCAAAAGGATTTGAAGTTGCAATACAAATGACTCCATTTTTTTTTATGGGAATAACTTTATTATCTTTAAGATATTTGAGTGGAACAGATGCAAGTAGGCTTGGGTCAGCCATATTTTCAGTTATTTTATCAAGATATTCAAAATGTGTGTATTGTGCATATGCTTGTGCAATTGCTTCGAATGTTACAATATTTTTAGCAACCAAATAATCAAGAACGGATTCTTCTGCTTTTTTTTCCGTTTCTGCCTGTTGAATGTGTTCAGGAGTAATGAGATGTCTGGCAATTAAAATATCAAGATTGGTTTTTGTCATCAAAATCCTTTTGCAGTTTGCACCAGATTTGCTTTTGTGTATCTTAAAATAAGATACTCATAGATTTAAATTTAGGCAAAAGGCATTTATGAAAACAAGAAAATTAAGATTGATCGCGTATTGTGCAGTTGCTTTCATATCACAGAGTTTCTGTAAGTTTCAACCTGACCAGCAGGTTAAAAATCATGTTGGTCCAGGCATGCGCCTTCGTAAGGGAATAGATCTACCTTCAAAAAAAACGGTCAGCGTTTTGAATATGAGCTCTGATGATCTTGTTGAGCATGTTCAAATGGCAGTTGAAAAAAAACAGTGGTCTGCAGCTCTTAAATATATTGAACGTCTTTTGCATACCATTTCCGATCCACTTTTAATTGCTGATATGTTGTTTTTGATGGGCAATATTTACTTTGATACCGGTGATTTTACAAAGGCAATTATCGTATTTGATGATTTTAAAGTTAAATTTAAAGCCCATCCATCTATTGAAATTGCATATTACAAATCAACGTTAGCTTCCTATTATTTAACCCTTGATGCAGAGCGAGATCAAACGCAAACGCGTCAAACTATTGAGCGAGCGGATAGTTATTTGGCTCCACATAATCATTTTGGTTCATTTGCACAAGAGGTTAAAGTGTTGAGGGCTGACTGCTTTAGAAAGCTTGCACATCATGAAATTAGTGTTTGTAATACGTTATTAAAGTATCGTGGTAGTCGCAAAGCTGTGCAAGCCCGCCTTAATGAGCTTATGGTAATGGTTGTTCCAGAAGTTCCGGAAATAAAAAGTCAAATTGTCGCATTAAAAGATGCATTTGGTTTGACTCTTGATCAATTATCTGTAGTTCACGCATCTGAGATTAAAGTTTAATTGATTTTATTATGAGAATGGAAAATAAAAACAAGGGACTTTCTGGTGAAAATGCTGTTGCTTACTATTTAGAGCAATCAGGATTTTCTATTATAATACGCAATTTTAGAAAGATGTTTGGAGAAATTGATATTATTGCACGTAAAGATTTTCTGCTTGTTTTTGTTGAAGTTAAAATGCGCTTATCTAATTCTGTTGATCATGGTGAGCTTATTGGGTATTCAAAAAGAAAAAAAATTATTGCAACCGCACATGCATTTTTAATGGAAAATCAAGATTTATATGATGACTGTGTTTGTCGTTTTGATGTTGCTTTTATTACTTTTGTCGATGCAAATCCAAGGATTTCATATGTTAAAAATGCTTTTTTTGAAAACGAATAATTTTTATCAGCGCTTTGTAACATCACTTTTTTTGTTTCCTTTTGTTGTGTGTCTTTTTGTATATGTGCCCTTTGCATTCTGTTTATTATTAATTTTTTGTTTGCTTTTTATTTTAATATATGAATGGCCTGTCTTGTGTCCAATGTCTTATTCATATTTTTTTTTAAAAACTTTTTTTTATCCAATTATGCCTTTTTTGGCACTTATTTTTTTATATCTTTTTTTTCGCACCAAATTAGCCTTTTTGTGGGCATATGTGTGCTGTTTTGATACGGCATGTTATGTGATTGGAAACTTTTTTGGCACAACTTCAATTACCCAGATTAGCCCCAAAAAAACCTGGGAGGGTTTAATAGGAGGGATGCTCATGTCTCAAATTATTTTCTTTTTTGTCCACAGATATGTTTTTTTTCAACTAATGGGTGATCAATCTTTTATTTTTTATTTTTTTGTCAGTATTGCTGCTTTTGTTGGTGATCTTTTTGAATCATGGCTCAAAAGAAATGCCGGTATTAAAAACTCAGGAACAATTCTTCCAGGCCACGGTGGATTGCTTGATCGATTTGATAGTATTTTATTTGTTGCAGTAGCATATATATTATATAAAATAATGCATCAATAGAAATGAATTAAGTTGCTTTTTGTATATTTTTACTATAATATTTTCTTGGTTTATTTTTTAAAAGGATCTTTATGTTTTTGTGTGCTGTAGTCATTTTCTTGTTTAATTCTATGTATGGTTCTTTCTGTTCAGGTATTTCAGAGTCCTCCTTGAGTAAGCGTATTGATACCCGTAAGGTAGAATCGTCTATTAACCTGATTGGTTATGATAAAAATCAATCGCAGCTAAAGGTCTTGAAAAGCAGCACATCAAACTCTATATATTCTGGTACTAACTCTGATGTACATCAAGAAATAAATAATTTTTCCAATTTAGTCTTTACTGGTGAAAAGAAAAGATGTATGGTCCTTGAAATTGATCATACGGATGAAGTTGATACTAAAAAAGTTGCACAACTTAAATTTTACAAAAAATCACCAAGTCATGCTTTATTGTTATTTACTAAGAAATATCAAGAAAAGCCTGATCCTGATAATAAAATTATTTTTAGTAATCAAACAAAACAATCTAAAAAAGCAGCACAATTGGAAAAAATATTACACAATCAAATTCATTTGACCGCAGCTGCTATATGTGTAATAGCTTCTCACGGAGTTTATCCGGTAATTACTATTCGTACAAATGTTGATAAAACATTGTATATTCAAAACATTTTAAGTATATTGCCTGCAGGTATTCCTTTGATACTTCAAAAAAAGCCAGAATGTAAATTGAGTTTTGTTGACAAAGATTTTTCTGTTTTGGCTCGAAGTGTTCTTGCAGAAGGTGAGTTAATTGATTATCCAACGTTTAAATCAATTTTTCAATTGATTTGGAATGCTGATACAGTATCTTCTCCAGAAGAGTTTGTGGATGTTAATCTACAAAACGATATTGATCAAAAAGGTTTGTTGGATGATCGAATAGAAGAAGATAATCAAATAGATTATGACCCAACCCAAGGTGATGAAACAGGTGTGTTAGATCCTGATCAAGCAACTTCTCCAGAAAACCAAAATTTGATTCCAGAAAAGTATCACAAAAAATTAGTTGAAATGGCTCAAGATTTAAAGAAAAGAGGATTAACAGTAGAACCAATACTTAAAGAATTTTTTAAAGTCGTGTACACAAAAGAATATCGAGGCAAGTGTAATCAAGAGGCATTGGATGAATTGATTATGGATGCGCAAAGTGCAGCAACTAATGCTGCTGATATGACAAAAGAAAAATTAAAAACAAAACAAAATGACAATAAGTTTACAAAAACAATACCTCAAAAACCTAATGTTATCAACAACTTATTTAGTTGGGGCATGTATATAGGTAAATATATAGTAGGTTTATACGGATTAACACATATAATATTTGCGTTGCGTTCTAAATTTAAAAGGTAGACGTGCATAATAAAAATATGTATTACAAAACGAGCAGAAAATATAATATTTTCTGCTCGTTTTTTTTAATTTGAGAATAAATTTTTGACTTACAGATAATCAATTGTATGGTAATAATATTACTTTGATTGTATATACAGTGCAATTGAGCCTGCAATTGCGGCATTTAAGCTTTCTGTTTTTCCTTTCATGTCAATAGTGACTTGTGTGGCACAATCAGAAAGCCATTTGGGCTTGATTCCATGTGCTTCATTACCAATAATAAGTAATTTATTTTTTAGTGAGATGGTGTGAATATCTTTTTTTGTTTGATCTGCAACAAGGGCACAAAGCATTTTTGATGAAACTATTTTTGTTATATCGCTCCATTCTAGTTGATAGAGGTTCACAAATCCAATAGATCCGGCTGATGCTTGAATAACTTTTGGATTCCAGATATCAACGCCGTCAATAACAATAACGTGTTCTATATTGCATGCAGCAGCTGTTCTTATTAAAGTTCCAGCATTACCTGGATCTGTGATATCTGCCAAAACGACTGAATTTGTTTGGCCCATATATTTTTTTTGTTCTGGAATATGAGAAACAAGGAGTAATCCTGAAGGAGAATGTGTTGTACTTATTTTTTGCATCACACTTTCTGAAACAAGATACCATTCAATTTCGTGTTTATTTGATAATTCTTGGGCTATATTGGCATCTTTTTCTGTTGCAAATAATGAGTGTGATTTAATAAGCGATGATTCAAGAATCGTTTTGATTGCTCGTGTGCCTTGGGTAATAAAAAGACCCTGTTCTTGGCGACCTTTATTTGAGTGTAATGTGACAATTGTTTTGATAATGTGGTTGTTTACTGAGCTTATGTAGTAAATATGATTCATAAAAGGTCTTTCAAAATTGCATTGCGATACTGTTTCATGAGTGTTACCATGAAAGCAAGATTGTGAATTGAGGCTAAAGTAAAAAATGACAATTCATGTGCTTTGACAAGATGATGCAGATAAGATCGTGTATATGATGTGCATGTAAAGCATTGACATTGTGAATCAATTGGTTTAAATGATGAGCTATATTGGCTTTGCGTAATTTTTATATTTCCCTGATGTGTGAATAAAAGGCCGTGGCGTGCGCATTTGGTTGGATGTGAACTGTCAAATGTATCAACTCCGCGTTTGATAATTTCTTCTATTGATTCAAGATCTCCAATACCAAGCAAATGATTTGGCTTTGTGTAATCAAGTTCAGGCATTGTCCAGTCAAGAACATTAAAAAGTTGCTCTTTTGTTTGACCAAGTGACCCTCCAATTGCATATCCATCAAAATTCATAGCACTTAAATGTTTTGCACTTGTTAATCGCAATGTTTTATCAACGCCACCATGAATAACTCCATACATGGCCTGATTTTTGATATTTTCTTGATGAGTTTTTAATGAACGCTCTTGCCAACGGTGTGTTCTGTGCAAAGAGGTTATTAATTTGTTTTGATCAATGTGATAGGGCGGCAATTCATCAAATGGAATAATAATATCTGCGCCCAAATCTTTTTGTGCGTGAACAGAAGATTCAGGTGTGAGTAAAAGCTTGTCTCCATTTTTGTATGATCGAAAAGTAACACCTTCTTCAGTGATTTTTAAAACAAGATTTTGGCTTGATTTTTTTCCTTTGCTTTTTAGTTCATTTTTTACTGATCCATACATGAGACTGAATACTTGAAATCCTCCAGAATCAGTAATGAGGGGATTTTTTCTGTTTATAAATGTGTGAAGACCTCCCGCTTGTGCAATTATTTTTGTTCCCGGTTGGAGCATAAGATGATAGGTGTTACAAAACATAAGTTGAATCGATAATGCATCAGTCATGACAGGATCTATACTTTTGACTGTTCCATTTGTTCCGACGGGAACAAAATTGGGAGTGTCGATTATGCCGTGTGGCGTTATAATTTGACCAACACGTGCTTTTGAGCGTTTTGAAGTATAAATAATTTTGAAAGAAAATGGAATGTTCATGAGCAAAGACGCGTTCTTTTTTTTAAGGTTAAAATATTAATAAGGTCTTTTTTTTCTTTTGTTATGTATTTGCTTATTTTTAAAGGAAAAAACAATTTTTTGTTTGCAAGCCCTTTGGTTTGCGGCATAGAAGTTGCTAGTTTTTGTAAAAACAGATTTTTTTTGTTGTTATAAATATGTTTTGTTGTGTTAATTGTCAAAGAAGTTGTCATGCATATTATAAAAAAAATGATATTTTCATATAACACATCCTTTTTTAAGGTTCATATGCAAGTATACTAAATTTTTTGAATATACGAATAAGTAGTAATGCAAAAATAAGCGCAATAATTTTTACAATATAGCTAATTACAATAATATGTGGAATGGCATTAATGATGCCATACAAGCCAAGGTATGAAAATAAAGTTGTATCAACAAGTTGCGACAACGCTGCAGAAATTCCATTTTTTAATCGAAAAAAAGCAAACTTTTGATTTCCAAGTAACCATTTATAGATTTTACAATCTAATGATTGAGAAATATAAAATGAAAATAATGAAGCAAAAACAATGCGAGGGCTTGTTGATAAAATAGTTTCAAATGCTTGATTTGTCATTGAAGATACTGTCATGCTGTATGCAAGCTGAAACTGCGATGCTACCATATATATGATTAAACAAAAAAAACTTATTTTGACAGTTTTTTGAGCATACTCATATCCATACTGTTGGTGCAATACGTTAAGGGCTATTGTTGCTGCAATGGTAAAACTATCAGTACAGGTTGCAGTCAGGCCAAATAGTGTGGTTTCTTTTATGATAAAGGCATTTGAAAGAACAGTAAAAAGTGCAATCAGTGCAATCAAACATTCCTTGCCTATTCGGGCTGCAATAACCGTTATTAATGATAAACAAAACGAATGTAAGAAAAAAACAAGTTCATTAAATACCATAACTTATAACTATTGTATAATCATAAGCTATGGTATCATAATTTCATATATTTGTCATGGCTATTAGTTAATGTTTTCTTCGATGGCCTTTTTTAATGGTTCTCTCATCATGGTCTGGTTGTATATAGCGAAATCTTCGTCTTCTGTGGTGATGATGAAATGGTCTGTCGGTATAATAAAGTTCTGTATCAACAACATCTTCAATAATGCTGACAGTATCATCTTTCCATTCTTTTCTGCCATTAACCCATACCCATTCTGAACGAATTGTTGCCGTTATTCCTGAAAGTATTATTAGTATAGCCAGTATACAATGAGTACTTTTATTCATATTTATTTCCATTAGTTAAGATTTTATTCAGATTCAGACGAGTCAGACAAAGTTTTATTTTAATCTTCTTCGTCGTATAATTTTATTACTGCATCTTTTGCTTGATTGAACCATTGTTTAATTCTTTGTCGTGATCTGTACGCGACTGTCAATGCTCCAATTCCAACAGCAGCACCAATAGCTATTTTTTTATTATTTGTTGCAGCGTTTACAATCGCGTCTTTTTTTTGATAGGCCCAATCTTTTGCTCGATTGTAATAGGGCTTTGCTCTTTCAATCAAGCCTTTGTTTGCAACGGTAGTCGAACAATGTGAATTGCGCATACAGATAGCTATTAATAAGGCAACAAAGAGTCTAGTTTTGCGATAATAGGTGTTCATATGTTTCTCCAAAATAAATATTATTTACTAATAGAATAATTTAAGACAGGTTTATTTTGCAATACTTTTATTGTTAGTACTATTGATTCTTAAAAAATAAGAGGGTTACCGATTTTATATTGCCTGGTTATTTTTTTTAAAAAATAGCTTTGTGTGGTACAAATGTTTCAATCTGAATTTGCATTTGCATGATTGTTTAAGATTTGTTACCATGAATAAAAAGCTTTTAATAAGGATTATTTGTGAAAAAATATCTATTGTTGTTTTTGTTATCTTTTAATATATCAGGTGTTGTTTTTGGAACAAATCGTCTTAGTCGGTCAGATGTTCAGAGCTATTCAAAGGTATATCGACAATATCTTGTCAAATTAAGCTGGGAGGTAAGTGTTCCATGGTCTGTGATTTTGGCAAGTGCAAAAGTTCTTGGTCTTTCTCAAGTAGAAATTGATGCAATTCCTGTTTCTTTTCCTTTTTTATATGATGAAAAGTACAAAACTGTTTTTGAACTTCTTGAAACGCAAGAAGTTATTGATCAAATTAATTCTTTAATCGAAACATTTGAGTTTCAAGCAAAATCTTTATCGCCGCGACAAAAAAGACAATTATTGCATCAATTAATTCATGAATTAATTCTAAAAGAGCTTGGATTGCCAACAAATACAACTACAAAAGAGCTTGCAAAAATGGTTTCAAAAGGTTCTTTATCAATACGTCGATTGTGTGAAATTCAATTGATTGGTTTTTTTGTTAAATATTATTTAAAGATTTTTTAATTAATTAATCTTGGTCTAATCTAAAAAAATTGCTACACTCTTTTTCAAATATGTTTGATTTGATGAAGGGTTGGCACGATGTATTCGTTATTAGATTCAATTGGTAATACACCACTTGTAAAAATATCACATGATTATATTCGTGCATTATATGCAAAGCTTGAATATTTAAATCCAGGCGGAAGCGTTAAAGATCGTTCTGCGTTATATATGATTGAATATGCAGAAAAAAATGGTTTGTTAAAACCAGGGGGGCATATTATTGATGCTTCATCAGGAAATCATGGTATTGCTGTTGCAATGATTGGTGCCATTAAAGGATATCCTGTGACTATTGTTGCTTCTACAAAAAGTAGCACTGAAAAAATACAGGCGATTAAAGCGTATGGTGCTCATGTTGTTTTATGTCCTCCAACTTCATATATAGATGATCCGGCAAGTTATCATTCAGTTGCGCGTCAATTAGTTGCTCAAACGCCTGGTTCATTTATGCCTGATCAGTATTTTAATGTGGTTAATGCACAGGCTCACTATTCGTTGCTTGGGCCTGAAATTTGGCAACAAACAAATGGAAAAATTACTCATTTTTTTGCAGGAGCAGGAACTGGCGGAACGGTGAGTGGGGTAGGTCGTTTTTTAAAAGAGCAAAATTCGCAGGTTAAAGTTATTGCAGTTGACATGGAAACATCATTTTACTCCACAAATGGAAACCCAAAACCATATGTAGTTGAAGGTATGGGCATAGATTTTATTTCTCCTGTTATGGATTATAATCTTGTTGATGATATTATTCCTGTCTCAGATGATGATGCCCTTACTATGATTAATCAATTTCCCAAAAAATATGGAATTCTTGGTGGCATGACAAGTGGTGCTGTTGCTTGTGCGGCATTTTCTTATATGTTAAAAGAACCACAAGAAAGTGTTGCTGTTATGATTTTTGGTGATTCTGGTCGAGCGTATTTTTCAAAAAATATTTTTGGGCAATCTACGGTGTATCAAGCACAATCAATCCACAAATCATTAGAAAATCAAAAAGAGATTTAAAACAGTTAAATACAGTTTTTCAAGAGAGATATTATTATTTTTTTAAAAAAGGATGTTATGAGTTGTTGTTTGTTGATGGGTGTCTTTTTTTCACTTACATATTGTGCTACGCAAAACGGTTGCAATTTAAGTTCTTCTGGAGCTATTTTAAGATCTTCTGGAACTTCTTTAAATTATGACAATCCTGAAATCAAATATGACTTTGTGAATCGATTGTTGCATTGTGAAAATCAGTCCTTTCCCTTTAATGATACATTGCAGGATGTTCATTATCTTTCAAAAAATCAGTTCATTACGCGTTCTTGTGAAAAAGATGGTACTACTACATTTGCCTTGATACAAGGTGGCAAAGAGTGTAATTCGTTTTCTGCGACTGATTATAATAGTGCGTTACCAGATAATCAAAAGCATATTATTGATGCATGGGGTGCACTAAAGAAAAAAAATAAAATATTAATTGCATGGATGGAAATTTTCATTCAAGCAAAGGATCCTGATAGATCAATTAAAGATATGGTCTCAAGATCAGTATTGGAAATGGTTCAAAAAAAAAGTGATGATTTTTATCTACCTTCTGCTAATTTAAAAATTTTTGATATTTTTCCTCAATCATTAGAAAACAGTCCTTTGTCTGGGCAAGTTCCAATGAGTTTTGAGATTCAGAATTTTCCTTTGAGTTCTCGATTTAAGCGATTTCCTGATAAAATTTTATTTTCACCAGATTCTAAATATGTTACTATACAGACAGAGAGTGGTTTTGTTTTGCAATCATTAATTCCGACATATCCTTTCGTTCAAGCACAAATTTTTTCATTTCCAGATGTTGTAAGTGATGATGAAAGGTTTTTTCAAGATTGTACACTCAAATGGATTTCAAATAACCAATTTTGGTTTGTTGTGTATACTGGTATTGTTACTAAATTTCTAATGTATTCGCTCTATGGTTCTGCCTGGTGGAGCGATCAAATGTCTGATGATACTGTGAATTCGATTAATGAAGTGATTGAAAAATTTAATGACAAAGAAAAATTTTTATTAAAATTACGGCTTTGCAATTCGAAAAATAGTTCAAATGTTCAGCTTTTGGGAATATTTTTAGGGGTTCCTGAAGAACAAGCAATAATAGATATTTCTACAGCAAAATAAAAAAGAAAAAACTTTTTATTAAATGTTTTTCATTCATAGCTTTTTAATGTACATTCATTTACAGTGATATTTGAGTTTTGAATATGTATTTTTATGAAATTAGTGAAAGACTGTTTACCTCTAGTATTTAATGATGTTGCTTCTTGGAAAATTCGATTATTGTCATTATGGCCACAAATTATTGGTCAAATATCTGACAAGGTTATTCTTGATTCAATCCAAGGCAGATCAGTGATACTTGCAGTTAAAAGTTCTGCGTGGCTTCATGAGCTTAATTGTTTAAAAATGATTATTATTGAAAAAATAAATTGTGCACTTGCAGGCAACTATATAGATCGTGTACGATTTATAAACAAAGAATGTGCTAATACAAAAAGTAAAGCTAGGCCTTTGCAAAGAAAAAAAAATGATTTTTATCATCAATTTTCTTTATCTTTATCGCAAGAAATGGCATTGAATAATATTGTTGACCAAGAATTAAAAAGGTTTTTAAAGCGATTTTTATTTCGCTGTATGAGTGAAAATTTAGATACAAAGTAAAGGTGTTGTGATAATGAATTTTTTTTTTATAGCAGTAGCATCATTTTTTTGTTTACAAGCAAAAGAATTTAAAAACCTAATTCATGGTTCCTGGTGGGCTCACTATCAATCTTGCTTAAAAAATACTGGTCAGGCTTCTGATTGGTTTGCCCAAGTGATTTCGGTTGATAATTCCGTTTGTACCAATAAAGGGTATATTCATTATTTATATAAGCATGGATTGTATCATGACCTGATTGACTGTTTTCAAGCTAAAAAAAATTTAATTGGTCAAGATGACACTATTAAAAAGTTATATGCGCTTGCGTTGTTTTTTGAAGGTAGGATATCTGAGAGCGACGCTCTATTTGTTGAACTTGCAAAATCTAATAATCATGATTTAGAGATTTGTTTTTATGCAGCACAAGCCCTTATGCGCACTCACCAATATTTGCAAGCGCTTGCTTTGATAGATCGCTATCTGTTGGATGATAATAAGGAAGCCGGAACTTTTATTCTTTATTTTTTAAAGAGTCAAATATGCCTTCAATTGAATAATGTGTATGATGCAAAAATTGCTTGTCAAAAAGCGGTTTTAATGAGGCCAGACTTTGAAAAAGGATGGCTCTTGCTTGCGGTTCTTGCAGAACAAGAAGGTGATTTTTCAACTGCTATTTCTGGTTACAAACAATATTTAGCTCTTGATGCACAATCTGCAATAGACACTGATGTATACAATGGTATTTTGGCTGCTATTGCACGTAATTTTTTTTTGAATCAGGGAAATCAAACAAAACAAAATAATGGTTCAATTTCTTTGCAAAAAGCACATGCAGCATTTAAAAGTAAGCAGTATCTTGAGACTATAGAATATGCAAATCAGTTCTTATGTGATAATCCTTCACATCTTGACGTTCTTTGTTTGAAGATAGAATCTCTTGTAGAGCTTGAGCGATATCAAGATGTTATAGACTGTGTTTTAGATCAAGTCCAACAATCTCCAAACAATAAGAGTTGGTATAAAATAATTGATTGGTGCATAAAGTATGGATCTGTTGATTCTGAATTGATTATGAATCGATTGAAAAAAGTTCAAGATGCAGATACAAAAACAACTCTTCCTGCTTTATATATGATTGATTATTATTGCAATAATAATATGTATGAAAAAGCGGAAGAACTTTTTACTATTTTAAATAATCAACTTGATGATCCACATTTGAAAAAAAATTTACTCTTTTGTTCTGCTGAAATGTATAACCAACAACAACAATATGAAAAAATGGTTATCCAGTTAACAAAAATTCTTGAAATTAATTCTGATGATAGTCGTGCATTTGAACTTTTGGCTGATCATTTTATTAATCAAAAAGAGTATGAAAAAGCTCTTGAAATGGTTAATCAATGGCGTGTGCTCCATGCCCTTTGTCCTCGTGCTTTGACTAAACATGGGTTTATACTCTATAAGCAAGGTAATTATGATGGTGCTCAAGAACTTTTTTCTCAAGCACAGATTTATCAAAATTTACCACTTTTACTTTTTTATAAAGCAAAAATAGCACGTAAAAAAGGTTTGCATGATACTGCTTATCAACTGTGTTTACAGGCAAAAAATAATGCAACAGAAAGTGAATTGGTCAAAATCAATGCGTTAATTGAAAAAATTTTAACAGAAAAACCCAGGCAATCTGTCGCTTAAAAAAAAATCAATCGCATGTGTTGCCGGAAAATCGGGTGGACATATTGTGCCTTGTTTGACGATTGCACAACGCTATTGTAACGATAATCTTGATTCAAACATTCTTTTTTTTTCAACACCTTTAGCGCTAGATAAAAAAATCATTAATCAATCAGGAATCGTTTCTTATCATCAAATAGTTCCTTTTTATTATAAGCCAAATTCTTTTATTGAATATGTACGGTGTGCAATATATGCAATTATTTCTTTTTGTACTGCAATAAAAGACTTAGTTGTTCATCAACCTGATAGGCTTATTACAACAGGAGGCATTTGTTCAATTCCAGTTGTTTTTGCGGCATTTTGTCTTTCAATTCCTGTGGATATGTATGTTTTGGATGCAGTGCCAGGAAAAGCTTTAATCGCTCTTGAACCGTTTGCAAGCCATATTTATTGTTGTTTTGATAGTGCAAAAAATTATTTTACAAAAGATTCTGTTTCTTCTGTTTCTTATCCTGTTAGATATTCAGATGATCAATTATGTATGACAAAAGAAAAAGCCTATAATAAACTTTGTCTTGATGTATCAAAAAAAACTATTCTTATTTTAGGCGGATCTCAAGGTTCAGTGTTTTTAAATGATATTATTTTGCAATGGATTACTGATAATCCTGATTATTCTTCTACAATAAATATTATTCATCAATATGGTAATGATACACGATACGATTTTAAAAAATGGTATGAGCGGCATCAAGTTAATGCAATTAGTTTTGATTATGCATCGGATTTAAGTTTTTATTATGCAGCTGCTGACTTGGTGATTGCACGTGCTGGTGCTGGCACCATTTTTGAATTGCATGCGTTTAGTAAAAAAACTATTTTGATTCCTTTGTGTGCAGACTCAACAGCGCATCAAATTGACAATGCTCAGTCTATTGTTCAGATGTATCCAAATATATTTACTTGTTTGTTGCAAAAAGATATTGAGTTTGATCATAAACCTTTCTATAAAAAGATGACTGATGTGTTGAGCTAATCTTTATTGAGATTTTTCAATCAGCAGTGTTATTGCTTCAGGGTTATCAGGAGTTGTAATTTTTCCTGTTTTACCATCAATAATAATTTCGTGTAATTCTGGTAGATGGGGAAAGTGTTGATATGGTTGATCAATTGATTGATTGAAATCAACCCATAAAGGAATTAATGTGCGACTTGGAAATATGTTGTTTCCCATTGATTTATGGTCATCTCGTCCGCAATACAGTACTGTTGTCCATGATGGTGTTGATCCGACAAAAAGACACGTGCGGTGGTCATTTGTTGTTCCCGTTTTTCCAAACGCAGGGACGGTAAGTTTTTTTTTGTATACATGCGTAAGATTGTATTGCAAAACAGACTGAATTTGAGTAGCCACTTTTGGTTCAAGTACTGTTGTAATTTTTTTATTTGTATTAATCCATAGGTAGTCATGATTACTATTTTTGATTGATTGAACCAATGAGATAGGTTTTTGTTGTCCATTATTTGCAAAAACCATAAATATATGTGCAATTTCTTTTAAAGACAGCTCTATGCATCCGAGTGCAAGTGATAAGTATGGCTTAATATTTTTTAAGATACCAAATTTTTTAAGCGTTTTAACAAAAGCCTGAGGTGTTATTTTTTCAAGTGTTTTAATTGTTACAATATTATTTGAATGTGCAAGTGCATATGCAAGTGTCATTTGGCCTCTAAATTTTTTGTCATAATTGGTGGGATTCCATGATTGTTGATCGATTATTCGACTTATTGGTTCATCAATTTCAACGTTTGTTAACGAAATATTATTCATGATAGCATCTGCAAAGAGTAATGGTTTTATTGTTGATCCAATCTGAATGCATGCTTGTGTTGCTCTGTTAAATTGTGAATAACAGTATTGATAACCTCCAATTAGTGATTTAATCTCTCCCGTTTTATTATCAATACAAATCAATCCTCCATCAATCTCAGGGTTAATTTTTTTTTTCAAATGTGAAAATTGCTTTTGAAAAAGAGCATATGCTTGCTCTTGCATTGATTGATTAATCGAAATTGATATAGTAAGTTCATCTGAATAAAGGGCTTTTTTTCCAAGAATCTTTGTTACTTCCTTACGGACCATTTCTTTTATATGTGCGTATGGATCAAGGTCTATTGTTTCAGTAATGATTAATTCTTCATTGTATGCTTGTTCGTATTCTTGGTCAGTAATATAGTTGCAAGAATGCATCGCTTTAAGAACTATGTTTCTTCTTTTTAGTGCAAGATTTTTTGATTTTAATGGGCATAGTCGCGAGGGGGATTGAATAATGCCAGCAAGTGTTGCTGCTTGAGCAATCGAAATATCTGATGGGTCTTTTTGCCAAAAACGATTACACGCCATTTTAACTCCATATATTCCAGCACCAAAATATGTATTGTTAAGGTATTCTTCTAGTATTTGATCTTTGCTGTAATAGTATTCGATTGCAATGGTATACCATAATTCTTGTAGTTTACGAATGATTGTTTTTTGTTGGTTTAATACGAGTAAACGAATTAGTTGTTGTGTGATTGTACTTGCCCCTTGAGCTAATCGCTTTTGATGTATATTTGCTATTATAGAACGTATAATTCCTTTAACAGAAATTCCTTGATGATCAAAAAATGTGCGATCTTCAATTGCTATAAATGCCTTAATAATCATAGGGTTGATGGATTTAAGGGTGGTCTTTTCTTTTTCCGGTAGAGAAAATTCAAATAATTTTTTGCCTTGATCATCATATACAGTACTTGGATTCATTTTTTTTTTTTTTATAATACTATTCAAAAATACTTTTTGTGTTTTAAATAAAAAAGTAAGTCCACCTAAGCAAAAACATAAAAAAAATGAACTGCAAAAAATTACATAATAAAGTAATTTTTGAAAAAAAGCTTTTTTCATTAAAGCGTATTGATAAAGATTAAGGTAGACTTTAGCATTATCTGAATATTACTGTATTATAAAGTAATACATTTTTTATTTAAAAGAAAGTTATATAATGGAGTCTTTAAAATATCAAGAACCAATATTGGTTGTTAAAAGATCTATATTAATGGATCAAACTGCATGGAAAGGAATTAAAGCGATTTGTTTTGATGAAGTTTCTGATCTTATAAAGCGTAATCAAGAGTTTTTTCCACGTGGTATTATGGAGCAAGATCCCTGTTATAAGCAAATAATTCCTTATATCATTTTCGAGTATCAGGATTCTTATTTTCTTATGAAACGTAAAGCTGATGCCACAGAAAAGAGGCTTGCAAGTCATTATACATTAGGCATTGGAGGCCATATTCGTCAAGAAGATATGACTCATGATTCAATCGTTTCATGGGCAGAACGAGAATTTCATGAAGAAGTGAATTACAGTGACAGTTATTCTGTTGAAGTAATAGGTCTTATTAATGATGATTTTATTCCTGTTGGACAGTTTCATGTTGGACTGGGAATTATTTTTAAAGGAACTACTAATAATATTAGTATTAAATCAGAGCTTCAAGAAGGTTCTCTTATCCCATTGGAAGAATGTATGCATTTTCATAAAGATATGGAAACATGGAGTCAGCTTGTTTTGAATTATTTGCTCGATTGTAAATATGGATCTACTACTGTGCAATGTTGTAGCAAGTAAGGGTTTTTTTATTATATGTGGTACTATTTATTTTTCCTATTTTTTAATTATTTATATTCTGCTTATTATACATTCGATGATTATAAAAATCATAAGGATCATTTCAAAAGAAGCGAGATAATGCTTGGTACTGATTATCTTCAGTTGAAAAAGTCCTATGCAAATAAAATTTTTAAACATGCTTTTGGATTTCCAAATAGGATATCCATGGTTCCGTTAAATGCTGCATCAAAAAAAGCTGTAGAGTTGGCGTATAAATCGAAGGCTTGTTGCAATCCGAAAATAAATTCTTATTTATATAGCGATAAAACAGTATATAGATTGCTTGATTATTTGGTTCTGTTGCATAGAGTCGCTGAGTACAATCGAATTTGCGAAAATAAATTAACCTTTCTTGTTAAGGGCAAGTTTGTTGATATTAATGAGCCAAATAATGATCAAAGACCTTTGGTAAGTTATATTTTTACTGTGCCGACTTTTAATTTGCTTTTTTCATTAGGTCTTGATATTGATGCGGTTGACTCAAAAGAAAAAAATTTTGCGATAAAAATTCACGAATATGTTGAACCATACCGTGGCGATGAGTCTGAAGATGAATTAGAATTGAAAAGAGGTTATTACAACCATATTCAGCATATGATTGACTATTTTGATAAAAAAAATGGTTGGCTTTTTAGAAAAGATTGTTTTGGAAATACTGTTTTAAATTATATTTTTTGGTATGGATTTCAGTTGTTGACCGAGTCTCGTATTGATTATTTAATTAAACGATTTAATGTTTGCGGAGGAGATAAGCAGGTTCTTTTGCTTACATTAATAGATCATGCTTCATATTACTTCAATGATTTTAAAGAAGAATATTCTTTTTTGTCTGAATATGAAGAAAAATTAAAAGCAGTAAAAGCAGAAAATAATTATTTAATGAGCTTATTAGACGAAGATATAGATATATCAGAACATGCGGTCAAAGATGGTATTGCCAAGGCTATTAGGATTTTTAATAATCAGTTTGCAATTGAATCTGCAAAAAGAGGTAAAAGGTTTCATATGTTGGAACAATATATAGCTTATTTACAAACTATATTTAGATGTTTATTGAGAAATGGGGTTGATGTAATAGGTCAACCTGTTAGTGTTTATGCACTAGAATATGTCTTAGATAAAAATAACGGTGCTATAGATGAAAATTTTTTTTATGATGCAAAGACAATTGATGCTCTTTTATATCATTGGATTATTTTTATAGATTCAAAGTATCATCCGGTGATCGAGAATAATTTTGTTTTTTCATGGATTATTTGTAGAAAATTACTCAAATATAAAGAAAGTCATGTATATAAAAAAAGAATAAGGGTATAAATGTTTTTTTTAGTTGTTTTTTTTGCTTGTAATTTTTTTGCAATGGAGATTATTGGACCTGATATAACAAAAGTAAAATCACGTTTAAATGATTTTCAAGATTGTCCTCTTGTCAAAGAATCTTTTTTGTACGTAATTTTTGCTGAAACAATTGGATTGTCACCATTAAAGGTTTTTGATCAAGAAAAATTTTTTCCGTGGACAGAAGAACAAAAAGAAGTGATGACTTTCTTAGTAAAAGAAGGTGCTAATCCTAATCCGAATATGAAACGTTATGATTGTAGATCCGGTTCTGTTTTACGTAATTTATTTTCGTTTCCGTTTGATTTAGCTAAAAAAAATATTTTGATTGAGAAAATATGTTTTATGATTAATTCTTTAGGAGCAGATGTTAATAAAGTATGTCCTATAAATTTTGATATTATCCCAATAAGTTATGCAAAAAAAATTATTCGTGAAAGTTCTTTAATTTCTTACAACGAAGTTTTAAAAAATCATTTCAATTTAGACAATAATAATGAGGGTTTAGTTGATTATACTATATGGCTGTCATCTTTAGCAGGTAAAAATTATATAGTAGAGCAACTTGAGTTTGATTTTCAAGATATTGTTGACGTATTTTGTCAATTTGGAGGAGATCTTTCTCAGTCTAACAAAAAAAATAGAAATCTTTTGTACTATGTTATTAAGTCTTGGCAATTATCGTGGAATATTGATTTTTTAAAAAAGCTTATAGAATTTTATAAAATTCCAGTCACAACGGATGCTGGTAATAATACGTTGATTCATGCAATGGCACGATCGCCATTTTTCTTTTTCAAAATCAAAGAAGATGTTGAGTCTTGTCCAGATTTCAATCACAAATGGAGTTTATTCTCTTATATATGTCAATTCATGTCTTTTACTGAATGTAATATAAAAAATAACAAAGATTATTTGCCTCATGAAATTACTTTGCATAAGTATCAAGAGTTTTTAAACAGCAATCCGACGTTGTCACATATTGTTATTTATGCGCATGGAAAATATTTTTAAAAAAATAATTTTATATTTTTAATTATGTTAGTGAGTCAAAATCATTTTTTTCTCGCAAAAAAGTTGGTACATCAAGATCAAGTATTTCTGGTTTTTTAAAAAAATCTTTTGATTCAACAGCATTCTGATCTATTGTTTGATTTGCAAATGAACCATCAAGTACAGTGTTAATTTTAAGCTCTTTTTTAGATTGTTGATATCCTGTTTTTAAATCTATTGCTTTTTCAGGGGTATGTAAATCAAATCCTGTTGCAATAATGGTGACCAGAACTTCATCAGACAATTGTGGATCTATAACTGATCCTAAAATAATATTTGCTTCTTCATGTGCAGATTCATAAACAATTTTTGCTGCTTGACTAAGTTCATGCAAGGTAAGATTTTTTCCGCCAGTGATATTAAGTAAAACTGCGTGCGCACCTTCAATACTCATGTTTTCAAGAAGGGGTGATGAAATTGCCTCAAGAGCTGCAGTGTGGGCTCGATTTGGACCAGTTGCTTTGCCTGTCCCCATAACAGCAAGGCCACGATCTTTCATGATTGCTCGAACATCTGCAAAATCAACGTTAATATGGCCTGGTTTTGTAATAATATCAGAAATTGCTTTTACTGATTGACTTAAGACGGTATTGATTAAGTTAAAAGCATCAATCATTGATATATTTTCATCTGCAACAGAAAGCAATTTTTGATTTGGAAGAACGATTAATGTATCAACAATTGTTTTAAGTTCTTCAATTACTGATTCTGCAACCAGAGCCCTTCGTTTTCCTTCAAATGCAAACGGTTTTGTTACAATGGTAATTGAAAGAATGCCTCGTTCTTTTAATGCTTTTGCAATGACAGGTAGTCCTCCAGAACCGGTTCCTCCGCCCATTCCACCGGTCAAAAAAACAATGTCTGCGTGTCCAATTGCTTCTAAAATTTTATCAAGATCTTCTTCTGCGGCTCTTTTTCCAATCAAAGGGTCTGCTCCTGTGCCAAGACCTTTTGTTGATTTTATACCTATTTGAATTTTTGACATTGCTTTTGAATGTTCAAGTGCCTGTGCGTCTGTATTTGCTGCAATACATTCGATTGAGTGGCATCCAGATTCAACAATACTATTAATTGTATTTCCTCCGGCTCCTCCGACTCCTAAAACTTTAATTACGGCTAAAGAACTTTTTTTCATTTCAGCAATGTCTAATGTGATCATTCCATTTCCTTTTTGATTAAAAAAGATCTGTTATCCAGTTTTTCATTCTTTCAAAAATCTTTTTTGGATTAAATTTTTCTTTTTCTAAAATTTCATAATGATTTTTGTGTGCAGTGTACACAAGCATTCCATATCCTGTTGCAAAAATAGGGTTATTAATTGTTTGTGGTAATACAAAATTAACGTGAGGTTTGCCAATTCGTACAGGAATTTTGAAAATATGTTCGGTTAATTCTTGCATGCCTTGGAGTAAGCAGCCTCCTCCTGTTAATACAATTCCTGTACTGATAAAGCGCTCAAGATGACTTTTTTCGATTTCTTGCTTTATTATTTTTAAAAGTTCAACAGCTCGTGGCATGAGAATATGATACAGTTGTGGTTGAGTAATAACTTGTCTATCGTTTCCTTGAACTTGTTCAATTTCAATTAATTTTTGTTCATCAACAAGAGATGGGTATACAATGCCGTATTCTTTTTTAATCATCTCGGCTGTTTTGTTTGTTGTGCGTAACCCAACTGCAAGATCGTGTGTAAATTGATTTCCGGCGATTGGAATTACTTTTGTATAATACAGTGCGTTGTTGTGATATAAGGCAATGTCAGAGGTGCCCCCTCCAATGTCAATAACAAGGGCTCCAAGATTTCGTTCATCATTACTCAAAACAGCGTGAGCAGAGGCAATTTGTTCAAGAATAATATCGGTGACTTGAATATGTGCTTGTTCGCAGCAACTAATAAGATTTTTAATTGAACTTGTTGATCCGGTAATAATATGTGCTTCAACTTCAAGTCTGATTCCATGCATTTCAAGAGGGTCAAAAACAATATCTTTGTTGTCGATTCTGAAATAACGGGGCAAAACATGGATTATTTGTTGTCCTTCATCAAGGGCAATTGCTTGTGCTGCTGCAAGAGCATTATAAATATCTGTTTTTGAAATTGTCCCCGTTTTTATGGGAACAACACCAGACGAGTTGCATGCCTGAATATGACTTCCTGAAACACCAATAATAGCTTGTTCAATGCGAGTATTGCTCATGATTTCAGCTTCAGCAACCGCATTGGATAAAGAGTATACCGTTTTTGCAATATCAACAACGACACCTTTTTTCAATCCTTCACACGCAGCTCTTCCAATTCCTTTGATAAGAATGCCACCATCTGATGCAATTTGTGAAACCAAAACAGATATTTTAGTTGTTCCAATATCAATGACAGTAATGGTTTCTGGTTTATTTTTTTCAAAAATACTCATGATGATGCCGCCTTAGGTCTATGAAGGATGATTTGATTTTTAAATCGGATATCTGCAATTAAATGGGTTTTATTTTTATTTTTTTGTGTTTCTTGATCAAGAATTTTTTTGATAACTTCTTGATCCACTGGAAAACTGTTTTTTCCAAATTGTATTGTTATGCCATTATGTCTTAAATAACAATTATACGGTGAATTAATTTCTATTAATGGCTGTTTTGTATATGTTGTTCCAATTGCAATAACTGAAGGCAAAAATCTGTCAAGTTGTTCATAGGTATAATCATTGGTTGTGATTATGCGTGGGCAGTCTGTTAATTGTTCGTCAGTAAAATAGGCTCGGTCTATTAATCCTTGATCACAAAATACAAATTTTTCATTAATAAGAGCTTTGGGTTGAGTTTGGTTAATCGAAACAACCCATGTTTTTTTTGGTTTGCGAATAATTTCTGCGCTAATAATAGATGGAAGTGAAGCTATTTTTTTTGACCAAAATGAGGCCGTGTACCCTATGTTGTAATAAAAGAGATTTTTTATTTCGTGATAAAGATTATTAGAAATGTATTCTTTTTGAAAAATAATGACTCGATTATTGCATGTATATTCATTGTTAAGCAGACGTATAATTAAATAAAAAGTTATTGGTATGCTTGCAAAAAAGCACACAGAGCGAATGGTAACCCCCAACATCCCTCACCTTTCAATGCGGTATAGTTTCTGCTCTTTTGGTTCTACTTGGTTTAAGATACAAAGGTCAACATTTTTAATATTTTTTGTTACATTTGTTACAATTGAATTAATAATTATTTTTTAGGTATAAATACAATGAAATTTTTTGCGATGCTATTTTTTTTAACGGTCACTTGTATATGTGCTGATTATAGATCGTGTCAGTTAAAATAAGCAATAACAGAAAATCAAGCCGTGTCTGCAACTTCTGAAAAAGCCTTTGAAAAAGAAAAATTCCGGCAACATGTTTTGGGTCGTTCTGCTCGTGCGCTTGAAAATTGTGAACATATTGATTCTGAATAGAATATGAAGCTTAAAAAAATCAATAAGCTTCAACAGTTGATTTTTGCGTGTAATGTTGGGTTAGTAGTTTGTTTTGGAGTTATGATTTATTGTGTAAAAAAATAAATTGGTAAGGATTATATGAATTTTTTTAAATTATTAGTTATTAGTATAGCGTTGCATGTAACAGTTTACCCTTATTCTTTTCATTCACAAAAGATTGATCAAGAAATGTTTGAATATAAAATGCATGGTAAAAAATTTATGTTTGATCGTGGTTCCGTTGAACTTTGTATGAATAACAAACCTTTCATTATTACTTTGGTACCATTGAATGTACTTTGTGTTGTTGGTAGTTATTTGATGTATAAGGCTACCAGTTTTAACCCTTGTCTAGGATTATTCACATTATTGGTGATTGATTACGCATGTTACAAAGAAATGAGAAAATTTCAGGAACAAGCAGGTCCATGGTTGAAAGGATTGCAGGAAAAAGAGGCATTATTAAAAGCGTCTCAAACTTCTAATAACAATGTCCGAGTAGAAGCGCGGGCACAGTTTAATTAATTAATTGAATAATGAATATTTTTTTATGAATGTGATTTGAGTTTCATGACTTTAGGAGTGATATTTAATGAGTTTTAAAAATTGTAGTTTATTGTATGTAATCTTTTTTATCTGTTCAATTAATGCATTTGGGAATTTTTTTAAATTAAATATCGAAATTTCAAATAATGAGCAGCCAGTTTTTGTCTATAAAAAATGGCATCGCTCATTGCTTGGTCAAACTTGTTCATTGTCTCGCTATCAAGTAGAAATGATGCCATATAAGATCAAGTGTTTAGGTTTTTTAGTAAATAGTATTGGATTTGCATGGTTAAAATATACAGACTTATCTTCATCGGGAGTAATAAAAGGATTTGCATGTCTTGTAGGATTTAATGCATTATTAGCATATGATTATTGCATGTTTCAAAAACAAGCAGCTCCATGGTTGAAAGCATTGCAGGAAAAAGAGGCGTTATTAAAAGCGTCTTAAACTTCAGATAACAGTGCTCGAGCAGGAGCGCCATCAGATCCATTAATTAACAAAGGCGGTGCCCACAGTTGATAATTGCCTGGGTTAATGTTTTCAAGCCTTAGTCCTTCAATGATGGTGATGTTATGTTCCATTAAAGTAATGTGGGTTTCATGATTTTTTTGTTCTCGCTCAATACCAAGATAATCAAATCCGATTCCCTTGATTTTTATTGATGCAAGAAAAGAGGCTGCAGATTTTTCAAGATAGACAAAATTATGATCAAAGGGAGCATCTGGTTTTAAAAAACTATTTTTTGTTTTAAAAAGAATAAATGTTTTTTTTGTAATTTGATCTTTGTATACTTTAAGATCTTGTGCGGTTATTTTTTCTTTGATGTGTGTGCAATCAAGCACAATGGCAGGGCCACAAAAAGATTCAAGGGGCATCTTGTCAATTGTGATCCCATTTTTTAAAAAATGGGATGGTGCATCAATATGTGTTCCTGTATGATTCAGACAGTTAATCGATGAAAGCCGAACATGATCTTTTTCAAATTCTTTTAAGTGAGTTATCGTTATTGGATAAAGGTCTTTATAAGATGTCATGTTTTGAAAAATAGGCCAACTAATATCATGAATTTTCATGAGCGTTATTCCTTTCAAATGTATGACCACCAAACTGATTGCGCATCAAGGCAACAAGCTTTGTTGCATAATTGCCACCTGATATTTGTGACTCTTTTCTGATATCAAATGCTTCTTTAATGAGTGTAACAGGAATATGATTTTTTTCAGCTTCTTGAATGGTCCAAAGTCCCATGCCGCTTTCTTTGACAGATCCGCTAATTGATTCAAGATTTTGGCCATGGTTTGTAAAAATAGCATGAGTCAGTTCTAAAAGCCATGAACGAATAATAGAGCCATTGTTCCACAGATTGGTAATCTGCAAAAGATCAAGGTTTTCATTTTTAAAATGGCCTTCATGAATGAGATGAAGTCCTTGTGCATATGCTTGCATGAGTGCATATTCAATTCCATTGTGAACCATTTTAACATAATGACCAGAACCTGATGGTCCAATATATGCGTATCCATTATGTTGTGCGATTGCTTTGCATTGATCTTGAATAAGATCAAAATATTTTTTCTCTCCGCCAATCATTAAACAAAAACCGTTTTTGCTACCGTGAACGCCACCAGATGTGCCACAATCAATAAAAGAAACAGTATGTTTTTGTAATGAGTGATATCGCTTGATTGAATCAGAAAATAGGCTGTTACCCGCATCGATAATAATTTTATTGGTGCACAAATGTTGAATCGATTCGATAATGGTATCAACTAATTTTCCTGCAGGAACAAGCAACCAAATGACATCGCTTTGCTCTGCAATTTCCTCATTTGATTGAGCAATGATAATTCCTTGATCAGATGCTTTTTTGCAATTTGTTTGATCAAGATCATGTCCTAATACAGTAAATCCTGCATTAACAAGTCGAGATCCGATTCCACTGCCCATTTTGCCAAGGCCTATAATTCCAATTTTTTTCATACGATTATTCTTTTTTTGGTATATGCGCAATATTAAAACGATTATAAAAGGCCTTTAATTCATCGGGCCCATGACTATTTTTTTTATAAGAATAGAGCGGAAGATTTTTTTTCTGAATTTCATCAATAATATTCCAGGCAATTTCAATTTCTTGCCAGCTAATAGATAATACTTCTTGATTATTAATTAAGCCTCGTAATAAGTTTTCATACGGTTCATAACTTACTTTGCCAAAAATAGTATCTCCTTTTACAACTGAAGCAATTTCCATAACATTTTGAATTACTTCGTCAGCAACACCTGCTTTTTTAACGTTTAATGTCAGATAAAAGCGGCGTTCTGGAGAAAGTTTAATGGTTAACCAATTTGAATCTGTTGGGCATCCTTTTGTCAACAAACAGTCAACGGCTTTAAATTTAATATAAATACCAACATTTTTTTCGTTGAGCGCTTTGCCGGTTGAAAGAATAAAGGGAACATTCTGCCATTTTGGATGATCAATATTAAAATTCAAAATAGCAAATGTTTCTGTTGTTGAATAGGGTTTAACATCTGCTTCTTGTAAATATCCGTCATATTGGCCTAGAAAGCCATCTATAAGGCGAATTTTTTTTAATATTTTTGCTCGTTCTTGTGCAATATCATGATGTGTTAATTGAGAAGGGCTTTCCATTGCAACAAGTGCAAGAAGTTGAAGCATATGATTTTGTACGACATCTTTTAATGCGCCAAATTGATCATAATACAAACCTCGATCAGAAATTGTTAGTGGTTCATGTAAAATAATGTGAACTTGTTCAATATATGAGTTATTCCAAAGCGGTTGGAAAAAAAGATTAGTAAAACGAATTAATGCAATATTGCTTACAATTTCTTTAGTTAAATAATGATCAATACGATAGATTTGTGTTTCGTTATAATATTTTTTGATTGTTTGATTAATGTGGTGTGCAGAATGATAATCATGACCAAATGGTTTTTCAAAAATCATAATATGGCGTATTTTATCAGTAGATTCTTTTTTTTGCATCAATTCTGTTTGTGAGCTATTAATCACAAGGGGTTCAAAAAGACTTGAAGGTACTGCTGCATAGATAAGCCGTGATCCTAAAAGAGCATGATTTTGTTCGATAATAGATGCTGTTTTTGCAATAGATTTCATATCATCAAGCGAATTAATCGAAGCTGTTTGAAAATGCCATAAAGCAATAAAGGTATTCCATGAGTTTTGATCAAAATCCTCAATAAAAGGAACAACTCGTGAGAGTATATCTGATATATCAATTGTTTGATGTGATATTCCAAGAAAGAAGCATTTTGATATATGATTTTGAGTATACAGTTGATAAAGTGCAGGAATTAGTTTTCTTTTTGCAAGATCACCAGATACTCCAAAAATAATAAATAATGATTGTTTCATGTAACTTTGCAATTGTATTTATACTATTGTGTAAGTGTATGAGTTTGTTCTTTTATTTGCAACTAATTTTAAACCTTTAAATTGCAATTTTTATTGTTCTGGGTACAATCGAAAAATAATATCTTTTCAAACATAATCGTGAGTTTGACCTATGAATTCTTTTGAGCTTCGTTCACGTTTTTTTGCTTTTTTTAAAAAAAATCATCATGTTTCCATTCAAAGTTCACCCGTGATTCCTGCACAAGATCCAACATTGCTTTTTACTAATGCTGGTATGAACCAGTTTAAAGATCTTTTTTTGGGTATTGAAACGCGGGATTACAAACGGGCTGTTTCGATTCAAAAATGTATTCGGGCAGGAGGAAAGCATAATGATCTTGATAATGTTGGTTTTACAAAGCGACATTTGACCTTTTTTGAAATGATGGGAAATTTTTCATTTGGAGATTATTTTAAAAAAGAAGCTATCGTTTATGCATGGAATTTTTTAGTTCATGAAATTGGGTTACCAGTTGAAAAGCTTCATGCGACTGTTTTTGAGACAGATGATCAAGCATTTGATATATGGCACAAAGAAATAGGTCTTCCTGTTGAGCGTATTCATCGTTTGGGCGCAGAAACAAATTTTTGGCAAATGGGTGATACGGGGCCATGTGGACCCTGTTCTGAAATTTTTATTGATCGTGGTATTCAATACGGTTTAAAAGATGATACTCCTGCCAGTGACTCTGATCGATTTTTAGAAATTTGGAATCTTGTTTTTATGCAATATGATCGAGCAATTGATGGTTCATTAAAGCCATTAAAACAAACCGGAGTTGATACAGGCATGGGTCTTGAACGGCTTGCACTTGTTGTTCAAAATGTTGATTCTGTTTTTCACACGGATCTTTTTATGCCGATCATTGCGCGCATTGAGGCAATTACACAAAGACGATATTCAGATGAGAATGATGAAATAAAAGCTGCATTTCATGTGTTGGCAGATCATATTCGTTCATCAGTATTTTTGATTGCTCAAGGGCTTGTTCCATCAAATGAGGGGCGAGGATATGTTTTAAGAAAAATTATTCGTCGCGCTGCATTATTTGGGCAAAAATTGAAAAAAGAGTTATTTTTTCAAGAGTTAGTTTCAGAAGTTATTATATTATTTTCAAATGTCTATCCTGAACTAAAAACACAAGAATCTTCCATTTATCAAGTGCTTTTGCAAGAAACAGAAAAGTTTAGCATTAATTTAATGCGCGGGACTGTTTTATTAAATGAGCTTTTTTGCACATATCAAAAAGAGCGCATGCTTCCAGGTGAACAAGTTTTTAAGTTGTATGACACGTTTGGGTTTCCTGTTGAATTAATTACAGCACAGGCTCGGCATAAGGGTTTTTCTGTTGATATGACTGGTTTTGAAAAGCAGATGGCTTTGCAAAAAGACCAATCGGGCAAGAAAGTTGTTGATGGATTGGCAACCTTTGAATTTGATGATCCAATTGCTACTGAGTTCACTGGATATGAAACATTACAAACAGAATCTGAAATTATTGCTTTAATTGTTAATAATCGATCTGTCAGTTCAGCTGTTGTGGGACAAGAAGTGTATGTTATACCCAAAAAGTCACCATTCTTTATTGTTGGTGGAGGACAAGTTCCTGATCATGGAACTGTTGTCATTAATAATCAAGAAGTATTGGTAAATGAGGCTCGATATGTTGGCAAGACTGCAATTGCACTCAAAATTGTGGCGCTATCTGATTTTAAAGTTGGAGATCTTATTTTACAAAAAGTTGATCTAATATGGCGTCGTGATGCGATGAAAAATCATACCGCAACACATCTTTTGCAAGCAGCTTTGATTGAGCGCTATGGTGCTTGTATTAAGCAATCCGGCTCATTAGTTCATCCTGATTACTTGCGTTTTGATTTTACTTTTTCTGGAAACATGAGCAGTTCTGATTTGCAAGAAATTGAGTTGTGTGTAAATACAAAAATTATGGATTGTATTTCCGTTGAGGCTGACTATATGTCCCTTGAAGAGGCAACAAAGCGGGGCGCTCTTGCTTTTTTTGGTGATAAATATAAGCCTGACTCTGTTCGTATGGTGACTGTTGATGAATTTTCAAAGGAATTATGTGGGGGGACGCATGTTTCAAATACTGGTCAAATTGGTTTTTTTAAAATTCTTGAGTTGACATCTCCTGCTGCAGGGCTTAAACGAATTGTTGCAGTGACTGGTTTTAAAGCACTTTCTTTTTGTCAAAATGTATCAGCCCAGATCAAGTCTTTATCTTTATTTTTTAAGAAAAAACCTGAACAGTTACTTGATACAGTTGAAAAACAACGGTTTGAGCAGAAACAAAGTATTGAACAATTATCAAAAATCAAAAAACAGTATATTCATAGTATGATTGACCAATGGGTATCAAAGGCTAAAATTATTGGGACAACTCAGACGGTAGTTTTAGTCGTTGAATCATTGTTTGTTGACAGTTTGCCAGAAATTGGCCAATTAATAAGTGAAACAATCAGGGGGGTTTGTTTGATTATTGCACCTGATCAGACAGTCATACGATTTGTCTGTGCTGCAGATGCTCAAAATATATCAAGATTGCCTTTGTTTGCTGCTTTCTTAAAACAGGAACACGAGATAGGGTGTGGTGTGCAAAAAGGCTTTTTGCAAGGCAGTAGCCAAGCAAAAGCAGAACAGATTGTTGACTTATTTGAACAGTGGGTTGCTGGTTGAGCTCTTTTTTTCTGGTTTATTTGTTGTAAAAGTAATTTTTTTTGGTATTCTTTTTACAGATGTAAAGGGAGTCCTTTAAACAAATAAAGTGTATCTTTATAATGTTTTTTCAAAAAACATTTCCATTTGATAAGGAGTTTCATGGAAAAATCTATTCGTTATGAGGTGCTTATTTTAGCAGCACCAGAAATTACTCAAGATGAAGAGCGAAATCTTGAAAAGCAGTTGACTGGTGTGCTGACTGCAGGGCAGGCGGTTTTGTTGTCATTTGAACGATGGGGTAAATATAAACTTTATTATCCTGTTAATAAGAATGAATATGGTGTGTATTATCTTGCTCGGTTTCAATCAAAACCAGATCAAGTATTGATGCAAGAGATACGTTCTCTTTTTGTGATTCGATTTGATGCGCTTGTAATGCGGCATTTAATTTCAGTTATTGATGAACACACATCGCTTGAATATCAACGTCCTCGATCTCTTGAAGAGGCTCCCGTTCAGGAAGCTTTTGCAAAAGATCGTTCTGAGCGAAAAGAGTTTTTAGAATCTGCAGATTCTGATTTTGATTATGCAGGTCAAGCAGAGTAATTCTACCAAAAGGATATACAAATGACTAAAAAAGTTAAATTAAAAATTAGTGCACGGTTGCACAAAAAACGTAATCGTAAAAGTGCTTCAGGTGCTCCGAAATCTTGTCGTTTTTGCAATAATGGTGATCAGTTAGCATGGATCGATTATAAAAATTCTGTTTTTTTAAAAACTTTTTTGACTGAACGAGGCAAGATTTTGCCATCACGTATTTCTGGTGTTTGTTGCAAGCATCAACGCGTGCTTTCATCGCAGATCAGAAAGGCTCGGACGGTTGCACTGCTTCCTTATTCTGCTCAATATTAAAAATTGAAAGAGGGAATGTTTTGAAATGAAGCAAAAAAAGTATATAAAATTGTTTTATTTTAAAATAAGAAAACTGATGAAAAAATCTCTGTTTTTATTATTATTTGCAAATGCATATTTGTTTTCCTCACAGGTAGTGGTTCCTGATGAATTCCAAACTTTGTGTACCTCCATCTGTCAAACAATTGGCTATCAATCTACCGGTAAATATTTAGATTATGTTAGTGAATCGGGAGATTTAACGGCCGCAGGGGCTGAGTTTCTGAGGCCCTTTGTTGATGATCAAAATGGGCTGAGGCCGGAACATTTTAACGATTTGATTCATGATATTTGTCACATGCGTGATATAATAAAAGACTTACAAGAAACGCTTAAAACTCCTAATCTTTTGAACACTGTGCAATTCGTTATTAAAGGGGGAACGAAATTTCAGAGAGCTGGAATGCTTTTTGTTGGGTTATTTGCTGTATATGGAGTGGTTACTGCTTGTTTGAATGCGAAAAAGAAATTTTTTAGTAAAGAAAACAATAGTTAAAATAAATTTTATTATAAGAATAAAAAATTTAATGGGTTTTGATTGTGGGTCAAAACCCATTTTTTTCAATATGATATATTAAGAAATTTATGAGCATATATATTATAAAATTCTATTTTGGGTTAATAAATAATGATTTTTTTTAAGTCATAGTTTTTAAAATTTTTCAGTATATATTTATTTTTTATATGATATAATATAATCATTCGATTTAAAAGATATTTTAATAAAAAATTTATAAAAGAAAGTTTTTTTTGCATGATCACTTCTGAAAAAAATTCTCGGCATCAATTACGAAATATTGCTATTATCGCTCACGTTGATCATGGCAAAACGACATTGGTTGATCAGTTATTGCGTCAATCTGGTACAATGGATATTGCTCAAGGTGAGCGTGTTATGGACAGTAACACGTTAGAAAAAGAGCGTGGAATTACCATTCTTGCAAAGCATACCGGAGTTCATTATCAGGATTATATGATCAATATTGTTGATACTCCTGGTCACAGTGACTTTGGTGGAGAGGTTGAGCGAACGTTGCAGCTTGTTGAAGGATTTTTATTGTTGGTTGATGCGGCAGAAGGTGTGTTACCAGGAACGCGGTTTGTGTTGCAAAAAGCTCTTGAATTAAAATTAAAACCTATTGTGCTGATCAATAAAATTGACAGAAAAGATGCTGATTTGGCAGCAACAGAAAATGCTGTTCATGATCTATTTTTGGATTTGGCAACTGATTCGAGTCAGCTTGAATTTCCGATATTATATGGCTCTGGTCGTATGGGTTTTGTTGGATATGATTCATCAGCTCGTTCTGGTGATATGGAACCTTTGTTTAAAGCAATTATTGAACATATTCCAGCTCCTGTGGCAAAAAATGAAGACGGACTTCAGGTTCTTGTAACTTCGCTTGATTATTCAGACTTTTTGGGATCGATTGCAATTGGGCGAGTTTTTAGTGGTGCTTTATCTGTTGGGCAACAGGTTGTTATTGCAAAAGATGATCAGGTTAGCAAGCCAACAAAAATTACTAAGATTTTTACGTATTTGGGTCTTGCAAAACAGGAAGTGCCATCAGTGGCATTTGGTGATATTGTTGCATTAACAGGGTTTGCAGAACCGCCATTAATAGGGTCAACGATTTGTTTTCCTGATTTAATAAAGCCATATGCGTATGTTAAGATTGATGAGCCAACTTTGAGTATGTATTTTTCGGTTAATAATTCTCCATTTGCTGGAAAAGAAGGAAAATTTGTTACTTCGCGTCAAATCAAAGAACGGCTTGAGCAAGAGTTGCGTGTTAATGTTGCTTTGCGTGTTGAGCCGACTCAGTCTGCAGAATCATTTAAAGTGTCTGGTCGTGGACAATTGCATTTGGGAATTTTGATTGAAACAATGCGTCGAGAAGGATTTGAGGTTCAAGTATCGGCTCCTGAAGTTATTTATAAAACAATTGATGGTGTAAAATGTGAGCCGATTGAGCAGCTTTTGATTGATGTTCCTGAGGAATATCAAGGTGCTGTGATGGTAAACCTTGGTCAAAGAAAAGCTGACATGAAAACAATGGAAGCACTTGATGGTGGACGCGTTCGTTTGGAGTATCGTGTTCCTTCTCGTGGGTTGCTTGGTTTTAGAAGTCAATTTTTGACAGAAACGCGCGGAACAGGAATTATTAACTTTAGTTTTGCCGGATATGAACCGTATAAAGGGGATATTCCAACAAGAATCAAGGGATCTTTGGTTTCTATGGAAAATGGTCGTGTGACTGCCTATGCTCTTGATTCATTGCAAGCACGTGGTATTTTGTTTGTAAAACCTGGTGATATGGTTTATGAAGGTCAAATTATTGGTGAACATAGCCGTGACAATGATTTGGATGTCAATCCATGTAAAGAAAAAAAATTAACTAATATGCGGGCATCAGGAACAGATGATTCTGTCAAGCTTGAGCCTCCACGGGTAATGGAGCTTGAAGCTTGCATGGAATGGATTCGTCCAGATGAGCTTATTGAAATTACTCCTCAATCAATTCGATTGCGCAAGAAAATTTTGCGTGCAGCTTTACGATAAAAATATACATTTTTGAATGTGGAGATTGGCGCTAAAAATTTATTAGCAATGGGGTTATTATGCCATTACTTTAGTTTGTTATGTGAGGTACTGATAAATATGATGAAAAAAATATTGTTAATGTGTTGTATGATTATCTCATTAATGCATGCTGAATTCAAGGCCTATGAAGTTTTTTTACCTATTTCAGCCAGTTTGTTTGGTGGACAAGGATTAATGCTATTAGGGTTTTTAGGGATAAAAAAGACTAAAAAAATGATTTTAGATAATAAGTTGGACGCAACATGTTATGTTGCGTCCAACTTATTATTATATGGATTTTCTTCTGCTTTGGTAAATTTTGTAAATAATAATAATAATAAATAGTATAATGTAATGAATCTTAGATTTTTATGGATAAAAATTTTTATCTGTTTTTCACTCTATTCTTCTAACGATGATTTGAGTAGTTATATTCATATTGATTATATAAAAAAACATTGTTCAAATCTTGATCTCTATGAATTAAGGAAGAATGCTATGCGTGATGGTTATACAGCGCCTTATATGATTAGGATTGATAAAGAATTTTCTCTCTATTTATTAAGCGCAACACTAGGTATAGGATTAATTGCTTTTTTCGGAAAAAATAGTGATAAAATTGAGAAATGGATTAAAGCTTTAATTCTTCCGTACCCAGACATTAAAATTGATTCTTCTTCTGGGGGCGTGACCTTTGGGGTCCCGTATTATGTTTTTATACCGTCTATTGCTTTGACGTATTTGGTTGCAAAAAAATAGTAATGGTTGATTGCTTTATATGAACAAATATGTTCTTGTGCTTGCATATGACGGATCTTTATTTGGCGGATGGCAAACGCAACATCGTGGTAATTCAGTTCAAGAGGTTTTGCAAAATTCTTTTTATGATACTTTTAAAAAGCCTGTAAAATTGATCGCTGCATCACGAACTGATGTAGGGGTTCATGCTCTTGGTCAAGTTGTTTTGTGCAAAACAGAGTTTGATTTGCCGGTTGATCGTTTGCTTAAGGTGTGGAATGACAATCTTCCTGCTTCTATTGTGATTCAATCATTAAAAAAAGCTAAAAATTTTTTTCACCCGTGGTATAATGTTTTTCAAAAGTGTTATATATATAGAATTTTTTGTTCAAAGCCGACTCCATTTGTGGCATCGTATGGATGGCATGTCAAACCTGCAATTGATTGGGCAAGGGTTAAAATGGCGCTTGAATTTTTTGTAGGAATGCATGATTTTAAGAGATTTAAGCATGCGCAAGATGATAGAGTTGATACAATACGAGAAATAAAGAGTGTTAATCTTTATTATAATAGGCGATATGGGGCTTGGTCTATTGAAGTTAAAGGGAAATCTTTTTTAAGACATATGATTCGAAAAATAGTTGGCGCTGTAATTTTTGTGGGAACGCATCCTGATGTGCCTCTTGAATTGTTGCAACAGCTGCTTATTACAGGAACAGGTCATTTACAATTTCCAACAGCTCCCGCATGTGGGCTTTTGTTGCGATCAATAGAATATACGGAGGTTATTTCTGATGAATAAAAGATTTATGAATCTAATAAAAATGGGCATTTTGTGCTCTGCAGTTGTTGCTCTTTGTGCAATTGGCGTATATCGAGGCTATTTTTATGAGTCTGTGATTGTTAATCAAGGACCAATTTTTGTCTATCAAAAAGAGAGAGACCATGATGCTATTGTTAATTTATTTGAAAAAGAGCGTTTTTGGCTTACCGTTTCTGATTATGATCCTGTTTTCATGCTTAAATATATGGCGCCATATAAAGGTCTTGAGTACAAGGATATTTTACATGTGTGGGTTGCTCGCCAAGATAATAAATTTGTTGGTTTTACAGCCTGTTATTTTGAACAACCTGGAATTGGAAGAATCTTGTTTTTAGCTACTGAGCCTGATTTTCGTGGCAAAGGATATGGAAAAATGTTGGTTAAACATGCATTGCAGGAATTTGAAAAAATGGGTGCTTGGAAAGTCAAAATTTTGACTCGAAATACTAATTTCACTGCGCAAAAAATTTATTCTGGTGTAGGCTTTGTTGAAACATCTCGTGATCAAGGTGATAAAGGTCATGTCTATTATGAGTATAGTTTTAATTAAACTATATACTGTACATAAACAAAGATTTAAAAAGCACATAAGAATAATTAATAGCATTATTCTTATGTGCTTTTTATTACCTCTTTTTTTGCGCTCATCTATTAAAAATTTTAACAATAATTTACCAGCCGATATTATTAAAATTATCGCATTAGACCTTTTAAAGCATGATATCAAAAATGCTGCTTTAGATCACTCAATCAGGATGTTTAGTGCCTATTATTATTTTTTAGAAAAAGGTCTTTTTTTAGGGAGTTATAGTCATTCTCAAGCATTTAATAATCTTTTTTTTATTAATAAAAGTTTTTATCACGCTATTTCTCATATTAAGTATGAAGATAAATTAGACATTTGGTTTCAAGAAAGAATTATTTTACCTGATTTTTTCTATGAAGTTTCTTTATTATTGAATTTGGCGCAAACCAACAATTTTTTTTATAAAGCTAATCAAAAGACTTTTGTTTCTTGTGCATTAAAATTTTTTTCGCATTCTAATTTTTTTAAAGTCTTGTTTGAACAAGAAGAATACTATATTAATCATAATTCTTCTACTTTATTGCGGCCAAAGGGTGTATATTATACATCTTTTCTTGATCCATCTTATAAAAAAAAGGTATTGACTGATTGTCCATATATTTTTGTTATTTTTTGTCATTACCTAATTTCTTATTATAAAACCATAGAAGGTAATCGATATGATTTAAGGGAAAAAGTGTCTAATTTTGTAAAGATCTCTACTCCATTTGGATCTAATTCTGGTTTTGATATTCATGATTTTGAGGGTTTTTGCTATTACTCATTACGATTATTGCACTATAGGTTGTTAAAACAAGATTCAAACTTAATAAAAGATATTGAGCGATTAGTGTGTACTGAGAAAAAATATTCTTTAAAAGAGCTGTTTTTAGATTTTATTGATTATTATTTAAAATTAGATGTTAAACGAGATCTGAGGTTATATTTTAAATGGTATAACAAAGCTGTTTTGAAAGAGTTGAATGATGATCAAAAAATTGTATGGTTTTATTATACGCATGTCATTTACTTGGCAACTTTATCAGACTATCGATGGTCTTGTCTATTTGCGCAAGATTTGCTTTTTGAGATTGAAGAATGGTTGCACGATACCTACCCAGATACAGCTTTAATTATTTCTGATGAGTTAGTTTCAAAGTTTAAAGATTGTGCTTCAAATAGGATTTTTCTATTGCTTGATTATGTGGTAAAAGATGCAAAAAAAAATAATATTTTTAACCCTAATCTACTTTTTGATTGTTTAAGAGTTATTTTCAATTCAAATAAAGATTTGATTTTAAAAAAGCGTGATAAAAATATTACAAAAAAAGCTTTTTATTCCTGTATGACAAAGGAATTTTTTAACCATATTAATAATGTTGTTAGAATACAAGCATTTATAAGAAGATATAATGCTTTATCATTGAAATTTAATTATCAAGCTTCTGCGCAGTCATTTAAAGACGTAATATTTGAAAAAAAGATAAAAATTTTAAATTTTTTGAATAAGGTAACATCTTATAAAAAATATTTTTTTATGGGAATTTTCTTATCAATATCTGGTATTTTGTTTTATTGGTCACGTCTGACTTATTTTAGATTCATCATTTAATAACATTAACCAATAATTCTATGTACTGTGCAATATCTGTTAACGTTTTTATGTTTTCAATTGAAGGGCACTTGTTATTGCTTGCAACGATAAATGGAACAGGATTTGTTGTATGCTTGCCGCTTGGAATTTTTTGAATCGGGTCAAGCATTTGCTCTGCATTTCCATGATCTCCTGTTATAATCATTGTACCTTTCATTGTTTGTACAATTAATTTATATAAGATAGTTATTTCGTGATCAATTATTTTTGTTGCAGTCACTGTTGCATCAAAATTTCCTGTATGACCAACCATATCAGTGTTGGCGTAATTGGCAAGGCAAAAATCTGTTTTTTGTGATTTTATTTGAGCAATGATAGCTTTGGTGATCATTGATGCAGACATTTCTGGATTGTTTGCATACGATTTTGTTTTAACCGAAGGGATATGAATTCGAGTTTCATGAGAAAGGTTACGATTTTTGCAATAGCCATCAAAAAAATAGGTAACATGGGCCCATTTTTCTGTTTCTGCTATTGCAGTTATACGTAGCTTATATTTGTCATGAAGAGTTTTTTTTAGGCATTCTGTAATAATTTGATTTTTAATTATTGGCGTTGTAATAATTGGATTTTCATATTCAATGCTTGTGACGATTGAATTTTCTTTTAGTTGTGTTGATAAAAGTTCAAGTAATTGTATTGAACGTTCTGGTCTAATATTGGTGTGAATAATAAGATCTCCGGGTTGTATTGTGATATGTGTTGCAAGAGGGGTTGGTGGAATATATTCATCAGTACAATTTTGTGAATAGTAGTGCTCGAGGGCTTTTTGCCATGATACAAATAAAGGATTTTCTTGTTTTGTTAAAATAGCATAGCTTTGTGCAGTCCGTTCTTCATTTTTATCTCGATCCATGGCATAAAAGCGCCCATGAATTGAGCCAATAATTGTTTGATCTGTTTTAATGGTTTCAATGTGTTGTAAAAAAGTTGCTGCTTCTTTTTGGAGTGTATCTCTTCCATCTAAAAATGCATGAATAATAATGCGATCAATATTTATCTCTTGTGCTTTTTTTATATATGCAAGTAGATGTGTTATTGATCCGTGAACATCACCATTTGAGGCTAATCCCATTATGTGAACGGATTTTTTTTTTTGTTTTGTTTCTAAAAGTTTATTGATTAATAATTGGTTATTTTCAAATGTTTTATTTTCAATCATACTATTTATTATTGTAAGTGATTGCAAAATGAGCTGACCTGTGCCGATAGCCAAATGGCCCGCTTGAGAGTTTCCTGGTATCATGTCAGGCAGTCCAACTGCCTGCCCGGATGCATGAATGTGTTTTGAGGGGTAATTTTTGAATAAATGTTCTATAAATGGGGTGTTTTCTGGGATTAGGGCATTTCCCTCTTTGTCTGATGAATATCCGAATCCATCAAGAATAATGAGTGCTATGGGCTGATATTTTTGCATTATTAATTTCCTTTTGTATAAAAATTTAGTATACTTAAGAAAAGGGTACTTTATTGTAAGTAATAAAAGCAAACTATTGCGATAAAAAGGATTTTATGAAATTAAAAGCATTCGTATTGTGCGGTGCTCTCATTTTTTCAGTAAACATTGTATGTTTAGAAAAAAAGATTAGTGATTCTGATACTTATACATCTGATTATGAAAATGAGCTTTTTGATTTTGAAATAGCAAATTCAGATAATTCTGATTTTTTTTCTTTTCAAGAAGCCGATGCTCTGCAAAATGAAAAAAATCAATCGCAGATTGATAAATTAAAACAGTGGTTTTTAGATCAATATAACTATTTTTTGCTTCGTTGTTTTATTTTTTATATAGATTTAAAAGATAAAAGGGATTCATATTATTCTCTTTTAAAATCATATTATCAATCATTTTATATTAAAATGCGAAACTATTGGAAAACACTACGTGAGCAACGTCATTTTAAGTAATCATTGTTTTGCGTTATTTTATAAGCAATTATCTAAAGAAATTTTTTTTGGTGATCAGCAGTATGTTTTGACCGATTTTGAAATTATTCATCGTATAAGTGTTATTTTACGTATGCAAATAGATGATCAATGTATCTTATTTGATAAAGAGTGTAATGTGCTTTGTTCTGTTTTACGAATCACTAAAAAAGAAATTTTTGTTTCGATCTTGCGCTATGAAAAAAATCAGATTATTATGCCTTTTATTAGGCTTTATTTACCTTTATTAAAACGAATTCATTTGGAAGATGCGGTTTCATTTGCAGGACAAGTTGGCGTTTCTGAGATTCAACTTATTAGAACAGAAAAATCTGCACGTACTATTGTAAAAGATGAGCGTTTGGATCGCATTATGATAAGTGCTTGTGAACAGGCAAAGCAGTATGTTATACCGCGCATTTGTGAGCCAATAGGATTACATGAGGCTTTGGATAATTTATCCTTAAACCGAGTATTTGTTTGTTCTCAAAATGGTGTTTTGTTCTCTGACTTTCAAAAAATTTTACTCACAGAGCAAAAATTACAATCAATTGGGTTATTTATCGGACCGGAGCAGGATTTTACACAAGAAGAATATCGTTCCTTTGAAAAATATAATATTCCTGCTGTTTCTTTGGGAGCTCTTGTTTTGCAAGCATCTATTGCAACATGTGTTGCGATTGCGCTACTAAGGGTATCTTTTATTATAAAAAAATGATTTTTTGTAATAAATTAATTGCTTTTATTATATAAAACTTTTTAAACTCATGACTGAAGATTTATAGTAAGGTTGTGTAGTGCAATGAGGCATCAAGGTGGTTCGGTGTTACCTCTTGTGATTATTATTGTTTTATTGATTTTGAGTCTTGTGATGATTCACAGCAATAAAGAATCATCTATTTCTTTTAAGATAAATCCTAAATACAGTGTTTCTGCTGATTTAAAAAATTATTTTATAGAACTTATCCATTTAGGTGATTATGATAAAATCGCTCAGTTAGTAGATCGTTTTCATTTTGTAAAAAAAGTGCAACTTGTTACACTGTTATTATATGATTCAGTTATTAAGTCATCTCATGAAGAACGAATAAAGGCATTTTTGAAAATTCTTATGATGTCGGTTAGAAAAGATTGTCAGAATGCACTTTTAAATGAGTTTGATTTGAAAAAATTTCAGTGTCAAAAACCATTTTTAGGGCTTGTTGTTACCTATGCAAGTTCGCTATTGCCTCTCATCTTGCAATGGTTATCCCATAATTATGAATCCGAGCATGTGATTAAATTTGGATTTCAAGCTTATCAGTATGCTGTTTTGCTAAATGATACGCACGCTTGTAAGTTATTATTGCAGCACCATGTTGCAATTGACCCAAAAAATGCAACGGATCTTTTATTGGATGTTATTTATCATAAAAAAAACAAAAGTTTTATTCCACTTCTTATTGAATTAGGCGCTGATTTGCAAAAAAATATTATAAGTAAAAAAATACTATTATATGGACTGCGAAAAACAATCTTATAATTACGTTAAAAAATTTTAATTTTGATCGGTATTATTTAGAAAAAAAATCAGGATTTTTTAGATAGAGTGGCATGATTGTTTGATTACTTAATTCAATTGAGCCGTTAATAATTTGTTTATATCCCCAACATCCTAAAAAGTTAATTGAAGGGAAATGAAAGGTAGGATTATTTATAATAATACCTGTTTTTAAGTAAGATAGTTGGCTTTGATATTGTTCATATCCATTACCAAGCAGGATTATTTGGTTTTTTGGAGGTAGATTTAAAGCTTCTTTCAGTTGAGCATAATGTATGCATCCGCTTTTAATTTCTTTAGTTTTGTTTTTTACATAGTAATAATATAATTGATTACTAAATGCATTTTGTAAAATAAGAGTGTCATATTGTGCTTTTTCATGTTCAGCTGCAAGGGCATAAAAACCTTCGATTCCTGCTACTGGAATTTTTAAAGCTGCTTGAAGACCATGAGCATACGTCATGACTGTCCTTAAAAGAGTAAATGGACTTGGCCCGCGGTTTACAATACAGGCACTGATTGATTCACAAGGTATTTTTGCCTCGTTTAAAAGTTCATCAAGAATAATGAGAAACTTTTTGCTTGCTTCTTTTTTGTCAATAGCCGATGAAGCAAGACATAAATTTTTATTAAAAATACCAAGTTGAATTTCTGTATCGGTGCTTTGTAATGCGAGAAAAAATTCTATTTTTATGGTTTGTTTTTGCATTTTTGTTGTTGGTAAAAGATACTAAACGCATCATATTCTAACGTTTTTTCTTTTTTTAGTACAATTTTACCACAATTTAAACATTTCCATCCTTCAAAATTAAGAAAATGATCAAAAAATGATTGTAGTACCATTAATCCATTACATTTCTTACAATGCATAAGCCTCTCCTTAATGATGCATCGTGCCTTTAGTTGTTACACTAAATCGTTGCCTCAATCTTTGTCAAGGTTTCAATTGAAGAAAAAAAATTATTCAAAATTTAAAATTATTCTCACCTAGAAGATTCTTTTTCTTCGGTATAGTGATAATTAAGATATGTTGTTAAAATAAGTGCTGCAGCAATAGCGTGTTGTTTTTCTTTATCTTGATGTGTTTTTGCTTTTTTAATACGTAAAGCTTCTTTGCTGGTACAGCGTTCATCTACAAGAATACATTCTATATTGAGATTTTTTTCTATTAATGCTTTGAGTGTAAGAATTTTTTCTGTTTGTTGACTATTTGTCCCTCGCATTGTTTGTGGGTAGCCAACAATAATTTTTGCAATCTTTTCTTGAGCAATAATTTGAGAAATCTTCTCTAAAAAATTTTCGGTTGTAATAGTGGTATATGGTGTTGCAATAATTCCATGAGGATCTGATATCGCAACTCCAGTCCAAACATCTCCAATATCAAGACTTAATAAGCGCATAATAATTCTCTAATATGATTTTATTGGATTAATGGCTGATTATCTTTTTCTATAATAACAAATTGATTAGGATATGTAATATATTGTTTATTATAATCTGAAGAAATATAAAAATTAAGACTTTTTTCTTCCAATATTTTTTTTGAAGAAGTGTGATAGCGTTGCCTGGTAGTTACAATATCGAATAATTCTTCCACAGAGAATAAATTTTCTTGCTGCTTAAAAAATAAAAAATATTGTTTTTTATGTAATACTGGATTAATTGTATGAATAAAAAAGTGAGGGTGTAGTAGTACTTTATCTGTTTTACAAACTTTAAATTCTTTTGTTTTTTGATCTATTTTTAATTTACACCAGAAATGGTATGCTTTAATTTGTAATTGTTGCAAAAGCATTGCTCGAAGTTTTTCTGATTTAATTATGAAAAGATTTTTAGATGCTTTTTCTATTGTTGCTATATTGTTACTATTACGTATTGCTTTAAAAATGTTATTGATAGCTTGGCATTCTTGAAAAGTATTATATTCATCAAGATACGTAAGTTTTTCAATAATTCTTTTGTAAATTTTATTAATAAATAGATATTTATTGGTTCCAATTGTAATTATACCTGTATGGTTTCTTATTGTAATTTTGTCATTACTTTCTTTTAAAAATGGATTTCCTGTATGAAGAACTGCAAATAAATTATCATCAATTTTTATTTGTTTATTATAATCAAAATAAGATTGCTGTGTTTCATACTTTCTTTGCTTATTAATAAAATTTTTTTCATAAAAGCTTAAAAAAATAAGATTTTTATGTGTTGTTTGAGATTCAATCTTGTAAAGTACTTTTTCTATAATGTTTTTGGGAATATTGTAAGTTTTTAATAAAATAAGTTCCAATTCTATTTGTGATTCTTGTGATAAGAAAGGTTTTGTTGTTACATCAATAGATAAAAGTTCGGGTTTAGTTTTATTAAATTTAAAGTGAGTATAATATCTTAGAACAAGAAATGATGTTGTTATTAGTAATATTATTGTTTTTACCTTCAATAATGATTTTAACAAATAAAAAAAAGTTAAAATTAAGTTTTTTATCATAATAAAATCTTTCTATATTAATTTTTTTCTATTGTTACCGATGCAAAAGGAAAAGGGTATTTATTATATATATGTAAAGGATCGTTTGCATTCCTATGAGGGAATGTAATAAAAAAGCATAATTCGGGGCATAACTCTTTATTATAAATAGTCATAATTCTTGTTTTAAATGGGGTTTGGTGATATATAGAAAAACTTGCATAAACGTTTTGTGTTTCTAGAATTAAATTTAATGTATGTTGTTTAACTGGTATACGATTTGTTTCTATAAGAGCATATGTATTTTGTTTTTTTGGTAAAAAATGATTAACATATTTATCGTTTTCTTTTTCCCAATATTGTTGACCATTAATTGTAATGGTGTTCCAAAAATGTCCTGCTTTTTCAAGAAGAAATAACCAAATGACTTTTTCTAATTGTTTTGATTTAATCGTTGGTAACCATTGCAAGATAGGTACAATTTCCTCATAATTAGTTGCATTAAAAGCTCTATCAATAAAAATCAAGTCTGTATATGAAAGCTTTTTATATTCATTAAAATGCTTAATAACCTTGTTCATTCCATTAAAGATTTTTGTTATTATGGCATCTTCTTCATCAGTAGTTGATTTTAAAGACTGATCACGAGTAAGACTTGTTATTACTTTTTTATCTTTTTCATTAAAAATTATGATACTGTCTTTGTCTTGGCTGTGCAATGGTTCAGCAGGATAAAAACGCGCCTCTAAATTGTTATTTAATCTAATTTTATTATTTTCATAGTGGTACTGAGGTGGGTGTGATTCATAAATCATGCTGATCTTGATAAAATCATCATAAAAAGGTAAAAAACAAATGTTTTTTTAAGTTAACATGGTTTAATTGTATTACAATATTGTTTATAATTTCAACCGGAAGATTGAATTTACTTGTTAATTGAAAAAGCACAAGTAACAATTCATAAGGTAATACAGGCATATTCTTTTCAAATTTACAGTAGTTATCTATTTTACTTTGATTGACATTATGTTTGTTTATTTTTTGTTTGACATATTTTGCACCATAATAAATGCTAGTAGATACTCTTTCATACAATAAACATGTTTTTAATAATAATACATGTAATATGTGCCATAATATCTTAATTATTTCTTTACAATCCATTATCTTGGCTTATTTTTTATTCACATAAACATACTTTAGCAGTATTTTCATAAAAATATATGCAATAAAAAAAGATTTTTAACTAGAAATTTTGTCAAGAACCTGTAAAATAAAAAAACATTTATTTAAAAAGGATTTTATGAATCATCTTAATACTCTGATACAATCAATATCTTCTGTGGTTAACGGATGGCCACTGATTGTTTTTATTGCATGTGTAAGTATTATAACAAGCTTTTTAATCGGGGGATTACAGTTTAAAGCCTTTTTACAGGCAATAAAGTTAATTCTTTTTCCGTGTAAAACCGACGTTTTGCAATCTTATAAAGACATGAGTCCTTTGCAGGCATTTATTAATACGCTGAGTACTAATTTGGGCAATGGAAGCATTGCAGGAACAGCTACTGCCCTTGCGATCGGTGGTCCTGGTGCTGCGGTTTGGATTATTGTTTTTGGTTTTTTGACCATGAGCATTCGTTTTGTTGAGGTGTATATCAGTGCACTGTATGCAATCAAGCATAAAAATTCTGTTCTTGGTGGGCCAATGCTGTATTTAAAAGACATTCCTGGTGGGACATTTTTGCCATTAATATATACTGTTTTGTGTTTTCTGTTTGCTTTGGTTGGGGGAAATGCTATACAAGCAAACTCAATTTCTATTGGGCTTCAAGCCACAACAGGTTTATCAGGTATGATTATTGCTGGTGCTCTTTTTTCTTTTGTTTTATATGTTATGTGTGGTGGAGCACGAAGAATAGTTGCTGTTTCTGATTATTTAGTTCCTGTAAAAGTGATTCTTTTTTTTGGGTCTGCCTTTTGTGTTCTTTTATACCATTATTCGATGATAGTTCCTTCATTGATTCTGATGATTCGTGCTGCGTTTGATCTTAATGCTCTTGGGGGTGCACTTGTTGGAGTGACTTTGCAAAAAGCTGTTCAATTGGGTATGCAGCGTTCAATTTTTGCAACCGAATCAGGCCTTGGCACTGCTGCAATTCTTTTTGGTTCAACTGAATCGAAAAATCCCTTTGAAAGTGGTTTGCTTGGAATGATGAGTACATTTGTAAGTTCTGTTGTTTGTTTTCTTGTTGCTTTGTGCATTGTTGTGAGCGGAGCATGGAGTTCTGGGCTTACAAGTACTGCGTTAACGATAGCAGCTTATCAAACAGTATTTGGTTTTTATGCAGGTCTTATTGTTAATCTTTTAGCACTTCTTTTTGGCCTTGGTGTAATTATTTCATATGGATATGTTGTTCGTGCAGCATGGATTTTTTTAACTAATAATAGATATCAGTATATTTGTGTTATTTTGTATGGTCTTGCCGCATGTTTTGGTTCGCTTGGTGCTGTTGAATTTGTATGGATGATTACTGATATTATTATGGCTGGCATGTTAGTAATTAATGTATATGCAGTTTTAGTTTTTTCATGGCGGTATGGTAGTGTGATAAGGAAGACTCTTTCTTTGCGGTGAATTTTTATGATTAAGATGCCTCAAGGATATCCTGTTACAAGCCACACTGATTTTGTTCAAGAAGGATCAACTTTTTTTGCTTTGCAAGGTGCTGTATCTCATGGGCTTTATTTTATTAAGCAAGCGGTCAATAAGGGTGCAAAAACAATTGTTTTTGACCAAAACAGCCAGGTGCCGTTTGAACTTCTTGATTGGTTAAAAAGTCATTCGATTTCTATTCAGTATGTTGCAAATCCGCGTTGTGTATTAGCGCGTATGGCGGCCAAAATGGCAGGGTATCCAGCGCAAAAATTAAAGATCTTTGGAATAACTGGAACAAAAGGTAAAACAACGTCAGTCCATTTGCTTGCTGCTATTTTTAAAAAAGCTGGTTATAAAACAGCTTTTTTAAGTTCTGTCTATAATAGTATTGATGATTCAAAGTTATCATCCTTTTTGACGACACCACAGGCTGATTATATTCATCAGTTTTTAAAAATATGTGTTGAAAATGGAGTAACGCATGTTGTTATAGAAGTTGCAGCCCAAGCTTTGACATTGCATAGAATTGAAGGAATAGAGTTTGATGGAATTATAATGACCAATTTTTCACGAGAACATTTAGAGTTTTATAACTCTATGGATGAGTATTTAGATGCAAAAAAAAAAATTTTGGAACATCAAAAACCTGGATCTATCGTTCTTGTGAATAAAGATGACTCTGCTTTTGCTTCTTTTGCACACAGGTATAAAACATTTAGTTGTTTTGACAATGAGGCTTTTGTGTTTGGAAATCATCTGAATGATGATTTATATTCTGGATTGTCTGGTATTATTACTATTAATGAAATATCAATTAATATTTCAAATCAATATTTTTATGGATACTATAATTTTTATAATATTATGGCAGTTGTTGGCCTTGCCTATTTTTTAAATATTCCTGTTGAGATTATTAAATCGGCAATTAGTGAATTTAAAAGTTTGTTAGGACGGTGTGAACGGTATCATCTTGCAAATGGGGTAACATGTTTTGTTGATAAAGCATATAATCCTCTTTCATTTCAAGCATTTCTTTCGGTGGTTCGGGGTATGACTTCTCAACTGATTGTTGTTTTTGGAGCTGGTGGAGATCGTGATCATGGAAGGCGCCCTATGATGGGCCAAGTGGCATCGTTATATGCAGACTATATTGTTTTGACGAGTGATAATCCTCGATCAGAAGATCCATCATGTATAGTTCAAGATATTTTACGCGGTATTGATGAAAAAAAAAAGAAGACTGTTTTTGTTATTCTTGATCGCAAAGAGGCAATTATTCATGCTCTTTTGCAAGCAAAACCAGGTGCGATTGTTGCCTTGCTTGGAAAAGGTGATGAGCGATATCAGGTATTTAATAATAAAAAAGAGTTTTTTTCTGAAACTGAAATTTTGAATGAATATGAACAAAATTATATGCATTTTAAACAATAAGTTTCATATTGGAAAAAACTTTTTTTTTAAAAAAATAAATTGCGGACTCATTTCTTTTATGGTATTACTTGATCAGTAAGTAATATATTTTCACACATTTTTTTAAAGGAGATGGTCATGGAATTCAACCACCTTTTGACCTCTTGCATTTGTTATATCCGTGAATATGGAACTAATTGTTTTAAAAAACAGTTGTCTTTCTTTTTCGTGATCTTTTTTATTCAGTAAATTTGTCTGATTAGAAAAAGATTTTTGTAAAAGGGAAAGAGCATGTTTCGTTATGATGTATGGTTAGCAGCAGGATTAATACTCTTATCGATTGTTTTAAAGTTAAGTGCTGTTTTTGTGCTTTATTTTACTTACGATCCGAGTTATCATTCACGCCCTATTGATGAGCAAACAATTGAGCGTGTTAATTAAGTAATCTAAAATATTGGGAGGTTATGCATCTCCCAATATTTATTTTTAGCATGGATCGTGTCGTGGATTTTCCCAGGAGTAGTAAATATACAGATGATTAAGATAGTCAGACTTTGAAACTTGTTCGCGCCAAAAACCTTTTAATTCAATATAAATTCTTTTTTCTGCAAGTGCAAGTGTTAAATAATATATTATTCGAGTAATATTTGTTAGATAAAAATCTCCTGGAACTGCATGTTTGTAAGCTTCATCAAATATTTGATTAATCAGGGCGCTATATGGTTCAAGCTTTGCTGAAGGTTCAATACAATAACCCTCTCTTGCTTTTAAAAAATAGATTGAAATAAACAGGACAAAAATTAAACTTTTTTGAAACATAAGATTCCTTTTTGCAAAATTATTATCAATGTATTTTTTTTTAAATGCAAAAGTAAAGAAAAGAAATTGATAAGATACTAAAAACTGACTGCCAATATAACTATATTGAACAGTCAGTATTATATATGCATTAAGATGATTGAATTAGTTTATTGAACAATTTTCTTTATTTGTAAAATCATTCAATGCTTGTTTATGTTTTTGTTCTGTTTGTTTAGCAATGTTTAAATATTGAGAAAGAAAAGCGTCTATTTCTTCTTTTGAAAAAAGCGACACATTTTTTTCAAAAAGATTTTTGTAATGATCAGGAGATTCTTCCTGTGTATTGCTTTCCAAAGATATAATCATTTGATCAACCAAGGAGTTTCTTTCTTGATTGTTAACATTATCTGATTTTAATGTTTTAAAAAGATCTTTGAGATTATTTTTATATTCAGATTCAATTCGGTTTGGGCAAAGTGATGGTTTGAAATCACAGTGTACTTGATTATCAGATTGAATCGATGGATGAATTGTAAGATCAGATGTTGGTGCAGCTGAATGTAATTGCAAGGTAGTTGTTGTTGCAAGTATTAATGCTACTAACGATAGTTTTTGCATGTTATTCCTTATAGTTGATTAGTTATGATTGTTTTCTTTTAAAGCACGTTCTCTTTTTTCCAAAAGAGGTTTGATTCCATTTTTAAACTGAACTTTGGTATATTCTGAGAATTCAAATTTAGTTTTAAATGTTGTTATGACTATAGATGGTATTGCATTTCTAATAAAGCTTGATTCTTCCATATCTAGTTTTTCTTTTAAAAATAGAATCAAGGAATCGATAGTTTGATTGTCTCTTAATTCATTGAAGTTTTTTGGATTTTGATATTTAATTGAATCGAGTAATTCTTTGATATCCTGAAAATGTTGGTGTGGGGTATACGGTTGATGTGATATTGAAAGATTTGTTTGTAAAACAGTTGGTTTTGGTATTGCATCATCCATTGCGTTTGAATGGATGTGAAATGTTGTTAAAAAAGTAACAATTAATGTTAAAAATAATGCTGGCATATTATTCCTTGTAGTTTTGTTTTATGGTGTTTAACTTTTTTTTGAGTTCTTCTTGTCTTAATCGTTCGTTTTCACTTTGACATTTTTCAATGATATTCAGCATTTTGGAATTAAAAAATAATTTTTTATCTTTAGGTATTCTTAAAAATTTTTTTTCATAAATAATTTTATAAAGTGATACAGGTGTACTATTTATAAATAAATGATGAGGCAATTGATTGAACCATTCTTCAAATACTCGATTAACAACATCAATTTTTTTGTTTAATCGTTTTTTCTCAAATGAAAAAAAGTATATCTCATTATCTTTGTATTTTATTGATTCCAAAAGAGTTTTAACATCATGAAGATGTTGTTCTGCTGTATATGGCTGTTGTTCGTAAATACTGTTTTGATTACCAGATATATGCAAGGAATTTAACAAAATTAAAAGAAACGATATTATTTTAAATAACATTATTAGTTCTCTGATTATTTTGTTGTGTGCTGTGTAAAAATTTCTTTGATTGTGGTCAGTGATCCAATTAAAGATCCTGCCTCATAGGGAACAACAATTAATTTGTTATCTTTGCCTTCAGTGATTTTTGGTAACGCCTGAATATATTGAATTCCAAGAAGATAGGGCATTGGGTCTCCGTTTGGACATGCTTTTTGAAGCATTTCAATTGCACGTGCTTCAGCTTCTGCCATTTTAAGTCGGGCATCTGCTTCACCAATTGCACGTAAAATTTTTGCATCCGCTTCACCTTTGGCTCGAAGAACTTGTGATTCTTGTTCACCCTGGGCTTCCAAAATTGCAGAGCTTTTTTGTCCTTCTGATCGCAAAATCATTTCGCGTCGTTCGCGCTCTGCTCTCATTTGCTTTTCCATCGCATGTCTGATATCTGCAGGGGGGTTGACCTCTTGAAGTTCAACACGATTGACTTTAACACCCCATTTATCACTTGCATCATCAAGAATGATTCTTAATTTGTGGTTAATGGTATCTCGTGAAACAAGTGTTTCATCAAGATCCATCGATCCAACAACATTTCTTAATGTTGTTTGTGTAAGTTTTTCTATTGCTTCTGCAAGGTCATATACTTCATAAACAGCAGCACGAGGATCGATAATTTGATAATAAATTAAGGCATTAATTTCCATTGTTACATTATCTTTTGTAATCACATTTTGACGTGGAAAGTCATACACCGTTTCTCGCAAGTCAATGGTGTAACCTGTTTGTGAATAACGATGATACTTATTTCTTTCAATTTCTTTTACAAAGGTCCATTTAAATTTTCGCGGAGAATCCATCCAAGGAATTACAATATGAATTCCGGGTTGTAAAATTCGATGAAAACGACCAAATCGTTCAATAATAATTGTTTGGGCTTGCTGAACAAGGATAACAATATTTGAAAAAGCAAACAACATAATTCCAATTGCAACGATTAATAAGGGTGCATATTGAAGATAGGTAATATAGGTATTATACATTTTGTTCTCCATCTTGCGTAAGAGGTTCTACGATCAGTGTTATGTTTTTAATATCAATAATTCTAACCTTAGTTCCTGTTTTAATAGGTTTTCCATCTATTGATTGAGCATTCCAGGTTGTGCCAGCACTATGGATAGTTCCAGGATTTTTATCATATCCTGATGTCATACAAGTAATGGAACCTTTCATTTGTTCTAGTGCTGTTTTATAAAATTTTTTCGATTGTAATGAGCGAGCAAACAATTGAAGTAGAAAAAAACTGATCATTGTTGCAATAAGAAAAATAATTATTTGCTTTTCACATGATAGTCCATAAATATGAGCAATTGCTGCTACCAATGAACCCAGTGCAATCCCAAGACAAAAAAAAAGATGAGGCGTACCCATTTCAGCAACAACAAAAAATAAAAAAATAGTAATCCAAATGAAGAGCATTTTTTAGCTTTTATTTAACGTATTTCTCATTAAAGTGTATCTTTTATAGTATAAATTGTCCATGCCCTTGATTCTATATCAATTTGTTTAGTATGTCTTACTAAGGTGTTATATCAATATGAAAGATTGATAAATGCGAATAGAAATAAAAAAATCCTTGTTGGGTTTTTTACTTATTATTTTAGTTGGTGGCTGTGTTCCTCACTCAAAGATGCGCATTCGAAATCTTATTATTACTTCTTTATTGAATGATTCTGACGATCTTCAAGAGGTTCAGTGCAATCCAGTTATAACGGTGTGGATTCATGGTACTCGTTTTTTGCCACAGCGTGTTTTTTTGCATGAATTTAACGAAACGCCAGGGATTAAACGCTCCATTGATATTAATCCCTATTATTATCTAAATCAGCTTGGTCATTTACTTTATAAAAAAGCTCCGGCTCGATTTCCATTGGAAACATTTTATGTTTTTTGTTGGGATGGTAAGCTCAGTCACTATTTTCGATTAAAAGCATCACAGGTTCTTTATCATTGTTTAAAAAATCTTATCAAAGAGCATCAAGAACGATATGGCCTATCGCCAAAAATTCAACTTATTTGTCACAGTCATGGCGGCAACGTTGCTTTAAATTTAGCATTTTTTGAACAAATTGAACATGCGGGAATTGAAATTGAAACGCTTGTTTTAATGGCTTGTCCTGTTCAAAATAATACGATGCATTATGTTTCGCATACTATTTTTAAGCGAGTGTATTCGCTTGCTTCAAGCTTTGATTTTATTCAAGTTATGGCACCACAAAATTTTAATGAAACATTGCCTTTTTCTGAGCGCTATTTTCCTCTATCATCTAACTTAATTCAGGCACATGTTAAATTGAATGGGCACGCTGTTTCTCATACAGAATTTTCATCACGGCGTTTTTTATTAAGTTTGCCAGCAATTATAGATTTTTTAGATGACTTGAATATTGAAGATCATAATCGGTCAAATAAAAAATTGTTTATTCATATTAAAAATAAGCATAAAATTCCTAAGAATCTTTTTTTAACTGCGTAAGTAATTTTTTTACATACGCAGTAATTCCGCTAGCGTCAATCTGTGCCCATGAAAGTAGGTCTTTGGTACTACCTGATCGGGGAATCGATGGAACAGCAAGAGAGTAAACGGCAATTTGATTTTGTGAACATAATCCTGAAATTATTTGCCCGATTCCGCCTGCTTTGTAATGGTCTTCTACGGTTAAAATGAGGCCGTTTGCTTTTTTGCCCATCAAGACAATATTTTTTTCATCAAATGGTTTTAGGCAATACGCATCAACAATACTTACAAAAATATTGTCTTGAGCCAGGAGTTCATATGCTTTGAGTGCTTCAAAAACGGTAATTCCAGCTGTTACGATGCATATTTGATCATTGTCAGAGCAACGAAGCGTGAAAGATCCACCAAGCTTAAATGTGTCATTATTTGTATATAATACAGGAGTTTCTTGTCGTGTTGTACGCATGTATCCTATCCCATCGGAATATGTTTCAAGAATAGAAAATAATTTAAATGTACTTATTCCATCACATGGGTAAATAATGAGTGAGTTGGCAAGGCTTGCAAATAAGGCGATGTCTTCAAGTCCCATCTGCGATGGCCCATCTTTTCCTATTGAAATACCAGCGTGCGAACCAATGATTTTTATTTTTGAGTTTCCTATTGCAGCCATTCTTATTTGATCGTGTGCTCGTGTTAAAAATGAAGCAAAAGTTGCAGCATAAGGCTTTTTGCCTTGTCGCTCAAGGCCAAGTGCAATTCCAATCATATTTTGCTCAGCAATAAAGCATTGAAAAAATCTTTTTTTAAACTGTTTTTCAAAGATATCAGTATAGGTTGAATTTTTAACATCAGCGTCAAGGCAAACAATTGACTCATCATTATCTCCAGCAAGAGTAAGGCTAATTCCTGCAGCCTTTCTTGTTGAAATTGGAGATATAAGTGACAATTCTAATTCTTTTTTTGTTTTAGATTCAAGTCGTTGTAAATTGGGTTTTTTTATAGGAATGACTGTTTTTATGGGTGGATTCCAATCGGTTTGATCACTATGTATTAATTCTTTATGCCTTTCAAGTTCTTCAAGAGCCTTTTCTAGTTCTGTACCAGTAAGGGCTTTGCCATGATATCCTTCTTTATCTGCAAGAAATGACACTCCATGACCTTTTTGAGTATGGGCAATTATAGCTTTTGGCTTTTCTTTTGTAGGCTTTGTGAGTGAGTTGATAAGTTCTTTCATGTTGTGGCCATCTACTTCTTCTAGTTCCCATCCAAAGCTTTTAAATCCATCTATCAGTGTTTTGTAATTAGATCGAGCAAAAATAGATGATTCGCTTTGAGAAAGACGATTGCAATCAATAATCGCAGTCAAGTGTGATAATTTAAGTTCTCCAGCACGCATAATTGCTTCCCAATTTGAACCTTCACTCATTTCTCCATCGCCCAAAAGGACATAAAGAGAAAATGATCGATTTTCTCTTTGTCCAATCCAGGCTTGACCAACTCCAATTGACAAACCAATACCTAATGAACCTGTTGCTGCCTCTGTATAAGCAAATCGAAATGTTGGGTGGCCTTCAAGTGGAGATGCAAATGAGCGATATGAAACAAGTGTTTCATAAGAGATTTTCCCTAATTCATACCATGTGGCATATAAAAGTGGTGCTGCGTGCCCTTTTGATAGAATAAATCGATCAGAGTTTTGGTCGTGGTAATTATCTGGATTAAATTGCATAACTTCAAAAAATAAAGCAGCGCAAATTTCTGCGGCAGAAAGACAGCTTGTGGGGTGTCCTGATTGTGCGGCGCCTGTTTGAATCAAGCTAAGTTTTTTTAATTCATAAGCTTTTTTGGTTAAAAAGTCGATTGAATTTCTCATTGTAAGCCTTTTTAGAAAATTATTTTTGATAACACTAACACAAAAAAAAAGTCCTTCCAAATTCTTGGTAATTTGCAAAAAAGCATTAAAACGTTATTATAATAATGTGTTTTTATTTATGTAAGTGCATATGAGAAATATGAAAGTTCTATTTTTGCCTATTTTTTTTATTGGATTAATTAATGCTGTTTTGCCTGTAAAAAAACATTCTTTAGATGTATTAAAAGAAAGAATAAATCAAGATAGGCAAGAAGGATCTGTTGCTCATGTACCAAGAACACATTGTAAAAAAACTAAAAAAAATTCTTCTTTTTTACAAAGAACAACTGACTTTTTAAATAATAAAAAAAAATATTTGATAAATAAAATTCGATTATTTTATCGACATCATTTTTATTTATCAATTGCAGGGCTAGGTTTGTTTTCTCTCTTCTTATTGTATTATTTAAAACAGTATGGTGTTACTTTTGTCTATGATTTAATTGAACAATATAATGAGCGTCAAAAAAGTTTAATCTCGGTTGATCAAACGATTAACCCTGCTGAGCATAGTGCAACGTTGGTAAAACAATCTATAGAAAATGAGCATATGCAATTGAATAATAATGTAACAATGAAAGATGCTGAAAAAAAACCAATTGATATTTCTCAAGATCAAAAAAACTTAGATATCAAATCAAAAAACGAGATTTTACATGAGGCAGACCAATTTTCAGATCAAACAAATGAGATTCAAAAATCGCAAGATTTGCAAGTAAATATAAAACAGCCTGCAGTCCCAATAGTAACAGAAATTAATTTCAAGCGTTCTACAAAAGAAATTAATGATTTAAAAAATTTGTACTTAAAGACAAAAGAGTTTATCAATGAGAAATTGACTGCTGAAGTCGATTTACTTAAAAAGTTAAAAAGTGATTATGAGGTTGCAAAAAAACAAGCTAAAGAGTCTCCCTATAATATACAGTTACATCAAAGCTTTTTGAAAAAAGAGCAAAATTTTAATCAATATAAACAAAAGACTGTCGATTTGGTAAAAGAAGTGATACAAAAGATTGATTCAACTGATTTTGTTAATCAAAATCTAGTTATGAAAGATTTTGATATGCATGATTTTAAAGAGCCTCGAAAAGCAATTATTTCAGAAAAGCGAGCACGTACTTTTAGTGATGCAGTTGCATATGAGTGGTATTATAGTAATAAAATAGATAAAAGTGAAAATTTACCATTAATAAGGGAAAATCAGCAAATACAAATTCATGAGTTTGCCTATGTATATGGAATTTTAAATAAGGTTTTACTCCCATTTATTCAATCTTTATAAATGATTTTAGGATTTTTTGTGCGGAGCTTTTTTGGTTTCTTTGCGTCGCCAGTTATCACCTTTTGCATGTGTAATACATTTTTCAATATTTTCTGCTCCAACAGATATTTTGTGAACTTTTTTTGATTGCATTAGATTTGACCAGTATTGCTTCCGTGAAGCTTGCAAGCATGAACAATTTTTCTTTGACTTCATATATGTACCTCTTTTTTTATTATTATATAAATTATGATCTTGAAAAAGCAACAAATAAAAAATTTTTTTTATTCTCAATATGAATATGTCTTGTGGTTTGTTTTAACAACTCTTGAAATGCAACTTTTTTTGTCCTGCATCTATATTCCAATTTTAACGTATTGGGGACTTTCATGGCCAGTTTTAAGTATTATGAGTACCCCTTTTTTTACACCATTATTTGTTCTTTTTTTAATAATGAGTTTGATAATTTTTATAAATGCGCTTTTTTGTGGTTCTGTGTGTTATTTTTGGGTTGGGCTTTTGGAATGTCTGACTACTTGTTGGATTTTGATTTTAAAATCTCCTCCCTTTAAATATCAAATCGGATTTTGTATGCCGCCATTAATTTTTTTATGTATGTTGCCGTGTATTGCATTATATATCATCAATCGTGTGCGTGTTCGTATATACAGAATTTTTTATTTAATTGGAATTATTTTATTGTTTTATGGAATAACAGTAATAATTGCTATGACAAAACCTGTGTGTCAAATTATTGAAACTGATCGTGGCTTGCTTCACTTTATTTCTTATAATAATAAAAAAATTATAGTTGATTCTCGATCATGGAAACAATCAATTCCTCATCCGTCATGGTTTTTTTATACTTTAATGCCAGCGATCACAAAAAAATCTGGTGCTGTTAACATTGATATATGGATAATTTTAAGTTATAAAAAAAATTTTTTTCGATTTGTTGATGCTATTTCTGTTATGTCACCTGATACACATATCTTTACCCATGAAAAAAATTATTCTCAGTTAAAATTTTTTTCATCTGTTTATCCAATACATTCTTTTGATCAGGTCTTTTTGAAAGATCATATGCGTTGTGTTATAAATAGTCATTCAATTGTGCTTTATAACAAAGAACAAATTGTATTTCAAGCCTTGCTAACCTAAAATTTACTTATTGCATTACATTAATATGATACATGTTTTTAAATTATATTTTCGTAGCTTTTTATTTTTATCGCATTATAAAAATAAAAATCATGGAAAGTTAATAGAAGAATTTTTGTAAGCGAGATTTATATTATAAAAATAACAGAACTTTTGTTACATATAATTTTTATTTTATGCGATACAATGCAATTCTTTTTTTTGGATACAAAATTAGTTTTTTTATTAAAATAATTTGAAATTTTTGATGAAAAATCTATATATTTTTTATAGTACTTTTTGAGTTTGCGCATAATCTTTTTTTTATTTTTTTTATATATTTCTTTTGCTGTAAGTGTATATATGAGCATCAAACTTAAGCATGCCATAGTAAAACGAGGAAACTCATTATAGCAGTACATTGAAATTGCAATTGGTGCAAGCTGTGAAAGATCTTTAATGTCAAATCCAAGAATGGGTTTATAGTTTTGACTGACTGGGGGAAACAATTGAGGTGGTGTAGAGGGAAAGCTATTATGAATTATTGATGCTTGAAGCGGAAGTGATTCCATGCTTATTATTGAATAAAAATATAGTCCAATGCTTGCTATAATAAAACAAAACTGTTTATTTTTTTGCATGATATTTTTTATTTCGTTTGTATTATAGAATATCGGTCATATATAACCTTTTTGTTAGAGGTAAAATCAATGATTTTTTTGATTTTTTTACCAACATTCTTTTTTTTGTTTGATATGTTGCTTTATTTTTTACTCGGCTATTCTCATATTATTACGATAATGGGGTTTGTATTATTTTCATTTTTTAATAATTCTAAAGTTCCAGAGAGTGTTCAAGTCTTAGCCTTTTTTTATGCTTTAATTCAAGCGTCTATTTTCTATAATAGTGTCTTTATGTTTTTAATTTTTTGTATTGTCACGAGATTGTTATTTGCAAAGTTAGTGCTTTTTTTGCGTGATAGTTTCGCTTTGCATCTTTTTATTATTCTTGTTTTTATTACTTTTTATGGGTTATTTATGGAAAAGCTTGGGTTTTTTGGATTGAAAAACTATACAATTTTAGATTTTTTTATTATAATAACAATTATATTGATCCAATCATTTTTTTTAAATAGCATATATAACGCAAGTGGACAAGGTAATCGCTTGTATAAAGCAAGAGGAAAGTCCGGACACCAAACAGGAAATGTGCCGTTCGATAAGATCAGAACGGGCAACAAGTATTGTTGACAGATAGTATCACAGAAAACAACCACCTTTTTTAAAAAAAGGTACGGGTGAAAATGTGTGGTAAAAGCACACGTTACAAGACAGTAATGTCTTGTAAGGATAAACCTCTCATGGTGCAAGGCAAATAGCGCATAAAATGCCTGTTTTTGTTATAATGCGCGGGTTAGCTGCATAGATAGATGGTTACTACCCTGTATATGGGGTACAGAATCCGGCTTATTGTCCGCTTGCGGTTTTAATGTTGGTCTTATTTCTAAGTATTGGTGTGGCATGTTTTGTTCTAAAAAATGGGTATTTGAGTGTCCAGCAAGGCCTATGGGATTATTTTTTTGATTATCATAATAATTTTTAAATATAATCATTATTTTCAATAAAAGCGGAATGCCTGTAATAATTAATGCCCAGATATATTTTTTTACCCATTTAAGGCTGATTTCTTTTGCACTTGTTTGATATTCGTCAAAAAATATTGGAATTGCTTCTGCTAGTAGGTCAATGGTTTGTAAAATTGCTTCGAGGGGGAGTGATAAAATTTGGTTATTAACAAAATTAATATACAACCAAAATGCTTCTATTGAAAAAGATTTAAAAAATGTTTTTTTATTACTTGTTTCTACAATTTTTTTTTCAAAAATTGCTTTGTATAGGCTAAATAAAATTATTCCATATTCCCATGCCCATTCTTGTGTTGGTTTGATGCTCCAGGATTCCCATGTTTTTTGAAGTAGCTTTAATCTTTTATAAAATAAAATTTTGTCTGCGGCTTTTTGAAATTGTTTGTATGAAAAAATTTCACTGTTAAGGTGTTCGCATGCAGTAAAATTTGGGTGATATTTTTTTTGAAACGTGACAAGTTTATTTGTTTTAGTATATAATTGATATGAAGTTAAAATCCAGTTTCCATATTCATGCATTTTGTTAACTAAAATAAAAGAATGTATGGAGTGAGTGGTTAAAAAACAAAACATAAAAATGAATTTTGATATATGGCAATAATTTTTATAAATGAGCACATCCATAGTTTTCATGAATAGTTACTTATTGTATGATCAAAAATCAATTGTTTCTTTTGCTAATGCCTCTTATCGCTTTTTTGTTTGGTTATTTTACGCTATGCTATTTTTATCGTCCAGTTACTATTAAAATGCCTCATTTGGTGGGACTTTCATTAAGCGATGCGCTTGCGGTTGTGACTTCACTTGAGTGTGTTTTGGCTGAAAGCGGCTGTATCGTTTCTGAGCAATACGCTACTTCAACCATTGTTGCTCAGGATCCTTCACCATGCAATGATATTAAAAAAGGACAGACTGTTTTTCTGACTATTGGGCAACCACCAATATTAAAAGAGACTCCTTCGTTTTTAGGAAAAAAGGAATCTGAAATTTTAGAATTGGCGCAGCAACATTCATTATTTGTTCATATTCAGTCAGTTTATTATTATGGATTAAATGGTTTTTGTTGTGGACAGTTTCCAGAGCCACATATTTTGTTATCAGATCAATTTATAATTGTTTATATTGCAAAAAATTATGCAATGCGCTTTATAATGCCTTTACTGATCGGCCAAAAATTTCAAGATGCAGACTATTTTTTAATGCAGCATGATATGGTTTTGCACTCAAATAAAACAACTTTTGAAGAAAATTTTTCTTTGGGCACTATCGTCAAGCAGATTCCTTTTTTTGGAGATTTAATACCTGTGAAAAAAGGATTTGTTGTTGATGTACAATTGTTAACAAATAAAGGATTATAAGTATGAACCAAAAAAATAAAATTAATGTTATTGCATGGGATCTGCATGGTGTTTTATTTGTGAAAAGTATGTGGCATTGGTTTTATCTTATTATTACATTTCCTGGGCTTTTTAAAGCATTGTGGAAGATGAGTTTTTCTGGATATCTTCTTATTATGAAATATATCTTAAGAAAAATTGGTATTTATAAAAAAGAAATAACCAATGAAGAACTTATTAATGTTTGTAAAAATGATAAAAATTATCAGATGATTGATTTAATTAAAAAAGTTTCGTGTGATTATGTTCCAAATCTAAAGATGTTTATGTTGGTTAAAAAAATTCATAGTCTTGGTATTCAGCAGGATATTGTTTCTAATATAGGTGAAACTGTTTTTGCTCAATTTAAGCAGATGTATCAAGATGAGTTTATATACTTTAAAAATTTTTTTACGGTTACTGTGCAATTAGGCAAACCAATTTTAAAAAAGCCAGATCCTTCTTATTTTAAAGCATACTTAGATAAATATAATTACATGTCTAATCAAATTCTTTTTATTGATGATAATTCTGATAATGTTGAATCTGCAAAAAAAGTTGGAATTTTTGCGTTAAATTTTTCTTCAGTGTCTTTATTAAAGAAAGATTTAGATGATTTAAAGCTCTTTTAAAATATAAAAATTGATATATAATTTTTGTTCTTGAGAATGGTATATTTTAATTACTTATTTAAGGAGAAACAATGAAAAAGTTGTTTTCAGTTTTTTTTGTTATGACGGTATTTTGTTTTGGAGCAGACAATTCTGTCAATGATGTTGTTCCATCAATTCCTGAATTAACAGCTCTTGAGGCGGTTGAACAGGCTGCACAAATACATATTCCTGATGCAGACTTGATTAAAAAAGGATCGTGTATTATTTATCTTGATGCGACTTTGGCTACTGAACAAGAAAAAGAAGCTGCATATCAAGCCGTTGAAGGTGCGATATCAAATTTTGAAGGAAAAGTTCCTGACTCTATCAGTATTAATATTGGAATTTCAAATCTTGAATTAGTTGATTCGGCTTCTTATGACGATGTTGTTGATAATGCTAATCAAGAATCTGATGACCGAGTTATTGCGGTTAAAGATATTAAAATTCTTGAAGTAATTATTGATATTGCTTGTGACCAAGCAACACAAGAAGAAAAAACAGAGTTTTTTAATACAGTTTCTACGGTTTTATCTGATTTGTGTGCGCAATTTAAAGAAGTTGCAAACAGCATTCATGGTACAATTAGTTTTGAATCTCCTGATTTGTTAAATGAAACAAAGTCTGGTGAACTTGATTCTGAAGTTGTAGCAAATGATAAAGGATTGTTAGATGGAGCTATAGATACTGCTATCAATACTGTTCTACCGATAGCCAATCAAATTCCAGTTGGTGGTTCAGTAGTAAATTCAGTTGTTTCAACTGTTGTTGCTCCTGTTGTTAATCAAGTTGAAACAGTCGATTCAATTAATACAATTCCAGCTGTAGACAATATTATTTAAATTTGATTATGGTGTTTTAAAAAGAGATGCATAACAATTGTTATGCATCTCTTTTTATTAATTAAAATGATTGAAAAAGCATATTTATCGTCTCTTTTATTGGAGCTTGCAAATAAAGAATTGAATATAAAGATTCAAAAATTGATAAATTTAAATTATTTTTATTTAAAATATTTTTAAATGTTTTTGTAGTTTGAATACCTTCGCATATGTATTCTTGATCAACAAAAAAATCTTTTTTGAGTGTAGAATAGGATCCAAGAGTTTTTCCAAATGATTTGTTTTTACTTGCGTTACCAGAGCAGGTTAAAAACAAATCACCAATTCCTCCAAGTCCAAAAATCGTTTCTTTTTTTCCTCCAAGTGCGGTAATTGCTACATGTAATTGTTCAATGCTTTGGCTAAAAAAAAGTGCTCGTGCATTATCATGATATGAAAGTGTTTCAAGCAGTCCTACAAAAATTGCTAAAATATTTTTCGCAGCCGCAATTAATTCAAGACCATACATGTCATTGCTTGGATATACTTTAAAAAAATTATTTGAGATTGTTCGTGAAATATATTCTTTCCAATGATCATTAGTGCCTGCAAGCATTACTCCTGTGTAATCAGATTTGTTGATATATGTTGCAAAAGAGGGACCTGAGAGTACATAGATATAATCGGGACTAATAATTTTGTTAATGAGTAATGATCCTGTAAGACCTTGATGATCAATGCCTTTACTTAATGAAATCCAAGGAACTTTTTGGTTGATATGTGTTTTGCATTCAAGTAAAACTTTTTCTAAAAACAGAATTGGAATTGCTTGAAAGATAAGATCATATGAATGATTTTTAAGTTCTTTGATCGTTATACCAATGATGTTAGTAAGTTTATTTGTTTCTTTATAATAGGTAAGATTTGTTTGTTTTTCATTGATTTCGCAAGCAATTGCATTTTCTTGGCAGAGCATGATCACTCTATGACCATTATTTGTTAGCATATTACTAATTGCAGTTGCAAATGCCCCTTGACCAATCATAAGAACTTTTTGTTGTTTCATGTTCCAAAATTTCTTTTACAGGTAAGAAAATATACATACGCTTTTTCTAATTCAGCATAATCAATTTCTGGCCAGAAGCAATCTGCAAAATATAATTCTGCATATGCCGCTTGATAGAGTAAAAAATTACTCAATCTTTGTGTTTTACCTGTTCTAATAATAAGATCTGGAGGTGGATTTGGTGAGGTCCATAAATGGTCTTCAAAAACTGAAGCTGTAATTTGATCAGGATTTAATTCTAAAGTTTTTATTTTTTCAGCTATTTTTTTACATGCAAAAACAATCTCTTCTTGTCCTCCATAACAAAATAAAAGATTAAGAGTCAGTGACGTGCAGTGAGAAGTTGATTCTTCAATAAAGGTAATAAAAGGTTCTAATTTTTTAGGGAATAATGATTTGTTTCCAATAAACCGAACAAAAATATTATGCTTTACACATTCTTGAGCAAAATTTGTTGATTGATCTGTAAACATGGTAAATATATGATCTATTTCGTCTGGCGATCGCTTAAAATTTTGTAGTGCAAAAAGATATAATGACACATACGGAATTTTTTTTTGCTGAGCAAATGTTATCACGCGCATTGCAGCATCAAGTCCTTCTTTGTGCCCATACCAGGGAAGTTGGCCATGTTTTTTTGCCCATCTGCGATTTCCGTCCATAATACATGCAAGGTGTTGCATCATGCCACAACCTTAAATTTTTGTGAAAAATATTTTTTGCACAAAAATAAAACGGTTGATTGTGCAAGGAAAAATGCATGATAACAAACTATGATTCCAAGTGCAAAAAGCAGTCTTTCGCTTATTACAAGGGGATTTAAGGTTAAAAAAATCCATTCTTTCATTTGAATGTGATGAACGTAAAGCCACACGATAGAACCAACTGCATGAGAAATCCATGTTGCAGTAAATGATCGAAAAAAAAGTGATTGTTGGTTGCTTGTAATAAGAAACGTTGGAATGAGCCAGTAGAGTGTATACAGTGGCACTTGAAATCCAACAGGATGAGAAACAAATAGCACAAAACAGATAAGAAGGATAGATAAATTAATTATCTTATTATTGTGCCAACTAATATTTGCAGCAATGCCACCAAGATTATTACATAATTGATACAAGAGTGCTTTGTGCAAAAGTATACTGTTGAAAATAAATTTTATAGCAAGATATATTCCTGTAGTAAGAGAGCTTCCAATAAGCCCTGTGGCTGGCAATAAAATAGTATGGGTTGAAAACGAGGCAAAAAAAGATCCAATAATCGGAACAAGCTTGATATAACTAAAAAAAACAGTTGAAATTGCAAGAATCAATGATTGAACGAAAAAAATAAAGTACATAGATTATTCCTTATCCGTTTAAATAAAAGATTTAGAAGATAGTACTCTTTTTTTCATTATTTCTCAAATGTAAATGTCTCAAGAAAGAGATTTCTCCACAAAAATTTAATATTTGTTGTAGAATCTATTATTGAAAGATGCTTTAGGAAAATAGATACTTTAGGGTTTTCTTTTTTTTGTACTTCCGTTTGCTCTTTGCTTAAAAGATGAGTGAGTATGAGTGCGCTTTCCTGTTCTGTTATTTCAAGTGAATCAATGAGTGCTAAAAAGAGATCTGCTGTCAAAGGTTTTATCTCTAAAAAATGATCAATAAGCGGCTGAAATTTGTTTTCAATGAAAAGACTGTTGTTTGATTTGAAATGAAAAATTACTGATCGTGAAGCAATTGTTGGCAGGATTTTTTCTTGATGATTTGTTTGCAATATAAAATGATAGCCTTTTGGCGGTTCTTCCAGTATTTTTAAGAGTGCATTTGCAGTTGCTGCTAGCAACTTTTCTGCGGATGGAATTATAAAAAAGTAGCGTTGATCAGACTCAAGTAAAAAAGAAATTTTTTCTTTAATAGGATTAATAGATTCAAGGATATAAGGAGGAATAATGTGCATTACATTAGGATGCTGATTTTGATCGATAGCATTACATCCATAACAGGTGTCACATGCATTATTTTGATTGCAAAAAAACATTTTGAGATACTGTTTTTCTGTTGTGTCTATTGGATCATCAAAAATCCATAATTGTACTGGTGGAAGGTTTGTAAGCGGAAGTTTTTTAATATTCATTATTTATTTACATATTGCTATAATTTTAATTATAATAAGTATAGTATAAAAGCTAATTTTTTACTATCTTTATTTCGGTTTAAAACAGTAATTATGATTTGGCTTTTGTTTTTATTTTTTATATGCCATGCTTCTCATTACCCATTATTAATTCCAAAAATAAAATCAAAAATAAGCTATTTTCTGTTTGGCAGGCATTCTATAAATAGAGTACAACGTCTTGATGGGTATTCTTTTTTTAATGGATTTTTTGCTTTTCCTCAAACATGTTCATTTTAATTGGATTCTATGAAATTAAATGAAAGGAAAGTAGGTAAATGTAAAGAGCTTTTTGATGTCGGGTGTTTGCATTATGATTCTTTTGAAGATTTTCCTTTTTCTGTTGAGGTTTACAATGATGCATATAATATAAAAGGACGTTTCACTCTATCATTTTATCGTTTTTTTTATGCATATATTAAGCGTTATTGTTTCAGGTCTGTAAAAGAAGCTGAATTTTGTTGCTGGGATGCATATTGTGATGGATCTTATCTATATGCTGCAATAGCAACGGATCATTACATTACTTTTTTATCAGTATCAAATATTTTTGGATTTCATGCTCAAAGGGAGATTTTTTCTTATTATCATGATGATGAAATTAATTCATTACAATCATTATGTTTTCATAATCGTAATGATAAAAAAATTGTGTCATTAATAAGTCAAGGTTGTATGAAAATTTTTTCTTTAGATTCAAAACGACTTACTAATGATATTTTTTGTCCACTCTTTTATGTTCTTAAACATGAATATATTGGGGGCGGTACATATTTGTTGATTGGAGAATTTAGACTTTATTTTGCAGAAATTAAAAATAATAATTTGCACTATTATCACCAAACAATTAAAGATAAAAATGGAAAGGAACTAGTGGTGCAAAATTTTGCAGTTAATCATGAATATAAAACAGATTCAGGACGAGCTCGATTTTTTGTTGTTGTGGCAAATAATCAATTATTTTTATTTGATTTATTAGAGCGATATACGAATGGTGTTTTAAGTATGCAAAAATTAAGTAATTCTTTGATCCATGAAAGTAAACTTTCTTTTGTTAAAGATAACATTTTTTCTTTAAACTCAACTAACAACGATTTTGCTGTGCTGTTTTATGTCACACTACCCGCTTTTTGGGCCGTAAAAAAAATGTTTAAAAATGAGCGATTTAGCAAATTTGAAGAAAATAATGGTAAGCAAAAAAATATTTTTCTTAAAAAAATATATAATTTTTTATATGAGCAAAAATATTTTATTTTTCCTTGGTTTTTATCTTCATACTATATTTATTATCGCCATTATCATAATAATAAATTTTTATGGTCTCTTTTTGTAACATATTATCTAAATATATTAATTTGGCAAATCAAAGATATGATTTTTATTAGTAATATCATAACACCTTCTTTGCGTCAAAAATTTTTTTTGCCTATCCATATTATTTTGCCCTTATTACCCTTAAAAATAAGAAATTTTATCAGATATGGTGTTTGGTCATGAAAGCCACTGTTTAAAATAGATGTATGCTTCTTGTGTGACTGCTTCTTCAGATTTTGTTCCATCAAGAACGCAAATATTTTTGCGGTTAAAAAATGTTTTTTCAAATCCTAACAAAACCTTTTTTAAAAATTCTTTTTTTTCAAAAAAAGTTTTTGTTTCACCTCGACTTTCGATCCGTTCAAGGGCTGTTTCAAGGTTGATTTTAATATAAAAAACAATATCCGGAGAAATATTTTGCATTGTCCATTGATCGATTGATTTGACCATATCAAGTGATAATCCATTTCCATATCCTTGATATGCGATTGATGAATCATTCATGCGATCAGAAATAATGATTTTTTTTTCTTGCAATGCGGGAATAATAATGTGTGCAAAGTGTTCTGCGCGATCAGCTGCAAACAAAAGATATTGGCCAATTGGACAAAGTGGTGCTTTGTTTGTTTGCAAAATTGCACGCAACTGTTTTCCGACAGGGGTTGCTCCTGGTTCTTTTGTTGCAATAACATCAAATTGGTACGAAGTAAGAAGGGCTGTCAAATTTGAAACAAGTGAACTTTTGCCTGCGCCATCAATACCTTCAACTGAAATTAAAATGCCTTTTTTGAGATTTTTTTTCATAATTGATATATGTTGGTTACTACTTTTATTGATACTATTGTATCGAAAAAATAATTTTTATCTTCTTCTTTTTATTTTTTATTTACCCAATGGATAGCATCTGTTACTTATGATTATTCAAAAAATCTTGACTTTTGTTTCAATTTGAATAATATAGGAGAAAGATATGTATGTTAGGATAAAAATATTTATGAAAATAAAAAATAAGTTCTGTGTACGATTTTTTTTATTTCTTTTTATACAAGGTTTTTCTTTAGGTGTTTTTTGTTATGAAAATGATCTTGAAACTAAAAAAGCTTTATTGGCAGAAAAAATTGAAACTTGCATGATTGCTGCTGCATGGGGTGATGTGCTTGGTGGAGTTACAGAGTTTCATGCAACTCAATCACAATTATTTTCATACCATCCTGCAGGCATGCTTTCAATTGATGATTTTACTAATACTGATTGGTCAAAATTTCCTGCATGGTATTTTGAAAAACGGATTGCACCATATACCGATGATACTGCAATGGCTTTGGTTCTTGCTGACTATTGTATTCAATCAAATGGGGCAAAATTATTTGATGATTCATGGATGGCAGGTCTTGCATCTGAGTTTATTGCTGAGATGAATAATCCATATGGTTGGAAAGCACCATTTCGTGTTCCAGGCTTTAGTACTATGAAAGCCCTTGAGCTTTTATCAAAAAGTAAAAAAACTGAATGGCCATTGCTTTATAAAAAATTTAAAGATCATCAAGGGTGCGGTTCAATAATGCGTGCATATCCATGCGGGCTTTTATTTTGGAATAATCTTGAAGATGTAAAAAATGCTGCAGTTGCGCAATCACGGGTTACTCATAATAGCACAATTGCAAATGCATCTTGTGCTGCATTTGCTACTGGAGTTGCTTTATTGTTGCAAAAAATATCAAACGTATGGACTCCTTTGTTTTCTGATGATGATGCAATATGGTCTTTTTTTGTGAATGCAATGAGTTCTACTGCAAATGAAATTGATAAAGAATTTGTTGTAAGTCTAAAGATAAAGCAGGCATATCAAGCTGGTAAATTTATGGAAAGCTTATTGGTCAAATATACGATTCAGACATCAGAGCAATTAATTGCGGAATTAAAAAATACAAAATCGGAAATTGCACAGCATTATTTTGATATGTGTAAAAAGTTTCCCGGCTGGAAAGCTGATGATGCACTTGCTGCAGTAGTGTATTGTGTCACCGCTACGCTTAAAATGCCATACTTGGGAATCATTCTTGGCGTTCATTCAACGGGTGATTCTGACTCTATCGCCTCCTTGGTAGGTGCGATAATTGGTGCATGGCATGGTAAAAACGCCTTGCCAGTAATTGTTTGGGAAAAAGAAGTATCTTGCATTGAAGGAATTGATACCATTAAAGCATATGCAAAAAAGATTTATGAACTTTCTTGTTGTTATCTTTTATAATGGTTTATGCAATATTGGATTAAATATTGATTGAGTTGCTTCAATAATAATTTTTTTTTATACTTAAAGAAGTTGTTACAATAATTTTTATGAAAAAAGTTTTGATTGAACCTGGTTGTATTAGTTGTGGTTCATGTGAATTTATTTGTCCTCAAGTATTTCATATTGTGCAAACATCACAGGTGAATGCAACTGCCGATTTAAATATGCATTCAGATTTAATAAAAAAAGCAGCTTTAAAATGTCCTGTGCAGGTAATTAAATATGAAGAATGAAGAGCGTGATTTATATCAACAATTGAGTGATATTTTTTTACAAGAGGGTTCATTTTTTAATCCTGCAAATATTTTAAAAAGAGCTGCAAATCGATATGAAAAACGGATTGCAGTGTGGTATAAAAATGAATGTTTTTCATACGGTCAATTATTTTGTCGGGCTTATTTTTGGGAACAAAAACTTAAAGAAAAAGGTATCAAGTCTGGTGATCAAGTTGCTTTATTTTTGCATAATTCTCCCGCATTTTATATTGCGTATTGTGCAGCATGGCAGTTGGGTGCGGTTGTTGTTCCTTTAAATACGTTTTTAAAGTCGTCTGAATTAAAACATATTGTTGAGCATTCAGATATTAAAGCTATTTTTATAGATCAGTCATTGTTGCCTATTTGGTCTGAAGTAAATCATAGTGGGGTTATTATTACTGATGTTGATATTGCAGAAGTATCATATGAAGTTTATGCTTTTAACAATACTTTTTTGTCTGCAATATCTGATTATGATCCTGACGCTCTTTCGGTATTAATTTTTACTTCAGGAACAACGGGGAAGGCTAAGGGGGTTATGTTAACGGGTCGATCTATTATGACAAATGTATGTCAATCAATTGCGCGATTAGGTTTTACTGATCATGAAATTGTTGCTGCAGTATTACCGCTTTTTCATGTGTTTGCTCAAACAGCATCCTTTTGGATTAGTTTTTTATTGGGTGCAACAGTTATTTTAATTCCTAAAATTGAACGTGCATTTTTGTATGAAGCTTTAACGTATCGGCCAACAGTTTTTGTTGGGGTTCCTGCTCTTTATGGTTTTTTATGTATGCTTAAAAATGTTCAACTTGATTCTGTACGATTATTTGTTTCTGGTGGAGATGCATTACCAGATAAAATAAGAATGTATTTTGCTTTTTTATATGGTCGCATTATTGCAAATGGATATGGATTGAGTGAGACATCACCTGTTATTGCATTATCGATGAGTAATTCTTTGGGTGTGACCAATTCTGTTGGAAAACCTTTATTAGATATTGCATGTCAAATAAGAACTTTGGATGGGGAAATATGTTCTGCGGGGATTATTGGTATTTTATTTATAAAGTCTGCATCAGTTATGAAAGGCTATTATTGCAATGAGTCTGAAACTCAGGCTGTTTTTTCTGATGATTGGTTTTGTACCGGTGATTTTGCATTTTTAACAGATCAAGGTGAATTAGTCATAACTGGTCGTTACAAAGATTTGATTGTGAATAAAGGTCTTAAGATTTATCCGCAAGAAGTTGAAAATATTTTGCTCATGCATCCTGATGTGATACGTGCTGCTGTTATCGGTTTTGCTGATCCATTATCTGGACAAATTCCAATTGCTTTTGTGCAAATTAAACAGCAAAATAAATCAATTGTTCAAGAGCTTGAAGATTTATGTCGCGTTCATTTGGCTTCATATAAAATTCCAAGAAAAATTACTGCAACTTGTGATTCGTTATCACTCACGTCAACAGGTAAAGTTGATAAAAAGCTTTTGCTTTGAGTTGGTGTTTGTCTTTTATTTAAAACCAATTATGAATGAATTTTTTCTTGCAGTTTTAAAAAGCTATACTTGTAGTTTTGATTTAATCTGTTAGTATCACTTTTGTCAGTTTTTTTAATTGATAACCTCCATTTCCCTCACTGTCAACTTATTATAAGTTCGGTGAGGGTTTTTATTTTTTTTGAGAAGATTTATCACTTTTGAGTCGTGCAAACCATTGAATGAGTCTATCTATATATGAATCTTTTGTTTGAACAATCGCATCGGTTGTTTCATCAATTTTCTTTTCAACAGATCTTTTTGCTTCTTGAGCAGCATTGACCGTTGTATTTACTGCTTTTTTACCAGCTTGATATGCAGCTTGTCCTGCAACAACCGGAACGCCTACGGCAATCATAGCTCCTGTTTTTGCGGCATTTGCTGCTTGTTGACCAGCATTGATGGCAGCATCTTTTGCTGCACTTGCAGCTTTTTTGGTTCTATCTGCAGCCTGTTGTGCACTTTGTGCTATTTGACCAGGTACGGCTGCGATTTTTTGTCCTGCTCGAAAAACAGATGAGCAATTGAGTAATTCCTTTAATTTATTTCCTACGAGTTTATTTTTTTGTTCTTCAAGGTTTATCCAATCATTAAATAGATTTGAAGTAACCGTTCCATCTTGTGTATTATTTCCATATGGCTTTAAGATATTGTTAATACGAGCAGCTTTATCTTGTTGCTCTCTTACTAATCTATCAAATTCTTGATAAATTGCGGTTTTTGCTTGTTGTGCGCATTTTTCATCGCCAATAAATGGTTCTAATATATTTATGATGGTAATATATGGTGGTTGCTGATCAAGAGCGTGTATTACGGTTCCTTGCATTAACATGAGATATGCAATATACAAACAATAATTAATCATTTTGATTTCTTTTAAAAAACAACTCTAAAATAATTATATTTGAATTAAATAAAAAAAATCAACAAATGCTTCATTATTGTATTAAAACAAGAATAAATGCAATAATCATTGCATAGATAGTGCACGTTTCAATAAGGCCTTGTGCAAGTAACGACATGCGAGAAATTGAATCAAAATGGCGAATATCATGTGCAATACTTATGCATGCAGCTGCAGCTGTTTTACCGGATCCTATTCCAGTTCCCATTGTTCCAATACCTGCACACAGACCAGCTGCAATGTAGGCAACACCCTTAAGAAGCTCATTTGATTGAGGTATGGACGCAACAAAAAGAAGTGATATTGAAATAACAAATGCAAAAATGATTGGTGTTTCAATGAGTGCTTGGCTAATTAATGTAAATGAGAGCATTTTTCGGTATGACTTTGGATGAGTGCCCAATACTGAACATGCTGTTTTTGTGAATTCTGCAAGTCCAATTGCTGGGCCAATACTTCCAAGACCAATACTTAAGCCGCTTGCAATAAGTCGAAGTGAATCATTGATATTATTTGCAAGGACTGCTTGGTTTCGTATAAAAATGGCAACAACTAGTGAAGCAATAACTGCTGTTTGAGTAAGGGCTTGAGCCAAAATCATGAAAGTTAATATTTTTTTATTTTCAAATGGTTGTCGTGCAATTGCAAGAAGTGCTTCTCGTGCTGGCTGAGCACAGGCAATACCTAAAACAAATCCTGTGATGCAAATAGACATAATAATACCAATTGAAGCTAAATCAGAATAAAGGGTTATGGGTTTAGGTTTGCTTGAAAGAATAAGTATTACAGCGATAAAAAGACCTATGACTGCAGCAGTTTCTAAAAATGCCATTCCAAGCATTGCGGCTCGTGAAATATCTGTATTTGATTCTGGTTGTTGATTAATGGCTTCAAGAGCAGTTGCGCCGGTTAGTCCTTGTCCTATCCCAACGCCAAGAGCGGTTGCGCCAACAGCTAATGCGATAGTGCTATAATGAATAAATTCAATGGGGTGTGACATGTTATAGGCTCCACATATATAATGTTAATTAGAGTCATCTCTGATTGCAATTGCAAGATATGTAACAGTAAGCATAGTAAACACAAATGCCTGCAACAGCCCTTCTATGACTGTAAAAAACATTGTGATTACAATAGTCATTGTTCCTGTGAGCATAAGCTGCATAAGAATAAAAATAGGATTACTAAAAAGAGAGTATTGTACCGCAGAAAAGTAAATTTTGCTAATAATCGACCCCCCAAAAATATTTCCAAATAGTCGTAATGAAATAGATAATATTGAGGCAATTTTTCCAATAATGTGTAAAGGTAAAAGAAATAATGGAGTTAAGAACTCGGTTTTAATATAATGTAGAAATCCAAATCTTTTTACAGCTGCATATTGAATATAGAAAAACGAAACCAGTCCAAGTGCAAATGTAGTATTGATGTCTTGTGTTGGTTCTTCAAGGCCGGGGATTAAGGGAGCTAAATTACAAAAACTAATAAAAATAAAAAGTGAACCAATAAAATAAAAATGCTCAGGAATACATATTCCAATGGACTGTTCAAGCATTCGTGATAATGAAGATCCAGCGTCAAGAACAACTGTTTTGATGAGAGAAGTGTTTGTTTTTTGTGCAAAAATTCGAATAATAATAGAGATAAAAAAAATAAGCGCGATGATAATCCATGTGTGGATGATGGTATGAATATTGATTGTGAAGAATGGATGTAAAAAGCCTATGAGTGGACCAAAGTACCATCCATGACTGTTTACTAGATTAATATCGGTCATGAGTTTTTATGTCTTTCGATAGATAATAATCCAAAAAATACTGATAAATGCGCTAAAAAACAGTATAGAATGGCTTGCTTTGAACTGCAAGAGCAAAACAAAAAAAAATGCTAAAATACAGAGTCGCGCAAGGAAAAAAAATAAAGAAAGACCCCGAGTATAAAAACCAGAAAGGACTTTTGTGAAATAGTATTTCCACAAAAGTCCATATGTTAAACCTAAAACGGATCCGCCTATTCCCATGAATATAAGAATAAGAAACTCAGATATGTTCACGTTATTTCTTTAATCCTTTATGCTTCCAATATTCTGCAACAATAGATGATGATCCAGTAATCATGATGAGTCCATTGCGCTCGTCAACATGTTGTGTTGCAATACCTAATGCTTCTGTAAACGATGGTGCATATTTTGCTTTGACTTTCATACTTTTAATTTCGTTTGTTAATTTTTCAGCATTAAGGCTTTGAGTACCATTGTGTCCTGGTAATGGGTTAATTGGACAAACGATAACGTGCCCTGATGTTTTTTTGAAAAAATAACGTAATGTTTTTAAAAGTTCTGTAATGTCAACCATATTGTCAGAAAAACCAAGAATTAAAGAAAATCCTTTAAGTGGTTTTTGATAATGTAATAGACGTACTCCAAGTAAAATATTTTTAAGTGCATCAAGATTTGAAGCAGTATCAAGAAGAATTAAAGGCTTCTCTTTTTCGAGCAACTGAAAGCGATTTGGTAATAAGTTAACGGTGTTTTTCCAAAAATGTTCAATTTTCCTTTTTGGCTCTTCATCTGATTTGCGTTTTGCGGTTGTAGTTGGTCTACCTCGGCGGCCTTTTTGTTTTGCCAAAAGGCTTCCCGTGACAACATTAAGGAGTTTTTTTTCTATTTGATGATTGATAAAGGTAGATGCGATTCGTTCTGCAAGTGCAGCGTTACGTCCATGCATTTGTCCAAATGGATATATTAAGTCAACCAGCTTTCTAATTGCCATGTGCCAAATTGCATTGTGCTCAGTGGCAAGGGCTTCCATTTTATTGAGATTGCTTTTATTTTGATCTGCGGAAATAATATGCGTTCCTGCAGGAATAGCTTTGAAGATGAATTCAATATTTGTATTAATTTCATCTTGATTGCTTAGAATTTCGTGATCAGAAAGACGAGTAATGGCAAGAATTAATGGTTTTAAAATAGAAGTTGGATCGTCAACGCCTCTTTTTGTCTGTTCAATAATGGCAACATCTACTTTTGATCTATGAAAGTGCAAGAGACCCATCATTGTTAATAAAGTAAGGGTGTCAGTTTCAATTCCTTCATTTTTTGCCATAGTAAGTACTTCATTGCCAATTTCAGTAAAGACCCTATTTGAAATGAGTTCACTTTTGACAGAAAAACGTTCATTATATGCAATAATATGAGGACTTAAAAAAGTTCCAACTGAAAGTCCTTCTTCTTGCAATAGTCGGCTTGTAAAATGAGCTGTTATACTTTTGCCATTTGTTCCTGCAATAATAATTGATGGCATTTCTTTTGAAATGTTTCCAAAAGCACTATCAAGAGCTTTAATGTGTGAAAGATCAACTGCAGCATTTGATGGAAGCCAATGGCTATCGAAATATTCTATTAATTCATTATAATTGTATTGAGTTATTCGAAAATTTTTTGAATCTTGTGTTGACTGTTTGATTGAATTTGTTGGTTTCATCTTGTATCCTATGAGCCTATGGGTGGAGCTTACAAGTGTAATATAATTTTTTAAGTATATTGCATACAATGTATACAGTTTGTATATATCGTATAGACAAGCCTAAACGTCTTTATAAAAATGTCAAACAAGAAATTTTAAATCTGATTAACAATACTTATATTTCAAAAAAGGCTTTTTTTATGCACTATTGTTATTTTAAAGATCCACATTGTATGGATGTTATAAAAAAAAATTTTAAAGAAAAAAAAGTTATTATTGCTTCAACTGATACAATTTTAGGACTAATAGGGCCCGTGCAGATGTGGGCTTTTGAGCAATTAATGACAATAAAAAAAAGGGATTTAAAGCCATTTGTTGTTTTAGTTAATAGTTATTTGCAACTTAAAGCCCTTGTTGATCATGATTCTTATGAAAGAGTCTATGATTTTGTTCAAAGATTTTGGCCTGGTCCGTTGACATGTATTGCTACTTTAAATCCTTTATATAAGCAATGGCTGTTTGAATTACAAAAAACAGTTGCCATTCGTATGCCTTTGCATCATGGTCTTTCTCAAATTATTGATGAATGTGGGCCTTTATTTTCAACAAGTGTTAATATATCAGGTTGTCCATTTGCAAAGACAATACATGACGTGAGTCCTTTGATTATGGAAAAAGTTTTTGTAGCCATTCTTGATGATAGTCAAATTCAGGAAGGATTACCTTCTACTATTATTGATCTTACCAATCAAACGCCAGTTCTTGTTAGACAAGGTCATGTTAATGTAGATGATGTTGTTAAAAAAAAATAAGAATAAAAGAAGGGGCAAAAGGAATACTTTTGCCCCTTCTTTTATTCTTATTTAGCTATCTTTGTTGTTTTTGATATTGATTCTATAATTGCTTTTAATAATGCAATATCAGAACTGAGTGATTGAATAAGGGTTTCTTGATTTTCAATTTTTGATTTGAGTTGTGAAATAATTGATTCTTGGTTATTCAACTTTAGTGTGTGATCTGCAAGTTCAGTTTTGATTAATTTGATCGTTTTTGTATCAGTTTTTCCGCCTTTTTCAAGATTTTCACTTGCCTCAAGAGCATTGATTTTTTTATCATGGTCTTGAATAAGTTTTAAAAGAAGGGCATAGAAAAATCTATAAACAACACTAAAGGGTTGACCATCTTTATATGCAACAAGATCTGGAAGTATTTCTTCTATTTCTTCTGCAATAAAGCCATAATGAAGCGGTTTTGATTCAAGATCTTGATGTGCAATATAAGTAAAGGTTACGGGATTGGCTTTAAGAAGTAAGTTTGCAGTTTCTGAAGAAATAGTTTGGATATTTTCTTTGAATCGTTTTGATGAGGCATTAACGCCGATAGGGTCAGCCCCGGTAGAACCGGTGACAACATCAAGGGGTGCGACTGCAGGATAGCCAAAATTTTGAATAGCTTCGCATATAAAGGCTACATGGCTATCATTTCCAAGACGGATTACATTGCTTTCATTGGTTCCAACATTATTAATGTAAATATTATTGGTGCCTGTTGTAGTAATTCCGCTTCCTGCATTAGAGCCGATCGCAATATTAGAACCGCCACCAGCAAGATTACCAAGAGCAAATTGTCCTATAGCAATATTACCAAAGCCGCTTGAAAGATTGTTTAATGACTGAGGCCCGATACCGATATTATTTGATCCTGAGGTAATTTTTTGGCCTGCGACAGTACCAATAGCAATATTTTCAGAACCTGTTACTGATCTATTTCCAGCATTTCTTCCAAGAAACACGTTATTAGGTCCTGCATTGTGAAGCCAGAGAATATTATTTTTTAACAGAGCGCCTTGCGTTGAAGTTGTGTTTGCAAAATTTGCATCATTATAAATGATTCCTGTTCCCAGTTGATTTGCAGAATCAATACTGACTAATTCAGTATCGGTGTTTGCTGGTGTAACTCCGCGAATACCAAGTTGAAAGTTGCGTGTTTGGCTTGTGCCGATACGAATAGTATTGGCTTCATTATTTGTTGCGGCATTTGCGTTGATATAAATATTTCCAGAACCAGTTGTTAAAGTTGTACCAGCACCAACACCAATTGCAATATTGGAATTTCCTGTTGATATATTGGGTAAGGTTGCTTGGCCAAGAGTACTATTATTCAAAGCTGTTGTTGCACTTATCATAGACCCTTGTCCAATAGCAGTATTTCCACTTCCGGTAGAACCTAAAAAATTAAGAGCATTATCACCAACTGCGGTGTTATTTGAACCAGTAATATTATTACCATTAAATGGACTTGCTAACGCACCATGTCCTAGTGCTGTGTTAGAAGATCCTGTTGAAATACTTCTGCCAGCTTGTTCTCCAAGTCCTGTGTTATTTGATCCTGAATTGGTAAAAAATCCTGCAGCTCGCCCAATATAAGTATTATTGCTACCATTATTAAGGTTTCCTGCGCTAAAATAACCAAAGGCTGTATTGCTATTTCCTGCTGCAAGTACCGTTAAACTATTATCCCCTATACCAATATTTTGCGCTCCTGTTAGGGCTAAGTTGCCGGCATTTTTACCAAGAAAAGTATTGTTGATTCCAAAGTTATGAAGCCAAAGTACTCCTCCTTTGTAATAGTTTCCAATGCTAAAATTGCTATCTTGTGTGTAAATATTACATCCAACAGTTAAATTACAACCGATATCAGCATTATTGGTGACAGATAACGTATCTCCAATTGTAAAGTTTCCTATTACAGATCCTTCATTTAATACTGTGTCTCCAGTAACTGTAAGGTTAGTTAATTGAGAGTCTCCCGAAATTGAAAAAGTGTCTCCGACTGTCAGATTGCATAGATATACATCCTTACAAATGATTGCACTTTCTGTAACTTCTAATTTTCTGGTTATTAATTCATCTTCTATTGTAATAGCACTAAAATTTTCATCAGGCGGAGTTGATTGTTCTGTTTCTACGCGTGGTGCATTATACAGTGTTTGACTTATTAAAAGGCTTAAAATAAAATATTTTTTCATATAAATCCTTTTTTATTAGTGGTTATTTTCTAAGGCAATAATTCGCGTTGTTAGTGATTCAATAATCTCATTTAAATTAGTGATAATTTCATTTGATAATTTATTTTGCTTTTCAAGGGCTTTTATTTTTTTATCATGGTCTTGAATAAGTTTTAAAAGAAGAGCATAGAAAAATCTATAAACAACACTAAAGGGTTGACCATCTTTATATGCAACAAGATCTGGAAGTATTTCTTCTATTTCTTCTGCAATAAAGCCATAATGAAGCGGTTTTGATTCAAGATCTTGATGTGCAATATAAGTAAAGGTTACGGGATTGGCTTTAAGAAGTAAGTTTGCAGTTTCTGAAGAAATAGTTTGGATATTTTCTTTGAATCGTTTTGATGAGGCATTAACGCCGATAGGGTCAGCCCCGGTAGAACCGGTGACAACATCAAGGGGTGCGACTGCAGGATAGCCAAAATTTTGAATAGCTTCGCATATAAAGGCTACATGGCTATCATTTCCAAGACGGATTACATTGCTTTCATTGGTTCCAACATTATTAATGTAAATATTATTGGTGCCTGTTGTAGTAATTCCGCTTCCTGCATTAGAGCCGATCGCAATATTAGAACCGCCACCAGCAAGATTACCAAGAGCAAATTGTCCTATAGCAATATTACCAAAGCCGCTTGAAAGATTGTTTAATGACTGAGGCCCGATACCGATATTATTTGATCCTGAGGTAATTTTTTGGCCTGCGACAGTACCAATAGCAATATTTTCAGAACCTGTTACTGATCTATTTCCAGCATTTCTTCCAAGAAACACGTTATTAGGTCCTGCATTGTGAAGCCAGAGAATATTATTTTTTAACAGAGCGCCTTGCGTTGAAGTTGTGTTTGCAAAATTTGCATCATTATAAATGATTCCTGTTCCCAGTTGATTTGCAGAATCAATACTGACTAATTCAGTATCGGTGTTTGCTGGTGTAACTCCGCGAATACCAAGTTGAAAGTTGCGTGTTTGGCTTGTGCCGATACGAATAGTATTGGCTTCATTATTTGTTGCGGCATTTGCGTTGATATAAATATTTCCAGAACCAGTTGTTAAAGTTGTACCAGCACCAACACCAATTGCAATATTGGAATTTCCTGTTGATATATTGGGTAAGGTTGCTTGGCCAAGAGTACTATTATTCAAAGCTGTTGTTGCACTTATCATAGACCCTTGTCCAATAGCAGTATTTCCACTTCCGGTAGAACCTAAAAAATTAAGAGCATTATCACCAACTGCGGTGTTATTTGAACCAGTAATATTATTACCATTAAATGGACTTGCTAACGCACCATGTCCTAGTGCTGTGTTAGAAGATCCTGTTGAAATACTTCTGCCAGCTTGTTCTCCAAGTCCTGTGTTATTTGATCCTGAATTGGTAAAAAATCCTGCAGCTCGCCCAATATAAGTATTATTGCTACCATTATTAAGGTTTCCTGCGCTAAAATAACCAAAGGCTGTATTGCTATTTCCTGCTGCAAGTACCGTTAAACTATTATCCCCTATACCAATATTTTGCGCTCCTGTTAGGGCTAAGTTGCCGGCATTTTTACCAAGAAAAGTATTGTTGATTCCAAAGTTATGAAGCCAAAGTACTCCTCCTTTGTAATAGTTTCCAATGCTAAAATTGCTATCTTGTGTGTAAATATTACATCCAACAGTTAAATTACAACCGATATCAGCATTATTGGTGACAGATAACGTATCTCCAATTGTAAAGTTTCCTATTACAGATCCTTCATTGAGTACCGTATCTCCAGTAACTGTTAAATCTGTTAATTGACTGTTGCCTGTTGCGTTTAAATCATTTAAAATCGTGCTTCCTGAAACAATTAGCGTTGTAAGTGCTGCATTTCCGGCAACGGTTAAATCACTTAAGCTTGTATTGTTGGAAACAGTTAAATTTTCTAAAGTTGCATCTCCTTGAACAGAAAGAGTTTCTCCTACGGTTGCATTACATAAATATACATTCTGGCAAATGATTGCGCTTTCTGTAACTTCAAGTTTTCTGGTTATTAATTCATCTTCTATTGTAATAGCGCTAAAATTTTCATCGGGTAAAGTTGACTGTTCCGTATCTACACGCGGTGCTGTATAAATGTTTATTGAAAAACAACACAATAATGTAAAGAGATTATATTTAAAATTATTCATGAGCCTTAGCTCCTTTTTTTTGTAAAGCTTTTTATTCTGTATTTTGTTTAATACGTTCATTTAATGCATATCGCAATGCTTGATTTTCCATTATAAGGTTTTTAATAAGTTCTGAATTTTTAAGGATCAGATCTCTGTTTTCTTGAATTAATTTAAGAAGTAATGCATACATTACATGATATTGAATACTTTCTGCTTCATTATTCGCATTATATGAAATAAGCTCTGGTAAAAGTTTTTCAACATCTTCTGCAATAAAACCATATTGAATGTTTTGTGTTGGATCATTTTTTAGGGTAAATTGAACTGGAATGCAATTTAAAAATTTATTTATAGTTTCTTGATTGATTGGTTGAATATTTTCTTTAAATTTTTTTGATGAAACAACGGTTCCCAATTGTCCGCTCGCATTAATAATTACCGTTTGTGATCCACCGCCAACTGCAGCGCCACGAATTCCCGCAATAAAGGTTAAAGTTTGAGATGTACCGATTCTGGTGGTATTTGCCTCAGCAGCAGCTGCAGCATTTGCATTGATATAAATATTTCCAGATCCGCTTGCCAATGTTCCTCCAGCCCCAACACCGATTGCAATATTTGAACCTCCTGATGATAAAGCTGGAAAGGTTGCTTGACCAACAGCGGTGTTATTGTTTGCAGCAGCTGCTGCTGCCATAGATCCTTGTCCAACTGCAGTGTTTCCAGCTGCAGTAGTGCTTAAAGCGTTAAGAGCATTATCACCAACTGCGGTGTTATTTGAACCAGTAATGCTTCCTAATGTTTGATTTCCCAATGCAGCACGCCCTAGTGCTGTATTAGAAGATCCTGTTGATATACTTCTTCCTGCTTGTTCCCCAAGCCCTGTGTTACTTGATCCTGAATTGGTAAAAGTTCCTGCAGCTCGTCCAATATATGTGTTGTTGCTACCACTTGTAAGACTTTGCCCGCTAAAATAGCCAAGAGCTGTATTGCTATTTCCTGCTGCAAGTGTTGTTAAACTACTATCTCCTATTCCAACATTTTGGCCGCCTGTTGTTGTTAAATTACCAGCGCTAATACCAAGAAATGTATTGTTAGTTCCAAAATTGTGAAGCCACAGTGTGCTATTTTTTAAAATTGAGCCTTGCGTTGCAGTGGTATTTGCAAAATTTGCATTGTTGTAAATTATTCCTGTTCCCAGTTGATTTGCCGAATCAATGCTGACTAATGCAGTATCTGTGTTTGCTGGGGTAATTCCACGAATACCAACTTGAAAATTACGTGTTTGTGATGTGCCGATTCGAGTAGTATTTGCTTCAGAAGCAGATGCAGCATTTG
>CAZGZQ010000001.1:146372-596854 GCA_964529835.1 uncultured Pseudomonadota bacterium
TGTTGTTGGTTCCAAAATTGGTGATAAATGGAGTGCCTGCTTTGATGATATTTCCCACAAGTGCTGTTGAGTCTGCAAGGCTTAAATTGTCAGGAGAAAAGCTGCCTGCAACACTTAAACTTCCACTGACTGTTGCGTTGCCAGAAAGTGAAAGTGAAGAACCATTAATGACACCCAATGTTGAAGTACCGGTGACAGAAAGTGTTCCGCCAACTGTTTGATTGCCTGACAATGATTGAGATGCTGCATTAACAACACCAAGTGTTGAAGTTCCTGTGACTGACAAAGTGCCTGACACTGTTTCATTACCAGAAAGTGAAAGGGATGAGCCGTTAATTGTTCCCAGTGTTGAAGTGCCGGTTACTGATAATGTTCCACCAACTGTTGCATTTGAAGCGACAGATAAAATTCCTGTTCCGGTTAAAGAAAGATTTGCATTATTTAATGTTAAAGGAGAAGTTACAGATCCACCTGTTCCAAGCTGTCCATTTGCATCAATCAGTGCGATTGATCTGCTTGCATTGCCTGATGTAATACCAGTAATTCCTGCAATAAATGCTGCAGTTTGTGATGTGCCGATTCGAGTAGTATTTGCTTCAGAAGCAGATGCAGCATTTGCATTGATATAAATGTTACCAGAGCCGGTTGTCAAAGTTGTGCCAGCGCCGCTTCCAATGGCAATATTGTTAGAACCGGTTGTTGCTGCAGGAAGTGAGCCGCTTCCAAGAGCGGTATTATTTGAACCGTTTGAAATTGAAGGTGCAGCATTATATCCAACAGCAGTATTTGAAGTTGCGTTACCGCCTGCAGTTCCAGTAAGTCCGCTTAATGCAAGAGCACCAAGTGAAGTGTTTTGAATTGCATTTGCAGTGGTTAACGTAAAGTTACCAGAGCCTTTGCCCATGAATGTGTTGTTGGTTCCAAAATTGGTGATAAATGGAGTGCCTGCTTTGATGATATTTCCTATTGATGAAGTTGAATCAACAAGATTTAAGTTGGTTGCAAGAGTTATGTCTCCATCAATTGTTTGATTGCCTGATAAAGAAAGAGAGGATCCATTAATTGTGCCTAATGTTGATGCTCCTGTAACAGAGAGTGTTCCGCCAGAAGTAATGCTAACGTTTGCAACGAGATTATCCATTGTGCCAACCCCAAGCGCATCAAATGCTAAAGCGGGATCGGTTATGAGGCGGATAGCTGATTTATTATTTTCATTTGAATTTAATGAATTTGATTCTATATTTTTTGCTGTTTTTGTGTCGGTGATATGACTTGCTTTTGCATTGTTTGTATTTCTATGATGTTTAGATTTTGTTTTTGTTAATAAAGGTGCAAAAAGTAGTATTAATAAGATAGAGTGCTTCATTACTTCTCCTTATTTTTCAAAATAGGATCTTAGTCAAAATGTATCTTTTTTAATTGATTCTCTAAAGTTAAAATTTTTTCTTCCATAATATCAACTCTTTTTTTCAGCATAGTGTTCATTTTATGCAATAGGGCATATAACAAGTGATATTGAATTGTCAAAGGCATATTTTGTTCATCATGTATTACAAGTTCAGGAATAATTTTTACTATCTCTTCTGCAATGAAACCAAATTGTACTGTTTTTTCAGGGTCATTGGCATATTCAAATTGCACGGCTTCTGCTTGAAAAAATTTTTCTGCTATTGCATCAGAGATAGGTGTAATATTTTGTTTGAATCTTTTTGATGAAACAATTGTGCCCATTTGACCAGCGCTATTAATAATAACTGTATTTGATGCTCCAATTGTTTTGCCATAAATTCCTGCAATAAAGCATCGATTTTGTTCGCCTGTACTTATTCCATCTGTACCTATGCGAATTGTATTATTATCACCAGCTACTCCATCATTTCTTATTATAATATTGCTAGATTCTGAATTGACATAATTCATTCCTGCATTCATTCCGGCGGCAGTATTGTAAGAACCTGTAGTAATACTGGACAGTGTATTTGGTCCTACGGCAGTATTATTTTGAGCTGTTGTGTTAAGTGTATTTAAGCTATTAACACCAAAACCACTATTATTAAATCCTGTTGTAAGAGCAAATGTTCCTGAATTTATTCCAACAAACGTATTAGAGCCCCCTGGGTTTATTATGAAATTGATTCCGTTTTTTGTAAATTTTCCCATAGTGGTTGTTGAATTGACTAAATCAATGTTATTTGGCAAAAATGAACCAGGAAGGCTTAATGTGCCACTGACAGTTAAATCTCCGTCAACTGTTGCGTTTCCAGTAACACTTAAATCTGTAAATGTTAGATTAGCAGTTAATGTTCCACCAACTTGAAGGTCATTGCAAATTGTTACATTATCGCATAATGTTGCATCTCCATATACAGAAAGATGATTGATATCTGCGTTATTTGTTACAGAAATATTTTCAAAATTTAAATTGCCATTGATATCAAGATTTGATGCCGTTAATGTTCCTGTTACATTTAACTCACCAAAATTTTCATCAGGGTATACAATATCTGTTGTTGATGTGCTGCTACGAGGAGCGCATACTATTTTAACTGTAAATATAACGCATATAATTACTATACTAGATAATAATTTTTTCATTTTAACAACTCCTTGATTTTTATTGTGAACCTATCGTAATTCTTTTGAGTGTCAAGTCTTGCAAAACTAAGATTGTTGTCAGAAGTGAATTTATTTTTAAGAGGGGATAGTCGATGTTAAAAAAAGGGTTTTCGCTTATCGAATTAATGGTTGTGATCGCAATTATAGGCGTGTTGGCTGCTCTTGCTTTTCCAACATTTACTACGTTGATTGCAAAAGCAAAGCGGACTGAGGCATTTGTTCAGTTGAGATCTCTGTGTGCTGCTCAAAAAATTTTTCATCTTGAAAATGGAGTATACACAACACAACTTAGTGGGCCTCAAAGTGTTGGATGGCAGCCTGAAGGGTATAAGCAAAAACCAAAAGAAGAAAATTTTTACTATACGTATGGATTTCCTGGAGCAGAGGGAATTAATTATTTTGTAGGAAAATTAGAAACGCCTGCTTCACATTTAACAGGGGCTTTTGCAAATAAAGAAAAGTTTATTATATATGCAGCAGGATATATTAAGGGTAATACGAAAGCTGACATTATTTCTATTGATCAAGATGGAACAGTAAGCATTATTCAAGATGCTCTTGAATAAATGGTATTAGTGCATGTTGCATGAATAAATAAGGTAACAATAGCTTCCTATTGCAAGTAATGGGCCAAATGGAAAGGGGGTTTGAAGAGGTGATTTTTTTATAAAATAGTACATGATGCCAATACATGAGCCCAGAGCTGATCCAATAGTTAGTGAAGCCCAAACGCCATAGTATCCTGTAAAGACTCCAATTAAAGCAAGCATGTCAAAATCGCCTTCTCCAATTCCCTGAATACCTGTTTTTTTTTTATAGATAAAAGAAAAAATTTGTAAAATTGTGTATCCAAATACCATACCGATAATGCTTTCAGTAAAAGTTATTGGTAAGTAATTATAGAATGCGCCCATCAATCCAAAAGGAATGCATCCAACTGTTAATATTGTTGGAATTAAGAGTGTGCAAAAATCAGATGCGCTGATAATTACCAATAAAGAAAGAAAGATAAATTCAGCAAAAAAAAATTGAGTTGGAACAAAGATAAGTAAAAATAAAAAAGCACAAAAAGCAAAAATTGCAAACAAGATGCAATGTAAATGGTTTAACGCTTTTTTAGACGTAATAATGTCTTTAACAAAGTAATGACCCAGAAGAGATAAAAAGAAAGCCCACAAAAATAAGCTGAACATCATTTCTAATGAAACTATTTTCACGAATCCTTTTTTTCCTCAGAATCAAGTTTGTTAAAAAGATCTTCGATCTTGTTTTGGTGATCTATACCTGAATCATATGCAAAACGTAAGTCAGGAGTGTATCGTGAATGCGATGATTTTGCAAGCGCCGATCGCAATGATGGTTTGTAAAGAATTAAAATCTGTTTTGCTTTTTCAAACCCTTCCTTTCCAGTGGGGGTATGAAAGAAAACGGTGCAAAAACTTTTATCTGAAGAAAGTTCAACGCGCGTTACATAAAGTTCTTGAAGATCAACCTCATCAAGAGATATTTTTAAAAAAAGGTCAGAAATTTCTCTTAAATAAAATGAGGTTTTTTGCGCGTGTTTAATTTTACTAACTTTTGTTTGAACCATAAATACATGAGAAGTTAAATTGTTTTGATGCCTTGCTGTTCAACAATCCGTGCCATTTGATTTTTTATTGCACGCATTAAACGTTTACGCCGCTTTTGTGTTTTTGGCTCAAAGTAGACAGTTCTTTTCATATCACGGATAATACCTTCTCGTTCAAGTTTTTTTTTCAACTGACGGAGAGATTTATCGATGTGTCCAGTTACTACAACTTCAATATTTGATTTTGCTTTTGATTTTGACATGGTTAATCGAACTTTCGTGACAATAAATACTATACCAAAAATATTGTAATTTTTTTTTCTTTATATGTCCAGGATTTTTTAAAAAAGGCCATTGATACTAAATATTAATGTTGATGCTCGGTATGCGTTTCTAATAGAAACAGGGGTTTGCCATGTAAATCCAAAGTATAACGTTGGCGCCACATCATATGAGAATGAAAGGTTAATAAGCTTCATTTTAAATACTGAATTTTCTTCCAATCGCGAAGTAACAAAGGCAGGATCAGCTTTTTTAAGCTCAATACAATCTTTTCCATGTTCTGTAATAACATATTCAATCGAAGCGGATAGTTTGTCAATAAAATGGCGTGAACCAATGGTACCTGAAAAATACCAACTAGCACCTGGTTTTACGCTCGCATCTGTTTTAAACGGATAAAGATTATTTTGATAAACATTATTTGGTATTGGCATTTTATCAATATCTCGTTTAAAAAAGTGAGTATATCCTCCCTTTACCGTAATAAAAACCGATTCAACAAAGTCAAAAAGCATGCCACCATCAATTCCAATGCTTAAATGCCCATTATTGCCCGACGGTGATTTAAATATAACAGATGGGTTTGGTTTATCAGGTGATGCGCCAAATTGAGCTTCTAAAAAGGGCATCCATATCAGCTTTGGCCATAATGTTGTATTATGATTAACCTCAAAGTATTTACGCCAAAAAAGTCCACACTGAACCTGGCCAACGCTTGTTTTTGCAAGATTTGTCAATTGTTGAGAGCATTCAGCAACAATGCTGTTAAATTGATTCATAAGTTTTTCGTTAACTTTTTTTGACTCAAGAGTAAACTCATCAGTGCACGATTCGGTTGCACTTGTCCATGTCGTGTCGGGGGTCTGATTAATTATCTGTTGTACATTTTGTTTTATACTGTCTATTGAAAATCGAACCGTTGCCCCGCATGAACTACCTTGACCAAATAAAACTTGAATATCAAAAAGAGCGCTTTTTTTGCTGTATTTTAATTCTGCTGTATTAAATCCAAATTGTTGTTTGGGGTCAAAAAGAGTTTCGTTAAAATTTGTATCATTTATTAAAAGGCAATCTTTTGCTTGTTGTAAGATCGGTGTCAATGTTTGACCGTCTGGTAAAGGTCCTCCAAGCAGCGCGAGCATATTTGTTCTGCCGGTTATATCACCAAGAGGAACGTATCCTGAACTAAAGTCTGGGTTTGTGTCTGATATAGGACTGAATGTTCTTCCGTTGAGTCGTTTGCCTTCAGTGGCTGTTTGATTGGCAAGGCTGATACCAATAGTAACGTGATCCTTGAGTTCGTTTGTGTAATCATCTGATGTAAATTGTGATCGCTCTTTAAGAGATATATAATCAAAAATGGTCGTTCCAAAAAGCGGAAAGGGATTACATTTATTTAATGAAGCAAGTGTTGCAAAGCTTTTTTGGGGGAGTAAAAAAAAGGAAAAAATAAAAAAATACATTTTTTTTATCATATTCACGTCCTTAAATGCGATGATGAATGATCTATGTGTAACATATTTTTGATAGAAGCCAATACTATTATTATTTGCAGTGCGATTCTTTTTATTATTAAATCTTGTATTCAAAAAATAGCAATAATCTCTTTATTTTATTTAAAAGATTGATAATTTTTTCACTGAGACTATCTATATGATCTTTAACTGTTTAGATAAGTCAACTGTTTACTACAATGATTGTCTTGATTTATTTCTAAAGATCTGATTTACTGAAAATAGTTAGTTTATATTAATTTGTATATGTCAAAATTTTTTTTGATTATTTCTTTTTCTTCTTTATTTTGGTGGCGTTGATCGCCATTTTTTTTTCTACTGGTTTTTTGAGTAACCTATTTTACCTATTTTTTATACATTTTTCTATTGTTACGATGTTAATAGATGGATTTTCTTTTTCGGATTGAATATGAATATTTTATTATTATTTATAGCTTTTGTTTTTTTAAAAGTATTTAATTTGAATAATGTGATTGGTTTTCTTAAAGATGTTTCAATTAATTATTTTAAAGCTCAAGAAATATATCTGCTCTATCTTTTAAGCATCATAGAAAATATTCTTTTTGTTTTTATTTATTCTATTTTTTTACCAAGATATAAGCGCTGCGATGATGATACAAATCTTTTATCAGATAAACAATTTGTGTCAGGCGGGGACTGCGTAGTTTTTAATCTTTTTGATTTGAAAAAGGATTTATAATGAAAAAAATAACTTCTTTAATTTTATTCTTTTTATTTGGCGGTTTACTAATAAGTTTTTTTTATAAAAAAAAACTTATTCATGGTCATTTGGTGGCTATTTTTGTTCCAGCGCAACACCCTGCAATGGACGAAATTGTTGCTGGTTTTTGTGATACATTAAAGGAGCGAATGCCTTCAGTGCATTTTTCTATTTATAATGGTCAAGGTAATAAAACATTAATGCAATCACAAGCAGAAATAATTGTTTCAAGTAATCCAAATCTTATTTTTACAATAGGTAACTCTACTTCACAGCTTATTCGTACGGCACTTTTTAAGCGAAATGTAGTAGTTCCTCATGTTTTTACTGCCGTTGATGATCCGATAGAAAAAAAACTTGTATATTCTTTGGAAAATCCAGAAAATTATACAACTGGGGTGATTATTGTGCCTGATTTTAATGAGCAAATAGAACTTCTTTTAATGCTAAAACCAGATGTCAAGGTTTTACTTCTTGCTTATGATCCAACTCATCCAAGTAATAGTGCCGACATTATTACTCTTGAGATAGTATTACAGAGTAAGCACATTAAGCTCTTTCTTTGTCCGATTAATCAAACAAATGAAATAGGTCAAAAAGTTCCGCAAATGCTTGAGGGTGTTGACGCTTTACTAATTTTAAAAGACCATATTTTGGTTATGGGAGTCGAATTACTGGCTCGTTTATGCGAGCAAAGAAAGATACCCTTGTATGTTTCTGATTTTAATTCGCTTGAAAAAGGTGCAGCATTAGCTTATGGGATTCTGGAAAAAGATTATGGTATTGAGGCTGCGATTCTTGCGTATAAAATACTTTTTGAAAAAAAAGACCCTGGAGTAATTCCAATTAAAGAAATTAAAAATTTAAACTTAAAAATTAATATTGATAATGCAATTGCTCAGGGAATTACAATAACAGATGAAATTTTAAAAAAATTATATAAAAAATGTAGCATGGAAGGTGTTTCATGATAGGGCATATTTTAGAACAATTTCTTTTGCATATTCCATTATTATGCGGAGCTTCAATTAGTTTTTCTTTATTAAAAGTTCCTGATTTGAGTATTGAAATAGCCTATGTATCAGGTGCTTTTTTTGGTGGAAAAGTTGCTTTATTATGTAAAGACTTTGTAGTGCCTTTTCAATATTTGGGAATTTTTGCAAGTCTTTTTGTTGGTTTTTGTGTAGGAATTGTTTCTTCTTGTCTTTCAAAGTTTTTACACATATCTCATCTGCTTGCAACAATTATGACAACTGGTTTTTTTTATTCGATTAATCAGATTTTTTTTGGTTCATATCTTTCACTAAATCAAGTTCGATTATTATTTTATTCAAATTATTTTCCTTTATATCCAGAATTGTTTTTTTTATTGTTGAGTGGCTTATTATTACTTCTTCTTATCTTTTTTTTATTACGTACAAATATTGCTTATTTATGGGTCGTTTATGGAATTAATAGGGATTTTTTTAATGAATATAGAATATCTCAAAAGTATGTTTTTGTCCTTGGTATTGTAACTGCCAATATGTTTGCTGGATACGCTGGTTATTTGCAAGCACAATCAAATGGCTTTGCCGAAATTTCAATGGGGCTTGGTAAATCATTAGTATGTTTGACATCTTTAATTATCGGAAAAGTTTTTGTTATGTCTACTCATCCAATTTCGTTGTTTCGACCAATTATTGGAGGGATAGGGTATTTTACATTGCAGGTTGTTTTGATCTATTTTGGGTTGAATACGATTTATTTTTCTGCCATCCAGGCAGGGATTATTGCATTAATGTTGGCTCTAAACAAACATTTGACTGTTTCAGATGAAGATTTAGGAGTATAATTATGGAGCAAGATTTTAAACTTGAAAATATTACTTTTAATTTGGCTCAAAGGCTCTTTTTTAAAGATGTTTTATTACATTTTCAAGCAGGCAAAATTCATTGTATTTCTGGTGATAATGGAGTTGGGAAATCAACTTTTTTTCGATTAATTCAAGGGAAAATTAAAAAAAATGAGCAAATTACGGGAGCGTATTTTTTAGGTGAGATGAAATATAATTGTGTTTCTAATAGTGTGCCTGAAGCTTTTTCAAAGCATGTTAAAGTTTTTTCTCAGCATATTGATTCATTATTAGTAAAGAATATGACGGTTGCAGAAAATATTCGCCTTGCACAGTTGTCAAATGAGTCTTTTTTGAATAGATTTACTCCACAATTGACATTAGATCCATTGTTGCTTCAAAGTGGATTGCTTTTAACAAAAACAATAGAAAAATTATCTGGAGGACAAAAACAACTTTTGGCTTTTGTTATGGGTTATCAAAGTGCAGGAACTATTTTTTTATTGGATGAGCCAACTGCTGCGCTTGATAGAGCCAATACAGCTTTTTTGATGAGTGTTATTTCTGATCTTGCTCGGGAAAGAAATCTTGTTATTATTATGATTACCCATGATTATGCAAATATTATTAAATATTGCACTGGTGTTCATTATAAAATTGTTCAACAGCAAGATCAAGTAAGAACTTTTGTTTTAATGAATGATTTGGCAATTTAAAATGATTATTTTAACTAGATGATTAAAGATGAATACGCAATATTGTCGTTATTTTCAAGCGTACGTAAAGCCAGAGATTTGTTGGTTTGTCGTTGCTGTTCTTAAAGCCGAAGAAAATGTTGTATTTACAAGAACGGTTGATACAAAAAATAGTATTTTAGAGTTTTTTGTCCCGACGCATATGTATGATCAGTTCATGATCGTTGTTAAGAGGCTTGTTGATTTAGGTTATCTTGGATTAATAACAGAAAAAGAAAATCGGTATTTTAATTCTTAAAATACCGATTTTCTTTTTTTTATTTATTGATTTTTTTTTCTGGATAATATCTATTCTTTTTTTTCAACTTTGTTTCTAAAAAAGATACAAATGCATTAATATCTTTCTTGTATATAGTATCAAATTCAGGAGCATATTTTACCAAATTATTGAAATGTTGAGAGTAAAAAATTGCATCTGTATCTTCTAATACTTCCATATAGTTATTGATACTATTCCAGTAAGTTTTAAAATACGTAAAAACTCTTAAAACATTAGGGACTGGATGCTTTTGAAAAATTGCTTTTATTAAAGCAGCTTCTTTTTGATTTTCAATCTTGAAAGAAGTAATTAATAAGTTGCGTGAATCTCTAAATGTACCAGGATTAATATATTCATCTTTAGGTGCTAATTGTTTTTCGATTTCATTTTTTAAAAAAGTATTAACATGACTATAATTTTGGCCAAAGCCGTCCATGTTTCTTTTAAAGTAAAAATAAAGCAAAGTCTTATTTTTTTTTGACGCCCAATATGGACATGGACGATTGTGCTGAAGATAATTAATAATATAATGCAAACTGTTTTCTATGGAGCCGCATTTTTTAATTTTTTTTCTTAACAAATTTGTTTTTGTTGATAGTTGTTTTTTTTGTTCATGACCTAAATTTATATGAGATAAATAATTAGCGATCAATTTATTTTTGGCTTGTATATGAAGATACGGATCGCATAGTATAGCTACAATATCAAAATATGGAGTTTCATTTGGTAAGTTTAACCGTGCTTTATTATAAGGTATGTGATGTTTGATCATTAAAAGATTATATCCAAATGGAACTTTTTGAATGGGGGCTTTTTCCCATTCTTTTGGATCTTGAAAAGTAAAATTTTTTGAACTAATCAAAGAATAAAAAATAGTATGTAGTGCTTTTGGATTATTTAAATTGAATTGTTGTAAAAAGTTATTAATCACTGTACCAGATGGACAAATATTTGCTTTCATAAAAAAATAATTTCTTAAATTAAAGACAAAAAGGGGATTGTTTTGATTAATGAATGAAATTATTGTAACAATTGGTGGATATGCTTTTAAAAGATTTTCAATTGATTGAGAAAAGCTAAATCTTTTTTTAGTTAAGGTATTTAATTCTTTTGTGTTTAAATTTTTATTTTTATACTGTGTTGCATCAAATTTAACGATATCTTTTAATATTGTGGGCCAGGAATCTATTGGTAAATCTATGAAAGATATATTGTTTTCACGCCAGTTGTTTGACAGCTCCATGCATTTTGAAATTGGACAAAAAATTGAAATTATAAAAAATAGTATCAAATATATCATAAATATACGCTCTTTTCGGGGGTATGTTGTTTTATTCAAAAACACAGTATATCAAATATATTTTAAATTTCAAAAAAAATTCAAAAAGAGAAATAGGCAAAAAAAGCCATTTATATTTTATTGAATTTCTTATGCAGATATTTTATTAATCTTTAAAATTAATAATGAGAAACAATCTTTTATTAATTTCTTCAGCACCAAGTAGATTGCATATTTCGCTAACTCCTTGACCTTTTTCTTGACCTGTAAGGCAAAATCGAATAAACGAATAAAGCTCTTTTGGATGAATTTTTTGATAAGCGCAATATGTTTTTATTTGATCAAGAAATTTTTCAATAGAATAAATTGGCAATTCTTTTTTTAAAAAATCAATAAAAGATGTTTTTGCTTGCACTTCTTGTTTAATTGATTTTGCTATGTTTGGGTAGTCAAAAATGTGTGCAAGGCTTGATGGTGCTTCGTTCAAGGTTGAAATATCATCTTTGATTGAGAGTATGCATTTTTCCAACATTGATCGATCAACGTTATCAATTGCCGTTTGCTCAAAACTATTTTTTAAAAAGGGAATTGTTCGGTTGACAAAATCTTGAGGTTCAATTTTTTGTATCCATTTTCTGTTTATCCAGCGGAGCTTTTCAGCATCATATTTAATATGTCCTGTTGTGTGAAGCTGGTCAAAATGAATGACTTGAATAAGTTCTTCTAACGAAAAGATTTCTTTTGTAAAGGTTCCTCCCCCAATGATTGCCAAATAATTTGTTATTGCTTCGGCCAAAAATCCATCTTTTTGTAAATCTATCAATGAAAAACCAAAATCCCGTTTTGAAAGTTTTTTGCCTTGATTATTACATAAAAGTGGCATATGCCAATATATGGGAGTTTTTGAATCAAGTGCTTTAAATAGTTGTGATTGACATGCAGTATTAGTGATATGCTCTTCACCTCTAAAAACGTGAGAGATTTTCATTGCAATATCGTCAATAGCATTTGCAAAAATAAAAGTAAAAGATCCATCATCACGGGTTATTGGAAAATCTGAAAAATTTTTCATTTCAAAATCGATAGACCCTTTTGCCAAATCGTTGATAGACTCGGTTTTTTCTTGATTAAGTTTGAAACGCCAAATAAATGGAATTTTTTCTCTCAGTTTAGTTTGAATAACTATTTCATCAAGTGCTAAACAAGTGCGATCATAGCGAGGAGGTTTTCCAAGAGCCTGAAGTCGAATTCGTTTTTGTTCCAACAACTCAGCTGAACAAAAACATCGATATACAAATCCTTTGTTTATTAAAACTTCAAGATTTTTTTGATAAATTGTACGTCGTTCAGATTGCAAATAAGGTCCATACAGTTCATTATTACAAGGTCCTTCATCAATAGTCAGTCCGAGCCATTTTAGATCTTCTTGAATTTTAACAGCTCCTGGATCAAAATTTCGATCTGAATCAGTATCCTCAATCCTTAAAACAAAAACCCCATTTTTTTGACGAGCAAAAAGATAGTTCATTAAAGACGTACGGATGTTGCCAAGATGCATCATGCCGGTTGGGGCAGGTGCAAAACGCACGCGAATTGATTGATTTTTCATGTACGGTCTATTTCTCTATAAAAATATGCTTTTTTTTATTATAGCTTAAGCACGCCTTGCAGGCAAATTGTCTTGTTTGTTGCGAGTTGGTTTTAATGCTTAGGGACGAATATTAAGGTTTTGATACAATACATGTAACATTTTGTCGCAACAAAACAGTATGATAATACCGCTTGCAAAAAGGCAAAGCGTTTTCTTGATTTTTTCATGATTTTTTTTGATGCAAAAATCAGCAATAGGTTCTGCTGCGTAGTCATTAATTATTGCAAGAGCATTAAATAGAATATATCGAACAAAAAATAAGTATCCGATTTTTTGGAATACATCAATACTCAATAGTGTTATTTTTCCTTTAAAATTTGGTTGATGGGCATAATGAATAATGTTTTTTGGCAAAAGATGATATGCATTGGGAAATGGATTTGTTAAAATGCCCAAAGCGCTACAGAATGCAAATGATTGCATTAGGGCTGTTTTGTATTGTGATAATATTGGATTGGTTTTAAAAGATATAAGTTCTTTTAATGTTAATTTATCACTGATTAAATTTTCAGATGTAAGCTTATTATTAAAAATGTATGAAAGTCCATATGAAATAATCCAATGAAGATTTAAGCCAGCAAAAAAGAGTGGGCTATTTTCAAGAGCGCAATAACTTTTTGGGAGGTGCAAAAGGAAAAGATCTTGTAATCGATTTTGTTGCGATAATCCATTGAAATTGAAAATAGTTGATTGTAGATTAAATGATCTTGTATAATTTTTGTGTTTTCCAAGGAATAATTCATAAAAAGAAAAAAGCTCTGAAACATTGAATAATTTATATACAGAGTTTTTCCAGATAATGTCTTGGTTTTTTTGGTTTAATTCTCTATAGCTCAGTATTAAGTAAAAAAAATTTGCCATTGGGGGACTGTTTTTAAGATCTTTTTTAGTTTCTTCATCGAGTTCGATTGAAGATATCGAAAATTGAGGCTTTTCTTGTGTTCTTATTTGATATTCAGCTAAAGCAAAGCATCCTGCGGAGAATATCTGATTTGAGTAGTTGCTCAGCATTGTCAAAGAAGAATGGACCCATTGAAAAGGTATAAAAAAAACTAATAGTAAAGATTTTTTAGAGTTCATAATAAAAGCTTTTTGCTTTTTGATGATTTTTGATTACTTTTTAATAGTATTAATAGTATAAATTTTTTATTAAATAAGTAAAGTAGTTTGCTTTATATTTGCGCAATTTTTTATTAAAATTTTATTTGCATTTGACTATTTGAAAATAGTATTGTTATCTTGTTTGTCGGTTTTCAAAAATTAAGAGGATTTTATGAAAAAATGTGTCAAGGTAATAATTAAAGGAATAGTTGATAATGGTTTCATGCAGTCATTTATTTTGCCTCAGGCAAGAGATTCTGCAATTGAAGGAATTTGTCAAAAAATTGATGATCAAATAATTCGTATTATTTTGACTGGAACAGATAACCAAATTGATTCCTTCTTGGATCGTTTGCACACTAAAGTTGCAGCAGAAAAAAATATTGAAATAGAGGTTGAGGCATTTTTACAACAGACTGATTTTAGGGGGGTGTTTCGAGTTATAGAATAACCTTTATGCTCATTTTAAAATGTCTTTTGCCAAAGTTGCATATATTTTGTATTGCCTTATATTAATGATAAATTAAAGGTTCTTTATAAACTTTAAATTAAAGATATGTTTTATGAAATGCAATCACCAAAAATATAATAATCAAGATGGGTTACTTCAAGATCATCATGCATTAACGGTTATGGATGAGCTTTTGTGTCATTGGCCTTATGCAATTTTTTCAGTTGCAACTGGTCTTGCGTTGTTGAGTATCTTGACTGCTTTGACCATAAGTAATTCGGTTGATCAAAAACTAGCACAAAAGGGTGCAAAGATTCTCTTTCATTCTTTTCATTTTATGCATCTTGTTTTTGCTTCTGCAGGAACATTAATTACATTTTTTAAGTTTTCTTCGAATGCTTTTAAAGGATTGCTTGTTGGAATTTTTTCGCCACTCTTTTTTTGTATTCTTTCTGACGCAATTTTACCCTATTTAGGTGGCAAGGCTCTTGGTGTTTCTATGCATTTTCATCTTTGTTTTTTGACAGAGCTTCATAATATCTTGCCATTTTTGTTTGTTGGGATTTTAAGTGGCTTTGCAACACGTTTTATTAAGGCTGACACGCGAGCTTTGCATTCTCTTGGTTCTCATGCTGCGCATATCTTTGTTAGTTCTATGGCATCTATTTTTTATCTTGTGTCGCATGGTTTTTTTGATTGGTATACCAAAATTGGGTTTGTTTTCATGTTTTTAATATTTGCCGTTGTAATTCCGTGTACTTTATCAGATTTGGTTGTTCCAATGATGGTTGCTCGAATGGGGATAGCGCATGAAAAGCATACGGATTAAAAATGCTTGTAAAGCATATGGTGGTGAGCAAATAATTCAAAATCTTGATTTAGTTGTTCCTCAGGGATCTTTTTTTGCTTTGCTTGGTCCAAGTGGCAGTGGTAAAACAACTTTGCTCAGACTTATTGCTGGTTTTGAAACTTTAGATAGCGGTTCAATTTTTTTGGGTGATGAGGATATTACATTTCTTCCTGCATATAAGCGCAAAATTAATACTGTTTTTCAGCAATATGCTCTTTTTCCTCATATGAATGTTTTTGATAATGTTGCATATGGATTAAGGATTAAAGGTGTTCCATTAAATATCTTAGAAGAAAAAGTTCAATATATTTTGTCGGTTGTTCATCTTGAAAAATACAGATATAAATCAATTTCGCAACTTTCTGGTGGACAGCAGCAGCGTATTGCGTTAGCTCGAGCTGTAGTCAATGAACCAGAGGTATTATTGTTGGATGAGCCTCTTGCTGCTCTTGATTTGAAATTGCGTGAGCGTATGTTGCTTGAGCTTATCGAACTTCAAGATACTCTTAAAACGACTTTTATTTATGTAACTCATGATCAATTAGAGGCTTTGACAGTTGCTGATTATATGGCAATTATGGATCATGATGGAACAATTCAGCAGGTTGGAAATCCAAAGCATACCTATGAAAATCCTCGTAATTCATTTGTTGCTTCATTTGTTGGTACAACAAATTTATTGCATGGCACTTTGATACAAAATGGATCTAATTCTTTTCTCTTTCAAATTCCAGATTTAGGGATTTTTGAAGTTGGATCATGTCAGGAAGCGCCTTGGATATGCGATGGAGCATTTGCTATTATGAGTCTTCGACCAGAAAAAATTGAAATTAGCAAAACTCCTTTGTTTAATTTTTCAAATATGGTTGAAGGATTTGTTAAGTCTATTGTTTATCACGGTCGATCAACACAATATAATGTTCAGTTGAGCAATGAGGGGCTTGTTTCGGTTTTTGAACAAAATGAAGATCATTTTCCTCAAGAAACAATAGATTACGATGATCGTGTTTATTTATATTGGCAAAAAGAAAATGTTGTTATTTTGGAGTGTTAATTGATTCAACGATTAAAAAAAATTATTTTTAATGAAGGTGCGTTTTTCATAGCGACACCTGCTGTTTTATGGCCTTTTTTGGTGTTTGTTTTTCCTTTATGTTGTTTTGTTTTAACAAGTTTTTTTGATTATACAACAGGTTTTTTTTCACTTAACAATTATTATAATATTAATATGTTTGGTTGGCTTATCATTTTGCGTTCTTTGTCGTATGCATTTCTGACAACTTTTTTTACACTACTTATTGGATATCCTGTTGCATATTATGTTGCTTTTTATGTCCGATCAAAAGAGTACATGCTTTTTTTTTTAGCATTGCCATTTTGGACTAATTTAATAGTTTTGGTGTATTCTTGGTTTTTTTTACTTGAACGTGACGGCCTTATTAATACCTTTTTAATTAAATTAGGAATTATTTCTCATCCGATGCAATTTGCATATACGTATGGTTCTGTTGTTTTGCTTATGACTTATTGTTACTTGCCTTTTATGATTATGCCAATTTACACTGTTTTACATAAACTAAATATTCGACTTTTAGAAGCATCCTATGATTTGGGTGCAACCTATTTTCAAACATTTTTGCGTGTTATTTTGCCATTATCTTTGTCGGGTATTAGAACAGGAATTATTTTGGTATTTGTTCCTGCTTTTGGTGAATTTATTATTCCGTCTTTGATGGGTGGTGCAAAGCAGCTTACTGTTGGGTCTTTAATATCGTACTATTTTGTTATTTCTCAAAATTATATTTTAGGTTCAGCCTTTACTATTTTTTCTGGGCTCATTCTTATGTGTGTAACTATAGCGCTTTATTATAGTGTTCATTTATTAGTAACTAAAAAAAATTAACTTAAAAAGGATTTTTGATCATGACCCAATCGTATAGTTTTTACTGTTTGCGTAGCATGGTTTTAATGACATTGATTTTTTTGTATTTGCCTATTTTATTGTTAATTCTTTTTTCTTTTAATAATAATGCGTTTACTCAAGAATGGCATGGTTTTACATTACAGTGGTATATTGATCTTTGGCGTTCTCAAGAAATATGGGATGCATTTTATACTTCTTGCTCAATTGCAAGTAGAGCAACTCTATTGAGTGTTACTTTTGCAACACTTTTTGTTTCGTTTGCACACTCTTTTTATAAAAAAAAATTGCAACTACTTTTTTATGCGGGCTTGGCGGTTCCTGAAATTTTGATAGCAGTTTCCTTGTTACGATTTTTTGGATTGTTTGGTATTCCTCTTGGTTCTGTAACTATTTTGATAGGTCACACTCTTTTAGGGCTTGGGTATTGTGTTCCAATAATTTATACGCGATATCAGGAAATTGATCAACAGCTAATACTTGCAGCGCGTGATTTGGGTGCTTCACAGTTTCAAGTTTTTAAAACAGTTATTGTTCCTCTTCTTTTGCCTGCGATTGTGGCTTCTGCTTTGTTGGTATTTATTGTTTCTTTAGATGATTTTTTTATTTCATTTTTTTGTGCTGATGCAATAACACAAACATTACCTCTTTATATTTTTTCAGTTATTCGATCAGGCTCAACGCCAATGATCAATGCTTTATCAACTGTTCTTTTGTGTATTACATCAATATCTATTTTCTTTTTTTCTTTACTGCAGATAAAAAATGAGGAGTGTTAATAGTGGTTGATTTTGTTTTAAAATGGTTCATAAGATCGATGATTATTGTTTTTTGGGTTATTGTTTTTTTTATTTTTGTTTTATATCAACCATCAAAATTGTTTAAACCGGATACTCCTACTTCTTTGAATATACTGGCATGGCCCCAGGTTATTGATAGAGAGTATTTAGTTGAATTTGAAAAAAAATATAACATTTCTGTGCATATAACGTATTGTGAAAATAATGAAGAAATGCTTGCAAAGCTTTTATCATCACATCATCATGATTATGATCTTGTGATGCCTTCAAATTTTTTTTTAATTCGTTTTATCGAGTTAGGCCTTATTCAAAAACTTGATTATTCAAAATTAAGATGGTTTGAAAAAATTGATACACAGATTAAAAATTTATCATTTGATCCCTATAACCAATACTCCATTCCTTGTTTTTGGTCTGTATATGGAATTGGTATTAATAAGAAAATGTATACAAAAAAAGATTTTGAAAAAAGTTGGAAGCTTATTTTTTACCCTACAGAAAATGAAGGCCTTGTTGGAATGCTTGAAGAGCTCCCTCAGACATATGCGATTATGGGATTATATCTTTACAAAAAATTAAACAATTTTAGTAAGTATGAACATGAAACAATTGTTAATGAATTAATCACGCAAAAAAAATCAGTTCTTGCATATACTGACATGCGGGTTGAATACTTATTGGTCTCAGGAGAATGTGGAATTGTTTTTTCTGCAAGTTCTGATATGCAAAAAATAGTAAAGCTTTATCCGTATATTGAATTTTTTGTTCCAGATGAAGGTTCTTTTGCTTTACTCGATTCTTTTGCTCTTACATCAGATTGCCAAAAAAAAGATCTTGCGTATGCATTTTTGGCTTATTTGTATGATAAAGGAAAAATTTCAGATTATGCAGAAAAATTTGATTATACGTCTCCGCTAGATCACAATAATCTTTTGGCTCAGATTGGTAATATACATTATTTTGAAAGAATTTTTTCAGAAAAACAGTATGAAAATTTATGGATAAAAATTAAAGCTGCATAAACGGTTAGTGTTCATATTAATTAAATACCAAGATCAAAAAACTTATTTTTTAGTTTGTTTCTTATTATAAACTTATTGTTTTTTATACATAATGATTGTTAGCCTTATTCTTAAATTTGTTTAACAGCATTTTATGAAATGGTTTTGTAATGAAGTATGCAAAATTATTATTCGTATTGTTTTTGTTTATTTGTTCTATTAGGGCGATAGATGTAATACAAGATGTCACAATAATATAGATCATTTATAAGCATTATTCAATTGACAAGTATTGATACTTCAAGTGTCATAGAAATGTAATTGTGACAATGTAGTTATCTTTATTTCATTTTTAATAATTTTTTAATAAATATAAAAATGAAACTGTTAAAACACTTCTTTTTATATTTTTATTTTTTAATCACAAAATTTCTATTTTTTAGATTTTTTAAAGGACTTGTTGACAACATTGAATAAAAAAACTATGAGTGGTATGAAGCCTTAGGTAGTAAAAGTTGTATCTCGTAAAAAAAGGATGGTCGTATGAAAAATCGATTGAAGAGCAGTTTACTAGCAACCCTTTATCTATTAACGGGTTGCTCTTCTTTATATGGAGTTGTTGTTTGGAATAATATTTCAGCTCCCAGCGTTGTTGATGATGATATTCATATAACAACATCTGTGGTAAATTTAGCACCAGGAGGAACAATTATTGAAGCCATTAATCAAGACATTTTGGTAACTATCAATGCCGGAACTGATGTTGATGTTAAAGGGGTTGAATTTGATTTTTCACAAATTTATTTAAAGCCACATGCGGGAAGAAAAATTACTTTTCGTGTTAACAAAAATTTATCATTTTTGGGTGCATCTTTAGATACTATTTATCCATTGCTTATTGCACAAGGCGATCAGGGGCAAGTTGTTTGGGAGATTGCTGGTGGAAATAAAGTTACATTTGGTTCTCCTTCAAATGGAAGTGGCACAGAGTATTATTTGTTTTTGCAAGATGGTACTGATGCTCCAAAAGCGACATTTACTCGCGATCCAAATGAATCAGCAAATGATTTAACTCAGCATACGTATATTAACGTTGGTACTCAATCTTTACTTGGATATGTTTCAACCCAACCTATTGGGGACAGTTCGGTCCTTGGTCTTTTTACATTTGATCCATCAACAACAGAAAAAGGGCTTATGGAACTTCAAATTGAAGATCAAGGTGCTGTGTTAATTTATCCAAGAGCAATAGTGTTTGAAGGAGACGGAAGTAGTTTAACTGATATTACAATTGCTCAAATTCAAAAAAATAGGCTTGCTGGAGGAGTTGCTGAATTAGAAGTTGCAAACGTTAAAGGTGACCCTGCACACGCGTCATTATTTATTGCAAACAAAAATCAGACAATGCCTGAATTTTGGTATGATCCATTTTTAAATTTAGATAGTCGTAATGATCTGATAAATTACAGCGGTTCTTTTGCTGGAAATCAATATGGTTTTATTGTTGGTTCAAACGGAATTCTTTCTATTTTTGATAATGCAAATGTTCATTATGTTGGTCTTGACATTAATCGCGATATATCGGTTTCTCAAGTTCCTGAAGTTCCTGGTTATCCAAGTATACCAATTGGTCAATTAATTAAACAACGCAATCCATCTGCTTTGTTTTGTGATCAATCATTAAATCCAGCTGCGTTTGTACCGACAGTAACTTTTGGTGATGTTTCTGCACTTTATTTGCGTTCAGGTGTTGGAACGGAAGGTACAATTCGTGAATTAGTACAACAAAATCCTTATACCGTTGATGAGGATGAACAAAATACTGGGGTTGGATATTATCTGCTGGATCTTGAAGGGCAAGCAGATTTTATTGGTCTTGACAACTCTGGTGGCCAAAAAAGTAAAATTGAAGTTTTGTCTTTAGAGGTTGAGCCAACTGGTGGAGCCCTTTTGTTGGGTGGAATAGAAACAAATTGTGCATTAAGAACCTTTAAGAAACATCTTAATGGAAAGTATTATCTTTATAATCCAGGGGTTGTTTTTGTTAATGGGTACTTAAAAATAAAGAATGTTTCTCTTGTTCATTCTGACCTTTATTCAGATACTCGTGTTATTCCAGAAGATGATATTTTTTCATATCCAACCTATATTGGTGGTGAGACTTTCAAGTTGCTAAAGCTTGATATTGATCCATTGTCTGAAACAGTTGCAAGGCCTAAGATTGCGTTTGAATCAACACAAGCATATTTTCATTCAAGTGCAGCAGTAACGGGTGTTGATCTTTTGGTTCCTGCGCAAGTTGAAAGTGATGATAATGCGGTTCCTAATTTATCCCGTTTTGTATTTTGTTATAACGGATATACAATTGATCAAGGAACAGGTCGAACATTAATACTTGGTACAAGTAAAGGTTCTTTTGCAATGGATGAATTATCTGATATTTCAAAAGATGCACATCTTGACGTTATTCAAACATATGATGCTCTTGCAATTATTGGTGCTGATCCTCTTGTAGGTGACCACAGATTACGTTTGGAAGTTGCTCCAAATGATGCAACAATTGTTGAAGATATTACTGGCGATATTGAAGGGGTTAACTCGCAGCATTTAATATATCTTGGACACAATTCAAATATTTCTGTTGGTACAAATAAAGATGCTCCAACAGGTTTTGATGTTGATACTCATGCTCACTTGCAAATTGCAGGAAATTATTTTGCTATCCAAACAGATGGTGGTCTTTTAAATGATGCTCGTTCTTCTGCAAGAACAGGTACTGGGGGTATTTTTGTTGATTATAATGGAAGAATTGAAATTCAAGATATTTATAATGCGTTTATTGGGACTATGGTTTCTAAAAGCAGAAACGGCATTGTTGATCTTCCTTTTGAAAATGTTCAATTTGCAAAACAGGTTGGTGTTACAGATTGGGGGCTTTCTTTCAATGTAGGCGAAGTTCTTGATGAATATTCAGAGCTTCCTGCTGGAACGAATAACCCTGTTATTGTTGGACCAATTGAAAGTTACACTGATTATACAATTGATTGGCTCAATATTAAAAAAGATCCTGGTTTTATTCCATATCAAGGAGAAACAAATTCTTTGTCAATTGGAAGAGGAAGAGTGGTCTTGCCAAATCAACCAACTCCTATTTCACCTGCAAATTATTTGAATATTCCAACCATACAGGGTGAAATTATTCAATTGCAAATTTCTGGTTCACCGTTAGGTAACCCTGCTCATATTTTAATTGATGGGGGATATGTTCACGAATTAGTTTTTGTTAACACAACACCAGATCCACTTCCAGGTGAAGCACCAGTTGCAGTTATCTTTTTGCAAAATGGTGGGCGTGTTGGACTTGGGGGTGCAGACAGAAACTCAGATTCTGCTCAAGCAGCAGTAACATTGGGAAGAAATGGTGTAATCATTGTTTCAAACGGAGGAGATAACGAAGTTATTCTCAATAACTCTGTGGTTGTTAATGGTGATGGTCCATTTCTCTTTGGTCCTGATGCAGCACCTGGCGATGTTTTAAGAGTTTCTTCAGAAGTTGATGATGCTATTGTTGTACGCAAAGGTGCAGCGCTTGATTTGCGTTCTGTTAATAATGGAAAAATTCTTGAAATTGGTGGAAAACTTTCTGTTGAGATGGAATCAAATACTAAAATTATTTTTAGTGATGGTAATACTGTTCTAGATAATGGCTGGAATAAAGGTATTATTCGATTCGTTGAAAATACACAGCTTAACATTTCAGAGCATGATGATTTTGAAGAAGTGTTTGATGTAATTCCATTAGGTTCCATCAATAATGAGCTTGATCCATTGGTTGCAACTCCAGCTTCTAATCCTCACAATCAATATGCTCCATTAACCGGTTATGGTCTAGATCGTCAAAATACAGATTCATTTAGAATCCGAATTATAGGTGCTGGAAATATAGCGTTTTATGATAAAGCGTCTTGTTTGATTCCATATCGTTCAGTTGTTGGTGTTGAAACATATATAGATTCCTCAGAAGATGTTGACGAACAAATTATTTTTAATAAAACCGATATTGTCGTTGATTTAAATGATGCTTCTCATATATATCTTGGTAACTTAAACTATCAAGAAGGTGGTGTTTTACAAATTGGTAATGTTATCGATCGTGGTCCTGATCATTCAATTTCATTCACATTAAATGTTAATGGTCAAGGTGCTCGTTTTATTACGGGATCAAAATCAGTTTTAGGATTAAATGCGGTGGTGGTAAAAGCAACGCAATCCTCACCAACTGACCTTCTTGTAAATACAGCATTTAATGTGGATGCAATTTCAATCAATGTTAATGATGGTGCTTTGGATATGAGTCGTATTTATGATACTGATGATTCACATGCAAACGTTGTGATTATTGGTGATAATACGAATGGAACACCATTATATACATTTGCATATGCAGAGGTAGGATCAGGGGTTGATACAACAGCAGAAATTCGAGCTCAAAATGCAACAGTTCTTGGTGGATCTCCAATTGTGTATCTAAAAAAAGGTTCTGTTGATGCAGCAGTAAGTCCTATTGTTCGTGAAGATGATGGTCAGGTACAGGTTGCAACTGATGGAGATAATCAACCAATTAATAGCGAGCGAATTGAAGTTGGTATGCTTGCATCCACTTTATTGCAAAATGTTGCATCAAATGATGTTGCTGTTGTTGCATCAACATTGTTTGATCAGTTAAAAACTCCTGATGCATATGAAGGTGATACTGTTGCTCATGACAAAGCAAATGCAGCAGATGAAGATGAAGAGTTTAGAGATTCTCTTGAATCAATTCGAGTTGGAACAGTTGCAGCAGGTAAATTGATTCGTCAATCAGTATCAGATGTTTTTACTGGAGTAGTTGGTGGAGCGAGTGCTGCTGCAGCTCAAGCACGTAAGCAGGCAACTGAAATAGGTGCTGTTTTTGCAGATATTTCAAGTGCTCTTTCAGGTTTTGCACAAAGCATTATTTCTGTAGCTCAAATGCCGTTTTAATAAGCAACCAAGATGATATTAAAAAGGAGTTTTATGAATCAATTTGAAAAAAAAGTTGTATTAATGGGTGTGCTGGTTACCAGCACACTCTCTGCAACAATTGATGGCGTGCGCTCACCCATCAATTCTTTATGGGGGCATATGCACTGGCCGCTAAAAGATGTAAGTCAAACGTGGTGGTATGAAGCGATGGGAGTTGAAAAAGAAGAATCTCATTGGAATTTTCATAAATGGGCATCACTTTTTACTCGTTCTGCCTCTCGAGCGTTTCAATCAAAAAGCGACTGTGATTCAGACTGTGATTCTGGAAAAAACACAACAAAGACAAAAAAATTAGGTGTTATTGTTTTTGGTGAAGAATCATTTAAAGCAGAACAGTCTTTTCCTGGCGGCATTTTAAATGATGCAAATCTTTTATCAAATACAGATCCGTTTGTTGCAGCTGCATATATTACTCCTGATTTTACCTATAGAGAAAAAGGTGTTAATTGGGGTGGAAAAGCAGAGTATTTGATAGATGAAGATCGTCGTTGGGCAGTTGGATTTGCAGCACATATTCCTTTTAAGATAGTTGAAGTAATTCATAATAACGTTGATACGGTTGAAGAAAAACTTGAAGACATGTTTAAAGCAAATGTTATTCAAGCAGACGTTCCAGATGGTGGTGAAGGTACACAAGTCTTGAATGCAACTGATTTGACTATTCGATTGGATCTTTTGCAGTCATTGGCGCTTGATGAAACCGGACCTTTATTGCTTCAAACAACCGATGCGCCTCCTCGATTAAAAATTGGGCCAAATGAAATTACTTTTGCAAGCAATCCTCCTGTTTCAAGCAATTCTGCAGCGGCGTTCTTTTTGTATAAAAATAATGGCACAGTGCCATCTGTTCAGTATCGAAAGAAATTTTCTGAAATGACGGGTGTGTTGGCATTAAATGGAATTGGTGGTACTGATGGTGCTGTTCTTGGTGCAGTCAGGGGAGATTATCAGGCTTTGTTTGCTGATCGAGCAGCACAATCAAATTTATGGTTGGTGCTTCGTGAAAAGGATAATTCTGATACAGAATTGACAACGCAAGCAGATGCAATTGCAAAACGTATTTTATATAATGTTCAAATTGCAGATCTTTCAAATAGATCAGCTCTTGAATATTTACGTCGTCAGGGTCTTGATTTAACCGCACACGAACGCGTTGTTGGTCTTGGTGATCTTGATTTAGGTTTATATGTTCGATATATGTCTGAATGTGATTGGAACTTTAAAGGTGGTGTTGGCGTTCTTGCTCCAACTGGAACAAAACGTAAAGACAAAGATGGATTGCATGTATATCAATTCCAAACAGGTAACAATCGTCATTGGGAATTGAGTGGATGTGTCAATGGTGGATGGATGCCGCGTGAATGGTTGAGTCTGTCTATGGGTGCCTCTGTGCATCATGCATTTGCACGAGAAGAACAAATGCCTGCATCATTTACCGCTGCAACGATTCGAAATCTTGGTCCCCTTGTTGAAGGTAAAGTTTCATGGACCTATTTTACTGCTCACTTTAATGTAGGGCTTTGTCATCCACATAATAGTGATTTGGGTTGTGTGATTGGATACCAATTATTTGCAAAACAAAAAGATCATGTTGTCTTTGAAAATGGGACTTCTGTTGATTTTGTTGGCAGAGCAAATCAAGTGCTTGATGCATCAGTTGCAGAGCGACATACAAGTGCAATGCTTCACAAATTCAAAGGAGAGCTGTTCCATCGATGGAACTTCTTTGAATTGTTTGCAGGTGTTTCGCATGCGGTTGCAGGGCGCAATGCTATGAAAGAAACTGAAGCACATCTTGGATGTTCAATTTACTTTTAAATAATGATATAAAACAAAAAGAGCCGGTCTTTGAATCGGCTCTTTTTGTTTTTCAAAATTTATGATAATTTTTGATTATACTAATCATTCAGACTCTTCTTTTTTTGCTTTCCAATCAGAGTATTTTTGTCTACTAAAAAGATATAATTGTCTAACTGAATAAACAAGAGAGACAAGCGCAACAGCCCCAGCAACTCCAAAACCAATTTTTGCTGGTTTAGAATAACTATTTAAAAATTCAATTAATGATTGGTTTTGTACTTTATTGTAACTTAATTTTAATTTAGTAATCTCATTATCGTAATTTGATTTTAATTTAGTAATCTCATTTGATGAAAATTGTTTTCCCAATTCAAAAAGTTCTTGCATCTTTTCTTGAATCAGGTTTGCATAACAAGTGTTTTTATTACAACAACCGTCATTAATTTTTTCGTATATTGCTTCAGGTATATTTCTTGTTGCTTGATCGATTAAATTGATCGCAATTTTAGGTCCTATATATACTACTTCTTGACCAGATACTACTTCTTCACCAGAAGAACTAGAAGAACAGATAATTGATGCGTGAATCAATAAAGATAAAACAAGAAATTTTTTCATTATAAAATCTTTCATTAAGATTAATTATTAAAATTAATAACATTATTTTAGTATGAATTTATAAAAAATCAATTTTTTAAATTCTAGCTTTTTCAGTAATTATTTCATAATAGAATTAATCAAGTGTTGCCATTATGTTATTTTGGTGAGCGCTATCATGCATGTTTTGAAAAGCCTTGATTTTAGTTTTTAACTCCTGCCCTGTATTGTTGAGCCATGAATCGGGAATTTCATCTGGTACAATTCCTGTGATGAGACTTTTTATAACTATTTTTGCAATTTCATATCGATTTAATGGATATTCATTTTTAGACTTTTTTGAAGAAATTAAGTCAATGAGTTTAAAATCAGCGAGTATGTTTTGATACCAATCAATTATTGTTTCTGGATCATCATTATCATGCAAATGATCAAGTGAAAAAAGACAGCCTGCAATATCTGCCTCAAGTTCAGCAAAAATAGATGCAAAATTTTTTTCCATTCCTAAAAAATAAAAAGCATCTAAAAACAGTGTATAAGGCATTATTGTGTTTTGTTTTGTATGTGCAATTTCATGATTTAAAGTAGCTAATTGATTTGGTAATGAGTTTTTGAAAAAATCTTTTGGAACTAAAATAATTTTATTGTGTGAGTTGAGTTGAGGAACATAACATGCCTGATATTGCGAATAATTGCTCACTTTATCAAGAATTTTAAATGGGATTTGTTTGTCTGGAGTGTGGGTAACCAAAAAAATCCGTTCAAGCTGATGTTCATCAATTCCATATTTTTTGAAAATCTCTTTTTGTTCTTTGTTAAATGGTGTGAGCATGTCTGTGAGCCAGATGCCTTTTTTTGCAAGTTTTTTTAATGGTTCAGAAAATTCTTTTTTAACCTGTTTTTTGCTAAATGGTTTTTTAGTGATTTCTTTCTTAAGCTCTTGAAAAAATATTTTGAATAAAAGTCCACCTGGACTGTATGATAAAGCTGTCTTAAAATCAGCTTCAAGAATATTCCATTTGTTTTTCAAAATTGTCTGGTAATGAGCAATAATTTTTTCAGGATCAGGTCTTTTTGAACTTTTTTTGATAGGTTCTTTTAATTCAGTTACATCTTTTTGGATATGTTTATTCAATAATTGCTCAATGGTCTTTTCTTTTGGATGACTTGTGACCGGAATAAAAAGCAGTAAAAAAAACAATTGCTTGATTGAAATCATTATTATCTATAAAAACATTTTATTTATAGATAATATCATGAAATACTTCTATTACAATTTTTTGTTTTTAACGTTCTTTATCAGTATTTTAAACTTATAAAAAACGGGATATACTAAGCACAATCATTTTGTAAAGGTTTTGACTGTTTCATGGATGCAAAAAAATTTTATATTACAACACCGATTTATTATGCAACGGCAAAGCCACACATTGGATCTTTGTATTCAACGGTTCTTGCAGATGTGATTGCGCGGTGGAACTTTCTTTGTGGCAAAGAGGTCTTTTTTTTGACCGGTACTGACGAGCATGGCAACAAAATTGCAGTTGAAGCTGCAAAAGCAGGCCTTGATCCGCAATCATTTGTAGATAAGCATGTTCCTGAATATCGTCGTGTGTGGAAAGAGTATCATATTCAGTATTCTCATTTTATTCGAACAACTGATTCTGAGCATAAGTTCATCGTTCAAAAAATTATTGCTCGTTTAATGGCACAAGGGGATATTTACCAAGGGATTTATCAAGGATGGTATTGTATTCCATGCGAAACTTTTGTTGTTGAAAAAGAGATACAAGATCCCGCATGTCCCAGTTGTGGGCGTCAGACGCAATGGCTTTCTGAACAAACCTACTTTTTTGCAGTTTCAAAATATCAAGATCGATTGAAAAAGTGGTTGCATGAAAATCCTGATTGGATTATTCCTCATGAACGAGCGCATGAAATTAATTCATTTTTACAGCAAGATTTACAAGATCTTTCAATTACACGAACAAAAATGGTGTGGGGAATTCCTTTCCCGGATGCACCCAATCATGTCTTATATGTATGGATTGAGGCATTGTGCAATTATATCACTGCGCTTGGTTATAATCCTGACACAAATCAGTTTAAAAAAGAATTTTGGCCGTGCACTCTTCATGTTTTGGGCAAGGATATTATTAGATTTCATGCCATTTATTGGCCTATTTTGTTGATGGCACTTGATCTTCCATTGCCTAAAAATCTTTTAGTGCATGGATGGATTAAAGTCGGAGGGCAAAAAATGTCAAAATCGCTTGGCAATGTTGTTGATCCTGATATTTTGCTAAAGCAGTATGATGCTGATGTTATTCGATATATTTTAATCCGGTATGTTCCTATAAATCAAGATGCTGAATTTAGTCATGAGCTTATTAATGCAATGGCATGCTCTGATTTGGCTGATGATCTTGGTAATCTGGTCCAGCGTGTCACATTGTTGGCACAAAAATATCAGTATTCAGTTCTGCCTGCACCTGAAAGATGGTCTGCCAGAACAGAAGCATTGCAAAAACTGTTTCTTGATATGGTCAATGATGTTGATCAGCTGTGGAAATCATATCAGCTTCATATGATATATGCTCGTGTGTGGATTTTTATCAAACAGGTTAATGCGTATTTTCATGATCAAGCACCGTGGAAACAAATAAAAGAGGATGTTTTAGCGTTTGAAGAAACATTGTCTGCAACGGCTCATTGTCTTTTGCGTATTGCATGGTATATATGGCCTGTAATGCCTCAAAAGGCTGACGAAATTTTTAGGCTTTTGGGTTATTCTCTTAAAGACATTTCAAAAGAGGTTCAACCATTTGGACAGGTTTTTTCACATCAAACCTTTAAAATAAATCCTATTGATATTCTTTTTCCAAAATCATCTTATCTTGTAAAGGAAAACCTCGTGATACCAAAAGAAAAAATTGAAAACGAAATAATATATGCAACTCTTGATGATTTAAAAAAGTGTCAGATAGTAGTTGGTGTCATAGATGACTGTGTTATTGTTGAAAAATCAGAAAAACTTTTTTCTTTGTCAGTTAATTGTGGTTTATATGGCAAACGAACAATTCTTACTAATATTCGACAATTTTATGTTCCTGAGCAGCTTGTTGGAAAACAGACCCTTTTTATGTTGAATTTAAAGCCAAGGCAACTGATGGGGCTTACTTCTGAAGGAATGATTTTGTGTGTTTCTGATGATCAAGGCAAGCCTATTTTGGTGTCTCCTGAGATTTCAGTTGTTCCAGGAAGTTTGATTGGTTAAGATTGGTATATTGTCTTATTTAGAATTTCAAGAATTTCTTCATTGGTATCGACAATATTCATGAATTGAATATCTTCTGCTTTTATAGCATGCATTGTAACTACTTGATCATTGAGCCAATCAATCATGCCTTGCCAGTATTTTTTGTTGACCAAAATTACAGGGACTTTGTTCATATGATTTACTTTGATGAGGTTTAAAATTTCAAATAGTTCGTCCATGGTTCCATAGCCTCCAGGAAAAACAATGAATGCACAAGAAAAGGCTCGCAAAAGATGCTTTCTTACAAAAAAAGTATCAATTTCAATGTAGTCTGAGAGATGAAGATTCTTCTTGGAGTTTAAGCTTTTTATTCCGATTCCAATATTAAATCCATTTTGTACGTGTGTTGTTCCACAAGAGGCAGCCTCCATAATTCCTGGTCCGCCTCCTGTGATGATGGATGTTTTTTTGTGTGCAAGGGCATGAGCAAGTTCGTGTGCTTGTTGATATAGTTGTCTGATTGGTGGAATTCGCGATCCACCAAAAATGGTGATGCGTGGAGATTTTGTGCGTAAAATTTTCCAGTATCCATAACATAATTGTACAAATGCTTTGGTAATTGTTCTGAGATATCCTAAAAAATATGTCATTTGTTTTTTATTAAGTATTGTAACTGGTCTTGTTCATTAAAAGCAATAAAAGAAAATAATCTTTGAAACTGTTCTTAATTGATTTTGCTAAAGGATGCTGAGATAATTATTGTTTATATAATAAAATATTATTGTATTGTTAGTGGCCAGGAGCTTGTCAAGAAAATGAGAATAGTATATTTAGGGTTAATTTTTTTTTGCTACATGTATACAGAAGTTAATTTTGAGTGCAAAAATGAGCAAGAAATTGCTCTCGAAAAAAAAATTTTAAGTGATCAAAGTCTTGATAATAATAAAAATATTTTTAATAATACTTTCTGTTTAAATGAAGGTTCTTTTTTTAAAGAACTTCAACAATCCAATGATCAAGAAAAGACACCTATTCATGTTACAATTTTTGTGCATGGAATTATGAGTATTAAGCCATATTTGGATCTTCCTAACTTGATTAGATTTATTAAAGACAAAATTATTAACACGTTATATGCAAAAGGTGTTGAATTGACTAGGCGTACCCAATATTTTTGGTGGGGGCAAGCAATGCAAGGCTTTGGTTTGCAACCAATTGATTTAACATTCATTCAAAAAACTAAAGCAGCATCTGCGATTGCTTTGTTATATGATAAAGTTTTTGTTGAAACTTTTGGTGATACATATGAGCGATATTACTATACTTTTGGATGGTCTGGATTATTGAGTCATAAGCAGCGGTATTATGACGCTCATGAGTTTTTTGTTCATTTAGAGCAGCTTGTAAGAATTCTTGAAGAACAAAATAAAAAGCCAATGATAACTATTATAGGATATAGTCATGGAGGTAACGTAGCCCTAGATCTTGCAGCCGTTCAAGAAAATTTTTATCCACAATCTACTCTTTCTGTTGATACATTAATTCTTTTGGGAACACCATTGCTTACTGAGACTGATCATTTAGTAAGTTCACCTTTTTTTAAAAAAGTGTATAACGTTGTTTCTCCTTTGGATAGAATTCAGACACTAGATTTTTTTTCATATAGTCGATTTTTTTCTTCAAAGTTTTTCAAAAACAGAAGACATTTTAAAATACCTGAAAAACTTACACAGGTTGTTTTAAAGTTAATGAAACCTATTCAAACTAAAAAAGGTCCACAGGTAAAGCAAAAGAGAAAAGTATTACGTAAGGATTTTTCTAATCCAGCAATTATTTCAGGTCGTAGTCGGCTTTTAACTCATGTATCGGCCGGACATATAGAATTATGGTTTTTTGGCTGGACTCCACAACATTATACAAAAAACTTTATTTTTAATCCTCTGCCCATGGTTGTTTTTTTGCCATATATTTTGGGATCGATTGAAAAAGAATTTTTTTTTGATCGATCAGTTCCTGTTATTGCAGATATAAGGCCGCATGATGATGTTATGATTTTAAAGCAATATAAAAAACATAAAAGTTTACATAATGTTGTTTCATTTTTAAAAAAACCTTTAATAAAAAGTATGGAAGAAGTTGCACGTCGCGTTAAACCTGATAATTATACTGAATATGATTTTAAGCGTTATTTATATGAAGCATATCATAATGCAAAAATTATATATGATGAATCTCTTGTATTTATACGAAAATCACAGCGCATTCAGAAAAAAAGGGCACGAATGAGGATGAAAATGTCTGCTCATGGTTTAATTACCTAGGAAGATATAACTAGATAAGTTTTGCCCATAAGTTTTTAAAATCTGCAATCGACATTTGCTGTGCCCGTAAAGTTGCAAAAGATTTTTCAATTGATTTTTTTTCGTATATTGTTCCGATTAAATTGTTACTGATAGTTCGACGAGGTTGTTTGAAACAGAGTTTTACAAAATTCCAAAATGCTTCCTCTTGATAGATTGGATCAACAGTATTGCGTATTTTTCCGTGTAATAATCGAGAATAAACTTGTGGAGATGGTTCAAAGGCCGTTGGAGGGACTAAATCAAGTAAAGACCATTCAAAATAATATTGAAAAAAAAGACTGATAAATCCATAATCTTTTCCGGATTTTTTTATAATTTTTTGCGCAACTTCTTCTTGAACCATAACCGTTATTTCTGAAAATAAAAGACGATGTTCTTGTATTTTATATAATAGCGGAAAAGTTATATTATAAGGTAAATTTGCCAACAAAACCATTGGTACATATTTTTCAAAAAAGGTCCAATCAACGGTTAAAATATCTTGATTAATCAATAAAAATCGACTGTTTTTTAATCGTTTTTTTAGATAGCCAAACCATTCAGAGTCAATTTCATATCCAACAATCGCTTTGGCATCAGTGTCAAGTAGTGCCTTAGTTAAAAAACCATCACCACATCCTATTTCTAAGATAGAAATATCAGGACTTAATGTTACTGAGTTTATAATTGAGTCTGTAACAGAGTGATCATGTAAAAAATTTTGACCAAATTGTTTTTTAAAAAATATTCCATGTCTTGATTTCACACAATTTCCTAATCAGTTACTGTATCACGAAATGTATCAAGTTCTTCAAGAACTTTTCCTGCTCCGTTTGCAACACAAAAGAGAGGATCTTTTGCAACTTTTACCGGTAAGCCTCCTGTTTCTTTTGAAATTAATTGAGCAAGTCCAGGCAAGAGTGAGCCTCCACCAGCCATAGTAATTCCTTGTGTTACTAAATCGGATGAAAGTTCTGGTGGGGTATTTTCAAGGGCAACTTTTACCACATCAACAATGCATGCAATTGGCTCAAGTAATGCTTCATTGACTTCTGCACGCGTTAATGTAATCGTTTTTGGGACTCCTGTTACCATGTCGCGACCTTTGACAAGGAGCTCAACCAATGAACTTTCTTGATGTTCAATAAGAGCTGAGCCAATTTCGATTTTGATTGTTTCTGCGGTTTTTTCTCCAATCAAAAGACTATATTTCTTTTTTACGTATTGCACAATGGCTTTATCCATTTCATCGCCACCGATTCGGACAGATCTACAAAACACGACTGATTTTAATGAAATAATGGCAACCTGTGTTGTTCCACCGCCTATATCAATTATCATATTGCCTGTTGGTTCTTGTACGGGCAATCCTGCACCAATTGCTGCAGCCATTGGTTGAAGAATTGTATAAAATTCTCGAGCGCCAGCTTGGCGTGCAGAATCTTCAACTGCTCGTTTTTCAACAGGTGTGATTCCTGATGGAACACAAATAATCATGCGAGGACGTACCAGTGTTACGCCACGATCTGATTGTACTTGTTTGATGAAATGACGGAGCATTGATTCTGTTAATTCAAAGTCTGCAATAACACCATCACGCAATGGTCGACAAGCAATAATATTTTCAGGTGTCTTTCCAAGCATCTCTTTTGCTAACTTTCCAGCTGCTAAAACTTTTTCTCCTTTGACAGCAACAACTGAAGGCTCATTGAGCAATATTCCTCTATTGCGTACATAAACAACGGTGTTTGCTGTTCCAAGATCAATTGCTAAATCATTTGAAAAAATGCTAAAAATTTTTTTTTTTCTTAATATTAAAAATTCAGAAACATGGGCTGGGAAAAATTTCATGACCGCTCCTTTTTAAATGTAATAGGGTCGTTTTTAAAAGTCATATTCTATACTCAATGAAACTTTGTGGGTTTTTGCAACTCGCTTTGTTACAAAAAATGAAGTTGGTATATCCCAACGTATTTCAATTAAAGGGCTTTTTAAATTGTCATATCCATTTTTATTAAAATCATATAAAACTTGAAGACCAACATAATCAGATGCCCAGTTAGAAAGCTTTTCGATAGAGTTTTTTGTTTCAGATACGTAGTTAACTGTTGGAGGGATTGTCCATAAATCTTTTGAGTGATATGTGAGTGAATAAAAAATACCAAAACCGATTCCAGAACGTAAATGTTCAAATAAAAGATACGGAGTGAATAAAAAAGTATATCCAGGATCTATAATAACCTTATCAATGGCTGCTCCAAAAATAGATGGTTCATTAAGGAGGGGGATTCTGGATAATGTTTCTTTTTTTAATCTTTTGCTCATTGCTGTAAATATGCCGAGTTTAAAGTTTTCTTTCAACTCAAATAAGCAGTCAATGGCAGTATAAAAACCAGGAATATTGCTGTTGCTATTTAAAGTTAAAAAAGGCTTTGAAATGTCCTGTTTTGTACCCATCGGGATAAATGTACCAATACGTATGCCTGCGTTAATTCGGCGACATTTGAGAGTATAGTCCCATATTGATCCAAACCTAAAAAAAATATCAATATCATTAATTCCAATATTGTTTCCACTTTCTTGATCAAAGCCAAGCTGTTTAAATGTTTCTTTCCGTGCAATTTCAAGTTCATTTTTTATGTCAGGAGTATATAAAAAATTAAGTGTATCGAGTAAAAATGTATACCAATTTTGTTGATTTATAACATTAAAATTAAATCCAAGACCGCATTGATTAATTATTTGATAGTATAATGATAAGCCAACTTGTTGTATCCTTAATCCTCCATTACTAATAAATGGAATTGATTTATCATGAAAATACGACCTAAGAGGGTTGGTTCCTGTTGCTTTTTGTATCGAGCGGCCTAACACTCCAAGGTCAAACGTTCCATACAGATCATAAATACTTACTTCTCGATCAATAGTGCTATATGCATGATCAGTAAATCCAAATGATGAATAAACGGAAAAAAATGATTCAGTTTTATTTGGCAACGTTAGATATATGGGTTTTTCAGGGAAAAATCTGTTATCAAATCCAAAGAGCTGTTTTGAGATTACTATCAAAGCAAGGATGAGTAAATTTTTGTTTGTATGCATTACTGCCTCTTGAAAAGCGAGATTAAATTGTTTATTTAATGAATTATGTTGATAATATTTTTAATAAAAATATATAAAAAGTATTACCTTTATACTGTTTTGTATTGTCAGTGATTCTAACAAATTTGCATAATAATACCACAAATTGTTATTACTTTTTAATAAACTGTATTTATGTATAAATCAGTGAAGTTTTATGTGTATTGATATAAAAATTACTGTAGTTTTTATCAATCATTTAAGTTATTTCTTATTCGTGATAGTTAAAAAATAAAACGATTTAATCTGTCTGAATTTTACTTTTTAATACGTGAAATATTTAAGGTATATAATTGTAATCAGACACACGCTTGAAGTTATTAGACCAAAAATATTAACTCTAACAAGAACTTTGTCTTTTTTCAAAAGCCCATAAAAAAGCCAACTTATAATCGATAAAAAAGCAATAAAAAATCCCTCAAGTGAAATGTCGTTTGCAGATCTATTGATTAAGATTTTATAGGTTTGAAATACAAAGATTAAATGTCCAAATGAGCCCATTAATGTCATGTATTTTTCGTAAAATCGAATTAACCATATTTCGTTTGTTTTGTTTATTTCAAACATATTTTAAAACCTTTCTATTAGGTTATTTGATCATGTTTATGAGTAATTTTTTTTTTGATACTATAGATTAAGGTATGGTTTTTTCAATTTATAAATATCGTAGGCGATTGCTTGAAAAAAGTTAATTATAAAGTCGAATATAAGGTTTTTCATATTCAAATTATTAATATAAATTTTAATTAAAATCTTTTTTACATTAATCTGTAATAAAAACTGAAAATATTGTGCGATATTTTAAAAATAATATTTGGAGGAGAGAGGGGGATTTGAACCCCCGATTCTTATTGCTAAGAATAATCGTTTTCGAGACGACCGCATTAAACCGCTCTGCCACCTCTCCAAATTATTTGTAATGTATATGCGTTTAGTATATCTTATCTGCTCTTTTTTTAAAGAATTGATTTGAATTTTAAAATAACATTTTTCAGTAGATTTTCGTATATCCTATGATACGCTTTGAGATCAATAAGATTAGTTTTATAAAGGATGATGATGTTACAAGGAGTTCAAGCAATTATACTTGCTGCAGGAAAATCTCAACGGTTTAAAACAGATAAAACAAAATTAATTGAGCCTATTTGCGGTCAGCCCATTATTTTATATCAAACAAAATTACTTGAGCATTTGGGCGTTTTAATGACACTTGTGGTTGGATATCAAAAAGATGCAATTCAAAGTCTTGTGATAAAGGAGCATGGAGCAAAAGTATCATTTGTTGAACAATTTGAACAAAAAGGAACTGGTGATGCATTAAAATGTACTCGGCATCTCTGGATACGAGACCATATTTTAATTATGAATGGTGACGTACCTTTGGTGACACAAGCAATTATTCAAGAACTATATCAAAATCATATTGAATCAGGTGCGGCTATTACATTTTTAACTGCGCATGATGATTTTCATACTTCTGGATACGGAAAGGTTTTTAAATCGGAAGATAAAATTCGAATTGTTGAGGCAAAGGATTATAATAGTACTGATAAAAGTCAGAATTGTTGTGTTAATGTTGGAATTTATCTTTTTAAAAAATCATTTTTGTTTGATTCCATTGATAGAATAACTCCTAGTGCATTAACTGGTGAATACTATATAACTGATTTGATCAATATTGCATCAGATAGAGGATGTCTTGTAAAGACCGTTAATGCGCCTTTTGATCGTGTAAGGGGAATTAATACATTGGAAGAATTGTGGGCTGCAGAGCAAATTAAGCGCTCAGAGCTGATTAAGTATTGGATGTTACACGGAGTGCGTTTTATGGCCGCTCACAATGTTAGTATTGATCTTACAGTAACAATAGGAAGGGGTACAGTAATAGGATCTGCGGTTCATTTACTTGGCAAAACGGAAATAGGTGAGGATGTGTCTGTTGGTCCGCTTTCTGTGTTGATCGATGCTATTATTGGTAATAAGGTAGATATCAAATCACATTCTGTGATTGAAAAGTCAACAATTTGTAATGAGGCTCTTATTGGGCCATTTGCGTATTGCCACAATAATACGGTTATTGGAAGCAAGGCACATATAGGTGCATTTGTTGATTGTAAAAACAGCACTGTTGGCTCTGAAACAAAAGCAAAACATTTAACATATATTGGCGACGCCTTAATTGGAAGCAAAGTTAATATTGGAGGAGGTACTATTGTCGCAAATCATGACGGAGTCTCCAAGCATCAAACAATTATGGAAGATAATGCCTACATAGGTGCAAATTGTTCACTTGTTGCCCCTGTTAGAATAGGTCAAGATTCATTGATTGGCGCAGGCTCAACAATTACTGATAATGTCGAAAAAGGTGCTCTTGCAATTGCTCGAGCTCGTCAAGTGAATAAAGCAGAATATGCATACCGTATTAGAGAAAAAAAAATGAGTTTAAAAAAAATGCATAAGGATTTATTTTTTGAAATTCCGTTTGATAAATCTATCATTTCTTCTTTATAAACTTGTAAGGCCTTTGTTAATATGATTCGATTTATCCATACTGCCGACATTCACTTTGGAATGGAAAATTATGGTAAAATTGACCCAGTAACGGGTGTCCATAGTCGGTTGCTTGATTTTGTGGATGCGCTTAATGCATGTATTGATTATGCAATTGAGCAGAAGGTTGATTTTTTTTTGTTTTGTGGTGATGCATATAAAACGCATCACCCAACACAAATGCAGCAGCGCTTTTTTTTTGAATGTTTTTTGCGTTTGTATAAAGCAAAAATTCCTGTAGTTATTGTTGTGGGTAATCATGATAATCCTTTAAGTTTTGGTAAAGCGCATGCTCTTAATCTTTTTGATCAATTACCTGTTGACGGTTTTTTTGTTTTTGAAAAACCAGGTATTTATATTTTACAAACAAAGTCCGGTCCTATTTCTATTGTTGGTATTCCGTGGCCTACTCGTAATACAATTGCATTAACACATCAAACCAAGATTCAGACAGCAAACGACATTACTGAATATATTTCTGGTGCAGTTTCGCATATTATACAAGAGCTTGCCTTACAACTTGATTCATCGATTCCTGCTATTTTGGCCGGGCATCTGACCGTAAGTACGGGTATTTTTTCTGGTTCAGAAAAAAAGGCTATTTATGGTACAGATCCTCTTTTTTTACCTTCACAACTTGCAATAGATCCATTTGATTATGTAGCTCTTGGGCATTTGCATAGATTTCAAAATCTTAACGTTAATGGTGCAATTCCTGTTGTGTATTCAGGATCAATTGAGCGAGTTGACTTTGGTGAACGTAAAGAAGAAAAAGGATTTGTTGATGTTGTAATACACAATAAACAAGTTGTTTCATATGACTTTATTCAACTTAAAACAAGGCCATTTATTCAAGTTGAAGTTGTGTTGACTCAAGGTAATCAAACAGAGCAGATTATTGATCAACTTAAAAAACACACATTAAAAAATGCTGTTCTTAAGATTATTTACCACGTAAAATCTTGCCAAGAGGATATGGTCAATATTCAGTCGATAGAAAAATTTTGTTCAGAATGTCATTATTTGGTTGGTATTATGCCTGTTGTACAACCAAAAAATCGAATTAATCGTATTGGGCAATCATCAAATTTGCATACTCCCTTTGATTCAAAGGCTCAGCTTGCATGGTATTTTGGGGCAAGGCCTGAGACAAAAGAGCGTAAAGAGCTCTTATTAAAGAAGGCTTTTGATCTTCTGGGCGAAGAAAATGATGCAATTTGAATTTTTTTTATTCTTAGGTATGCTTAATTATAGAAAATACCTTTAATAAGGAGTAAATCCAATGAAAAAATTGGTTTGTTTATTAATAGCCTTTGTATGCATTTTTTCTGCTCATGCAAAAAGTGTTAAAGTTGGTAAAGTGGTTCCAGACTTTCGTATTTCAGATGAAGGGCTACGGGTGCATTCTTTGAGTCAATATCGTGGGAAAAAGGTTGTTTTGGCTTTTTATCCTGTAGGAAGTATTCCTTATTGCAGACTTGAAGCAGAAATGCTTCGACATGAATTTATGAATTTACAAGATCTTGGAATTGTTGTTCTTGGTATTAATACTGAATCAGCAAAAGAACATTTTGATTTTAAAAAGAGATGGAAGATTCCATTTCCATTATTAACTGCCGATAAAAAATTACTTTCCTTGTTTGATGTTGATGGTTGGTTTGGTGAAGTTAAGCGAAAAACATTTTTAATTAATGAACAAGGCATTCTTGTTAAAATTATTGATGACGTTAAGCTGAAAAAACATCATTTGCAAATTTTAGATGGCTTTAAGTAATTCAAAATAATATTATTCATTGTCAATTTGAATGGTGTATCCTTTAGTGCACCATTCTTTTGTTTCAAGAAAATTTTTTTGAAATACTGGGTCAATATCAAGCAAGTAAACAGTTGATTGATTATATTTAATTAAGGGATTTGTGCCTCTGAATTTGGGCTTTATATGAATGTTGTTATGCGAATTTTCTATGTTTGCAATTATTTTAAAGTGATTATGAATATTTCTTACATAATCAAGAAGTTTTATTATTGAAGGATTTTGTGATGCATGGATTATATTAATAACTGTAAGATCCGTTCCATACTGAATATCATCATGGGTTATTATTTTATCTTTGAGTGCATATTCAAGAATTTTGGTATAATATTCATAAAGAGCTGAGTTAAGTGGGCAACCCCAAAATTCTTTTGTAAATTTAAGTGATAAATAAGCAAACCGTTCTGCTTTTGTAATAGTGTTAAATACCCATGAATTATTTTTAAACTCTAGATCATCAATAATGCTTTGTGCTTCTTGTGCATTAAGTAGGTTAAATAATAATGCTGTATGAATAGTGTATTGGATGCGATCTGCGCACAAAGCTGGTAATTCTTGTTCAAGAGCTTTAAATTCTGGACGATCTGGATTGAGATCATTAATGGTTAATCCAAATTTTTTAATAATAGGTTCAATCTGTTGTTTTTCAAGATATTGTAAATGAATTGAATCTTGGTATGAATGAGACTCTTTTTTATGTTTATATAATCTATCTGCAAGATGAGAAAATACTGTATGAGAAGCGTCATGTAAAAGTGCGGCTACTTGTTCTTCAAGATCACGATGTGCTTTTTGAACAAGTGCAAGGACTCCAAGAGAATGTTCATATCTACTGAAATGTGGACAGTATCCGTAATATGCATTAGGTCCTGATTGATCAATATATTTAAGTCTCTGCATGGACTGAGAATTGATGAGTTGGTCAAGGCAGGGATCAAAAAGATTAACAATTCCACATGATGTTTCAATTTGAGATGTTTCTGTTGAAAAAAAGATTAAAAAAAGAGCTAGTAAATTTGCTTTTTTCATTATTATAACCTCCCCTGTTGATAGCATTCGTTTTTTAAGGATAAATAATATATTGAGCTTCTTTTAAAATTTCTGTTTGATATTCTTCAAATAATTTTTTAACGAGAGGTTGTTTAAGTTTAAGAACTATTTTTTGGTAATTGCTTTCAAGAGGTGTAATTTGCTGTTCTTCTCGAGTGATGACTGTGTATAGTTCAAACATGAGCGGTGTTTCTACTATTTTAATTTTATGAAGTGAAAGAGTTGTTAAAAATAGTTTATCGCTTGCGATTTCTTTTTCAGTAATCCAAAAAGGTTCGTCCCATTCAATAAAATTTTTCTTTGTTCTTATAAATTCTTTGAGTGATTCTTTTGAATAATCTTTTTTATCAAAATGCGCTCGCTTGACATAATAGCGTGCTTGCGTGTATTCAGGATTCTTGTGGTAATAATCAATAATGCTATCTTGAGAAACAACTGCTTTTGAGTATACTTTAAAATCAAGCATGGTATTGACAATTTGATAGCGTACAACTTCATCATGAAATTCTTGAAGAGTATATCCTGCTTGGTAAATTGATGCTTCGTCAATTTGCTTTAAAATTTCAGAGACATCTGGTTTTGGTAGTTTAATACTTTCTGCTTGTTTTGCTACTAGATGTTCAAAACAAAGAGTTTTTAAATCTTTAGGCTCTCCAGTAATACTTGGCTTTTTTAAATCAGATTCTGTAATAATAATAGTTTCGGTTTGATCATAAATAATTGCTCTTGTTCTATCAATAATAAAATCACTTGAATAACAAGAAAAATGAAAAACAAATCCAAAAATAAAAATTTTTTTATTCATAAAAAACCTTTTTAAAAGAGGACAAAGTATCTTTGTCCTCTTTTTATTATTTATTTATGCTGCAAATTCACCTGTATTTGCAACGTTTCCGTCATCTTCTTGTTCTAAAAGATCCATAATTTCTGGAGTCAATTCTTTTGTTTCATTTTGATTAATTGGTCCAAAGTAGCTATCATTTACAATAATCCCGTATGATGCTTTGAGGGTTTCAATTTCTTTATCCATAACTTCAGCCTGTTTTTCTCTTTCAAGATATGCTTTAATATCATTTTTGATTTGATCATTGAGGGGTTGATATTTTGCTTCTTCTTTTGTTGTGACAACAAAAACTGAATACTTACTATCAGCTGTTTTTACCATGCTAACGTCTGGAAAAACAGTTGCTTTTAATATAGATGTTTTAAGATTGTTGTCTATTCCAACTGACTGATCATTAACAAGTTTTAAATCTTTAATTTTATTCTCTGCAATTCCAATTTCTTTTACTGCTTGTTCAAGTGAAAATTTCTTTATGCGTACTTTTTCAACTAAATTTTTTGCTTCAGCTTCTGTATCAACAGTTACTTCTTTAGTCATGATTCCACCGCGAGATATAATTGCATTAGGAATCATGTTTTTGTTTTCTTCGTAAAATTTTTTGATGTCTGAGTCACTGACTTGAGTATTAAGTTTTTGGGTGAAAAATTTCGTGTTGATCATGCGCTCAACATCTTGGAGTGCGGCATTGAGTTCAGATTGATATTCTTGAGTTTGATCAATTCTGTTTTTTTGAATATATTCTTTCATTACATATTGTGCAGTCAGCCCTTGAAGTAAATTGCGTTCAAGTTCTTTTTCTCCCATATATGCACTTAATTTTTGTAATTGTGGATTTGCTGCAAAGATTTTTTCTTTTTCTGCTTTTAAACTTTCAACAGAAATTAATGTTTTACCATTCATAGTAACCAGTGGAGTTCCTGTTATTTCTTGAACTATTGGTTTTTGTACTGCTGTTTCTGCCTGTTTTTGTTCGGAATTTCTTATTTCAGTAGTAATCGTTCCTTGTTTTTTAAAAATGAAAAAGCTGACGCCAATAACAGCAAGTATACTAATAATAATAAGAATTAATTTATTCATATGAAATCCTTTAATCAAAAAAAGATTAATATAATTATATACATAGTTGAACGCTATACTAGCATACTTTTTACGATTTACAATTGATTGAATGGTCTTGTGATTAGACTGTTCGTGCGATAACAAAAACAGTAACACGATATCCATGAGATAGTAATACTTTGCTTGCTTCTTTAATCGTTGCCCCTGTTGTCATAACATCATCAATTAAAAGAATATGTGCATTTTTTAAAACAGCTCCTTTTAAAATGATTTTTCCTTTGACGTTTGTCATTCGTTCTTTAAACGAGCATTCTGTTTGTGGTTTAGTTTGATAAGGACGAGCAAGTATTTTTGCAACAGGTATTTTTGAAATTTCTGTAATTCCTGAGCAAATCTCATCTGCTTGATTGTACCCGCGGGATGCAAATCGAGTCCAGTGAAGAGGTATCGGTACAAGAAAATCAAATTTAATATTTTTTGTCTTTAAAAGATTTCCTGCAATTAGTCCAAGATATTTGCTTGTTATAATTGAGCGATGCTTTTTTGCTAAAATAAGTCTTTGTAAGACTTTTTCATATCTTCCAATACAGTGAACGTTGACGAATTTTTTTTTGGTGATTTGAATTTTTTTGCTCATGAGTGGGTGAATTTGAGTTTGGCATTCAGAGCATAAAATTTCATTCGTCTCGATTGTGTATTCTTTGCACCCTACACAAAAGGGTGGGAAAAAAATATGAAAAATAAAGCGTGTGAATGCTTTTAGTGTAATGAGTATATTGTTATAAATCATACATAAGTTGGTAAAATAAAATTATAACTCCTAATGATATTGAAATATCTGCAATATTAAAAAGAGGAAATGAATTGTTGCCTATACTGAATAATATAAAATCAATGACGCCTGAATACATAATTCGGTCGTATAAATTTGAAAACCCTCCCGCTATAATTAATGAGCAGGCAAAGGTATTGTTTTTTAAATAGTAAATACAGAGTACAAGAATTGGAATAAGGGGGCCAATTAATAAAAAAAGTTTTTCAAAATATGAATCTCCGGACAGAATGCCTAAGCTACTTCCTTGATTAAATTCAGTAACTAAAGAAAAATATCTATTTACAATATAAGGTGTGCTTAAATAATGTGCAAGTGCATATATTTTGGTAATTCTGTCTATAAAAAAAACAGATCCTGTGATAAATAAGCAGCTTAATATGTGTAACAAGTTCATCTAATAGTGGCTCCATTTGATTCAACTTTTTCTTTTATCAAATCCATAGCATGATCAATGACTTCTTTGGTAAGTGTTTTTGTTTTATCAACAAAGCTAATGCGGATTGTTAACGCTCTTTGCTCTTTCCATTCATCTTTTTCCAAGAATTCAATTAAATCAATTTTTTCAATAAGGTTGCTTACGGATGTAAGGTTATTTTTTATTGTATTAAACTGAGTTGACTTATGTATGAAGACACTCAAGTCGCGATGGACTTTTTGATAACAGGAAACAGGAGAATAAATAATTGATTGATGCGCTTTCACATACCAATCAAAAGAAAATTCAACACAAAAAAGAGTACTTTGTGAATACTTTGAAATATGGGTATGTATTAATTTATTAAGCATACCTGCATAGCCAATATTTTGTTCTTCATATATTAAAGATGCACTTTGGTAGGGTTCAAACCATGGTGAACTATGTACCTGTTGTTGCCATTCAACCGTTATGCCGTAAAGATTAAAAAGCGCATTAACATGCTCTTTACAATCATAAAAATCTTTTTTTCCTGTTTGGTCATACCAGGCTGCAGCGTATGTTAACTGTTCAGACAATTTTCCATTATTTATGATCCAGATTGGAGCTATTTCAAAAAAATTGATCTGTGAATGATCAAAGCAATTATCATGAATACCCTTTAAAAGGTGAGGAATCAATGAATTGTTAAGGTTTTTCCAGTTTTCAGATACTGGATTTTTGATTGATATTGTTTCTGTTGGTTTATAACCAATTTTTTCAATAAATGCTTCATCAAAAAAAGCATAACTATTAAGCTCGTGCAATGAAAGTGAAAATGCTGAAAAATTTTTTACTACACTAAGAGTGTTTATTTTTTTGTTAACGCGAGGTATAGATGGAATTGATATTGCCTCTGGCATGATGTTGTTATATCCATAATTTCGTGCAATTTCTTCAATAATGTCTGCTACAGATATGTGTTGGTTTGTAGCACGAAATGATGGGACTGTAATTACATAATTTTTTTCTTGGATTTGAACTTGAAATTCAAGCTTCTTTAAAATTGATATAACTTTGTTTTGATCTATAACAGTGCCAATCATTGATTCTATTGTTGTGTGTTCAAGACTAATTTTTGGCAACGCTTTTTCTTTTCCAATTATCTGAATGTTAATATTATGAGGCAAGTTTTTATGATTTTTTTTAATAAGATATAAAAAGCGTTGTAATGCAATTATAGTGTTGGTTGGGTCAAGCTCTTTTTCAAATCGTGTTGAGGCATCAGTTCTTTTTTTATGACGTTGCGCTGTTTTACGGATAGTGCTTCCATCAAAGTGTGCAGCCTCAATAATAATTTTTTCTGTGTTTTTTGTAATGCCTGATTCTTTTCCTCCTAAAATTCCTGCAAGTGAGACAGGTTTTTGTTCGTTGGCAATAACAATATCTTGATCTGAAAGTTGAGCTGTTGATCCATCAAGGAGTTGTATGGATTCATCATGTTTTGCCATTCGTATGATCATTGATTTTGCAGGAAAAAATTTTTGGTCAAATGCATGCATAGGATGACCTATGTCTGCCATCACATAATTAGTAGAATCTACAATATAATTAATGGGTCTTATATCTATGCTTGCCAAAAGGCGTGCTTGGTTAAAATCAGATGGAGTTGATTTACATTCAATTGAGCAAAAAGCAATTTTTGAACAGAAATCTGTTTGTTTTTGAACTTTAAATCCATCATTTGTAGATGCATTATTAGTTATTGATTGTGTAATAATTGTGTCTAGAGTTAACTCTTTGAGTGGAATTAATTGTGTATCAAAAAGTGCTGCAATTTCTCGTGCAAAGCCACGATGTCCCCACAAATCGGGTCTGTGTGTAATGGCTTTATTGTCAATTGTGATAATAAAATCATAATATACTTTTTCTTTGCAAAATGTTTCTGGAGCAATTGCGGTTAAAAGTCCTTCTTTATCTGCTCCTAAATCTGCAATAGTTACCCATGAATGATTATTTTTTTTTATGAGGTACCATTGGTCAATTAATCCATCAGAACGTATAGGAAGTTCATATAAGGTATTGTTTTGTGATACGCAACTCAGATTTTTTTCATTTATCGATTTAATTTGTACCAATTCATATTCTGTGCAATCAAGGACAAACGGAGTAAAACTTTCAATTTCAGTTGTTTTTTCGCCCAGTAGCATGTGAATATTGTGTGGATTAAGTGAATCTGCATTATTAATAATGTGGCTTTTAATCCACGACAATGAAAGTTTCATATGAAAATGGCCTACTTAAAAATAGTAAAGTGTCTTATGTGTAAATCTATCATAAATAAGAAAGTGTTCAATGATCAATCACTGAACACCCCTTAAAGCTAAAACAATTTAAGTTTAACTATTGATATATGAGTAAAGATAATGTGAAGCAAGTCCACCAACACATGGTGCAATTAATTGAATGATGATTTGTTGCACATCTATTGAAATGCCTCCAGCAATTATTTGGTGAACAATAGACCCTGCAACAACTGCAGGATTAAAGATCCCCCCAATAAATGCAATGCTCATTAAGCCAACTCCAATTAAAAGGGCACCATGAGGGTCAAATCCTCCCGAACTACTCTTTTTTTCATTTACTGTTATGATGATTAAGCAAAATAAGCAGGTTAAAATTGCTTCAATTGCAAAAAGAATTCCAAGGTTGAGTCCAGCGGTAATATCAGGTACAAAGACAGAACCTGCAACCATTCTAAACAATGTGAGTGCGGCAATCGCTCCCAAAATTTGAAATGCTGTATATTTAAGCAATGTATGCAGACTAATTCTTTGATGCGCAAATAATGCTAATGAAACCGCAGGATTATAATGTCCGCCAGAAATATGAGCTCCAATAACAAGACAGGCAGTAAGCATAAGGCCGATTGCCAGTGGATTTCCTGTTAATGTTATTGCCATTGTCAAGAGACATGCGCCAAGCATTTCAACAAAACACTTTTTCATAAAAACTCCTTTTTTATTAATATAAATATACCTTTTCTTATTGTTCGTAACATAAGTAAACAGATTGATCAAATTTTAAAGCTTTGTTAATATAAATTTTTGTTTTTAGTTTAATTTTCATGAAAAAAATATTTTTAATCAGTTTGATCTGTTATTTTTATACAGATGCTTCAATGTCTTTATATAGATTAAAGATCTATTTTGATCATTTGGTATTATTCAATCCACAAATCAAAGATCTTGATCAGCTTGACAATTACCGTTATGTCTGTGCAAAGGCATTACAAAAAATAGAAAACAATGAAAAAGTTGCCGATCATGTGTGGTATCGCCTTGAGCTTGCAAGAGTAATATACAAAATGGGTTTTGAGCAATTCAAAAGAGAGGTTGAGCCTTATTTGTGTGATTGGTCTGTAGTATCTTTAATCAAAGTTGCTTCTTGTAAAGAGCGTTTTTATTATTACTCACATAAACAAAGAGATAATGGTTTATATGGGTTTTCTGGCTATTTTGTTAATTTTTTACTGACATTTAAAATGAATAATAAATCTAATATTTTTGATTTGAGATTGACAACTGCACCCGGCTATCAAAGTTCACTATGGAATAAAAATGATTATTCAAAAGAGTTACTAAAATCACCCCAAAATGGACTTCTTTTTTTTGATGATACATATTATGGATTGATTGATTTTGATTTTCAAAAAGCTTTTTTGTATGACTTTTTTAATAATAATAGAAAAGTAGATTTTAGTGATCAGGTTCCATGGAATGATTTAAAGCGATACTCATTGTGGAAAACTTGTTTAGCTTTGCACAATGGTTACATGATACTTTTGTGGGATGTTATTGATCAAGGAGTTGAAGGTTGTACCTATTACAAAATCAACAAAGAGCTTGATTTTTCATCACAAGAGAGCTATAAAAATCATATCTATGTGGCAAATAAACTAGATATTTCTATGTTACAAAAATATTCACATGAGTGGTTTTCATGGTATGCGGTTGAGTTTTTTTGTCGCCGGCCGTTTTTTAAATATTTTCATCGATTATTACCTGAGCATAAGTATTTGTATATTGGTTTAAGTTCTTTAATTGTTGGTAAGATAACAATGTTATTAGGTTGTGCAGCGGGAGTTTTCTTTTTTTGTGTGGCAAGATGCTTTTTTCTTCATAAGGTTGCAGTATGTTTTTCACTGCTTACTTCTTTATTAATTGTGAGTTTTATCTTGCGTGGACATTGGATGTATGTAGTGAATATGCCTAAGTCAGATTAACCTTTATTATGCTATGTATTTGTGTATAAATTATGCAAAGATTATAATTTTTTGTATTATTAAAGAAAAAATTATAGGTTTTTATGGGTAAAGTTATTCTTTTTTACAAATATATTACTATCAAATATCCCAAGCAGATTCAAAAATGGCAAGAAAAATTGTGTAAAGAGCTAGGGTTGACCGGTCGTGTTTTAATTGCCACAGAAGGGATCAATGCAACGCTTGGCGGTTCAGATGCAATGATTGATAAATATAAGCAATTGATGAATGAGCATGACTTGTTTGGTGGTATTGATTTCAAAGAAAGTATCGGCGGATCTGATTGTTTTGTGAGGCTTTCTATCAAAGTTAAAGATGAAATTGTGCGTCTTTCAAAGGATGTGACAGAAGTTAATGCCAAAGATGGGGGGGCTCATGTAACTCCTGAGCAAGTTCATGCCTTACTTAAATCCGGTCCTCAAGATCTTTTAGTGTTGGATGCCAGAAATAATTATGAATCAGCTATTGGACGATTTGAAAATGCAGTAACGCCTGATATTAAAACATTCAGGCAGTTTCCCGATTATGTTGATCAAAATCTTGATCAATTTAAGGATAAAACGGTTCTTATGTATTGCACCGGTGGTATTCGTTGCGAGCGTGCTTCTGCGTATCTCAAACTCAAAGGGGTTGCAAAAGAAGTTCTTCAACTTGAAGGCGGTATTTGTCGGTATGTAGAAAAATATCCGGATGGTTTTTTTAAAGGGAAAAATTATATTTTTGACGGGCGAATTGCAGTGCCGGTGAATAATCAAGTACTTGGTGCATGCTTTGTATGTAAGGCTTCCTGTGATCAATATACGAATTGTCTTAATGCGCAATGTAATCGCCATTGTATTGTGTGTCCTGATTGTATAAAAAATCTTTCAAATTGTTGTTCACACGAGTGTCAAGGCTTTGTTGCTCATGCAAAGGTTGTAAAACGCACTCCTTTGCGTGTTGTATCACTATGAGCCATGATTTATCTATAGCATCAAATGTTCCTCTTGCTGACAAAAATTGGTTTGCAACAGGTGGGTTTGCTGAGTTTTTTGTTGAACCAAAAACAATTGAACAGATGCACAATGCTCTTTTGTGGGCGCAAAGTCATAAACAAAGTGTCACGGTGCTTGGAAAAGGTGCAAATGTTTTAATTTCAGATGCTGGAGTTTCTGGTCTTGTGATACGGCTTGCATTGTGTGATATTGTTGTGCTGCATGAATCTGAATCAAGTGTACTTGTTACTGTTGGCGCTGGCTATGATATGGGTGATTTAATTAAATGGTGTTTTGACAATGGGTTTATAGGATTGCATGAATTTAGTGGGATTCCAAGTTCGGTCGGTGGTGCTGTGTATATAAATCTTCATTTTTTTCACTTTTTAATTGATCAATTTATTGTGAAAGCAACAGTTATTGACTGTTATGGACTTGTTTTTACTGTTGACCGAGAATGGTTTAACTTTTCCTATGATTATTCAAAGCTACATGAAAAAATTTATTATTTATGTGATGTAACCTTTCGTTTAAAAAAAGTGGATCAATTGAAAATAGCATACGAGCGGGGAAGGGCTGACGAAATTAAACGATATCGTGCATATCGGTATCCAAGCAAGAATACCTGCGGCTCATTTTTTCGAAATTTTTTGCCATCCGAGGTTTGTTTAGAAGTTGGCGGCAAAAAAGCAATTTGGGTTGCATATTATCTTGATCAGGTTGGGGTCAAGGGATCTGTTTCTTATGGTGGCGCAATGGTTTCACATCAGCATGCCAACATGATTGTTACTGATACATCAAAAAATCCCAAAAGTCAGGATATTATTGAGTGTGCTTTAGAGTGCCAAAAGCGCGTGTTTGAAAAATATGCTATTATTCCAAAGCCTGAATGCCAGTTTATTGGATTTCAAGAAAGTAGTCCTCTTCTTGAATGATTTTTTGTGGATACACAGATGTAATTCCATTTTTACATATTTTGGCTTTTTTTATTTTTAAAAAACTAAAGTAAAAAAATAATTTTGTAAATTAATTAATTGATCATAAGTTGCAGATCAATCCTTGATTATTATTTTTTAAAGATTAATCTAATTTTTGATTTATTACTTTGTTTGGGGTCAATCGATTTTTTAAATTCATGAATTGAATTTTGATCCATTGTTTTGGATTGGTTAAGAATGATTGATAATATGTTTTTAAAATTCGTTCTTGATTGTTTAGGTGATCTTCTAGTTCTTCTTTTTTGTCGTTTATGATTAATTTTTTTAATTGTTCCAATTGTTCAATTCGTGCAGTGTGTGATGGATGCGTTTTGCCAAAAAGCAAAAAAATAATTTTTTCTTTGAATGTAAGTGGTTCTTCTGCTTGCTGAAAATATTTAATTCCCTTTTTAATGGTTTTTAATTGTTCTTTTTTTGATCCATAGCTAATACCTTTTGCATCACAAAAAAATTCTTCAATACGTTGGTAATAATTGTTACGATGAGATAAAAAAAGAGTAATTAAAGAGAAAAATCCACTTATGGTTGATTGTTCAAGCAACAAAAGCCCTATAATGAGAAATTTAAATTCATGCTGTGGGTTATAATTCACTATGATAGGATATATCTTTGTATAGATAAAAAATGCTAATGAAAAAAAAGAAAAATTTTTAAAAGTGAAATAAAAACATTCTTTAAAATTAAAGCAAGTCTTGTCATACTTGTGATTTAAATAAAGATGAACCATTTCATGATTAATAACAAAATTTTTAAAATTTTGATCTTGATTGTTGATTTCAATGACTTGTAAGTGTGTTTCTTGATAATTAGGTATTATAGCTTGACTATCATATTCTGAGCCATAACATACTACTGGAGTATGAGTAATTTCAAAAAATTCTTGTCTTGGGATAATAAACTGTTCGTGAAATTCTGCTGATTGTAATATTACATTTTCAGTTTTTTTTCCTTTATAATTTCCTGAGCCATTTACATATGCGGGAATTGCTTGATTATCTATCGTAAGAGTTCCGAGTCGTGATTCATTTGATGCACAGCGTATTAACTCAATGCAAAATAAAAAAAATATAAAAATGGTTTGCATAAAAAATTAAGTTATATTAATTTTAAAAATAATATCATAAAAAGGTTTAATTATGAATTATAAATCTATTTTAATTGTTATCATAGCAACAATAGTCTACGCGATACTTGATCTTGTTTGGATTGGGTATTTCATGAAAGATCGATACATTAATTGGCTTGCTCATATTATTCGGCCAATTTCACAATGGAATTTTTTTCATGGATTTGCAGCGGTATTGACATGGGTTTTGATTGTTATGGGTGTTTTTATTTTTGTTATGCCGCTTGTTGAAAATAAGTCCTTTATTCAAACTTTTTTGTATGGTTTTTTGTTTGGCACAATTTTGTATGGGCTTTATGAAGCAACGAATTATGCCGTAATTTATGCATGGCAACCGGCAATGGTTTTTGTTGATACCCTTTGGGGTGCATGTGCTTGCGGAATAATTGCTCTTTTTATCAAATATATATTGTAAGTGAGGAATATAAAGCAAGTTGAAAAAATTCCAATGATGAAACAGTATTTTTTTTTGTTGTTTAATCCATTCTTTTACACGATGAGTTTGTCTTTGTTCTAAAAAAGCTTTATTTTGAGTGCGCGGATCATGTGTGAATTGCGCATAATGTATTAAAGAATTATATGGAGGGTTCAATTCTGCTTGAAGTAGAATATCCTGAAAAAATGGTCATAGCAATGAGCTATTTTTGAAATAATAGATGGTACATCTTGATAATCAAAATTAAGTGGATGATACACTGGTCTTGTATTGACTTTTTTACACGATATTTTATTTTCTCTCATCAATTTTGCAAAAAAAGATAATCTTCTATTGCTTTAAAACATTCAAAATATCCAATAGAAACATTTGGTTTTTTATGGGCAAAAAATGTAATAAATAAAAAAATGAATGAAAAAAAGAGCTGCGAAATAAGAAAAACATGAAGATTCCATTTGATACAAAAAGGCTAAAATAATCACTCATTATATGGGATTATTTGCATTTGTCGATGTTTCAAAAGACTTATTCAGCGCTTTCATTTTTTGTAATGCAGTTTCATAATTATTTAAAAAAAGAGATTGCAATGTTGGATGTAGCGCTTGAGCAATCATGTCCTTTGCATCATTATCATATGACGGACCTTCTTGAAATTTTCTTGTTGAGCTAAATGTTCCATCATCATTTTTAGTTACTTTGATGCTGATTTGGCGTGTATCTTTGTTTGCAAGAATGGGATGAAGATGGCTAATAATGAAAGAAAGAGTCTTTTTATTAGTGTTTAACATTGAAATAAATGCGTCCAAAATAGGCTCTGCAATAGTAGATGATGTTGTTGAAAGTGGTTCATCAAACAAAACGAGGCTTTTTTTATTATTTTCTTCTAAATGTGTTATTTTTTCCAAAAGTCTTGCAAGTTCATTTTTTTCTGTTTCAAATTTTGAATAATGATCTGAATCTGCAATGTTGGCATGAATTTTGAACCAACTAAATGGCGTTATTATGATTGGTTTTTCTGTCAGCGTGAAACCAACTGTTTGTGCAAGCCATGCAGTAAGAATAATTGCTTTGGTGTTGAAACTTTTTCCTGACCCGTTTTTTCCACTGCAAACAATTACTGGTTTTTCCAAAGAAGGTGTGTGCACAAAATCATTAGCAATTGCTTGTGTTGTATCTGTAACATTTGGATGTATGACTCCTTTGATTTCAATTGATGGACTGATTTCATTATTATATTGGGCAAATTGTCCATTGTGTTTTTTATAAAATTGAGCCAAGGCAATATAAGCATCGCATTGAGCAATGTGATAATATATTTTGTTTAATTCTGTTTTATTCTGTTCTATCATTTTTTCTGTTCTATACAAGGTATATGGATTTACAAAATAAGAAGTATGAGTGCCTTTATAAGTTGATTTTTTTAGCTGGGCGGTTAAGTTATTTAAATTTTTATTAGTATATAAAGAGTGAGGAAACAACTGTTTGTTTTGTAAAACTTCTTCATGAATCAAAAGGAGTGTTTTATATGAGCGGTGATTTTTTTGGCAATTAATAAACCATTTTGGAATTGTGTTGATTTTTTCTAATCCTACATATATTAAATTATGAAAGGAGCAATAGATATTTAATAAGCCGATTACTCTTATAATGCGAGGTATATCACTTTTATGATCTAGAATTGTTTTTATAAGAGAAGGATGGTCAAGTAAATTTGAGAATTTTGTCAAAGCTTCTTGGCGGTTAATAGTTTTTATACCAATTAATTCTCCTAAAAAGAACAAAAATAATTTTTCTTCTAAATAATATATATCCAAAATACTGGTTATAATCGCAGGAAAAGTTGCTTTTTCTAGTAATATACCTATTTTTTCTAAAAAAGTGTATACAGGTTGGATGATTTCAGGAGTATTTATGTTTGACTCTTCATTTTTTAACTCAGACATTTTTTTTTCTAATAATTCGAGAAATTCAGGATTTTTTGAAAGTAGATCAATTATTTCTTGACGCTTTTTTAAAATCTCCTTGTCTGCACTTGGCGTTGTAAAATACTTAATTAAATACGTCATGCCAGCAGCAGTTTTTGGATTTATTTTTTCTAAAAAAGGAGCGCCATTTTTTGCACATATTAAACGAAGTTCATCAAATGTTTTTTCGTCACATTCGACATCGGTATTATCTTGGTTGTCAGGATTGCCTTTTTGATTTTCTTGGTCACTTTTTTTAATTACATCTGCAGCGCGGGTTATCAATTCCGCAATTTTTGCTTTTTCGGGTGATTGGTTTGAGATATGCGTAACATAATTTCTTATCGCATGATCAAAAAGATTTGGCGATGCAATGATTGTACTGAATAAAAAACAAAAATAAAAAAGCATATGTTTTAATGATTAAAAGATTTTTAATAATAAATTTGTAATAATTATACTGAAATACAAATATTTATACAATTTATTTTTTTGATAGACATTCTTTATTTGCGCAGAAAACTTTTCCATTTTTTTGCGTCATAAATGGCCATAAGCATTCTTTGCATGATTCTTGAATGACTTGATCTTTTGGGTTGCATGTGCCTGCAAAATAATTACTATTTGTGTAAAATATATATTATAAGTGAGGAATATAAAGCAAGTTGAAAAAGTTGCAATCATCAAATAGTATTTTTTCTTGTTGTTTAATCCATTGCTTTACACGATTAATTTTTCCTTGTTCTAAAAAACTTTTGATTGCAAGAAGATGTTTGATTCTTTTTTCGTGTGATGGATGTGTTGAGAAATAAAAAAAATCATTTATAAAATTTTCAATATGATTTTCTTTTCTAGAATTTAAAGTTTCTTTTTTAAAGTAAGTGATATACTGCTTAAGAATTTTTGTATTTTTTATTTTGTTTTGTAAAGCAATGGCAACATAGCTATCACAAATCATTTCTTCACGTTGAGAATCATTGTTTTTTTTCATTAATATAAATAATTCTGTTAAGAGATAATATAACAAGGGATTTGATGTTATTGATTCTTTGAGATAATAGAATAATGAAGTAAAAGAAGTATAAATCAACATTTTTTTACCAAATATAGTATGTTTTGAATTTAATTGTAGGGTTTGCTGTTTCCAGTCGATATAAATATGTACAAGTTCGTGAAAGATTTCTCCAATATATTTATGTGCTGGTGCTGGGATCAGTATATTTTCGGGATCTGAATCGCTATTTGAAAAATACGTATAAGAATTTCCCTTTAAGATGTGATATTTTGCTTGCCAAATTAAAATTGGCTTTTTAGTAAGTTTAAGATACCGTTCAAATGGTAAAATGTATTTCTTATAAAGATATTTATTTGTTACAAGGTTGGCTTTATTTTTAAATTTAGTGCTCTTTATCGGTGTCCATTCAATTAATGATGGAATTTTTTTATCATTAACTGAAAGAGTATAATAATTATTTTGGTTACTTTGGTTGAAAGAGGATTGTGCGGATAAAATAATCAAAAATGAAAAGTAAATTGCAAATTTTTTCATAGAACCTTTATTTGAAATTTGAATTGAGTAGAGGATGAGGGAACGTTAAATAAAATTCTCCATCACAATTTTGAATGCGCGGATCGCGTGTGAATTGTGCATAATGTATTAAAGAATTATATGGAGGGTTCAATTCTGCTTGAAGTAGAATATCCTGAAAAAATGGTCATAGCAATGAGCTATTTTTGAAATAATAGATGGTACATCTTGATAATCAAAATTAAGTGGATGATACACTGGTCTTGTATTGACTTTTTTACACGATATTTTATTTTCTCCGACTAGTTTTGCAAAAAAAATATGATCTTGTATGGCTTTAAAACATTCGAAATTTCCAATAGAATAAGTTTTTTGGGAAGTGTGTAATGTAATAGCTTTTAATTTTGTATTTATTGAAGACATAAAAAACATGATGGCAACTAAAGATTGCTCATTTATATTAAATTTTGAAGTTTGAAATCCATCAAAGATTATTTGTTTTAGTGAATTCATGATTTTTTGATTGTGTTTTGTAGATGCGCCTTCTATTATTAACATAATTTCTTGAATTAAATTTTTCCAAATGATAACATTGGAACCATTTCCAATAAAAATATTGCGGTTAGGGGTTGCAAGAATTTGTGCAATAGTAATAGGATATTTAATTTCAGCATAATCACTTGCATTTGTTGAGGTTATCAAATAAAGAATAAATGCAAAAAATTTTTTCTTCATAAATAGTTTAAAAAATTGATCATTACTCTAAAAACTTTTTATAAAGTATGGGTATTATTTTTTTTGTCAACTAATGATAAAATTTTCTCCAAGTGCACGTGATAATTGAGTCAAGAGTGTGCATCTGTTATTGGCTCCATGAACAATTTTGTATGTGCTTATTTGTTGTCCTGTTTGGGTTTCAATTGTTTCAGTCGACAATTGTTGACTGTTTTCAATTTGGGAAATTTTTTCAAAGTGAGTTGTATAAAGAGCTATCAATTGAGGATATTGATTGAAAAAAGAAATGAGAGCTTTTAATGCTTTTTCTGCAACATGTGGATTTGCATGTTTTAATAATTCATCAAAAGCAATAATGCCTTTATGTGTTGGATTGTTTTGTAAGTACTCATGATACTCTTTTAATTTTTTTGCTTCAGCTTGACTTGTAGATTCAACTCCTCTGGTATCGGTTATGTTTGAGTGAGTGATAATATAATCAAGTGGTGTGATAGCACATTCAGAATTGCCTGCTTGCAATATAACACCTAACGATTGTGCAGAGATAATATGTGCAATAATCATTGCAAGATATTCTGATTTTCCACTTCCGCCAGGTCCCGTAATAATTGTTGGTTGTTCTGTAAATGTATAATCATTTGAAACTTTATGAGATGATTCTTTTGATCCTATTCCTTGTTTGATTGTTACGTGAGGTGTATTTTCATGTATATATGAGCAAAGAGTAACTTTGTTGTCTAAAAGTCCTGTTGCAAGAGAAGTGTAAAGATCTGCTTTTGCAATACAGTAAAGCATCTTTTTAAGAGAGTCTTTCATGCAAGGATCATTTAAAAAATACTGTAATTGTGCAAGTGAGCCAATATTGCTAGCTCCTTTTATGGAATGAAGCAGGTGGTTTATGTTTTTTGTAAAAGGTTTTTGCTTGATGATCTCAAGTGATGTATTGTGCGTTGCTTTTTGATGTATTTTTTCTACAGCCATAAGAATGATTTGTAGTGCCTGAGCTTTTTTAAACAATTCTTTATAATTGTCTTTCACCTCATCATAGTAATGATAAAGACTGGAAATTCCATTATAACATGTATACAAAAGTGAGATATTACTTAATTCATCTTTATAGGGTATTTTTTGAAATAATGTATTAAGCTTTTTTTGTAATCCTAATTTTTTAAATAAACCCATTAACAAAGAGTTTGATGTTTTATTCTGATCATCCTTTTTTTCTTTTTCATTATGACTATTCTTATGATCATGGCCTCCTTTTTTGTCTTTATGACTATGACTATGAGAATGATTGCAGTGGCCGGCACCAGCAAGGTGCATTATCGGATCAAAAATAGTACCTAAAAATCCTCCGATATGAGGTACAACTTGCCATAAAGCAAGCAAAAAAGTACTACTATTAATAATTGTGGCAATTGATTTTGGAATTAATAAAGAGCTTTGGCAGTATAATTTTTTCTTGTGTTGATTTGAATCTACTATATTTTTAAGCAGTATTTTTTCGATTTCTGGTGTTATTAGCAAAAGTAGGGCTTTGATTTCATCAAGCAATTGCGGGTTTTGAGCTAAATAAGTGATTGCTTTTTGACGTTCCTCTAATATATTGCTTTTATTGATTGGGTTTTCAATTCGATTTGCTAATGCTGCAAGTCCTATATGTGTTTGTGTTGGTATAGCTTTTATGATTCCATCAAATTCTAATAAAGCGTTAATTTTTTTATTGAAAAAAACATGATCTTGATCTGTACTTTCATCGATTTGGTCTTGAGGATCGGATTCATTTATTAATGTAATTGCTTCTTTTAAAATATTAACTGATGAAGGAGATTGATGAGGAACATATGGCTTTTTATGCGCAAAAAATGTAATAAATAAAAAAATGAATGAAAATAAAGAGCTGCGAAGAAGTAAGAAAGACATGAAGATTCCATTTGATATAAAAAGACTAAAATAATCATTAATTATATGGAATTATTTGCATTTGTCGATGTTTCAAAAGACTTATTCAGCGCTTTCATTTTTTGTAATGCAGTTTCATAATTATTTAAAAAAAGAGATTGCAATGTTGGATGTAGCGCTTGAGCAATCATGTCCTTTGCATCATTATCATATGACGGACCTTCTTGAAATTTTCTTGTTGAGCTAAATGTTCCATCATCATTTTTAGTTACTTTGATGCTGATTTGGCGTGTATCTTTGTTTGCAAGAATGGGATGAAGATGGGTAATAATGAAAGAAAGAGTCTTTTTATTAGTGTTTAACATTGCAATAAATGTATTCAAAATAGGCTCTGCAATAGTAGATGATGTTGAAGAAAGTGGTTCATCAAACAAAATGAGGCTTTTTTTATTATTTTTTTGCAAATGTGTTATTTTTTCAAAAAGTTTTGCCAATTCATTTTTTTCTGTTTCAAATTTTGAATAATGATCTGAATCTGCAATATTGGCATGAATTTTGAACAAACTAAATGGCGTTATTATGATTGGTTGTTCTGTGAGCGTGAAACCAATTGTTTGTGCAAGCCATGCAGTAAGAAAAATTGTTTTTGTGTTGAAACTTTTTCCTGACCCGTTTTTTCCACTGCAAACAATTACTGGTTTTTCAAAAGAAGGTGTGTGCACAAAATCATTAGCAATTGCTTGTGCTGTATCGGTAATATTGGGATGTTTCCCTCCTTTGATTTCAATTGATGGATATATTGCATCGTTATATTGCGCAAATTGTCCATTGTGTTTTTTATAAAATTGAGCTAGTGCACTATATGCATCAAGAAAACCAACAGTGCGATATAAATTTTTTAAAAAAGCTGTGTGAGGGTGAAGTAATGTTGAAATCTGTTCTTCTTTAAAAAAATTTTTTCCGATTGGCACTAAATTACCATCTTCATTGATACAGTAATTTTGATTATTATCTAACGAGTTATTTAAATTTATTTTTTTTAAAAAGCCTTCATCAATATTACTAAATGAGTATGGGATATAAGGTTGTATTTGTTTTACTGTTTCAATTATATTCAAAAAAGACTTTTGATTGTTAATACGTTGAGAAAGTTCATAAGCTTGGAACAAACGATCAATTAAAGAATTTTTTATCAATGGTTTAATGACTTTGTATTGTAAGAATTCTTTCCAAACTATTGCATTCATGACCAATATCGGGAGGCATACAGAAATCAAAAAGAAGGATATATGATATGGTGTTTCATTAAATATCTGTTTAAAGGTTTTGGTGTCTGCAAATGTGAACAAGTTGGTCCAATCTTTGACAAAATTTGAATTTTTTTTGTCAGTAAAGCTATGTAAAAGTTTTTGAGTGCCAAGCATTTCTCCTTTATAACCTTCGAATACAAAGTATTTAAGACGTATTACGGATAGAAAAGAGCAGAAAGATGACCATAATAAGTGAGTAGTTAATTTTGGTATATCGTTCAATGAATATTTTTTATATGGCTCTATTAAAGTTGATTCTTCATTTGTAATATTATGTAAAAGATGTTCTATTTTTTCTACTATGTCTGGATTTTCTATAAAAAACTTAATGAGAGCTTGTCGTTTTTTTAATACTTCTTTATTACTCGTAGGACTTGTAAACAGTTTAATTAAGTACGCCATACCGACAGCAGTTTTTGGGTTTATTTTTTCCAAAAAAGGAGCGCCGTTTTTTGCACAAATTAAGCGAAATTCATCAAATGTTTTTTGTTCACATTCAATATCAGCGTTATCTTTATTATCAAAATTATTTGCTGCATTATCTTCTTTTTCAATTTCTTTAATCAGATGAGCAGCGCGGGTTATTAATTCTGCAATTTTTGCTTTTTCGGGTGATTGGTTTGAGATATGCGCAACATAATTTTTTACTGCATGATCAAAAAGATTTGCTGACGCAATGTTTGTAATGGATATAAAAAAAAATGTAAAAATAAACATATTTGAAAAAATTAAAAAAAATTTTTTAATATAAAATCACTACTAATAATATCTTAAAATTAATATTTGTATACTTATTTTTTTGACAAGCATTCTTTGTTTGCACAAAAACCTTTTCCATTTTTTTGTGTCATAAATGGCCATAAGCATTCTTTGCAAGATTCTTGAATTACTTGATCAAAGATTGCAAACTTGCATTGAGGATATCCTGAGCAGCCCCAAAATTTGCCTCCGCGCCATTGTTTTTGAACAATGTCTTTTGAGCAGATAGGGCAATTGAAAAATGCTTTGATCGGTTTGATATATTTGCATTGAGGGTATCCAGAACAGGCAGTAAATTCTCCAAATCTTCCCTTGATAATGCGCAACTGTTTATCACATTGTGGACATTTTTCTTCAAGTAATTGAATTGGTTCAGGGGTAATGAGTTCAATGTTGCCTTGTTCATCTCGTTTAAAATTGCTTGTAAACGAACATGTTGGATAGTTTGAACAGCCTAAAAATTCTCCTCCTTTTCCAAACAAGATTGAAAGAGTATGTTTTTTACACTGAGGGCAGGTAATATCAGTTGGTTGAGTTACTTTGCCTTCTTTCCCTCCAACATTTTTAATGAAAGCCTGAAGATTTTTGTGAAACGACTTATAAAAGCTTCGTAACAATTTATCACGTTCAATTTTACCCTGTGCTATTTTATCAAGATCTTCTTCCATTCGTGCCGTAAACTTGAGGTCCATAATGTCAGGAAGGTTTTGTGCAAGTAATGTTGTAACAGTCATTCCAAGTTCTGTTGGAACGAAGCGTTTTTTTTCAAGGGTTGTATAGGATCGTGCTCGAATTGTATTTAAAATCGTTGCATAGGTAGATGGTCTTCCAATTCCTTCTTTTTCCATTTCTTTGACAAGTGTTGCTTCAGAAAAGCGAGCAGGGGGCTGGGTGAAATGTTGTTTTGGTGTATTGTTACGATTTTGAATAGGTTTTTTTTGATCAATTGGAGGTAATATTGATGTTTTATTATCAGAATCGTCTTCATCGGTATGATATACTTTTAAAAAGCCATCGAATAACAATGTTGATCCTGTTGCTTTTGCAGTTAAAATCTTTTTAGAGCCTGCTCCTTCAACAATAATTGTTCTTTGTGAATAAAGAGCTGGATTCATTTGGCATGCAACAAATCTTTGCCAAATTAATGTATAGAGTTTAGCTTCATCACTTGGTAAGTATCGTTGTGCAATTTCAGGTGTTACCAAGATATCAATTGGACGAATTGCTTCATGAGCGTCTTGCGCCTTTGAAGCAGACTTTTTTTGGTAGCTTATTGGTTTTAAAGGCAGATATTCTTTGGAAAAATGTTTTTCAATAAATGTTCGTGCCTGTAATAAAGCGGTATCTGAAAGTCTTATAGAGTCAGTTCTCATATAGGTAATAAGTGCAATTGGAGATGAAGGGTCTTGTAATGGAATCCCTTCATATAGTTTTTGTGCAATTTGCATGGTTTTTTTTACCGAAAAACCAAGTCTATTATATGCTGCTTGCTGCAAAGAACTTGTCATAAAAGGGGCTGTTGCATTTTTTGAGCGTTCTTTGTCAGTAATACTTTTTACTGCCCATTTACTTTCTTTGATAATTTCAAGAACAGATAGCGCTTCTTTTTCTGTTTTAATAGTTGCAGGTTCTTTATCAATCGTATCAAGTGTAGTAGTAAATTCGTGAATGTTTTGTTTAAAAATGAGCTCAATGCTCCAATATTCTTCTGGTTTGAATGTTCGAATTGCATTTTCTCTATCACAAATCATGCGAAGTGCAACGGATTGCACTCGTCCCGCAGAAAGACCTGGTGATACTTTTTGCCATAAAATAGGAGAAACTTCATATCCAACCCATCGATCAAGAATTCGACGAGCTTGTTGAGCTTCTACTTTTGCAAGATCAATAGTTGAAGGGTGTGCGATAGCTTCAATCACTGCCTGTTTTGTTATTTCATTGAAAGCAATACGAAATACCTGAGTTGATTTTTTAATTACTTTTTCGATTTCTTTGAATGCGTGCCATGCAATAATTTCTCCTTCTCTGTCAGGATCGGGAGCTAAGAAAATTTCATCGCTTGACCGAGCTTGCTTGATAAGCTCGCTGATTGTTTTTTCTTTTCCTTCAAGTGGGACGTATGTTATTTGTATTTCGTCGGGAGTAACCACTATCCCAATTTCTTTTGAAGGCAAATCTTTGATATGTCCCATAGTTGAAATGATTTTGTAGTCTTTGTCTAAAAATTTTGAGATCGTTTTTATTTTTGCGGGAGATTCTACAATAATCAGTTTTTTCATTTTTTTATAAATTAAAATTTTTTTTGTGGTTATGGCTACAATATAATCTGATTTTCAAATTTATATCTGAAGAATCGTTTTTAAGATATCAATAAAATTTTCAAAAAGTCAATAAGTTTTGGTTGAGACTTTTAAAAATTTAGTTATTATAAAAACCATATTGTGAATTTTTTTTGTTAATGATAGTTATGAAAAAGCTGATTGATCGATTAATTAAGTCAAATATTTATGCGCAAATTTTTTTTTGTGCTTTTTATCGCTTTTTAAATATTCTTGTTCGTGTTGAGTCGATATTCCTTTTAATTATAATTTTTTATTTTTCACAAATAACGGCAGTTTTTTTTAAAAGTGAATATATTCTTGCTTTAAAGGCAGCCTTTTTGTGGATTATAGCAAGTCACGCAAAGCCTTCTCTCGCGCATCCTGGATTAGGGGTAGCTGGATTTAGGCTTTTTTGTTCATTAATACTATTATTATATAGTATTTCAATGTCTTTTCGAGTGGGGCTTTTTTTAGCTTTATGTATGCTTGTATCCTCATTGTTTTTAATGAATGATCCACATGACTCTTTTAAGAAAAATTTTTTAAAGACTCTTGTTTTTATTCGGTCTGAATGGATTTTTGTTTTTGTTGTCTTTGTGCCTTTTTTACTGAGTTTGGCGTTTTTATATCATTTTTCACCGTTTTTGGTGCTTTTTTTCCTAGGATACTTTCTTGTTTTTATTCAATTAATCATTGTTAAATCGTTATGTATGTGTAATAATTTTTATTATCATCAAGGATCTTAATGAGTTTGATTATAAGGTTTTTTGATACATTGCTTGTGTATATAAGTATTGGTGTTGTTTGTATAATATCGATCCCCTTTTTTTTAGTTATTTGCTGTTTGCCCAGATCAAAAAGATTTAAATCTACTTTTTTTCATCGTTCAACCCATTATTTTTTTAAGGCTATTATTTTTGTTTCGCGCATTAAGATTTGTTATAATGGTTTTGAGCATGCATCAAAAAAGCCTGTTATTTTTGTTGCAAACCATCAATCTTCTCTTGATATTCCATTAATTGGAAGTTCAATCGACTTATTTCCATTAATTTGGCTTGCAAGAAGTGAGCTTGAAAAATCACTATTGTTGCGCATTGCATTGCGATGTTGTGCAATTGTAACAGAAGTAAAAAATCCAAAAAAATCAGCTTTTTCTTTGCGACAATTTTTTCGACTGCTTAAAAATACCCAAACATGTCCTGTTATTTTTCCAGAAGGAAGTCGGTATGATGATGGTTTAATTCATGAATTTTTTAATGGATTTGCATTTCTTGCACGAGAAACTAATCGTCCGGTAGTTCCAATTTTAATTAAAAATGCATTTCAAGTGTATCCGCGGGGTGCTTTTTTAGTGAATAGGGCATTTATTGTTACTCTCACAAAAGGGCCTGAATTTTTAATCGAACAAGGTGAATCGCTTGATGCATTTAGCATTCGTGTTAAAAATTGGTTTTTAAAAAAGCCTTCAAATTTTTGCTCTTGAACCTGTATTGTCGAAGGTTTTTTTTTATTGTAGACTCAATACAGTGTGACTGCGCTTAATAAATAGAAATAACAAAAATTGATCAGGTGGTTTATGAATAGCCTTGTATTTCAGTTTTTATATCCACATATGGTGTGGTATCTTTTGCCCGTTTTTTTTATTGGTATTCTTTATAAATATAGTCGTAATAATGCATTTGTTTATACCTATAGTTCATTATTTGTCTTAGGTTCCTTCCTTTCTGCCAGAATGCCAATGCATAAAATTTTTTTAAATTGTTTACGGCTTTGTATCCTTTTTTTGCTTGCTTTTTTAATCTTAAAACCGCAATTTGTTGATACAAAATCACAAATTTCTGTAGATGGAATTGATATTGTAATAGCGCTTGATGTTTCTGGAAGTATGCAATTTCAAGATTATCAAGACGATTCGCGATCTCGTGTTGATGTTGCAAAAGACGAAGCAGCTCGTTTTGTTTTGCTTCGTGAGCATGATGGGATAGGTTTGGTTATTTTTGGAAAACAAGCTCTTTCTCGTTGTCCTATTACTAATGATAAACACATGATAAAGTCGCTTGTAATGCAATTAAAAATAGGAATCGTTGATCCTGATGGGACTGTTCTTGCGCGAGCAATTCTTGCAGCGTGTAATCGCTTAAAAGCAAGCCAAGCAAAGACAAAAGTTATTATTTTGCTAACTGATGGTGAGCCCAGTGAGGATGATTTACCAATTGATCAGGTTGTTGATGTTGCAAAAAAACTTGGAATTAAGATTTACACAATTGGAATAGGGTCTGATAAAGATTCTTATTATATGGATTCCTTCTTTGGTCTTCGACCAAAACCAAAAGTAAATTCAACGTTATTGCAAGCAATTGCGCGAGCAACAGGCGGTGCTTTTTTTATGGCACAATCTAAGTCGGATATGCGAAAAATTTATGATACTATTGATTCGTTGGAAAAAACGCTCCATGAAGTTCCCCTTTTTACTCGATATCAAGAACTTATACATCCATATGGGTTATATGCTTTTTTTCTCTTAATCCTTGAATTGATATTAAGAAGTTGGGTTTGGATATGGTTATGATGTTTCAATGTTTTGATTATATATCGTGGGGTGGATTAGATTTGTTTTTTCCGCTTTGTTTTTTTTCTATTATTGGTATTTGTTCTTATGCTTGGTTTATTGTTAAAGCGTGTAAAATTGTTCGATTACTGAATACAGATCGTATTTTTCTTTTGAGATATCAAGCGAAAAAGGTATTTTGTTTTTTGTTTATAATTATTGCAATCAGCACACTTCTTATTGCGTGCCTGCGTCCTCAGTGGGGAACTCTTGAGCAAAAAGTTACACAGGAAGGACGAGATCTTTTTATAGTTCTTGATATTTCTGGAAGTATGAAAGTTGCAGATTGTTTTGGAAAAACTCGTTTAGAGTATGCAAAAGAAAAAATAAAAGATTTTGTTTTAGGTCTTGAACAAACGCGGATTGGATTGATTCTTTTTTCAAATGCTGCGTTTATTCAGTGTCCTTTAACTTTTGATAAAAAAGCATTTTTTATGTTTTTGGATGCAGTTGATGTAGAATCTGTTTCTGTTGGTTCAACAATGCTTGATAAAGCGCTTTTACTTGTTTTGGATACATATCGTTCTATTGAATCAAAAAAATATAAAATGGCGCTTGTTTTTACAGATGGTGAAGATTTTTCGCAAAATTTGGATGTGGTGAAAAAAAATGCAATTGAGCAAGGACTTTCTATTTTTGCAATCGGAATTGGAAGTGAAAAAGGCGCTCCGATCCCTTTATATGATTCATCTGGCAAGTCTGCCGGATATCAAAAAGATAGTTATGGTAAAGTTGTTGTTTCTCGATTAAATCAAGCTTTGTTGCTTGACTTAACCAATAAAATAAACGGAACATATATAAGTATGAGTCATGACAATTCAGATCTTGACCAACTGATTTCAATTATTCATCAACAAGAAAAAGAGCAGATTCAGTCAACGATGGTTACTGAGAAAATAGATCAATATTGGCCGTTTATTATTGTGGCTTTTTGTTCATTATTTTTAGAGTGGATATTATGAAAAATATTTTTTTTGTTTTTATTTTTTTTGTTTTTTCTGTTTCAGCGCTTTTTGAATTTGATAGAGCTCTTTCGTATCAAGAAGTTAATGATTGGAATAATTCGCTTTTGTTGTTAGAAAATCTTTTGATTGATCAACCAGAAAATCTTTTATATCTTTATCACGCAGGCCTTGCTCATTATAAGTTAAATAATTTTGAATTTGCTCAAAATTATTTTGAAAAATGTGCTAATTTGGCTTCAAACAATGATTTTCAACTTGCTGTTAAAGGTTTTTTTAATCAAGGAAATTCGTTATATAAATCTGATAAATTTGAGCAAGCGATTGTGGCATATAATGCTGCATTACAGTTTGATAGCAATAATCAGTATGTTCTTAATAACAAAAAATTAGCTGAAGAAAAATTAAAGCAGCAGCAAGACAACCATTCAGATCAAGACCAAAAGAAATCTCAAGAAAATGATCAAAATGGTGATCAACCACAGAGTAAGGAAGATACATCAAAGTCAGAAAAAAATAAAAATCGATCTGGTAATAAAGAAAAATCGCAAGGTTCTCAAGAATCTGATCAAGAAAAAAAAGATAGTAATAATCAAAATTCTGATATGAATGAAAATAATAATGAACACGAAGAGAAAAAAAACACCCAAACTGATAATGAGCTTGATCATAACCAGGGCAATTCTGAAAAGCAGAACCAACAATCTGAAACTCAGCAAAAAAAATCTGATCTAGAAAAGGATACACCTGATGTTCAATCACCAAAAAACGAGACTGATAAAGAACAATTTAAAAAAGGTGGATCTGAAAAACACAATACGCATGATGTGTCAAATGGTAATCAGCAAAAGCAAGCAGCTCAGAATGCAATGAATTCTTCTGTTGATGAAGAAAAAAATCAAGAAAGAGTTAAAAAGTTGCAAAAATTAGAAGAGATTAATGATGAAGTGGTTGAAGATCAGGCTCTTCTTGAGTTGCTCAAAGACCAAGAAATGCATGATAAGAAAGATAATAAAGCATTGATGAAGGCACTGGTAAAAAGTAAAAATAGTTTAAAGGTGCAAGAAAATGGTTGGTAATGCAAACGCGTTGTTATTTTTATTTATAAGCTTTTTTGTTTCTTCTGCAGAGGTTCTTTTTTATGCTACTGACATGTCCTTACGTCTAAAAAAAGAGTATGAGAAAAAGAAGCAATTTTTAGTGCATGTTATGGTAAAAAAAATTGCTGGTCAGATTGATGTTGATGTTCCTGATCTGATAAAGTATGGTGCGCATCGCACTAGTGTTCAGGTAAGCACAATTAATGGTGTTTCGACCATTAAATATTCATATGTTGTTTCATTTGACAAAGAAGGTGTTTATTCATTTGGAAAAGCTCGTGTTATTTCTGGTAAAAATGAATTTGTTTCTCCTGTTCTTGAAGTAGTTGTTAGTGATCGTATTATGGATGATCATTCAGAGTCTGTTGCTGTGCAAAATTCTGCTTATAATAGCCAGAAAAAAAATTATTTAGAGCCATTTGCTCGTTTGGCGTTTAATCATCATGAAGCTTTTGTAGGTGAACAAATTTCTGGTTTTTTGTATGTTTATCTTGATGCAACAATGCCTTTTGTGCCGCAGTTTCAATTTGCTTTGCCATTATCTGATCAATATAAAATTGCTGATCTTTCAAAACCAGAAGAAGGAGAAGAGGTTTTTAATGGAAAGTTATACAAATATGTTCGATGGCCTTTTAATTTGTATCCATTAAAAGCTGGTGAAGTTGTAGTTGATTCTTTTTCTGTTGAATATGAGAATCAAGATTATCATAATAATTTTCAATCAATATGGGATCAATTAACTCATTTTTTTGATAAAAAACGTTTTGTGATAAAAGTTCCAAAGCTTTCATTGCGTATTGAACAAGTTCCGCTTTTTCAGGGCAATTCAGTTCAAGCTGTAGGACAATTTAAATCATTCAAAGCTGTTGTTAATCCTTTGGTTATAAGTGAAAAAGAGGTTTCAACAGTAACGCTTGAATTAGTAGGAAAAGGTAATTTTGATGAGATCGTTCATCCTGATCTTAAGGGGGTTGAAAATGTTTTACTGTATGAATCAAATAGTGAAGTAACAGCATTGCCTGGACTTAAGAAAAAAAGCTTTGAATACATTATTCAACCACATTGTGCGGGTAATCTTGAGATTCCTTCACAAGAAATTATTACTTTTGATCCAATTGAAAAAAAACATCTGATATTAAAGACAGATGCACAAACAGTTATTGTTAAGGGAGCAATACATAAAGAGCCTCATTCTTCTGTTAATCTAAGTTCTGATAAAAAATTTACTGATAGTAACAATTTGGTGCATATAAAGAAAGATATTGCAGTAACAGAGACTGAAACTGAATTTATTGAACAATTTAAAATTCCTGGGAAAGACTTTTGGGATTTTTCTGGAATTTTAAGTTCATTTTATTTTTTTATTTTATTTATCTTGTGTTTACTTTTTTTGATTTATTATTTTTTTGTAACTTTTTCTGATTGCTTTGATTGGATTTTTAAAAAAATTCATTGGCTTTTTGCTTATCAACAGGCTTACAATCAATTAAGAAAACTACGATTAAATAGCAATCCCGGAGAAATTTATACTCTTTTAATGACTCTTTTTGTGAGGCGACTTCAACCATTGCATGTAGACTTAAAATATACATTTTTAAAGGAGCAAGGTGCGCAGTTGTGTAATGATAATGAGCAGAAAGAATGGTACGAATTTTGTTCTGCAATAGCAGCTGTTCATTTTGGAGTTCGAGAGACAAAAAATTGTGACGCATTGTTTAATCAAGCATCGTTTTGGATTGATCAATTCAAAAAAAGGGGACTTTAAATATGAAAAAAATGAGCGTGAGTTTTTTCTTTTTGCTTGTTTCGGTTCATTTTTTGTGCGATGCATTTGAAGATCCATTTTTTGTGTATCAAAAAAATAAGTTTAGTAAAGCATTACAGTTATATGCTGAAAAAAAAGAAAAATTTGCTTCAGATTGGTATATGATGGGTAATGCTGCCTTTTATAAGCAAGACTATTTTCAAGCACTTGTTTTTTGGCATCAATCTGCCATTCAAGGTACGTTTTTTTATGAAAAAAGTGTTAATGAAAATAGCAATAAGGCTCGTGAAAAGCTTTGTTTGGAAAATTTTGAGTTGCCTTTGTTGTATCCATTTCAGATGAATGAAATAATGGCTCGGTTTGATTTGAGTTTTTTGGTTTTTTTCTTTTTATTTGGACTATTTTGGGTATTTTTATGTGTTTTTATTTTTTCTTATCGCTTTAATACTCTATTTATAAGACCTTTTCTTTTTATAACATTTATTGTTATTACTTTGTTTGTATATCATAAAATGACAACCTTTGATCAGTGTTATTCAGGGATTATAGTATCAAAAACTCCTACGTTTATTAAAGTAGGGCCGTCTGACGTATATCATTCTACTAAGCAAATTATGCCAGGTGATCTTGTTTTAATTATTTCTCAAGCGTCAGGTTGGTATAAAGTGTATTATAAAGGTTCGTATGGATGGATATCTGACTCGCATGTATTAACTGCTTATTCTGCTGCACAATCTTATATGTTGTCTGAAAATTTGGAATAAGGAATGCAGCAACAAAAATCTTTCTTTTTTGGTATATTTTTAGGTTTGGTTATCTTTTTGTGCATGATTATATATCAACATTATCAAATGTATTTTTTGATAGTGCAGTTTAATGAACTTAATAGTCGTTATCAAGATAGAATTAATCGTTGTGAAGAATTTATTTCTCAGCAGTTAATAGCTCAAGGGAAACAGTTTCCGTCTTTATCAGTTATAGAGCCAGAATCTTTTTTACCTTTAAATAGAAATATTGATTATTTGCAATCATCTTCTTTTGATTATTTTAAGCAAAATAATATGGAGTGCTTATGGGAGGGAATGGTTTACTCGTTTGGTTCATATGAAACTGTCAAGAACCATACAAAAAAAATACAAAATTATAAAAAAGATTTTGTAACAAAAAAGAATATACGTCGACTTTCTTTATCAAATGCTTTTTTGAGTTGGCCAATTGTTCATGGTTTGTTTTGGATAAGTTCACGATTTGGAAAACGAAAAAATCGTGATGGTTCGATTGGTTTTCATTATGGTATTGATCTTGCAGCGTTAAAAGGGACTCCTGTTTTAGCTGCAGCAGATGGCGTTGTTATTGATGCACGATATGCGGAAGGATATGGTAATATTGTTGTTGTAAAACATACTGCGCGAATGAGTACCAAATATGCACATCTTGATAAAATTCATGTTCGCTTAGGAGCTGTTGTTAAAAAAGGACAGCGTATTGGGCTTGTCGGAGAAACTGGATTTATTCGAAAAAGAACAAAAGATGGGTCTCATTTACATTTTGAAGTGTGTGATAATAAGAAACGTATTGATCCGTTAAGGCTCTTGCCACTATTATAAAATTGAATTAGTCTATATGTGTATTTTTTTTATTAAGGTACCCTTTATATGCAAAACAAAAATATGAAAAAAAGTTTTTCAGAACAAGTTATTGAGTCCTGCATTATTCTTGTTGTTATTTTTATGATCAGAACGGTATTTTTTGGTCTTTATCAAGTTCCAAGTGGTTCAATGGAAACAACAATGCTTGTTGGTGAAAGTTTTGTTGCAGACAAATTTACGTATTGGGTTCGAGAGCCTCGGCGGGGTGAAATTATTGCATTCAATGATCCTTTATATGAATATTCAAAAAATCCGTTAATGCATACCTTTGAGCAGTATGTGTGGGGGCCTTCTAATTGGACAAAGCGGGTTATTGGAGTGCCTGGCGATGTTGTTGAAGGTCGTGTTGAAAACGGTATTCCTTTGGTATATGTGAATGGTCAATTGCTTGATGAGCCGTATTTAAATCAGTATCCGCTTGCACATGTTTGGACTGAAGATCCAACCAAATTTAAAGATCAAATAAAATATGAATTATCTTCAGTGTCGCGTGGATCCCAGCTTGATTCAGGTGTTCTTGATGCTATTGTTTTGCGAAAATGGATTTCAAAAACAACGCTTCGCTCATATGATCCGACAAAAAATTTGTATGATCAACCATTTTATCGAATGGATGAGCGTCGTATGATTAAGCAAGATGGTTCTTTTGTTCTTGTAAAGCCGCAAACAGAAATAGCGCCTCACCATCATCAAATGATGGCCGATCAGCCAACCAGAGATACTGTGCGTCGTTGGAATTCATCTGATACATTTTATGTTGAGTTGGGTCCAGATGAGTATTGGTGTATGGGTGATAATCGATTGGGGTCAAAAGATTGTCGTTATTTTGGTCCAATTAAAAAGAAGTACATTCATGCTCGTGTGAGGTTTCGACTTTTTTCAATTGATACATTAAATGATTGGATTATTCTTGATTTTTTACAACATCCGATTGATATTTTTACTCGAATTCGTTGGAAGCGGTTTTTTCAGTTTGTTTGGTAATTAATATAATTAAGAAAAACATTTATTATAATAGTTTTTTTTAATTATATTAATTATATTGTACTATGAATATAAAAATGTTCTTTGCTTGGGAAGTTGATTAATTTATGTTTAATAGAAAATTTTTGAGTTTGATTTTTACTGTTTCTTTTCTTGCTGCCTCAAACATTCAAGAAAAAAGTGTTAAAAAAAATAATAATGATGCTATAAAAAAAGTTGTTGCGTTCGGGCTGGGATTGGCTGGTACTCTTGCTTCAGAAAAGACCGCTTATCTTGAAGTTGGTAATTCGAGCCAGATAAGCTATTTCGGGAGCATTTTTGAAAGTCAAATAGTGACAGTTTTGTGTGCAAATGCAAAGTTGTGTCCATTTGTACTCGTTAATAAGGAGATTATTTCATTCAAAAATGGACAAAGAGTATGCCAGGCTATTTCTGCGCTGCATGGAGCTTGTGTTTGCTTTGCTTCTTATAAAGTATTGAATCGATTTTTTCCAAGTTGATAATTGTAAAAGATTTTTACCTTAAATGATTGATGCAATATATATGAGTAAACCACATTCGATTATTGTTATACAAAGATTTTGAGAGTGAATACAAGAGATATACTTATTAAAAAGTGAATTTATTTTTGTTTTAAAAGGATTTAAGATCTTTTGATCAAAAAAAAGTACGTATTCATTTTGTTTCGCTTGTTCTCTTTCACTTTTTTGATCAACTATTCTTTTGATGAGGGTTTCCAGTTCAGATTCAGAGCTTATTTGAATTTCCTGCGTTTTTCCATCAAGAATAATTTCTAGATTTGCTGTTTTTGAAAGATTGAATAATTCAGGTATTATTTAAATTGTCAAATTGAATAAATTGGTTTTTTTATTAGGGTGGCAAAAAGGGTATGTAGAGGTGGTGATTGCAAAACTTAAAGTTAGTCTAAAAATAGATTTCTTTTATATGATACCTGTTTGCAGTTGCCACAGTCGTGCATACATTTTGTTATATGCAATAAGCTCATCATGAGTTCCTGATTCAACGATTGTTCCCTGGTTCAGTACATGGATGATATTGGCATGGCGAACTGTTGAAAGGCGGTGGGCAATAATGATTGTTGTGTGTTTTTTGCCTATTTCGATGAGCGATTGATGTAAAGCAGCTTCAGTTTCTGTGTCTATTGCCGATGTTGCTTCATCAAAAATAAAAATAGGGCTGTCTTTCATGATTGCGCGAGCAATGGCAATTCGTTGTCGTTGGCCGCCTGAAAATCTGTTTCCTCGTTCACCAACACATGAGTCATACTGATCTGTTAATTTTTCTACAAATGAATTTGCCTGTGCGGCTCGTGCTGCTTTTTCAATTAAAGATTTTTCAGGTGATATTTCAAGTCCATAGGAGATATTGTCATAAACAGTTCCATAAAATAAAAAGGGCTCTTGGCTTATAAAGCTTATATTGTTACGAAGGCTTTTAAGTGTTAATGAGCTGATATCGTTTCCATCAAGAAAAATTGTCCCTTCTTGAGGTGCATAAAAACGGAGTATTAATTTGATTAAACTGCTTTTACCAGAACCTGTTGGTCCAACAAATGCGGTTGTTTGTCCTGCTTGTATGGTACATGAAAAATTTTTAAATATCGATGTTCCATTGGGATATGAAAAAGAAATATCTTTGTATTCGATATTTCCTATAATTTCATCACGTTTTATGATTTTTGGTCCGTCTTTAATGGTACTTTCTGTTTTTAAAATATCTGCAATTCGCTCAAAAGAGGTTGTTGCTCGTTTATAATCATTCACTAATTCTGCAATTTCAGTAAAGGGCCATAAAAGTCTTTGTGTTAAAAAAACAAGTGATCCATATGCTCCAATGGGAATGAGACCTTGTGTTGCATACCATCCGCCAAGAATAATAGTGATTAAAAATCCAATTACAACTGATAATCGAACAATCGGTCTAAATGCTGCAAATGCATAGGTCAACTGTTTATTGGCGCGCATATAGTTCATGCTTACTCGAGCAATCGTGCGTGTTTCTTTTTCTTCTGCAGTGTAACTTTTTATAGTCATAATTCCTAAAATATTATTAGTCAGGCGATTTGATAAAAGAGCCGCTTGTTTACGAACTTTTGAATGAAGTTCTGAGAGTTTATTTTGAAAGACCCAGGTAATAAGACAAATAAATGGAGTTGGAATCAGCGTATAAAAGGTAAGTATTGGGGATGTATAAAAAAAGATGCACGCAGTCATGAGTGTGCTTGTGGTGAGTTGAATGACATTATTAATACCGCTTTCAAAAAAACGTTCTAATTGTGTTATATCTTCATGGAGTAGCGATAATAGTTCTCCAGTATTTCGACTTTCAAAGTATGAAAGATCAAATGTTTGTATGTGCTTGTATGCATCGGTACGGAGTTGAACCTGTATTTTTTGTGCTATTGTTCTCCATTGGGTTAGGTAAAAATATTGAAATACTGTTTCAAGAGTCCATGTTGCAAGACATAATGTGCCTAAAAAAATAAGTTGGCTATTGACATCTATAAATCCAAGCTGTGCTAAAAAACCTTTTTCCTGATAGACAACAAGATCGATTCCGATTCCCATTAATAATTCTGGGCATAGATCAAATATTTGGTTTGCTATAGAACAAAGTGTTGCTGTGGTAATTGTACGTTTATATTGCCAAAAATAGTCAAAAAATAGTCGTTTTTTTCTCATCTGAAAGATAATGTAAGGATTATCTTTCACAAACTCTATTCATAATCATATAAGTATTGCAATTTTATCTTGCAGAAAGGTTATTTTCTGATACATTAAAAATGTTTTTCGTGTCATTAATTTGTCAATACAAAAGGCGGTATAGCCAAGCGGTAAGGCAAGGGTCTGCAAAACCCTGATCCCCGGTTCAAATCCGGGTGCCGCCTCCAAATTGTGTGCCGGGATGGCGGAATAGGTAGACGCAAAGGACTTAAAATCCTTCGAGCTTATGCTTGTGCCGGTTCGAGTCCGGCTCTCGGCACCATTATTTTAATTTCTTGACAAAAGAAATTACCCGTATAGGGTAAAGCCGAGTGCTTATTGCTTTACCCATTGGATCAATCAACCAAAGGAATATTATGAATAAAGCAAAATTAATAGAACAAATGGCCAAGGTTACCAAATTGTCTAAAACAATATGCAAAGATGCTTTGGAGTCTTTTATTAGCATCATAGGTACCAGTTTAAAGCAAAACAAGTCCGTTGTTTTAACTGGGTTTGGTACTTTTTCTCTTATGCAGCGAAAGAAACGTACTGGTGTTAATCCATCAACAGGTGCAAAAATGATTATTCCTGCAAAAAAAGTTCCAAAATTTAAACCAGGAAAAGCCCTCAAGGATCTTGTTGGCTAAAAATAATACAAAATAAATCATTAAAAAGGGACCGTTAAGGTCCCTTTTTTGTTGGAATTTAATGTATAAGTTCAGTATACTAAGTAAAATTGGTTTATAAGGAGATATAATTATGAATACAGAAACGACTTCTGCTGTGCAGCCGGGCATCCTGGAAACGGTTAAAGAAAAAGTAAATGCAAATCAAATTTTTGATAAAATTTCAGAGTCGCGTGGCTTGATTATGGATATATTTTTATATGGTGGAATTGGGTTTTTAACGGGCTATTTTTTAAAGCGATACAGTAATGTTGTCATTATAGCCGTTTTAATGGGGACTGGGTTGGTTTTTTTACAACATCTTGATTGGATAAATATTACGATTCATTGGGATACTATTTATCAAACCTTGGGTCTTTCTCCTGCAGTTAAAGTTTTATCTGATAATTTTTTTATTCTTGCAACTGAATGGTGTCGTGCAAATATGCATATTGTTGTTGCCTGGATTATTGGCTTTTTAAGTGGTCTTAAGATAGCATAACTTTTATTTTATTGATCTTTTATAATAAGTTTCAGTTTTGCTTGATATTTTTTTTGTTCGGTGAGTAATCTTTTGCAAATTGATTAATGTTGTAAAAAATGATGAAAATCGCTGAATCAAAAGTAGTGGATTGGATTGATGCGATAATTTTAGAGGCTATAACAAGGGGTGCTTCAGATATTCATTTTGAACCGTTTGAAACTGTTTGTCGTGTTCGTATGAGGAAAAACGGTAGTTTGTTTGAAGTGTATACGGTTTCTTTTGAATATAGTGATCAAATAGCTGCACGGCTTCAAGTTCTTGCTCGAATAGATACAACACAAAAAAAACTTGCTCATGATGGCAAATTTATTGTTCGATATCAAGATCGCTGTATTGATATTCGTGTTTCAACGTTTCCTGTTGTGCATGGCCAAAAAGTTGTATTGCGTATTTTAGATACGCTTTTGCATGATATTTCTCTTGAGCAGATTGGTCTTGAACAGTCTATGCTCGATTTATTTTTGTCTATTTTGCAAAAAAAGAATGGTCTTATTTTAGTTACTGGTCCAACAGGTTCTGGAAAAACAACAACATTGTATGCAGGCCTTAAATACTTAAATGCAGCTGATTTGAATATTGTAACACTTGAAGATCCAGTTGAATATTCATTGCCAGGTATTATTCAATCGCCCATTGCTCCTGATATTGGTTTTACATTTGCTCAAGGAATTCGTTCAGTTTTGCGACAAGATCCTGATATTATTATGGTTGGTGAGATTCGTGATTTGCAAACAGCCCGTGCTGCAGTTGAGGCTGCATTAACTGGGCATCTTGTGTTGAGCACGCTTCATACGATTGATGCTCCGTCTGCAATTATTAGGCTTATGGACATGGGCATTGAACCCTATCTTTTAAAAGGAACTTTGCTTGCAATTATTGGACAGCGTTTGGCAAAGCGATTGTGTTCTTTTTGTATGACCACTGTTGTTTTAACAGAGACTGAAAAGCAGGTAGCTTGTTTGTATGATATTGATGTTGTTGCAAAAGCCGTTGGCTGTTCTTTATGTAATATGACAGGGTATGCTCAAATGGTGGGTCTTTTTGAATTTTTGTTGTGCAATGAATTGGTAAAATCGACAATTTCGCATGATTTGTCCTTACAAAGATTGCAAGAAGTTGCAGCAAAGAATGGGTGGACTTGTTTGCGATCCGCTGCACAAAAAAAAGTTCAAGAGCACGTTCTTGATTATAAAGAGTATTTTTCTATTGTTAATTAAGTAATTTTAAAAGTATTTAAATTTTCTAAATACTTTTTTTTCTGCTATATTTAATTCTAAAAAACATTATTTATAAGGAGTTTATATGCAGATTAACACCATTCGTTTTTTATTGTTTTTAAATATCACAACTTTGTTGTGTAGTAACCAACCAAACAATGCATCAATTGAAAAGGATCAAGACATCTTTTTAAATGAGGCAAGAAAGGCTCTTTTAACTCAAGCATTTGAGTCTGTAAGACCTCAAGAAAAAACACATATAGGTTCTTTGCAAGCCTTTAGCGATATGATGAAAAAAAAAGATACAGATAAAATTTTTAAAACGTTAAGAGGACTTTATTCAGATGATGACTCTTTTTTTAAAGCTTTGGCAGAAAAAGCTCAAGCAGAAGATTTTTCTGGACTTGCGGCGTTAACATATCAAAAAAGCGTTGTAAATCATTGGACAAAAAAGTGTTTTACTATCACTGAACTTACAGTTTTTACAGCAGGGGGTATGTTTATTGGAATATTGGTTTCATGGGCACATGTAAATTTTAAAAAATAATCAAGTTTTTTTACTAAATGCGCTCCTGTCTTTTATTTTTCTTGAAATATGTAAATTGGATAATTTTTTAATTTTATATAAACTTTTAATAGTTTTTATTGTAAAAATATTAAAAATTGATACTATTGCTGCATGAATTGTATATTTCAGGAGAAACACAATGCAAACAACAAAAAAAATTTTATTATCAATAATGGTTTTAAGTTCTGCGCAGATAATGACCACTGTTAATGAAATCAGTAATGATGATGTTTCATCTATGAAAAACAACACTCAGCAAGAAGTTTCTTCTTTATTAATTAAGCAGGCTTTTTCATTATTAAAACCTACTGATGGAACATTTGCTTCAGCTCAGTCAGCATTTGAAACATTTGTTAAAGAAAAAAAATCAAATACAGTTTTGGCTACAGCGGGAAAATTTTTTGCAGATGATGCTTCATATTGCAATGCGTTGGGTGCTTATGCAGAAGCTCAAAAATTTCCATTTTTAGCTGGATTGCTTTATCAGCAGTCACATGAATATGTTGCTGCCAAAGGCGGTGATCTATCAGATCGTGTAAGATCGCTTGGAGTTGTTACTGTAGCAAATATCTTGAATAACCTTAATATTGAGTCTCAATTTGTTCCAAATTCAAAAGAATTATTTACCAAAAAAGATAATGGTAAGAGTCCTCTTGATCTGGCAAATGAAGTTTTTAAATTGGTTGGTACTGGATTTAAAGATCGCGCTGATTTTGTAAAAGCGGTATATGAGTATCAAAAATCAGTTGGTGGTCCGGTGCATGTTGTTCAAATGTTTGGTGATTCTTTTATATCTATAAAATAAGTAAAAAACGGTTTTAACTTTTGTTAAAAGACTGATATACTTTTTGTAAGTATGTCAGTCTTTTTTTGTATTATATAGATCAATCTTGGCAGGGGTATTATGAAAACTTTTTTGCACAACCGGTTGTGGAGATCTTTGATGATTGAACAATGGACGAGCGATGGTCATATTGTTGATAAAGCTTTGCCATTAGGTCAAGAAGAATTTAAAAAAGCCTTGCTTGAAAAGTTAATAGAAGAAACATACGAGATTGTTGCTGCCCAATCTGTTGATCAAGTAGCAAAAGAACTTGCAGATGTATATGAAGTGATTGATGTTATTATTAATACCTATGGTTTGTCTAAAGAAGCAATTATAGAATATCAAAAAGAAAAAAGAATACATCGAGGAACTTTTACAAATAATACTTTTGTAAAGACTTTTAGCCCAATTGCACACAGTGATCAAGAGGCATATTGTCTTGCCAATGTTCATCGAGCACCAGAAATTATTGAATAAAATAGTTTTATGAGTTTTTATAATTATGCTTTTATTAGTAAACACGATTAAAAAAGTAATTTTTTAGCATTTAAAATCAAACATATACGCTAGCAAAAGAGCAAAAGGTGTGAACACTGTTTGCATCATTTGATTTGGGATTTGATTGTGTCTTTTTCTTGCTGCATGATCGGCAAGTATTTTATCAAATTTTTCTAAAAAAGATTGTAAGTTTTCTTCTGTTTTTTTGAAATCGCTGTTATTAAATTTTATTTTTTTTATATTGTCATCAAATAATTCAATTAAATGTTTAAGGTGATCAAAAAAAATAGGATCAAAAGTTCGTGCAAATGAATTTAAAAATAAAGGAAGAGATGTTCTTTGATTTTCAAAAATTTCAAGCCAGTTGTTTTCTATAAAGACTGATGTAGGAGCTTCTGGGTCAAATGTATTAGTGCGAATAATACTTGTTTGATAATGGGTAAGTTGTAAAGATCGAAATAGTGCTTTTTTTAATGTAATTGCAATAATTTTTAAACAAAATGAACCTATGAGTGTCTCAATTCGGTTGTAATTTTGTTGTAAAGATGTTGTTTCATTCCCAAAATTTACAAATTTTTTTACATAAAGAGATGGTTTTGGTTCAAATTTTCCTTGCCACCAACTTGTATCGTTGAGTGCCTTTGTGCAATAATAATCTATATATGGGCACAAAACAGATATTTGAATTGGGCAATAAGCCATTGTTCCACAATCTTCAAGAGAATCAAATGTATAATCATGTGGTAAAAAGGTAATCAATGTATTTGATTCCATTGCATGCATATTTGCACATAGTAAGAAAAAAATAAAAGCAATAAAAAGCATAAAACCAATATTTCGATCAAAAAATTTATTGCATATTATAAAGAATTTTTTATTAATATGCTACTGTGCTATCAGTACTTTCCATGTACTCAATGTACTCATGAATATTAGTTGCTTGACCTTTTTGCGCAAAATCCAATATTTCTTCACCTTCTTTAAGAATTTGTTCTGGAAATTTATGATATGAACTTTCATATTTTCTTAAAAAGGCATTTTTGGCTTTTATTTGATCGCCACTTACTTTGCAATGCCCAAATTGTGGTGATGGAATAAGATACTTTTTTTCATCAGCAATAGGAAATTCGTTAAAAAATTTTGCAACGTTCCAATCTCCAACAACCCAATCATTTTTAGCCGTAGTCATAAATAATGACCAATGTGGATTGTCATTTCTGAGGCATTGTAATTTGGACGTAATTATGTCTTCAGATAATTCATTATCATGTGAAAAATAGTAGGGTAACAAATAATTATTTGCTGCATAATGATCTAGTTTTAAATGACTATTAATTTTTCCAAAAATTATTGGAAGAGAAAAGAGTCCAATGCCAAAAAGATTAAGTATATTTTGTTGGGCTTGTAAAAAAGGAGCTCCAAAGCGCATAGCTGTTCCGAGAATCATGAGGCTATATTCAATTTTTTTTACAACTTTATTGTATCCAATTGAAACAGGGCCATCTGAAGCTTGTTTTAAAGGTGTTTGCAAACAAAAAGAATGTATCATAGATAAAAGTTTGGCTCTGCGAATTCTATCTATCGAATTTTCTAAAAATCCAGCTTTAAGAAAAAAGTTTTCTACTAAAGGTGTTTGCTCATTATTTGATAAATAGTAAAGGGCATATCGAAGGCGTCTGAATCCATAACATTGTGCATGCATTGTTATTCCTGATTTTTCATCGATTCCTGCGTCGTATAATTTATTAAGACAATAAATCAATGCAAAAGCATCTTCTTTTTGTCCAAAAGAAAGCGATTGTTCAAATTCGCGCCCATTTTTGCCAGAAATTTTTGGGTCAAAAACAAAAAAATCACCAGGAAGCCATCCCCTTTGTATTTTTTCGGGTAACATTGTAAATGTTTCTACAATAGACGGTGCAGGCAAATTATCTTCAGGTGGATAAAGTCCTGGTGAAAAAATTGAGATTCTATTGTGAGACACAGAACTAATATCATCTTCAAAAAAATTAACTTTTACAGGATATCCTACTTGAGTCAAAGATTCGCTTTCATTCCAGTTGCGAGCAAGATACGCAGCATTAACTTGATTGCTGTAATAATTTTGACTATATGCACTATATATTGAAAAATGTATTAATAATAAAAAATAAAACATTTTGAAACCTTTTTAAAAAAAATATTTCTTTATTATAGTTTTATTTTTTCTAATGTAAACATTTCTTCTGTTTTTATAAAAAATTCTGACATTTTTATCTTATTCAGGTATGTTAAATACATAAAAAATACGAGTATTTTATTATGTTAGAAATTAAAAATATCTGTGTTGCGGTTAAAAGTGGCATTATTGTGCCATCATTTTCTGCAATCTTGCCTTTGGGGTCTGTTTCTGTTTTGTCTGGAGCAAATGGTTCTGGCAAAAGCAGTATTATCAATGCGTTGATTGGCCACCCTGAATATGAACTTTGTAAAGGGGATATTCTTTTTAATGGTAATTCAATTAAAGATCTTGCAATGCACGAACGTGCACGTCTTGGTATTTTTGTTATTATGCAGCAACAAGTTGTTATTCCAGGGCTTTTGATGAGTGATTATTTTTTTCAGCTCTATATGACATTATATCCCGATGCAAAAGCTACCATTAATGAAATCAAAAATAAGATTGAATGGGCTTTTGATTTTGTTGGACTTGATGCATCATTAATTAATAAATCTGTGTGTGAAGGTTTTTCTGGTGGACAAAAAAAAAGATTTGAATTGGTTCATATTCTTCTTTTGAGTCCGTCTTTAATTATTCTTGATGAAGTTGATTCTGGATTGGATGCTGATGGTATTAGTTTAATACCGCGTATTATTTCTTGGGTTAAAAATCATCGCCCAGAAACGAGTTGGTTGTGTATTACTCACAACAAGGGGTTAATTGATATTTTGTCTCCTGATCAAATTTTAAGCCTTGAAAGAAGGCAATTATGAGTCGATCTGTTACGTATCAAATGGTTAAAGATATTTCAGCTCAAAAAAATGAACCACAGTGGATGACCGATTTTCGATTGGCCGCTCTTGATATTTTTTATCAAAAAAAACGTCCTGATTGGGGTGGAGATATTTCAGGTCTTTCATTTGAAGATATTTGTTATTACATAAAGCCATTTGAATCAAGTGGTCGTTCTTGGGATGATGTTCCTGTTTCGGTTAAAGACACTTTTGAAAAACTTGGTATTTTGCAGGCAGAGCGTAATTTATTGGCAGGTGTTGGAGCTCAGTATGAATCTGAAATGATTTATAAAAAGTTAAAAAAAGAATGGTCTGAAAAAGGTGTAATTTTTGTTAACACAGAACGTGCAGTTACCCAATATCCTGATCTTTTTAAAAAATATTTTGCAACCGTAATTCCACCCGCTGATAACATGTTTGCTGCATTAAATAGTGCTGTTTGGAGTGGGGGTTCATTTATTTATGTTCCTGAAGGTGTGACAATCGATTTACCCTTACAAGCATATTTTAGAATTAATACACCGCAAATGGGCCAGTTTGAGCGTACTTTAATTATTGCAGATAAAGGGAGCTCTGTTCATTATATTGAGGGTTGTTCTGCACCTGTGTATCGTTCAAATTCGTTGCATAGTGCAGTTGTTGAGCTTGTTGCATGTCAGGGGGCAACAATTCGGTATACCACCATTCAAAACTGGTCTAATAATGTGTATAACTTGGTTACCAAGCGAGCAATTGCGTATGATGATGCAACAGTCATTTGGATTGATGGTAACTTTGGAAGTAAACTTACGATGAAATATCCAGCAGTTATTTTAAAAGGGGATCGTTCAAAGGCGCAGGTTGTTTCTGTTGCTGTTGCGTGCAATAATCAACACCAAGATGCTGGGGCAAAAATGATTCATTGTGGTAATGACACACGCTCTTATATTGTTTCAAAATCAATGAGCAAGGGCGGTGGGCAAACAAGTTATCGAGGGCTTGTAAAAATAGTTCCCCGCGCTTTGCGTGCAACATCAAAGGTGCAATGTGATGCGTTACTATTTGATTCAATATCCCGTTCAGATACGTATCCAACGATGCAGGTTTCAAATAGTTCAAGTGTTATTGAGCATGAAGCAACTGTCAGTCAAATAAGCCAAGATCAATTAATCTATCTTCAATCAAAGGGTTTTTCTGCACAAGAAGCTCGCGGATTGATTCTTGGCGGTTTTGTAGCCCCATTATTTGCAGAGCTTCCACTTGAATATGCTGTTGAGTTGACTCGTTTAATCAATGATGAGTTTGAAGGGTCTATTGGATGAGCCTGCAAAAAATAATTGCTATGTATAAAAAAACAAATCCCGAATTTTTTACTTTGGATCAGGAATATTCAGTAACCAGTGATTCAAAAGATATACATAATAAGATTGCTGTAGCAGAAGTTGCAAGCGGTCAAACAAAAAAAATTTTTTATGATATGGCACTGCTTGAAAATAGTTCTCTTGGTTATACGTTAATGTTAGATATTCAAGGAACGGTTGAACTTTGTTTTAAAGTTAATTTAAAACAAGCAAGCGCTCTTTCTTGCGCTATTTTGTATACAATTTCTGGCAAAGGTTCTTTAATTATCAAAGCAGATATCGTGCATGAAAAACCCGAATCAAAAAGTCGTTTTATTGCAAAAGGAATTGTTGCAGATAATGGATCTTGCAATGTTGAGGTCAAAACACGGATTAATCAAGAAGCTATTCATTCTGACGCTTTGCAAACAATAAAACATATGGTCACGAGTGATAATGCAGTTGTTGTTGCAGTGCCCGTTATTGAAGCATTGTCTGATCAGGTTGTATGCAAGCACGGTTCATCAATAGGGTCATTTGATCCTCAAGCGCTGCTTTTTTTGCAGCTTAAAGGATATGACATTGAACGGGCAAAACAACTTCTTTTGGATGTTTTTTTGAATATAATAAGCAACAAAAATCTATATAATGAATTTTAAATTCCCGCTAATTTTTTGCACGTGAATTTACAGGCAATAAAAAACCCGATCCAATTTGGAATTAAATATACCGAATTGTATTTTTTGAAGGTATAAAACGGTATCAGCAAATTGGTAAAGAGGGCAAAATCAAAATAATTTTTATAAGACAATTTTGATAGGGGATTGTTGGATATAATCTTATTTGTAATTTTTGAACCAAAATAAAGGCTCAGTGGTGCAATCACAGCTGTTGTTGCACATATTGCAATTGCGCCACTTATGGAATTGCCTAATAAATGTTTTTTAAGGCTATCTTGGACGCTTGATTTTTGTGTGTTGTGTTCACAAAAAGCAAAAAATATCAAAGTGTTTAAAAAAATAGAATAAATTTTTTCATTGTTTTTTGTCTTTCTTATTTTAAATATTTTGCAATTAATTTTTTTGCCAGACAAAGCCCAAGCGCTCTGCTTATGATACATGCATCTTTGCGGTTTTGGGTTAAGTCTATAAGTAAAATACCATTTGACGCATTATAGAAAAGGTAATTATCTCTTTGCAGTATTTGTTTCTGCATAAGTGTGGTGTCAACCTTGATAAAAATATTGTTTATTACGCCTAAAATACCTCCTTTAATAAAGGAATTGATTTGAGCCTTGATGCTAAGTGGGCCAATAAGATTTTCACGTACAATTACTCCAACCTCAACAAAGGGTTGCACCAGTTCAATTGGGTGATATGCGTGAAAAGTTGATAATGACATAATAATAACAAGTAATTTTTTCATGGTTGGCTCTTTTTAAAAAAAGTAAATTTGCTATATTGAATTCTAAGGTATTATAAACGTTTTTTTTAGTTTGAAAAGATATTTTTCCTTTTTTTCTCATAATAATTCTTTAATTTATTTGGATAATGCCGCAACAACTCAAAAGCCGCATGAGGTTTTGGATGTTATGACTGATTGGTATGCCCATCAAAATGCAAATGTTCATCGTGGGGTGTATGATTTGGCAGAAAAGGCAACTTTTGAATATGAAAATGCTCGCGTCAAAGTTGCTGAGTTTTTAAAAGCCCGATCAGATGAAATTGTTTTTGTTTCGGGTGCAACGGCAGGGATTAACATGATTGCTCAATCATGGGAGCATTTAGTTAATAAAGGTGATTGTATTGTGGTGACTGCCCTTGAGCATCATTCAAATTTTATTGTGTGGCAGCAGCTTGCTTTAAAAAAAGGTGCTGAATTTAAGGTTATTCCTGTTGATGGTTTTGGACGATTGAGGCTTGATGTGCTTGATCAATTGATCGGCAGAAATACAAAAATTGTTTCATTTTCATATGTGTCTCATGCCATTGGAGTTCAGACTGATGCAGATACAATAATTAAAAAAGCAAGATCGGTCGGTGCTCTTGTCTGTGTTGATGGGGCTCAAGCAGTTGCTCATCAACCAATAAATCTTGAGATACTTGGTGTTGATGCATTTGTTTTTTCTGGCCATAAAATGTATGGTCCTCTTGGCATTGGAGTTTTATATATTTCATCTAAAATTCATCATCTTTTAAGGCCTGTTTTTTTTGGAGGGGGCATGGTTGGTCAAGTGCGTTGCAATCAAACAACCTTTCAAAAAATGCCTTATTTATTAGAAGCGGGAACTCCACCCATTGTTCAGGCAATAGGTTTGGCGGCTGCTATTGACTTTATTCAAAAAAAGTTAACCTATCCGGTTATTATTGCCCACGAAAAAGAGCTTTTTGAGTATGCTTTTGAACAATTACAAAAAATGTCTTCTTTAAAAATTATTGGTTTTGCTGGGCATCATGTGATTAGTTTTTATTGTGACTTTTTTCATCCACATGATATAGCAGCTTTTTTAAATAGAAAAAATATTGCAATTCGGGCAGGAAATCATTGCGCTCAGCCACTTGCTCATGCAATTGGGAAAGATGCCTGGATTCGAGTTAGTTTTGCAATATACAATACGCATAATGATGTTGATCTGTTGTGTGATGCATTGCGTGAACTTCTTTCTTTTAACATATAAAAATTCTTTTTTTTGATCCATTGTTCTTGATATGCTTAAAAAAAGCATAGAAAGGTTGCTATGAAAAAAGGTTTCAATGCGGGCATGTCTGTTTTATGGGGACTTGTTTTTTTGTGCAATCAGTTTTTCTATCCTTCAGATAAGTCTGTTTCTATTGATACTTTCAATAAAGCAAAGCCAGCAGCAACGGAGGCTCAGGTTAATGCTGAGTTTGAAAAAACATTTGCAGGTCTTTTAAAAACAGCATCAAATCTTCCTCCGATAATTGAGCCAACTCAGGAGCAAATTGCCCGATTGCCAAAAATGTATCAAAATCCAAATGATTATTATAAGCGATATGGACTTTCATACGATCAAGCATTGCAATTGCATCAACAGTCTGGTTCGTCTTTAAAAAATTTTAGAGCTGCATATAGAGAAATTGTTGATAATTCAAAAAAAAATAATGTTTCAATAGAGGTTGCTTTTAATGCCTATATATCCGGAAAGCCAATTGCTCAAGTAATTCCTGTATCAACACAAATAAATCAGCCAGCAATTGTCACGCAAGAAAAGTCTGTTGGAACTCAGGCTCAAAAGCCTATTGTTTCATCAAAACTTGATCAAAAAGGATCAATTTCAGCACAAAAGCCTTTGTCTCAGTCACCATCTGTTGGCAAAATAGTTCAAAGTGTGTCTCAAATTCCATCAATCGAGCCTCCGATAGCACCGCAGTTTACAGATGCCTATTATAAAGCCTATGGACTGACAGCAGCGCAAGCAGGTCGATTGTATCAGCTAAGTCAAAGGGATTTTTCAAAATTTCAAAGCAATTATGGCATTGTTGTATCTAATGCAAAAAAAAGTAATATGCCAATTGGAGCTACTTTTGAAGCGATGGTTGCAAATGCAAAATCAGCTAAAAACTCCGTTCCTGGCAGACTTGCAAAAAATATGTGGACGCAATCTGTTTTTGGTTATATTCCAGCAGGAGGTAAAGAAACAATTGAAAGTCGTGTTGATAAAGCAGTTTATGGCGCCGGTCGATTTGTTGCAAATATGGCAGCAAAACCTCTTGAAAAAATTACTTTATGGACAGAGTCTGAATACCTTGATCAAGGTGGATATTCAGTTGCCAATCCACAAGCAGGTAAAAAGTTTACGTTGCTTGATGCAGTTGATGCGGTCTTGGCTTACCCATTAGTAAGGAGTGCATTACAGTTTACTATTATTGGTCCTTTGGATACTAACAAAGACTTGAAGATGCGCCAATTTATTATGATATTACTTGTCACGCATTATAATAGTTATAAGCTTATTTTGTCACCGATGGGAGCATTAAATTTTGCAGTAAATCGAATTTTATTTCCAATAAGAGCAACGTCTTCTGTTGCAAAAGTGAGTACCTTTTTAATGCGTCAGGCATTGACTGTTTTTAATCAGTACAATTTAAATGGCGGAAATCTTGAACAAGCTCTCAGTAACCAAGCTGCCAATTTAGTAATTGGAAAGATTGGAACAGTTGCATTGGGAGCAAAAAAAGTTGTTACGGGCACTGGTGGGCTTATCGGAAAAGGTTTGGGAGCGGTTAAAAGAGGTTTTGGTGCGCTTTTTAAATCAAAATAATCCGATTGACTTATTTTCAAATTGAAATATAATAAAAGAGAATGATATACAACAGAGTTCTTTTTGATAAGTCAAGATATTAGATTTTTAGGTTTTGTTTTTTTTGGAGCTTTTTTTATAGCTCTTTTTGCACAGGATGTACAAAGAGAGGAAGCTTTTTCTAATGCACTGTATGTTCGATTATCAAATGGTCAGTATCTGCCTTTTATTAAAAGCATTGAAAAATGTGATACAGAAAAAAAGGCTTTGTCTGAAAAATCTTTTGGTTTAAAACAAAAAAATGAATCTTTAATTGAAAAAATACGCAATTTTTTTGTGACGCCTTTTAATATTACATTACCGGGTATGGGAAATCTAAAAAATGTATATTATCAATTAGAGTATCATGTTACGTGCGCTGCACAAGAATTTTATGAGGATGTTGTTCCTTCTTTTTTATTGATTTCAAAAGAACAAACTGTTTGTATTGCGCATCTTTATTTTTTCAATCTCTTTGCAAAATGGTTAACGCCAACCGGTATTTTTGATGCTGTTGTATCGCGAATTTTGTATCATCGGGTTCCTTTACTTGCTTTGAAATATAATTTTTCAGAATTTGCTGCTGTGTGTACACATCAAGGCTTATATAGTATATATTCGATTATTACAAAGCATTTGGATACCCCCTGGTATATTTTTGCTTTTTTGTACCATATGGGTATGCGTTCTCATGTAAATAGTTATTTAAAAATCAATCGATATGCAGAAATGGTTTTACTTGGGTTGTGTGTACCTAAAATGTTTAATTATCTTGTGTAGCACATTGTATTTAATGCATTTTTAAATATAATTTTCTTATACTAATATATCAATATTGAAATGAGGCTTATTTGGTTAATAAAAAAAAAAATTTAGAACAAAAAATATTTTTTTTATTTGTTTCTTGTTTTTTATTTCAATCTTTATTGTGTCATAATAATTTACAAAATAGATATTCTCAACCTATAATTCATATTCATAATACTGTTGTAACAAGCGGATCATCTTTTATTTCTGCATTTAAGTATTTTTCTTTGATGATTGTTGCTTGGGAAAGTGGAGTTCGTTTTGTTGGATATTCTCATTATGGATTTATTCATAAAGTTGTAAAGCCAGTTTTGAATTGGTTTTTAGGGCAAACAAAAAATTCGGTTGAACAATGCATCAATTATTTTTCTTTGCAAAATACAATGATGGCTACTTTGTTTGTTGAATGTGTGCTTGAACCATTAAAAAAACGATTTTTTCAAGATGATATACGCATAACAGTAGAGCAAGAGAGAGAAAAACGTAATGTTGTAAGCGTAGCAGTTCAAGACTCATCTGAAACGGATAAGGGCTGCAATACAATGATGCACCAAGATGATGTTAAAGATTTTGACCAAAATAAATTTAATACTCATGAAAAATTAAATAGTATTCAAAACGTAGGTTATATTGGAAATACTCAATTCAAAGATTTAGATGAAGAATTGAGAAATTTTAGTATAATATGTAATGATGGCAAACAAAACAATAGTCAGATTGATAATGAATCATTGCTTTATGTTTCAAATCAAAAAAAAATTCCTAGTGTGTGGTTAAATAGTAAAAAAGCAAGTAATAATTCTTTTTTAAATCTATTAGAAGATGCTCCTATCAGTATAAAGCTTGGTGATTCAACCTTACCAGAAGCTATTTTTAAGATTTTGAATTTGCCTAATACAAATGATGCAAAAGAAAAATTGGAATTGTTAGCTGATGATTTTTTAAAAAATGAGTATGACAACGGAAATGAGAGGATAAAATTGGTGATTGAAAGTTTTTATTCGCAAGACATATTTAAAAAATTTGGTCAGCTAAAAGAATCTTTAAAAAGGGGTATTCGAACTTCATTTTTTCTTTTTGCACAATCATTAACAGAATTACCTTTATCACAAATCAAAACGACTGGTCATTTAGTTTTTTTAGGTTCAAAAAATTATCACAATAAGTCAGTTTATATTCTTAATGTTATGAAACAATTGTATTGTTTATTTGAGAAAAATCCTCAATCATGTCTTGAAATGATAGGGTTTTGCAAGTCTCCTGTTTTAAAAAAAAACGCTTGCTTATAAACTATTCTTGGCCAAGTGCACTTATTACTTGAAGGATTTTTAAAAAATCGGGTTGTTTTTTAAAAATGCCTTTTGTTGGGCATACGATACCATGAATGCCGTATTCTTGAGCTGCAATCACATTAACCGCTTGATCATCAATAAACACTGTTTCATCGGGTGATAGGTTAAATTGGGTAAGTAATTGTTGATAAATGAGGGGATCTGGTTTATTGATATGACACTCTCCTGAAATTAAAATGCCATCAAATTGGTCAAAAAGATCTTTGTTATCTTGTTTGATGAGGGTAAACGAATCTTCTGGCCAGTTGGAAAGGACATACAGTTTATATCCTGATTTTTTTAAAGTTTTGATTGCCTTTATACCTTCATGAGACACTTTTTGGGCTTGTGTAAATAGTGTTGGATTGAAGATCATAAGCGCAAGGCGGTAAAAAATCTTCTTTTCAATAATTTTTAAATTTTTGTTTTTTAATAAGTATTGTTTAAATTGGTCAATGATAGTGTTTGATTCCATTGTTCCATCAAGCCACGCATCAATAATGTATGGTAAAATGATTCCTGTTTCATCTCGTGCCAAAACAGGTTTTCGGTTTAAGGGTGCAATAAAAGCTTCGTTTAAAAGAGTAAAGAGGCGCATTTTGATTTTAAAAGGGTTCTTTAAAGCCCCAATTGTATACAATGCAAGTGATGAAAGGCCTAAGTGTTTGATTTGATATGATTTTTTATTAAAAAAGAGAACCCCATTTAAATCAAAAACAATCGATTTTACTTGTGATTTGGTCCATGTTACAATAAAAAAAATTAATAATAAATACTGTTTCATAAAATTTTAATTGACTAATATGATTTATTTAAGAGTAACAGAAATATAATTTTTTAGCAAATTATTACATAAAACTGTATTATGGATTCACTGTATCAAGCACAGCTTCTCTCTCATTATAAAAATCCTTTAAATAGTGTACTTTTACAAGAATATACCTTTGAAATGAGTACCTTTAATCATCTTTGTGGAGATCAAGCAACAGTAAGACTGCTTCTGTTAAACCATATTGTGAAGGGCATTAGTGTTCAAGCGAAAGGATGTGTTATAAGTGTTGCAACGGCTTCGCTTTTTTCTGACTATGTTAAAGAAAAGTCCTGTTCTGATTTAAAAAATATAGGTTCTGGATTGGTGCTTGATATGATAGGAATACCTTTGGGTCCTGTCAGGATTAAATGCGCGCTCTTGTCTTTTGATGCAATAATGCAAGGATTACAGAAGTACTGTTGTAAGTAATTGAGAGTATATGCTTGATAGGTTAAAGCTTATTCAAAAGATATCTGTACTTTCTTTTGATGATGGGCAAAAAAGGGCCCAGTCTATTTTGTATGCCCAAGAGGTTTGGAAAAAGCTTTCTTGTGATGCTTCATTTTTAAAAAAACATTCATTTTGGAATGGAGATCTTAATAATTTACACAAAATAGTTGATTGGACCGATCGATATAGCGCATGCTCAATTGATGGATCGCAGATTTATCCTGATCGTCATTCTGGGTATGATTATTTTCTCATTAATATTGGTGGCATTATTATACGCTATGGAAAGGAGATTGAAAGTTCGGTTTCCTTTATTCAAGAGCCATATGTCTTTTCTCTTTTTACAGATTCTCTTGTTTCAATCGATTGGGTTAATGCTCAGCGCTATGGGTATGAGCTTGAAGAGCTTGTCAGGCAGGGAATTAATTTAAAAAAAGAGGTGTCATCTAAAGAAAATTTATTATTACTTGATGGATCTTTAATTTTTTGGCATTTAGAAGGATTTAAAGATAAAAATTATTATATTGATTTGTATAATAACTATTTATTAAAAGCTTATGATGATGATATTTGTGTTGTTGCTTATATTAGTAAACCAAAAAGTAAGGACCTTGTTAGTTTGGCAAACCTTTTTATTGAGCAAAATGGATTACAAGGCTCCATATGTAATGGGATTAATGATGTTCATTTATTACAAGGTTTTTTATCTCCGGGATATCGAACCACCATTTTTTTTAGTTCTTCTGTTATCTCATCGATGTATCAACCGGGACAAAGCCCATGCTTTTTGTATTGTAATGTTTATTCAGAAATTGTTAGAATTGAGCTTCCATTATGGGTGGCCACTAATTCTGAACGACTTGCAAAAATTATATCACTAATACTTGATCAAGTGAAAAAAGGCAATGGATATCCACTTATTATTGCTGAAGCTCATCATTGCGCCATTATTAAAAAAAATGATCGTGATTTTTTTTATTATGCTCTTGAAAAAAACTCAAATAACCCATTTATAAACCAGAAATTATCTCAAAAACAACAGAAAAAAAACAATAAAATTTTTTAAAAATATTTTTACCCAAGAAAACGTTTGAAAAAACCACTTATTCCTGATTCTGATTGATTGGGAGTTGTTCCAATTAATTCAGAGTATTGCGTCAAGAGATTTTTTTCTTCAGCATTAATTTTTTTAGGAATATGACATTGGGTAATTACAACAAGATTTCCGTGTATAGAGGATTTTAATTTTTTAAAGCCTTTTCCAGGAATAATAATTTTTTCTCCAACAGGGCATCCTTTAGGAATTTTTATTGTGTGTATTTGTTTGTCAATCCCCTGAATATCTATGTGGCAGCCCAAAACAAGTTGTGGATAAGTCAAAGTAATAAAACAGGTTAAATCATCTCCATCTCGTATAAAATTTGGATCAGATTTAATATGTATTGTAAGGAAAAGGTCTCCTGCAGGTCCATTAAAAAGTCCAGCATCACCTTTTTGTGTAATTCGAAGTTCTGCTCCGTCAAAAATTCCTTGAGGAATGGAAACAGTAAATTTATCAAACTGCTGAATGCGTGATTGACCTTTACAGGTTGAACAAGGATTTGGAATTACAAATCCGTTGCCATTACATGATGAGCAAGCTTGTTGGTATACAAAAAAGCCTTGTTGATATTGAACTTTGCCATGCCCTTTACAGGTATCGCATGATTGAATTTTTGTTCCACTTTGAGCGCCAGCTCCTTTGCATGATTCGCAAGTGAAAAAATGATAATAACTCATTTCATATTTAGTCCCAAGATATGCATCCAAAAGGGAAATTTCAATTTCCTTGGCAAGGTTGTTTCCCTTTATTGGTTCAGGACCTTTTGTTCGTTTGCTTTTTGTTTGTGAGGTGTTGCCGCCAAACATAGAACCGAAAATATCTCCAAAATTTTCAAAAATATCTTCCATTCTCATGCCTTGTCCGTATGAACCCCCATTTTGAAATTGAGAAAAATCGGTATGCCCATACTGGTCGTATTGAGCACGTTTTTCAGGACTTGAAAGAACTTCATAGGCTTCTGCGGCAGCTTTAAAGTTTTCTTCTGCTTCTTTGTTATTTGGATTTCGATCTGGATGGTATTTCATCGCAAGTTTACGATATGCTGCTTTAATTTCATCTGCGGTTGCGGTTTTTGAAACACCAAGAATCTCATAAAAATCTTTTTTGTGCATATATTTTAAGTTTTCATTTTTTATATCTATTGTAACAAATTTTCACAGTATCGCCAGTAGGAGATTATGTTTTCTGTCAAATTATCATTTTTTGCTATTCTCTTGATATTTTTATTCAAATTGAAATAAAATACAAAAAGAGATGTAGTAATTATTAATATTATCTGGTAAACGGGAGATTGTTATGAATATGTATAAAGTATTAATTATGGTCGGTTTTTTCGTTTCTTGTGGTTTGACTGATGCTGCTGTTTTTAAAATTATCAATAGAACTGCTGGTGGAGTAAAAAATCCTTCTGGTTCACGAATTAAGGTTAAACCTATTTGGAATGGCTCAAATGCTGGGTTTGTTGAACTTAATCCTGGTGAAGAAACAGGTGGATATGATACTGGATTTAATAATTTAACAGGAATTATTTATGAAGAGGTAATTCCTCAAACTACTGATCAAAAAAATCAAGCTATTTTTTGTACTCGTCGCTATAAAGCAGATTTTGATATAAGTGGATGGGCTGTCGGTGGAAAAATTTATGTTCAGTCAGATGCTGATGTTGCCTATGCATTTGATACCATTGCAGGAAGTGGTACTGTAAAAGCTCGCCCATATTCTGATTAAGGTATCTTTATAGGGATTACTTTAATGAAAAAATTAAGGTGTAAAATTTTGATTAATGCTGTGATCATTTTATTGTGGTCACAGCATATTTTTTCTAGTCAAGGACCTGCAAAGAAGCCAGAGCCTAATAAATGGAAAGTATTTTTTTTATCAAGTGGTTTGACAGCATTAAATTATTTGACTTTAACACGTGTTTTGGTTCCTTTAACAGTTAAGGCAGGAAGGGGCTCTGTGACACCAGGATTGGCTTTTGCAAGTTGGGTCGCAATAGAGCGGTTTGTGAGTCCAAGAATTTTAAAACATCTTCCGCAAGGCTTCTTTACTAAAGATGAATGGAAAAAAAGCCAAGAAAATGCAATGATGGCAGCTACTGTTTTATATTTAATTCCAGATTCTGTTAAAGAGAGGTTGTCAACTATATATCCTGCATTAAAAAAAGCTTTTTTTAAAAAGAGTTACAATGGCGTGACTGTTAAAAGTTTTGAACAATTTCAAGAAATTGCTCCAAAGATTGCAGAAATTGATACTAATGTTAAAAATTCATTTCAAAAAATTATTACTTTAGAAAATACTATTAATAGTTTAAAAGAGAAGCTTAGTTCTTCAGATAGCACATCAAAAATGCATACTAACATTGAACAAGCAATGAAAACAAGTTCTGAGCTTTATAGAAGTGAAATTGTAAATTTTACTAATCTTCTTATTCAAAAAGAAAGCCAAAGAAAAATTTTATACGAAAATTATAGAATTCCTGAACTTGAAAATTTAAAAAATATTACGCAAGATTTTTTAACGAAATCAGCATCTTTCGGTTTTAATGATTTTGTGAAAAATTTTAATTCTATTAAAGACCTTTATACAAAAATTGAAGGTGGAATTCTGGGCTTTGTTGGTCAAGGATTGAATTATTTTGAAGGCAAGTAGCTAGCAAGCTGATTTCTATAAAGATTGTATCCAAAAAAATTCTTTGGTTTGTTTAATTGATATCTGTTTTGACAATTCATGATGCTTGCCATTATTTGATAAAAATCGAATAATTTCATTTAATAAATTGTTGTGAATAGTGAGTTTACTATTTGTGAGGATCAGTAACGCAATTAATACTCTTTTTTGCATATATGATTCAAGAATAAAAAATTTTTCTTTTTGAATCATATAAGTTTTGTTTTTTTTAAATCCAATTTCATTAATAATTTTATTTGTTTGCGCTGTAAGATATTCCTCTGCTTTTTGAAGATGATTAATTGTTTGAACAATATTGTTTTTAAAGCGCGTATCAATTTTATTTAAAAGTGGAATTAGTGAAATTCTAATATTGTTACGTAAATACTCTGTTGACTCATTTGAGTTATCAAGGCAATAGGTTATTTGTCGTTTATCAAGTTCTTGATAAATTTGGGTTTTAGTAATTTCTAATAAAGGGCGAATATACAAACCATTTTTTGGTTTTATTCCTGAAAGTCCTGTGCCTGTTGATCCTCGTGCCAATCTAATGAAAAATGTTTCAATTTGATCGTCTTGATGATGGCCGAGTGCGATAATACCATTGTTTTCAGATGCTATTTCTTCAAAAAATATTTTTCGTGCCAATCGCGCAAAGGCTTCTTTTGATCCATTATAGGTAATTAAATTGTGATATTCTGAAATTTTTTTTGTTATAAAGATTACCCCTAATCCTTGAGCTGTTTGAGCGCAGCTACTTTCTTCAAAGTCAGACTCAGGTCTCCATTGATGATTAAGATGTGCTGCAATAATACGTTGCGGGTCTTTTATATACCACAAAAGCCATTCAAGTAATAATCGTGAGTCAGGACCACCTGAAAATCCTATAATTATTTTTTTTTCAGAATCAATTAAATCATTTTTTTTAACAAAAATGGCAATTTTTTCAAAAAGAGAATCTGGTGAATGATTATGTTTACTCATATATTTTTAAAAAGGTATAGCGTTTTTAAAAGCGCTATACCTTGAAATTTAAATATCAAGATTTTTTGCGCATTGGCCATACTGTTCTATATAATCTTTGCGCCCTTGAACGTCATCTCCCATAAGTGTAATGAACCATCGATCTGCTTCAAGTCCATCTTCGATGGTAACTTTTAAAAGAGTTCGTTGTTCTTGATCCATAGCAGTTTCCCACAGTTGTTCTGGATTCATTTCTCCCAGTCCTTTATAACGTTGGATTGACATATACGGTTTTGAAAGAAGACTGATGGCTTCAACCAATTCAAGGATTCCGGTACCTGTTTCTGATCGATTTTTTGTTTTAACGGTTAAGATCCACGGGCTTGTTTCAATTAATTCAACTTGTTTGTAAAGTTTAGTCAGAGAAACAAATTCTTCTGTTGAAAGAAGTGATAATGGCATTTTAAATTGTGTGCTGAGCATTTTAAAAATAATACAATCATGGTTTAATGAATAATTTTCAACAGTGCTGTCATGTTCTGCTTTTTGATGTGAAACAATATAGTTGCTAAATGCTTTTTGCAATTCTGTTACGAGAATGTCAATGGAATTTGCAGTGTTCCAGTTGAGTCTGATAATTGTTGTAATTATTGTATTGATTTGATTAAGCGGAATATTATAGCGCATTGATAATCTACGCATTAAATCAGAATACGTTCGAATTGTTTCAAAGATCGTATTTGCCGTTTCTTGTTCAATCTCTTTTTGATTAATAGATAAAGCCGTTTGTTCAATGGCCCACTCAAAAAGAAACTGTTTAAATGATTTTTCATCTTTCAAATATTGTTCTCTTTTTCCAATTTTTGCTTTATATAAAGGTGGTTGCGCAATATACAAATATCCTTTTTCAATTAAGGCAGGCATATATCGAAAAAAAAGAGTGAGCAATAATGTTCTAATGTGAGATCCATCAACATCAGCATCGGTCATTAAAATGATTTTGTGATATCGTGCTTTGGTGATATCAAAGTCTTGATCAATACCGCATCCAATTGCAGAAATTAAGGCCTTTATTTCTTCGTTTGAGAGTATTTTATCAATACGAGCTTTTTCAACATTTAAAATTTTACCTTTAAGAGGTAAAATTGCTTGTGAATGCCTATCTCTTCCTTGTTTTGCAGATCCGCCAGCAGAATCTCCTTCAACGATAAAAAGTTCTGATTCTTCTGGGTTTTCGCTTGAACAGTCAGCAAGCTTTCCGGGTAAAATAGTAGATTCAAGAGCTGTCTTTCGCCGCGTTAATTCTCGAGCCTTTTTTGCGGCCTCACGTGCTCGTTTTGCAAGTTCAGCTTTCTGAAGTATTTTTTTTGCGATAGCAGGATTTTCTTCAAAATATGTATCTAAAAATCCAAAAAACCATGAGTCAACAAGGCCTTTGATTTCATTATTTCCGAGTTTTGTTTTTGTTTGCCCTTCAAATTGCGGTTCAGGAATTTTTACGCTAATAACACAGACAAGGCCTTCTCGAACATCTTCGCTTGAAAAACCTTCACCATCTTTTTTGATAATATTATATTCAAGACCTTTTTTATTACAAATTTTTGTTAATGCTGATCGAAAGCCTGAAACATGTGTTCCGCCTTCTACAGTATTAATATTGTTTACAAAAGAAAATAGCTGTTCTCCATATCCATCATTATATTGCATTGCAAGTTCTGCAACACAATTATTTTCTGCAGTTGAAAAATAAATAACATCAGGAAAGATTGGGTTTTTCTTTTTGTTAATGTACTCAATAAAAGAAACAATTCCGCCTTCAAAATAAAATTCTTGTTGTTTGTCTGTGCGTTCATCAATTAATACGATTGTTAGTTGTTTGTTTAAAAAAGCAAGTTCTCGCAAACGAGATGATAGTGTTTCAAAGCTAAATTCAACAGTTTCTTTAAATATTAAAGGATCAGGTTTAAAGCGTACTGTTGTTCCCCGCTTATCAGATGTTCCAATGATCTTTAATGCTTCCTCTGGCTTTCCATAATGATATCGTTGCCAGTAAATGTTACCGTTGTTATAAACAAAAACTTCAAGAAGATCAGAAAGGGCATTTACAACAGATACACCAACCCCATGAAGACCACCAGAAAATTGGTATGCTTCTTTTTCAAATTTTCCTCCGGCATGGAGCTTTGTCAATACCACTTCTGTTGCAGAAATACCTTCAGTTGGATGGATGTCTGTTGGAATGCCTCGTCCATTGTCTTGTACAGAGCATGAACCATCTGTGTGGAGTGTAACGGTAATATGATTGCAATAGCCCGCAAGTGCTTCATCAACAGAGTTGTCCACAACTTCGTAGACCAAATGATGCAATCCTGCTTGTCCTGTATTGCCGATATACATGGCAGGACGTTTTCGGACAGCATCAAGTCCTTCAATAACACGGATACTTTCGGCTTTATATTCTGCAGCAGGTTTTTGTGACATGCTAACTCCATTGAATGATAATGGTGGTGGTTATCAAATTTATAACATACTATACTACTATACAGCAACTGCTATTTTTTTCTACAAAGGTATATGAATTATGGATGGAACTGTTTTTGGTTTATCAAAAGATTTTATATATATGGATCACGCGCTAAATGAAGCTCGCAAAGCTTTAGATAAGGGTGAAGTTCCCGTTGGAGCTGTCATTGTTAATCCGAATGGAGAAATTATTGCAACAGGATATAATGTTGTGGAAGAGAGTCATTGCCAAACTGGTCATGCAGAATTGCAGGCAATTGAAAGTGCAACAACGCGCATTTCTGATTGGCGTCTTGATTGGCACTGGATCTATGTTACGCTTGAGCCGTGTTTGATGTGTTTTGGCTGTATTGCATTGAGTCGATTTGCAGGAGTTGTGTATGGCGCTCCAGCACTCGAGCTGTCAGGTCTTGACATTGCGTATTCTTCTCAGTTATACAACAACAATAATTTTGTTATTATTTCAGACTTGAAAGCGGCCGAGTCAATTGCTTTATTACAAGAATTTTTTCGACGTAAACGAAAATGATTAAGGAGATTGAAAGTGATAAAGAATCTAAAAGAAATAAAAACGCTTTTATTGAAAGCGCGTGACGATCTTGCTATTAAGTTACAACAGATGTCTCAAGAGCAATTTTCTGATGGCCAAGTTCAAGATCAAGCAGATCAAGCAATTGCCTCAACAATGGAGTCTTTGCAAGGTTCTTTGCAGGAAACCGAATTGAATCGATACAAAATGATTCTGAGGGCTCTTGAAAAAATAGAAGATGGTTCGTATGGAATTTGCATTGATTGTGGCAATGAGATTTCAGAAAAACGACTTTTGTCATTTCCTGACGCTGCGCGTTGCATTGTGTGTGCAGAAATTAAAGAAAATGCAGATATGTTTATATAAGTTGAGTTTTTTTCAAATTGATTTAATATATAATTTGAAAAAAACTCAACTTATATATTAAATCAATGATTATTTTTTTATTTTTTTTTATTACAATTTGCGCTGATTCAATAACTCCAAATCATCAAATAGCACTCAAGAAATATGCACAAGGAAGGAGTTTTTCCAATAAAGATAAAGAGTATCTTGAAAATGCTGGAGCAATTATTGCACAAGAAGTAAAAAAAACTGATTCTGAAAAAAAATCAGAAAACCAAGGAGAAGATTCTGTTTTAGATCCTGAGAGTTTTGAAGAGTTTGATTTTATTTCAAAAAAAGGTGAAGGTCTTTTTTTTCCTAAAAACATCCAACTTTCGCATGCGGGATCTGCCTTTATTGCATATCTTGCAAGCGCCCAAACAACAAATTGTACGGTGCTTGAAAGGCGTGATTATATCATTTCTTATTTGGAAAAAAATCCTGAATTTAAATTTGAACTTATCAAAATCATCAGAGAGCTGAGTCCTGAAATTGAACAATCTTTTTTAGAGCTTTCATGGTTGCAAAATGACAAAGAAAAAGAGCGGCAAAATGATTTTTTTTTGAATAGAAGCAATCTTTTTTTGCCTGATTTTATTACAAAGCGTCTGATTTCTCAGCGTTTTGTGAATTGGTTTGCTCATTTTTTTTCTCTTCACCCGTATATTTTTAATGTTTTAAGTTTTACGTCGAAGCCACTTTTGTATTTTTCTGGTTCGGCTTTATTGGGGTATGCTTTAACAGATACAGATATTAAGAGCAAGAATTACATTATATTATTGGTTGAGTATATTAAAAAACATCACGAAATGTTTAAAAGCATAATAACTACTAGTCCTGACCACATGACTACTTGTTTAGGGTTGGGTTTTTTATCTGCAGTATGTATTTTGCCTGGTTATTTTTTATTTAAGCAGTCAAAGGATTATTATCAATCTTTTTGTGAATATGAAAAATCTCTTATTGCAGCACAAAAGGCCGTTCAGGTGTGTTATAGGCTTGATCAATTGCTTGCAAAACATCAAGAATTTTCAAAACATTTATTATTGAAAAATACATTGAAAATCAAAGCTCATGCAAAAGATCAAAGAATTCAATTTGTTTTGAGTAAGTTACATAATAATAAAATTAATTATCCTTCGTTTTTAAATTATGCATTTTTAGGTACGCGTGTTGTTATGAATAAAATCTTAGTTGATAATTCTGAAGTTGCTCGACAATACCTTCTTCCTGTTTTGGCAGGGCTTGGCGAAATTGATGCATATTGTGCGATTTCGGATCAATTTGCTGAATATTCAAAACCAAGCTTTGCTGATCGTGTGTCTTTGATTTCTTTAAAACAATTTTTTCATCCAAATATACAAAGCCCCGTTTGCAATGATTTGGATCTTGAAAACAAAGAAAAAACAAAAGTTTTTGTGAGTGGCGGAAACGGCTCAGGCAAATCTGCTATTACTCGAGCTGTTATCGGTTCAATTATTGCAGCTCAAACATTTAACAGAGCTTCTGCTCAAAATGCAAGAATTCCGCTTTTTGATAAAATTGCAATTTTTGCTAATTTATCTGACAATTTGGGTGTTGCATCAAAGTTTCAAGTCGAGCTTGGCAAACTTAAAAAGCTTCAAGAGTATCTTGAAAAAAATCCTAGTAAAAAAGTTCTTTTAATGCTTGATGAGCCATTAACTTCGACAAATAGTGAGCTTGTTGGAAAAATTTTATTTGATCTTTTTGGTGTTTTTTCCAAATACCAAAATCTTATGATTTTTTGTGTTTCAAACACTCCTGGATTAAGTACCATTAAAGACGCTGTTCATATGGGAACTGTCGTTGATACAGATTCTGATGGAACATTCAAGCCAACATATCGTTGGAAACAGGGTTTTTCATATGTTTCTGACGTTTGGTTTCAGTTTAAAAAAGTGTTTGGAAAAGATTTTGGTGTGAGTCAATAAAAATTTTAAGGCTTAGAGTGTAAGGTGAGGTTTAGTTTATGATTTTAATTTTTTGCATGTTTTTTTGTGTAAGTGTATTAGCTCAAACAAATAATTATGCAATTGCACTTGGTAATTATAAGCAGGCGCATAAACTTTCAAATAAAGAAAGAGAATATTTAGAAAAGGCTGCAAGAATTATTAAAGAACTGGTTAAAAATGAAGAATTAGAAAACAAAGAAAATGATGACTCTGATGATTCTTCAATTATAGAAACAAAAACATTTTATGAGCTTGATTTTATTTCAAGAAAGAATCAAGGAATTTTTTATCCAAAAGATATTACGTTATCATATGCTGCGCAGGCTTTTTTAACCTATCTTTCAACTGCTCAAACATGTGACTCAATTGTTCTTGAAAAGCGACGATGTGTTATTGAGTATTTGCAAAAAAATCCAGATTTTGCCAAAGAACTTATTGCGTTAATGGGTTCCTTTGATAAGCCTTCAGAGGAATCTTTTTTAAATTTTTCAAATCAATTAACAGAAAAAGAGAAAAGAAACCAAAATAAAGCTTTTTTAAGCCGTTCGTTTTCTAATACTGCCGGAATAATAAAATTTTTTAATAATGCTGATTCTTCAAAATCTTTGCTGTTAATGAGTCTGCAAATTGGTATCTGGTTATCAAAAAAAATGATTTCTGAAAAACTTCAAAATCGTTATATGATAAATTTGCTCGTGTGTGTTCCAATTATCCATCTTTTTTTGCAGCATCTTTAACAATCCCTTCTTTTTTAATAACCGCTGGTGGGGCATATTGGATAAATAACAGATCATTTTCTTCTATTAATTTTTTTAAGATAAATGTTCCTTCTGGTGCATTAAAAAGCATGGCCCTTTTTTCTTGGATTGCTACAACAATAATGCCTAGTTATTTTTATGCACAGAGTGATTACAATCTTTTTTTGAAGCGAGAAAAAGGTTTGATATGTGCGCAAAAAATTTTTTCTGCAACAAATAAGCTTAATCAATTACTTGCCCAACATCCTGAATTTACAAAAAACTTATTTTTAAAAGATTCTTTACAGTCTTTATCTGTCCCATCTTCTGATTCAAAAACTGTATTTGTTTTTGATCAATTTAAAAATGAAAAAATACGTGATCATTCATTCTTAAATTATTGGTTGATAGGAAGTCGAATGGTTCTTGATAAAATTATTTCTGATAATTCTGATATTGTTCAAAAAAGACTTTTTCCTGTGCTTGCAAGCCTTGGAGAAATTCATACATACATTGCTCTTTCAAATCAGTTGAAAGATTATTCTGTTCCTGAAATCAAAAAAGATGGAATTGCAATTCAAATGAAAGATTTTTTTCATCCCAACTTTCCCAATTTTGTTAAAAATTTTTTAGAGTATGTTGCCTCTCCTGATCAACGATTTGTTTTTATTAGCGGGGCAAATGGATCAGGCAAGTCTGCAACTGTACGAGCAATTTTGGCCTCGCTTGTCGCACACCAGACATTTGGTCTTATTTCTGCTTCAAAAGCACAGGTGTCTTTATTTGATAAAATATATTTTTTTGCAAATCTTTCTGATGATTTGGGAGTTTCATCAAAGTTTCAGGTTGAGCTTGCAAAATTAAAAAATCTTCATGAGTATCTTGAAAAAAATAAAAATAAAAAAGTTCTTTTGGTTATGGATGAGCCTTTGACCACAACAGATAGTGCAGTTGCTTGCCAAGTTTTGTTTAAACTTTTTACCTTCTTAAAGCAGTATCCTAATTTGGCTATTATATCTATTTCAAACAACTCAAATTTGAAAGATTTTAAGGGCGTTTTGCATATGGGTATGGAAGTACAAAAGAAAGATGATGGCACATTCAAGCCAACGTATAGATGCAAAAAAGGGCACGCATATATGTCTGATGTCATGGCTCAGTTTGAAAAAGTTTTTGGAGATAAATTTGTTCAATGCCAAGAACAAGATCCTGTTGATTCTTAATCGTTCTGAAAGAGCTTGTTTTGGAATTTGTTTTTTGTATTAAGTTTGGGTTATTGTTTGGGCACTTTGACTGAATCATTGGTCTCTTAAAGATTTTATTTATTCTGTTTGACAATATAATTGTTCTGGTTTTTTGTTAAAAATCTTTTGCATTAAAACACTTTTAAAAATCTAAAAATAAAGTAGAATGTCCTATTGATTGGTAAAATGCCGATGTAGCTCAGTTGGTAGAGCAACTGATTCGTAATCAGTAGGTCGTCGGTTCAAATCCGATCATCGGCTCCATGAAGTTTACTTTGACTTTTTAAGATAAATTGTTATCATAAAAATGTTTTCGCATTTGTGATAGAGAAAGGTTAGCAAAACTAATGGTACAACAAAAAGTTGCTGAAAAAAAAATAAAAAAAATAAAAGTAAAGCCAGGTAAACCGCTTGCTGGTGGTACTGGAAGAAGAAAATCTGCAGTTTCTCGTGTTTGGGCTCGCCAGGGTACAGGCAAAATTTTAGTAAATGGAATTGATTCTAAAGTCTATTTTGGAACACAGTCAATGCTTTTTGCTCTTGAGCAGCCTTTTAAAGCGTGTCCTGTTGCAGCAACTTATGATTTTGATGTTGCAGTTTCTGGTGGTGGCAAAATGGGGCAAGCGCATGCTATTAAGCTTGGTCTTTCACGTGCCCTTTTGGAGCTTGATGAATCAATGCGTGCTTCTTTACGCCAGCATGGATTGTTAACAGTTGATGCTCGTCGCAAAGAACGAAAGAAATATGGACAAATGGGTGCTCGTCGTGGGTTCCAGTTTGTTAAACGGTAATAGCTACCTCGTCTATACGACTATTTTCTGTTACAGATTATAGAAAAATTACCCTGTTTGGTTTTTTGTTTTAAATGCCAAGCAGGGTTTTTCATTGAAAATGAGGAGAGAGGGCATGTGCAGTGTCGTGGGTTACGTGGGGACGCAATTAGGCGGCAAGTTAGTTCTTAATGGTCTTTTGCAGACAGAGTATCGAGGTTATGATTCTGCTGGATTTGTGTGTTTTGACCAACAAACAAACAATCTTGCGGCAATAAAATCGGTTGGCTTTGTTGGTGACTTGAAAAAAAAAGTTGAATCGGTTGGTATTGATGGTCGTACGGTCCTTGGTCATACTCGATGGGCTACTCATGGGGGATTGACAGAGTATAACGCGCACCCTCATTTTGATTGCCATAAAAATGTTTTTGTTGTTCATAACGGTATTATTGAAAATTATCATAGTTTAAAGCTTGATTTAGAAAAAAAAAATCACACCTTTATTTCCCAAACAGATACAGAAGTAATTGCTCATTTATGGGAAGAAATGGTCTTTAATGGAGAATGGAAAAGTCCTGAAGATATAGTCAAAAAAGTTGTCAGCCAATTGTATGGTGCATATGCGCTTGTCATTGTGTCTGCACAGTATCCGGGCATGATTTTTTTTGCGCGAAGCAAATCGCCTTTATGTATTGGTTTTGCGTTTGAATATAAAATGATTGCCTCAGATGTGCTTGCTTTTGGAAAAGAGATTACTGATGTAATGTATGTTCCTGATTGTTCATATGGTTTTGTATCATCCGATGGTGTAAAAATCTTTGATGCAGATGGTATACCTGTTCCTCTTTTTTTAAAACCTATTGTATATGATGATCGTCTTGTTTCTTTGAATGGATATTCTCATTATATGATCAAGGAGATGTATGAACAAAAAACAGCAGTCGTTGATACGGTTATGCATTTTCATAATAATCGTGCACTATTGCATGAGCAGTTAGGTCTTTCGTTGTCAAAGATGCAATCATTGGAGCATGTCAAACTTGTTGGTTGTGGCGCGTCTTGGCATGCGGGCAGAATTGCTCAGTTTTTTTTTGAAGAAATTGCGCAAATTCCTACAGGCGTTCATCTTGCTTCTGAATTTCGTCAAATGCGTTTTTTCAAGCAGCAAAATCTTTTGAGTGTTTGTATTTCTCAGTCCGGAGAAACGGCAGATACCTTGGAGTCTTTGCGATTACTTAAATCTTATAATGTTCATACGGTTGGGCTTGTCAATGTTGCAACAAGTTCGATGGTTCGGGAGGCTGATGGTGTATTGCTTATGCATGCAGGCCCTGAGATTGCAGTTGCTTCTACAAAGGCCTTTGCTGCTCAAATTGGATCCCTTTATTGGCTTTCTTATTATTGTGCTTGGCAAAAAGGTCTTTGTTCTGAGCATGCGCTTGATAAAGCTGTTTATGATGTTGTGCATGCAGTTACTATTCTTGAAAGTGTCATGGATTCATATTCATATGAAATTAACCATGTGTGGGGAACTTTTTATGCTCAATTTGACCGAGCAATTTGCTTGGGGCGCAATATTAGTTATCCTTTTGCTCTTGAGGCTGCTTTAAAGCTGAAAGAAATCGATTATATTTTTGCACAATGTTATCCGGCTGGCGAGTTAAAACATGGGCCTTTGGCTTTAATTGATAAAAAAACTCCGGTGTTTGTTTTTTCATTGCTTGATCAAATCCCTTATGAAAAGTTATTAAGCAATGTTCAAGAAGCAAAAGCTCGCGGTGCTCATATAACCGCTTTTATTTTTGAAGGACAGGATGAGTTAAAAGAGATTGCAGATGTTAGCTTTGAAATTCCTCGCGTTGCGCCTTTGTTGGCTCCGTTAGCAATGAATGGGGTCATGCTTTTGCTCGTATGTTCAATTGGTCTTCATTTGGGCCTTTCAATTGATAAGCCTCGCAATTTGGCAAAATCTGTCACCGTTGAATAAGGAGTTATTGCAAAAAGACTTAGATTAAAAACAAAACAAATCAAAATTCTTTAATAATGTAATTTTCAATCAAAACTAGTTTTATTCAAGATGTGCTGTTTGTGGTTCAAAAGAGTATTAATTCTAAATATACAGAAATTAATGAAACTGGTTTTAATAATATTTATCTTTGAATTGATTTAATTGCAATTGTAGATGTTTTTATTTATTATAATAGAAAACAATTAATGAAAAATTATTTATATATATATATATTATTACTTTTTGTTCAGTTAATTTATTCAGGTGATACAACCACGACTCATGTCATTGATTTTGAAAAATCAGCAAAAACGCTTGGGCCAGGATTTAGTTTTACTAAAATTGTAAGAGGTATTGGAACAGGTCTTGCTCAAGGGACAAAAGATTGGGCAGAGTCAGGTGAACAAACAGGTACAAATATAGGTAATGCCTTTACGGGTGGCTTTGGTTCTTTTGTTGAAACGTTGGGTGCTTTAAATATTCATGCAAAAAAAGCTGCACAAGAAACAGGAAATATTCAAAATTCATATTTAACTGAATATAGCACAAATTTTTTTGAGAAAGTTGCTCCTCAGCTTATTACGCTTAAAAGAGGAGTTTATGATATTCTTATTAATCCTCGTGATATTTTGTATTATTCATCTTTGGTTGGTTCATCAGCATTGATTGTGGGAGCGTTATCGGTGACAGGTTGGCATGGAACTCGCGTCTTATGGTCATATATTGAACAACGATTAAAAAAGCCCAAAATTTTTACTCGATGGGTGCCTGCGCGGTCATGGTATCAATCAATCAAAAGGCGTTTATTGGGAACTGCGACAAATCTGAACATGATTTTTGATGAAACTGTTTCTCAAAAATTACATGATCTTATTGATATTACAACTGCTCTTTATACGGGTAAAATTAAATCTTCTTATTCTAATATTTTGTTATATGGTGCTCCAGGAACGGGAAAAACCTTGTTTGCGCGTTATTTTGCAGAACAGGTGGGAATGGAATATGCAGAAACAACGGGTGGTGCATTTTTGCAAGAAGGTGCTGGAATTGAAGCGGTCAATTCAATTTTTGATTATGCAAAAAAGACCAAAGGATTAATTTTATTTATTGATGAAGCTGATTCGCTCTTTGTTGATCGCAATCAATTGGCCGTTGGGCAGAATGCCTATAAGTATGAAGTTTTAAATCATTTTTTAAATTTGCTTGGAGAACCAAATAATAAATTGATGGTTATTTGTGCCACAAATCATCCTGTTGTATTTGATGAGGCAATGAGCAGGCGTTTTTCCCAGGCAATTGAAATGCCTCTTCCGCGTGAAAACGCTCGTGAGAAATTGTTTGAGCTTTATTTATCAAGGCTTGAAGAAAGTTTTGACAAGGGATTACAAGAAAAAGAAATTGTTGCACAAATAGTAAAAGATCAGAAATTTATTTCATTGTGTGTTTCATTATCATCGGGCATGAGTGGTTCTGATATTGAAACAGTGGTTCGATTGTTTGGAACTGATCTTGCACTACACGTTATCAAGAAATCAGGGACTCCTTTTGATGCATATAAAATAATGCAGGCAAAAATTGTTGAATATCGTCAAAAAATGAGTCTTTTGAAAAAAGATAGGCCATAATTTTTGAATAGAAATAGTGCTGTAAAAAATTTACAGCACTATTTCTTGAATATCAAGTGTATCATTGCATGCATAATTATGCTTTAAAAAATAAAGTCCTGTTTTTCGATCAACAATCACATGAGAAAGATTTTTCTTTCCGTGGTGTATGAGTGAAACAACATTAATTGCTTCTTTAAATTGGTTGTCATGTGCAAGTATCTCTTTTACTCGATTGTTGTGTGATTTTTCCTTTGAGTCACTATGTGTTTTGTTTTGTTTAGTTTTTTTGGGTTCAAGAGATATAAAATGAGGCAAGGTGTTTTCTCTTCCATATGATTCTGTAATCCATCGTGAATGATCAGTTGGTGGGGTGTATCGTTCAACGTGAATGTCTGGATTAATGCCAACTCCTTGCACAACAGTATCATAAGGTAAAAAATACAGTGATGTTGTTAATTTAAGTGCACAGTTTTTTCCGATTGGTATTATTTCTTGAACTGAGCCTTTGCCAAAAGTAGGTGTTCCTACAAGAAATACAAGTAAAGGGTTTTTTTGATCATTTTTATCTGCATGTATTTGTAAAGCTCCTGCAAGTACTTCTCCGGCAGATGCGGTGTAGTTATTAATTAAAATGCAAATAATAAGATCTTTGTTTTTGATTGGGTTTGTATTTGTTTTGTGAATTTCAGTAACTTCACCTTTATTGTTTTTTGTTGTTACTACAACGCTTTCTTTATCAAGAAATAGAGAAGCAATATCGATTGCAACATTTAAAAGACCTCCTGAATTATTGCGCAAATCAAGAATCAAACCCTTTGGGTTATTTTTTTGTGCTTTTTTTAAGAGTTTTTCAAGTTGTTCTTTTGAGTTTTGTGCAAATGAGCTGAGTGATAGGTAGTAAATATTTTTGTCTTTAATATAAAAACAAAGTGATTGTTGTTCTTTGACAATATCTCGTGTGATGGTAAATGATAAAAGATCAAGTGATCCTTCACGAAGTACTTTTATTGATACTTTGCTATTTTTTTTTCCTTTTAAAAGACTAATGGCTTCTTCTGTTGTCATGTCTTCAAGCACCTGAGATTCAATTTCTACGATTTTATCGTATTGTAGAATTCCACTTTGAGCTGCTGGTCCATTGGGAATTACTTCGATAATAGTTAAAAATTTATCTTTTGTGCTTCGCATTGCATTAATCATGATACCAATTCCGCAAAATTCTCCACTTGTTTTTTCCATGATTGAATTATATGCCTTAGAATCCAAAAAGCTTGAATGAGGGTCAAGTGTACTTACAAATGCATCAATTGCTTGGCTCATGGCTTTTTCAATTGAATCGATTTTATAATGCTTTTCTTTCGCATTTTGTGCAACCTCTGCCCATAATCCAGTCCAATCAAATAGTACTTGATCAAACTCGTCGACTTTATGTAATGTATTTGCCAATACGTGTATCTGTGTTAGTACTATAAGAAAGTATATCATAAGCATTTTGTTTCCTGTATGAGATCTTGTTATTGTTCAAATAAATAAATCTTTTATACATACTATATATAAAAAGGTAGTTCATTTTAAAAAGGGTTTTAGTGGTGGTTTGGATAAAGCGTATAATTATTAGTGTTGTAGTGGTTTCAGAATTAATATTGTTTGGATATTTTTTTGTATATGGATCTCACGGTGTGCAGTCGCTGAATCTTTTGAAAAAAAGCCATCAAAAAAGTCAGCTTGCAACACAAGAAATGAAAAATCAAATCAAAGAGTTGCGCGTTTTAATGCAGGAATGGACAGAAGAACCGTTTTTAATTGAGCAAGCAGCACGTGAAAAATTGCAGATGGCTCGATCTGATGATACAGTATATTTTATTCAAAAATAATTATTAGATTGATTTTCCAGGAGAAGAACGTGTTTCAGTCTTTTTTTAAAAAATTATTTTTAATTGGATGCTTATTTATTCATATTAATCTTTTTTTTGCAAGCATAACAGACATTAATACTATCATGAATTCTTTATCATTAGATCAAAAAATTGGGCAACTTTTTATGGTTTCTGCAACGGTTGATCTGTTCATGAATACTGATTTGACCGATAAAAAAACATATCGGCTTGATCAAGAATATATTAAATTTTTAATTAAAAAATATCATATTGGTGGCATTATTTGGCTTGGCAACGGAACTCCTGAATTGCAAGAACAACGTGCAAAAGAATTTTCTACGTATTCACAATTATTTTCTACTATTCCTTTGTGGTTTGGTCAAGACTTAGAGCCTTCATTTTTAGAAAGATTTGGTTTTAATAAAGCTCCACATGCTCGAGAACTTGGTCAAGATGAGGACATATTTTCTACATTTGAAATTGGGCAAGCGGTTGGAAAGATTGCACTAGGTTATAATGTTCAATTGATATGTGCGCCTGTTGTTGATATTCATTATTTTGATCAATCACCAATCACAAAAAATAGATCATTTGGATCATCTGCTGAACATGTTTTAAAGCATGCAGCAGCTTTTATTGATGGAATTTATTCTATAAGTAAGTATCTTACACCATGTATCAAACATTTTCCAAATCATGGTGCCACTGTATTGGATTCTCATCATGAATTGCCAACAGTTAATCAAGTGACGGAGGATATGGTGTATCCATTTAAAGAAATTTTAAAAAAATATACCTCATGTGCAGTTATGGTTGGTCATATTGCGTGTAAAGATTTTGATGATCAAGTGCCCGCAACATTGAATTCCGAAATAGTCAATATAATAAAAAAGTATAATAATCAAGCTTTAATTGTGACTGATGCTCTTGATATGAAAGCATTACAAGGTTTTGAAAATAAAGAAGTGCGTGCCTTAAAAGCAGGGTGTCACCTTTTATTGTGTTCTCCTGATATACCAAGAGCTATCAGTGAAATTAAGCAAGCATTAAATAACGGAACGCTTTCAATGGATATTATTGATTGTGCAGTTATGAATATATTAAAGCGTAAATATTAAAACAAAATTCATCTTATTTAATATTATTAACATGTGTAAAAAGAGCTGCAGTTGCAACACCAAACAATAAGACTCCAAGTCCTTCCGCAAGTCTTTGATTACTGTCGTGGTCTAAATCCTTAAACCCTTTTAATGTTGGATATTTATTCATTATAATAGCTGTTGTAAGGTATGTTCCGGTTAATGTCATTCCGATTGCCAAACTTCTTACAGTATTTTTATATGTAAAAAAATCTGTCTTTGTAGGTAATGATAGTGTTAATAATGTGACTAAAAATATTTTTTTTAACATAATTATAACCTCTTTTATAAATAACATTTCAATAAGATAATGCAATTGTAAGGCTTTGGGTTTTTTTAGTCAATTTTTTATTTAATGTGTTGTGCTATTAGCATTTATTATGTTGAAACTTTTGTTCCATTTTTGTTAAAATTCCTCCGATTATAAGCGAACCAAGGCTTGCTAAACATAATTTCAAGGCAGTGCTCAAGTATTCTTTTGAATGTATTGTTGTTGGATTGATTGTGTATCTTTGTTCATTAAGTTTTAGAATGAATGGATATAAAAATGGTACGATTGAAGAATTACCCTGTGTGTCAACAGTGTTTTGAGTGCTGTATTGATACAAAGACATTACAAAAAACGGAATTGCAGTTAGGCCTGTAAAAAAACTTGTCGTAATTGCAGTTGGTTGATGTTGTGCTATGTTGTTCAAAAATTCACTTGCGTTCAAATCGTGAAGGTTGATGTTTAATAATAATGCTACGTAAAAAATATATCTATTCATTCAAAACCTCCCGGAATACCTTTTTTGAGTTTTTTATAAACTTGTTTTATTTTTATTATTAATACACTATTCTAATAAATATTTGAAATAATAAATTTTAATTATACAAGGATTGCAGTGGAATTTACTTTGCCAAAATTGTTGTATTCATATGATGCGCTTGAACCATTTATTGATGCGCAAACGATGGAGCTTCATTATACAAAACATCATCAGGCATATATTACGAATCTTAACGAATGTATCGCAAAAAATCTTGAATTACAAAATAAATCGATTGAGTGGCTTATTCAAAATTGTGAAATAATAAAAGAAAATTCAGTTAAAACTGTGATTAAAAATCATGGTGGCGGGCATACAAATCATTCATTGTTCTGGTCGGTTATGATGTCTCCATCAAAGATCATGCCACAAGGTCCAATTGGCGACCTTTCACAAGCGATTATAAAAAAATTTCAATCACTTCAGACAATGAAGGATTTATTATCTGTTCAAGCAAAATCAGTTTTTGGCTCTGGATGGGCATGGTTATGCCTTGATGCGCATAATGAATTAATAATTATGACAACAGCAAATCAAGATTCTCCTTTAATGCAGGGATTAAAACCTATTTTTGGTATTGACGTGTGGGAACATGCATATTATTTGAAATATCAAAATAAGCGTCCCGATTATATTGCTGCCTGGTGGAATGTGGTTAATTGGGACTATGTTTCAGCGCGGTATGATGTGTTACGATCAAATAATTAAAATAAAATTTTTGTTTTAGTTCAATGATTAATTGGAATCATTACGTAAAAGTGAAAGAAGTTGTCTATTATAACCAAGCTGTTCAAATTACATACAAAAAAGTATAAAATCTGTATCAAATAAATTTTTTAAAAAGATTGATGCAGGTTTTTTTTAATGCGTTTGCAATATCAAAGCAGGTGTAATAGGTAAATATTGAAACAAGAAAACAGATACTTGCAATTCCAAGAACGTCTATTAAATTGTTAATACTCATGGTTTGCATGGCGTTTTGTAAGTTCAATGTACTACATTCACTTTTGACAGTTTTGATGCTATTAAATAACCCAATTGCAAGGGGAATGCTATTAAAAAGTGGACTTGTTAATACCGTCAAAATAAAAAATGGGCCGCGAGCTGTTGGAGCCATGAGTCCAACAATTGTTCCTGCAGTTGCGCTGTTGACAAAGCTTGGATAGACAATTTTTGCCATGTTTTTCACTGATGTATTTATCAATAAAAAAATAGAGCATACATATATCAATACGGCGTTTTTAATTAAATTCATATTTTTAAACATTATTTTAATTCCTTTGTAGAGTATTGTAATAATGAATGAGTAGCAAGCCATGTGGAATAAAATGTTGGAATGCAAATATAAGGGGGCAACAAAAAGTTAATGTGATTTATTTTTTTTGAAAAAATGATTCCTAATATGATACTGATTCCTGGAACAGTCAAAATTGGTGTAATAAAGCTTAGTCCTAAAAAATCATCATGGTAAGTTTTTGTGTTATTATCATGTGCCGCTTTAATTCCCAAAACAATTGCAGTTAAAAAACTTGTAATTGAAATTGTTGTAATATCTGAAAAACCAAAAAAATTGTATTTTTTTGGTTTACTACTTTCTTGGCTTTGAACTGTTTTCGGTATAATTTTTTTTGAATTTTTATCAACGGCAGTTGTTTTCAAGGTATTATTTGAGCAAATTATTGTTGAAAAAGACATGCAAAGTAGTACTATTTTTATCATTTTTATTATATCTTTCTTTTTTATGTTATATTAAACATAGCAATTATATTCAATTTGTCAACTTTTGTCTTTAAGCCCCATACATTATGGTTTTAAAGTTATTTATGAACTAAAAAATCTTTTTTTGATTCTTGAAGGTGAGGCCTATTTTCAGCTATTCAAATTCATGGTACAATAATCGAAATTTTGTTAATTAATGAGTTTTTATGAATCACGAAAATCAAGAAAATAATTATCACTCTGATATTTGTTCTGTTCGCAAAGAAAAGTTGCAAAAATTACAATCACGGGGTTTTCAAGCATGGCCGGAAGCGCGCACTGTTACTGCAACAACAGTGCAAGTCTTTGCTGATTTTGAAAAAAATTCTGAATCAAAGCAGTATTGTCTTGCTGGCAGAATTATGACTATTCGCGAACATGGAAAGTCATTGTTTGCACATATTCAAGATAGTGCTGGACGTATTCAGGTTTATATCAAACAAGATACCGTTGGAGTTGAAAAATTTTCTGATTTTATACAGTTATATGATATCGGCGATATTGTCTGGTTTGCAGGTACTTCTTTTCGAACAAAAATGGGTGAGGTTTCATTGGCAGTTACTGACTTTCAATTGTTATCAAAATGTCTGCGTCCTCTTCCTGATAAATTTCATGGCCTGGCTGATGTTGAAGTTTGTCAAAGGCAACGGTATCTTGACTTGATTGTTTCTCCAGAAACCAAAAATAGATTTTTAATTCGTTCACACATTATTCAAGAGGTGCGGGCTGTTTTGCTTGAGCATGAGTTTGTTGAAGTTGAAACACCAATGCTTCATACCATTCCTGGTGGTGCTGCTGCAAAGCCATTTGTAACTCATCATAATGCACTTGATATGGAACTTTTTTTACGCATTGCACCAGAGCTTTATTTAAAACAGTTGGTTGTCGGCGGTATGGAGCGAGTTTTTGAAATTAATCGGTGTTTTCGCAACGAAGGAATTTCAACTCGACACAATCCAGAATTTACATCAGTTGAATATTATATTGCACATTATGATTATCATTTTATGATGAATTTAACTGAAGAAATTTTTAAAAAAGTTGCACATAAAGTCGGAAAATCAGGTGATTTTATGTATGGCAATTATACACTTAATTTTGAAAAACCATTTACAAGAATTACTATGGAAGAAGCAGTCAAGCAGGCATTGGGTTGTACTCATTCTTTGTCAGATGACGATCTTGTAAAGGCTTGCAATGAACGCAAGATTGTCATGCCGCAAGACAAATCATCTTGGGGGTATCGACTTTATGCGCTTTTTGAAGAACTAGTTGAGCCGCATTTAATACAGCCAACTTTTATTACTCATTTTCCAATTGAGGTATCTCCGCTTGCAAAGAAAAATTTTGATGATCCTCGGTTGACCGATCGGTTTGAATTATTTATTGCGCATATGGAGTTGAGTAATGGTTTTTCAGAGTTAAATGATCCATTTGATCAAGCAGAACGATTTGCCCATCAAGCTCATCAGCGATCATCAGGTGATGATGAAGCTCATTATTATGATGATGCATTTATTCGTGCGCTTGAATATGGTTTACCGCCAACGGTGGGTGCAGGATTTGGAATTGATCGACTTGCAATGCTTTTAACAAATAGTCACTCAATTCGTGATGTTATTCTCTTTCCAACACATAAACGAAAACAATACTAATCTATGCCATTTGTTCAAGGATTGAAATATCGATGGCAATTGCCGGTTATTAACAATCAGAAAGCACAAGAGATTGCAGCAGCCTATAGTTTATCTTTTGCGGTTTCTCATGTTTTGGTTTCAAGAAATTTTTCTGTTTCTCCTTTATTGGATCAGTATCTTTTTGGTGATGACATACTTGTTTCTGATCCATCATTATTAAAAGATTCTGTAAAGGCAGTTGATCGAATTTTGCATGCTATTAAACATAAAGAAAAAATTTTAATTTGTGGTGATTACGATGTTGATGGGGTGACATCAAGTGCTTTAATGATGATGGGGCTTTTGCCTCTTGGCGCAGCTGTTAATTTTTTTTTACCTAATCGCGTGCGTGATGGGTATGGTTTATCAACCGGGATTATTGAAAGAGCTGCAAAAAATGGATATTCCGTTGTTATTACCGTTGACAATGGTATAACTGCATTTGATCCTGCAAAAAAAGCACTTGAATTGGGAATTGATTTAATTATTACCGATCATCACAAGCCGCACGCTCATTTGCCAGAGGCGTTTGCAATTATCAATCCTCAGCAAAGTGATTGTTCTTATCCATTTAAATATTTTGCGGGTGTTGGTGTTGCGTTTAAATTGCTTACATTGCTGTATAAAAAACTTAATAAGCAAATTCCACTTAAAGTATATGAATTATTATTGCTTGGAACTATCGCAGACGTTGTTCCTCTTATTCAAGAGAATCGGTGGTGGGTGCGGTATGGACTTTTGTATATTAAAGAGCATGAAAGTTATTCTTTGCAGGTGTTGAAAAAAAACGGAAAATTAGACAAACCTTTTTTGTCTTCAACTGATATTGGTTTTTCATTAACGCCACAAATTAATGCTTTGGGCAGACTTGAAGATGCGCGACAAGCGGTAAATTTTTTATTGGGGATAAATCGAGGTTTAGTTGACGAAGTTGGGACTATTTTAGCTCAATTGAATGAGCGAAGAAAAGAAGTTGAACGAGAGATAATTGCGGATATTCAAAAGCAAATAAATGATATGACCATTAATATTAATGCAGAAAATGCATTAATTGTTTCAAGTAAGTATTGGCCATCTGGGGTTATAGGTCTTGTCGCGTCCAGATTTGTTGGAATGTATGGAAAGCCAACGATTTTGTTTCATGAAACAGCTGATGGTATTTTAAAAGGGTCTTGTCGATCGATTGCTGAGTTTAATATGTTTAATGCGCTTGAATCTATGAATGATTTGATTATTCAGTTTGGTGGACATGCTTTGGCTGCCGGTCTTTCAATTAAAAAATCTAATTTTAAATTATTTAAAAATCGATTGCATGATTTAATTAGCAAATCGGTTGATCCAGCCTGCTTGGTTCCAAAGGTTCGAATTGATGCTGAACTTTTATTGACTGAGGCAAATAAAAAATTACTTACTGATTTGGCGCTTCTTGAACCATTTGGAAATAGTAATGAACAACCAATTTTTTATGTTAAAAATCTTTCTCTTGTTGAATCTCCTGCATTATTAAAAGAGTTGCATGTTAAGTGCAAGCTTTTTGCAGATGGTATTATTAAACAGGTTATTTTTTTTAATCGACCAGAATTGTATCAATGGCTTTTGGATAATAAGCATGAACTATTTGTTATTATTGCAACGGTAAGTCAAAACTATTGGAAAGATAGTATACGTATAGAGTTGGTAGGACAAGATATTATGATGCAAAAGGATTTTAATGATTATTGCAATTGACGGAGTGGCTGCAAGTGGCAAATCAACAGCTGCATTGTTGTTGGCGCAAAGAACAGGTTTTTTTTATATCAATTCTGGTTTATTATATCGCACTGTGGCGTATCTTATAAATAAAAAATATGGTCAAAAGTATCATGATTTTTTACAAGAGGTTTCTTTTGCAAAACTTGATGATTTATGGACAGAGTATTCTGTGCAATATTGTTTTAATGGATCTCTTGCAACTGTTTTGATTAATCAAGAAGATGTTATTGCCAAGCTGAAATCGCCTTTTATCGATACAATTGTTTCTTTTGTTGCAGGAGTTCTTGTTGTTCGAGATTATATTACGTCTATGCAACGATCTCTTGCAGCAATGCATATTAATACTATTATTGAAGGTCGTGATATTGCCTCTCATGTTTTTCCAAATGCTGATCTTAAATTTTTTATTACAGCTGATCTTTTGATTCGAGCGCAGCGATGGTCTGCCATGCAAGAAAAATTAAATGATCATGTGTCACTTTCTGATGCTATAAAAATTATTCAAGAGCGCGATTTGCAAGATAAAACTCGTTCTTTTGGGGCTCTTATTTGCGTATCAGATGCAGTTATTATTGATACTTCATTATTAAATCAAAACGAGACAGTTTCAAAAATGATTGATTGTATTAATAAAAAAAACAATTGAATTCAATTTGACTTTTTAAAAAAGCTATTCACAATGAGAGTTAAGTTTTCAAATTTTAATAGTTTTTTTAATATAAAGGTTTTAATTTACAATGATCACGCTATTGTTATTTCTAATATTCAATTTTTATGCTGCGTCAAACTATCATTCTTCTGTTTTGGTTCCTGCGTATAAAACAGTTGGTAATTCATGGACTGTTTTGCCTGATGTTTTGCCATATGTTAATGGATCATATACGGTGAATCTTTTTACTGATCAAAATAATATCGTTGAGAAAAAGCGTTTAACCTATTATTGTATGGGTTTGCCAGTTGCTCCAGTTCCATGCCAAAACAATGAGCAAGTCTATCCCGTGTTAAGCGATATTTTTCATATTATACAAAAAAATAGCGCTCCAGGCACTTATCCAAGTGATTATGTAGTCAATGATGTCTCTGCTGCTGGGCATAAGGTTTTGGACGCATTAAATTTAATTTCTTTTGGTCAAGGTGCAGATGCATTTCGTATGGCTTTGGTTTTAAATGGGCTTTATAAGGCGGGATTAGAATTTGATATCGATGGTATTTGTTTTGGTACTCAACAGATTCTCAATTGTTTATTTTTGCTTGGACATCCTGAAGAATATCCACAAGCAGAAAAGTTTTTTGCTGCAGTGGGGATTGATCGAATTGATAGAGAAAAAATTTTATCAATGATTCGTACGATATCTTTAAATGCTTCATTAAAGGATCCAGCTGATCCTGTAATAAATCTTTTGAAAGGTAAACTAATACAGGTTCCTGGATCATTATTGCAAGCAAGTATTATTGGAGGGTCAATTTTTACAAGATCTTCAAGAAGCGTTTTGACAGCAACTTGTGTTTGTGCTGGATTGCAATTTTTAAAATCAACAAATGGTTTAAGGCCAGTTGCCAAGACCATTTTTAATCGATATGCACATTCATATTTGCCATCTTATGACTCTAAGTATCCATCTATTAAAATAATGCTTGAACGTATGCAGCACTATAAAAAAGACTATCCTCAACTTGCTGGTTTATATATGACCAAAAAAGGAGATCCTGTTGTAGGTGGATTTGACAATGATATTTTTTTTCAAGCATTGCCAATGCAAGATGAAAGAAAATATTTAATTCCTTCAAGCGATTCAGATCATGTAAGTATTGATCGATTACAGATTTCAGCCAAAAATGCTTTTTGGCAAAAGTATGAGAGTTCTCACTGTTCCATTCCTTCTATGTTAAAGGTTGGGCATAATTTGCTTGGACTTGCACAAGAGAATCAATATAAAAATATAGGCCATTATATTACTGAAATGGAAAATCGAAATAATTATGAAAGATTAAGTCAAGAAGGTGGTTTTGATGACGGATTAATTAATCAATCAGTTAATGAATTAAGTTTTAATCTTAAAAAAGCTTGTTTATAAGAGGGTAAGGAAAATGGTATTGTTAGGATTGTTTTTTTTGATTAATGTGATAAATGCTGCCGATTGTAATAAAAAATTAATAGTCGCATTTTCCATTGCGCCAGAGCATTATGTTGACTCTGGAAAGTGGTTTGATCAAGTTAAATGTAGTCCAGAACGTTTTCCTACTTTTGAAGTTAATCTTTCTGGCTGTTCTGTTTTATCAAAAATTCTTTTACGAGGTATTCATGATAAGAGTACTTGGCCAACAAAATTTGAGCCAGATTATATAACAAAATTGAAAGAAACAGCTTTATATAATGATAAAGTAGAGAGTTTTAATTTTCATTTTAAAAAAAATAATGCCTTGGTTTATAATAATTATCATGTGCAGTTTGTTTGCTTTCTCGTGGCTGTTCAGCTTTCTAAATTAATTAATCGTATGCAATTTGAACAAGCGCATTATTTTGAAGGTTTTCAAGGTGATACAATGTTTAAGGTGATTAAAAATGACGATTTTAATCGAATGAAGAGTGATGAATTTTATGAAAAAATATACCACTCTTTATTAAAAATTTTTACTTTAAATAGATCTCAGGAATTATTAAAAGCTATAAAAAGATGTGATGATTGTTTATCAGATACTCCATCATCATTAGAATATAATCAAAAGGTAATTGATTCGGTTCGCAATTACTTTATTTTTTTAAATAGTTTTTTAATTAATGATAACTCAAAAAAAGCAAATCTTTAATATTTAAAAGTGGATATGTTTTTTATAAAATAATTATATCAAAAAAAGACGCTCTTTAAAGAGCGTCTTTTTTTGATATAATTATTTATTTTTCTGTATGATGTTCTTTTTTCATTGGTTTTTTAGTTGTGCTGCTTTCTTTTTTGTGATGCATTCCTTTTTTTGTACTTTCTTTGTGATATTTAGTTCCTTTTTTAGTATCTCCGCCACACCCTGGAAGTACTCCAAGACAAAGAATTATTGCACACAATTGTACCATATAATTTAGCTTCATAAAGCTCCTTTTTGAGTAAAATATCTATCTTTGAAAGCTATAGCAAGATACATATTTGAAAGCAAGTATTATGCTTTTAATTTTTTTTTCTTGCTGTTTTCAAAGATTTTTTTATTGAAAGAGGATTTTTATCAAAAGCAATAGCAAGTACTTCATCCATAGAGTTTACTGGCAAAATTTGCATTGTCCCAAAATCAACTTCCTTGGTTATTTCTGCAATATCGTCAGCATTTTCTTGGGGAATGATAACTGTTGTAATACCATGTTGGCGAGCAGAAAGTAGTTTTTCTTTCAAGCCTCCAATTGCCAAGACACGACCTTGTAATGTTATTTCTCCAGTCATTGCCAACTTTTCTTTGCTTGGATTGTTAGTTAATGCAGAAATTACCGCGGTACAAATGGTAATACCTGCAGAAGGACCATCTTTTGGAGTTGCGCCTTCTGGCATATGAATATGGATATCTTTGCTGTTGTGAAATGATGGTTTCAATTTTAAATTTTTTGCTCGAGATCTAATATAGCTTAATGCTGCGTGAGCAGATTCTTGCATAATTTCACCAAGTTGGCCTGTTAAATTGAGCGATCCTTTACCCGGAACAACGGCTACTTCGATCTCCAAAACATCTCCACCAACTTCAGTCCATGCAAGTCCTGTTGCAAGACCAATTCTTTTTTGTGTCGTATTCAAACTTGTCTTTTTAGACGTTGGATTACCAAGCCATTCTTTGATAAGACTTTTATTTAACTGAATTGATTTCGTTTCAGTATGTTCTAACAGATGTTGAATTGTTTTTCTCATAATTTTTGCAATAATGCGATCAAGTTGTCTCACTCCTGCTTCTTTTGTATAGTCATCAATTAATATTCTGATGATATCTGTTTCAAATTTTAATAATTGTTTTTTGATAGAATGTTCTTTTAAATTCTTAGGAATTAAAAATGATTGTGCTATGTTAATCTTTTCTTCTTCGGTGTATCCAGCAATTGAGATAATTTCAAGCCGGTCAAGCAATGGATATGGAATGTTGTCAATTACGTTTGCCGTTGCAATAAACATTACTTGTGACAAATTGTACTCAATATCTAAAAAGTGATCGACAAAGTTTTTATTTTGTTCTGGATCGAGTATTTCAAGAAGTGCAGATGCTGGATCTCCATGCAAATCGCGCGACATTTTATCAATTTCATCAAGGAGAATGACGGGGTTGATCGTCTTTGCTTTTTTCATGGCTTGAATAATTTTACCTGGTAAAGCTCCAATGTATGTTCTTCTATGGCCGCGCATTTCAGCTTCATCTCGAACCCCACCAAGAGCAATTCTGACAAACTCGCGACCAAGGCTATCTGCTATTGATGATGCAAGTGAAGTTTTGCCTACACCAGGAGGTCCAACAAAACAAATTACAGGCGCTTTTGTTAGGGTTGCTGAATATTTTTTTGCAGCAACAAATTCAACAATCCGATCCTTCAGTTTTTTAAGTCCAGCATGATTTTTATCAAGAATTTTTATTGCTTGACTAATCGTGATTGCATCTTTACTTACTTTATTCCATGGAAGACCTATAATCCAATCAATATAATTTCTGCTGACCACCGATTCTGAAGACAGTGGAGGCATTTGTTCAACGCGTTTAATTTCTTTTTCTACTTTTTCAAGAGCTTCTTCAGGAAGACCAAGTTTTTTGATTTTTGCTCGAATACCATCAAGCTCTGCAGCTTGATCATCGCGGCCCAGTTCTTTTTGGATAGCTTTAATTTGTTCTGTGAGATAATATTCTTTTTGATTTTTTTCAACTTGGGTTTGAATGTGCCCGCGTATTTTTTGCTCGGTTTTTGATATTTCAATTTCTTTTTGCAAAAGCTTGCACAGAAGGATTATTCTATCAATGAGGTTATAAGTTTCTAAGATTGTTTGACGGTCAGCATATCCAAGCGTATTAATTTGAATTGCAATCATGTCAGTAACGTAATCCATATCCTGAGGAGTCTTGACTGAATCAAGAAGGTCTGCGGGAGCTTTATCGTTGAAATCGATATAATTTATGTAAAGAGAAGAAAGCTCTCGCCACGCGGCTTCTAATTTTGTTGAATATTCAATATTTGTGGTGGGAAGTTCTTCAATTGTTACGGTTAAAAAGTTTTTTTCTGTGTAAAGCGCAACCATTTTTGCTCGACAAATACCTTCAGCAAGAACTTTTAAAGAGCCATTAGGCATTCTCATTACTTCAAGTACTGTTGCTTTTGTACCGTATGCGTACAAATCTTCTGTTTTTGGTGTTTCAACACGAGAATCTTTTTGTGTTGTTATAAATATTGTTTTGTCATGTTTTAGTGCATATTCGATTGCTTTTATCGAAATTGATCGTCCCGCGATAATTGGAATAACGCTTTTTGGTAATATAACAACATTTTTCAATGGTACCAAGGGAAGTAAGTTTTTACTTGTATCGAGTAACTGATCATTAATTTGATAAGCAGGAGCGATCGTTTCTTCGATTAGATGCTCTTCGCCTGTTGACATAAATTTCCTTTTTAATGGTATAACACATGAACATAACTATTCTACTCTTAAACAAAGTGAAAAGCTAGGTCAAAACTGCAATATTTTCAAATAGAAATCTTAATGCTTTCTTGAGCAGTAACTATTGAATTTACTTAAGATGATATTTTTACATTACAATATTTTTTGTTATCATAATATAAGATTTATATAGTTTATCATCTAGAAAGGATACATTTTATGTTAAAACGCATAGCGGCTGCTTTGTGGGGTAATTTTGAAGACCGGCAAGAGTTGAAAAAATTTATTTTTTTAGCAGCGATTTTTGGTCTTATTATCGGTGTTTATTGGACATTGCGTCCAGTGAAAGACAGTGCGTTTGGTTCGATTGTAGGCGGCGACTATTTGCCATGGGCTAAAATATTGTCAACGTTTGTAACGTTTGTCATTGTTCTTTTGTATGCACGTTTGGTTGACATGTTTCCGCGACATAAAGTGTTTTATGGTATTGTGTCAACATATGCTGTTCTTGCTGGTGTTTTTGCCTGGTATTTTATGGATCCATCTGTTGGTTTTGCAAATACGGTTACCAGTCCAACCAGATTTATTGGATGGGCATTTTATGTGTGGGTTGAAAGCTTTGGGTCTTTGATTGTTGCCTTGTTCTGGGCTATTACAACTGATATTACTGCTCCTGAATCAGCAAAAAGAGGCTTTCCTATTATTGCAATGTTTGGCCAATTAGGAAATATTTTTGGTCCATATATTCTTAATACACGTATGCTTGGTCTTTCGCACAGTGGTCCGATTGTGGGTATTTGTGCTGTTTTAATGCTTTTAATCGTTTCTCTCTTTTTCTTTTTTGTGAATACCATTCCAGCTGCTGAAATGAAAGGATATCATTCTGGTGAGCATGCGGACTCTGAGCCTGGGTTTTTTGAAGGGCTAAAATTACTTTTGTCCCATGGTTATTTGCTTGGCCTGTTCTTTATTGTGAGTGTTTATGAGTTGATTATCACTATTTTAGATAATCACTTTAAGCAGGCTGTTTTCAAAGAATATCTTTCAGAAGGTTTGCGTAACGCATATTTATCAGATTATGCTGTGTGGGTAGGTATTATTGCAACTGTTTGCATCTTTCTTGGTATAAATAATATAACGCGCTATTTGGGTATTGGTATTTCATTGATTTTAACTCCTCTTTTGGTAGGGCTTGCTGTTATTTGGATTAAATTTAATCCATTTTCAATAACCAGTGCTTTTTGGATTATGACTTGTTCAAAAGCGGTTAATTATGCGCTTAATGGTCCATCACTTAAGTTGTTATATATTCCAACATCTAAAGATACCAAATATAAAGCACAGTCATGGATCGAAATGTTTGGTTCTCGTGCTTCAAAAGGTGCGGCATCTGGAGTTAATGTCTTTAGACCAGTATTTTTTGCAAAATATGGAGCTTCAGAAGGTCTTATGGCTTTCTTAACTTTTACATCACTTGTTTCATGCGGGTTGATAGCTGTTTGGCTTTTTGTTGCATTGTATGCTGCAAAAACATATAACAAAGCAATTAAAAATGATTCAATCGTTTGTTAAAACAACGATGTTATAATTAATAGAAAAAGCCTTTTGAGTATTTGTTGCTCAAAGGGCTTTTTCTACATTAAAAGTATTAATACAAAAGATGGGGTTTTTATGAGTATAGTCCAAAACATTTTTAAAGAGCTTTTTGGGATTGCACCAGACGAGCGTAGGAAAGTTTTTTTATTAGGCCTTATTTTTTTTCTTGTTGTTGGCGCATATACAATTACGCGAGATTTAAAAAGCTCTATTTTCATCAGTGTTGTTGGGCGCGAATATGTGCCATGGGCAAAAGTACTGACAATGATCTTGTTGGTTCCTCTTATTTTTCTTTATTCTCGTACCGTTGATTTAATGAAGCGATATCAACTTCTTGCGTTTTATAGTGCTGTGTTTGCTGTTGGTGGTCTAGTATTTGCTTATTTACTTGGGCATCCTGTGCATGGCTTGGCAAATCCTATTACAAGTCCTTATCGGATATGGGGATGGCTTTTCTTTTTGTTTGGTGAGGGATACTCTCCTTTTGTAATTAGTGTTTTTTGGGCATTTGCAAATTCTGTCAGTAGCCCTGAAGAGGCAAAGCGAAATTATGGGTTTGTTGTTTCCGGTTCAAAACTTGGTGGAATGTTGACAGCTGGCATGGCATGGTATCTTTTTAGTATGAGTGGTACTACGCATAACGCTTTGTTTACGGATATATTTATTCATCAGTTTTTTCTTGTTATATCATCACTGTTTTTATTGTGCGTTCCTTTTGTTATTGCATTTTTAATTAAAACGGTTCCTGCTGATAATCTTCACGGATACAAAGCTGCGTATCAGCAAGAGGCAAGTCAAAAAACAACTCAAAAAACAGACGTTTTTGCTGGACTTTCAATGTTTGTTCGGTATCCGTATGTTTTAGGGATATTTGGGTTGGTTTTTTTCTATGAAACTGTTTCAACGGTGCTTTCTTTTTTGCGCCTTGGAGTTGCAGAAGCGAGTGCACAGTGTGTTTCTGATGTTAGTTCTTTACTCTTTGAGATGGCATTTAAGACTCATGTAATTGGCTTTTTAATTTCTTTATTTGGTACTCGTGCTCTTTGTCAACGGTTGGGAACGACATTTTGTTTAATTTTGGTTCCTCTGTTGACTGGCTTTTTTTTGCTCTATTTAATGGTCGAAACAACATCACAAGCACTTGTTAATGCATTTGTATTCTTCAAGGCTATCCATTATGCTTTTAGTTGGCCTGTAAGAGAAACACTTTATATCCCAACAGTTAAAGAAATTAAGTTTAAGTCAAGATCTTGGATAGATGCTTTTGGTAGCAAGATTGCACGTACTGCTGGCTCAGCTTTTAATATTTTAAGTTCTGATCTTGGTCCTATGATGGTATTACCAGCACATTCGTTTTTCTTTGCAATTATTATTTTTTTATGGCTTATTATTGCCACTTTGTTAGGACGTAGGTTTGAAAAAGCTATTAAAAACAATGAAGTGATAGGTGCATAAATTTTTTATAGAACTGATTAGACATTATAATTGCATTATTATATTATTTTGATAGAATTCAATAGTGTTTTACTTGTAAAATTTTTGAAAGGATATGCATGATTAATTTTCGAGAGTTGGCCAAAAAAGGAGTTCACTTTGGTCATCAAACCTCTCGGTGGTGTCCTAAAATGGCACCGTATATTTGGGGTTCTAAAAATAAAACCCATCTTATTAGTTTAGAAAAGACAGCACATCAGCTTGAAAAATCAGCTACGTTTCTTAAAAGTATTGCTGCAGAGGGTAAAACAATCCTATGGGTTGGGACAAAAAAAGCTGCTCAAGACATTGTTAAGAACGCGGCAGAGTCGATTAACATGCCGTTTGTTATTCGTCGATGGGTTGGTGGAACTTTAAGTAATGGTCCTCAAGTAAAAAAATCTGTTGCTAATCTTGGTCATATTGAAGATGTTATTGCAAATGCTCAAAAAGTTTCCACTTATACGAAGAAAGAACTCAGTTCTTTTCAAAAAAAAGCTGATAGGCTTGAAAAAAATGTTGGTGGTCTTCGTAAGCTTGTGTGGCCTATTGGAGCAATAGTTATCGTTGATGTAAAAAAAGAGCTTTCAGCAGTTCTTGAAGCTCGCCAGATGGGCGTACCAATTGTTGGTATTGTTGATACTAATAGTGATCCTTCAATGATTGATTTTGTAATTCCGGGTAACGATGACGCTCCTCAATCAATTGAAATCCTTGTTAATTATTTGAAAGAAGCTATTTTAGGTGGACTTGCTCTTGCAGTGAAGAATGAGTCTCATAATAATGCACCTCTTGCAACCAAAGATGATTCATTAATAGCTACATCTCTTGAGTCTGTTGAAATAATTGATCCAGAAGGAATTTTGGCAATTGATCAATCGGAAGAAGATAAAGATGAAACTCTTAAAAAAAGTAAGAAAAGTGTTGGATTGCAGGGTGGTGCGAGTTCAGGAAAAGTTTTAAAACGATCCTCTGATCGCAAAAGTTGATACTTTTTGCACAAGGAGAGGTGTCTGAGTGGCCGAAAGAGCACGATTGGAAATCGTGTATGTCTTGAAAAAGGCATCGAGGGTTCGAATCCCTCTCTCTCCGCCATATATAAGTTTGGGGCGTGTTTATAAGATGTAAGTGTTTACCTTGTCAGGTTCGAAAGAAAGCAGCAAAAACATTCAAGTCTGTATAGCATGCCCCTTGTATTTTTATATAGTGAGAAAAATATGAACAAACAACATCTCAATCTCAGTAGGCTGTATCGCATCACGCAATTTGGTGATGTTGTTGGGCAGGATCTTATTGTTCGAATGTTGCAGAATAGTCTTTATACGAACCAAATTTTTCCTGTGTATTTAATGAGCGGAAAGCATGGTTGTGGTAAAACGTCAGTTGCGCGTATTTTTGCTTCTGCTGCAAATTGTTACGCTGGTGATTCTTTTCGTTTAAATCCTAAGTCGGTTAATCTTCCTTGTCTTGAATGTCAATCTTGTAATGCAATGAGTGAAGGCATACATCCTGATTTTATTGAAATTGATGCTGCATCTCATACTGGTGTGGATATGATTCGTAATCTTATTGAAAACGCATCTTTTTTGCCTGTCATGGGAAGTTATAAAATTTATTTAATTGATGAAGCTCATATGTTGAGCAAGGCTGCTTTTAATGCACTTTTAAAAATTTTAGAAGATCCGCCTAAATCAGTTTTTTTTATTCTTGCAACAACAGATATGCAAAAAATTCCCGAAACTGTTCGTTCTCGGTGTTTTCAGCTTTTTTTTAAACCGGTTAATATTCGGGATTTAGGAGATTATTTAAAAAAAATATGTAATAAAATTGGTTTTTCGTATACGCCTGATGGTATTAGTGCAATTTTAAATTATTCAGGTGGTTCAGTGCGCGATGCACTTAATGTTATTGAGCGTATTCGATATGCAAGTCAAACAATTGATCAAGATTCAGTTAGATCAGTTATAGGTTTTATTGATGATGCATTACTTTTTGAAATGATTCAAGCGGTATGGTGTGCAGATATGAATTATTTTAAAGACCGGTTTTTTTCAATATTCTCTTCCAATGTTTCTGTTGGGCTAGTTTGGGGACGTTTAATTTTTGTTTTTCATGAAATGCTTAAAATTAAAACAGGAATTGTTTCCGATCGATTAGATGAGCAGCTAGAAGAAGTTTCTCATAAAGTGTCATTAGGATTTATTTATAATTTCTTGAATATGTTATTTGATTATGAGCCATTGTTACTAAAAACAAGTGCACCTATTATTTTATTGCATACAATTGTCTTAAAAAATATACGTAATGTTTATAAAGACGAGTTAAGTAGTAATCAGCAGAACAATTCTTGCAATGAAGGCTTATCTTCTGATGGAGTAATTCAAGGGTTTGAACAAAAACCGTTGCTTAAAATTGATGATGATCATGAAGAGTTTAAGGCTTTATGGATGGTTTTTTTAAAAAAAATAGAATGTTTGGGTGACCCTTTATTATATTCACTTTTTATTAAAATTGTATCTGATTTTGATAAGCTTGAAAATAAAATTAATTTGTTGTTTGCAACTCAAGAAGAGTTTTTAAAAGATTTGCTAGTTGAGCATGAAAAAAAATGGATTCCACTTTTGCATGAGGTATTTGGCTCTGAAGTATCTTTTATTTTGAGTTGCTCTTTAACAAAAGATACCCAATCCTTTGATCATAAAAAAACAAATGTGATATTTGATCTTCAAGGAGAAATAAAAAAAAAATCTGACAATGACGTTTCTCAAATCTTTTTTGAGAGTAGTGCTATTCCATCGGTTAAAACTGTTTTAAAATATTTTCCAGGGCAAGTCCTTTTTTTTGAATCATAGAAAGTTGTTATATGAGTAAGCGTGAATATCTGCAAATTATTTTGATTGGAAGAACTAATGTTGGTAAATCAACAATTTTTAATCGATTAGCAAACGATGCAAAAAGCATTGTTTTTGATTTTCATGGAGTGACTCGGGATCTTATTAAAGATGTTGTCAGTTGGCAAGGTAAAACTTTTGAGCTTATTGATACGGGTGGTCTTGCATTTTCAAAAACACAAGATTTTTTAGTTCAACAAACTCGTTTGCGTGCCCAGTCTGCATTGCAAGAAAAATCTATTGCTGCTGTTTTGTTTATTTGTGATGGTTCTGTTGGTGTTTTGCCTGAAGATCGCTTGATAGCTCAGTTACTTCATAAGATGAGTCTTCCAGTTATTTTGGTTATTAATAAGGCAGATACGAGTGCTTTTTTAGAGCATGAACATGAATTTAAGCAGCTTGGGTTTAATACTATAATTGTTATATCTGCGCTTCATAATCGCAATACTGTTGATATGCTTGAGGCAATTGTTGCTGCGTTACCATCAGAAACACCTGGGATTGAAGAGCAAGATTTTTTTCAGGTGGTCCTTCTTGGCAAACCAAATGTGGGAAAATCATCATTGCTCAATGCGTTGCTTAAAAAAGATCGGGCAATAGTTTCTCCTGTTCCAGGCACAACACGTGAACCAATCTCTGAAGCAATTCGTTTTTATCAGCAAGATATTGTGTTGACGGATACTGCAGGTGTTCGTAAAAAAAATGCAGTTGATGATCCACTTGAACTGTTAATGACCAAAAGCACATTGCATGCAGTCAAAAATGCAGCGATTGTTATTCTTATGATTGATGCAGCGCAAGGGCAGTTATCAGATCAGGAAATGAAATTGGCTTTTTATGCATTTGAAAAAGAGCAAAAAGCGTTGATCATTGTTTTTAACAAAAAAGATCTTGTGGTTAATGATGATTATGCAAAAGAACGACTTTCTTCAGACGTGAAAGAATATGATTTTTTAATGAAGCGGATTGAGCAAGTTTCTATTTCGTGTCTTACTAATCAAAATGTTGGCTTGATATTACCGCTTGTACAAAAAATTAAAGACAGACTTGTTTTGCAATTTTCAATCAATGATTTGACCGTTCTTTTTAAAGAAGCGCTTGAAAAAAAGCCTTTGTATAAAAATGGAAATCGACTTATTGTCTATCGTGCTCAGCAAATCAAATCAAATCCGCATATTATTGCGTTATATGTAAATAATATCCTTTATTTTGGTAAATCTCAGTTAACTTATTTTGAAAACGTCATGCGTGATGCTTATGATTTAAAAGGTGTCCCGTTAATTTTTGTGGTGCGTGCTCGTGAATAAATTTTTTTCCTTCTGGTTGTTTTTTTGTACCATGACTAATGCAGGCGAGTTGAGTTCTTCATCGCAACAGCTTCTTGCAAAACCAACCTCTTTTGCTCATGGAGCAAAACTTATTTCATTTTGGGGCACGTGTGCTGTTGGGTTTGGGACGTTTGGATATTTTTTTGATCAAATAAAGCCATATGAATATGATAACAAAAAAACAGTAAAGCGGTCTGATTATTTGAAAAAAAAGAGTTTAGATTCACTCAAGTCATGCTATAATAGTTTGCTTTCTTGTGGTCAAAGTTTGACTGGATATTTTGGTGCGCAGTTTATGACCAACGTAGTGCGATCTTGTTCTTTTCGACCTCCACATTCTATTAAGTTTGAATCTGTAAATCTTTTCATGGCATATGTGAATCATTGCAAACAATCAAATCCATATGAAAAAGTGAATAATGTTTTTGTTTCTGCTGCAAGCTCCTGTTGTATGGAAAATTTTTTTGAGCATGGAATGCCTGATTTGGCCAATTTGCTTTATATGTTACCAGTTTCTTTTAAATTTAAAATAATACGTTTTTTTGGTGGAAATCGAATATCTTTATTGCCAAAAATGGGCGAGCCTTTTTTAAACGGCATGTTGTCTAACTTTGACTTGGCAGAGTATATTGTTAAAGGATGGTCAGGGAAATATCATGTTAATGATAAGATGATGATTTCATTGAATTGGTTTTTGTTGTTAACTTCTTCTGTTGCGCTTCGTTTGTATTTGAAACAAGAAAATGGAATATTGACACAAAAAAATGAAATTTCAAAAAAAATTAGGAGTTTTAAAAAAGATAATTTTGCTATAGGGCTTGTAAAAATGTCTTCATATATCGAAGAGTATCTAGAAGAATCATCTATTACAAAAACTCTTGAAGAATTTAAAGATGATACTAAGCTTGGACAAAATAAAAAGTATATTATAAAATCGACAAATCTTGATTCTGATTATTTTAATTATAAAAAACAAGGTCTTTTAAATAAATTTGAATGTTATAAAGAGAAATATAAGGGGCAATTAACGCTAGAGCAAGAGTTACAAAAGCTAGAGCAAGAGTTACCTCGAAAATTATTTTTTGGAAATATTATAGCTTTTATAACAGGAATTTTTTTTCATGCATTTTTAAATGCATCTTATTATTTGTATACGCACTATCAGAAAATATAGCTTTTTGAGTCAAATTTTTTATACTTACGTCGCAATGTATGAAATAAGGAATTTGGTATGCAAAAAAGAGTTACGTTTCGTCATATGGATCATTCAGATATGATTGAGGCACATGTTGAAAAAAAGATGCGTAAAATTGATGAATTTTTGTCTCATGAGCCAACGCCAATTTCGGTTGATCTTGTGATGGAACCATCAAAAACCAAGCAACATCATAGAATTGAGTTGCGGATTAAAACTCCCCATTACGATAAAATTGTGCATCATGAAGTTTCTGGAGATGAGTTTTATCAGGCGCTTGATCATGTTATTGATACTATGTACAAAGAATTGTGTGAAGCTAAAAAAAAGCTAAAAAATCGTTTACATAATCAGTAATAATGGTACAATAAAAATCGTTGAAAGTAGGGGCTATAGCTCAGTTGGTAGAGCGCATGCATGGCATGCATGAGGTCACCGGTTCGACCCCGGTTAGCTCCACCAAAATCAGATGAATCATTTACATTACATTCACACTCTTTATTCTTCTTATCCATTACTTGAAAAAATTGTATCTCATATTACCAGTAAAGGGTTTTCTTGTCTTTTGGTCGGTGGATCTGTCAGAGATTATTTGCTCGGTCTTGATATTTCTACAATTATTGATCATGACATAGAAGTCTATGGCTGTTCACTTGAACAGTTGCAGTCTTTGCTTGAACAATATGGGGTCGTCAGGCTTGTTGGTAAAGCGTTTGGTGTTTTAATGCTTGATGGCTTGCCTGTTGATTGGTCTATTCCTCGTTCTGATAGTGTTGGCAGAAAGCCTCTTGTTTTTTTTGATCCGCATATATCATATAAAAAAGCTTTTGAACGACGTGACTTGACGATTAATGCCATGGGAATTGATTGTTCTTCTGGAGTTTTGATCGATCCATTTAATGGACAAAAAGATCTTGCACATAAAATTGCACGGTCTCCGAATATCACTTTATTTGCTCAAGATCCGCTCAGATTTTTCAGACTTGTTCATTTTATCAGTCGATTTGAACTTACCGTTGACAAAGATTTGCAAGAATATTGCAGTCACATGAAACTTGATAATGTTTCTTTTGTTCGCATTGGTCAAGAAATGAAAAAATTATTACTCCTTTCAAAGCGGCCTTCAAAAGGATTGCGATGGCTGCTTTCAATTAATCGTTTGTCTGAGTTATCAGAAGAGCTTGATCAACTTGCGCATGTGCCTCAAGGTGTCAAATGGCACCCTGAAGGAGATGTGCTTGAGCATTCATTGCAAGTGCTTGATGCAATGGCTTTAATAGGATCACATCAACCTGAACAAAAAAAATTGATTCTTTTGTATGCAGCATTATTTCATGACGTGGGTAAAAAAGAAACGACAGTAATTTTGCAAGATCGAATTTCAAGTCATGGTCATGCACAAAAAGGAGCTGAAAAAATTACAAAAATTTTAAAACAGTTTGATGTTTCACAAGCAATAATTAATGGAGTCAAATCATTAATTTTCTATCATATGCATCCAGGACAATTTATAAGAACAGGAGCAAAAGCACCAGCGTTTAAAAAACTTGCCTTTGATTTGCACCATTCTGTTTGTATGCAAGATCTTGCAGATCTTTTTTTGGCAGATTTGCAGGGGCGCAATCCATCAAAGTATGTTCCATTATCAAAACATATGGATGAAGTTGATCAGTTTAAAAACGTTATAAAAAATTTAAAGATCGCAGATGAACCAGAAAAATCGCTTGTAAGTGCTGCTGATTTTATTGATTTTGTTCAAGGAAAAAAATTGGGTGATGTGCTTTCAAAGGCATATGAAGTGCAAATTAATCAATCAATTAATGATCCTATTATTTTAAAACAATATATTTTTAAAACAGTATTGAAAAAAAGAATGATAAAAATAAAAAAATAATGTTCATAATTTTTTTCTGAGGTTCTCTTATTTTTTTAAAATAGAAATCAAAGAGTCTGCAACAAGATCTGCGCTTTTTTGATTCAATCCACTGGGTGCAATAATAACAAGTGGGGTTTTTTGGTTGCGCGCAAATTCAACAATGGTCCGATCCCGTTCTATGATATTTTCTTGGGTAATACCCAAAGAGAGCGCAGACAAATCATTCTGTTTATACATGCTGATACCAGCATTAAAAATAATACAATCAAATCTTTGATTTTCTATCTTTAAAAGCGAACTTTTTACTATTTCTCTATATTTATCTCCATCTGAAGACCTTTCAATTATTGCGGTATTGAAATTTTCTTGTTCACCTTTGTCAAGTCCATATGGTGCTAAAGAAACTACATGTGCACATGATTCTTTGTTTTGGGTGAACTCTTTGTGGTCAAGATGGAGTCTTGCAAATGGATAGTTTTGATACGAATGAATATCAATAATTGTTACATTATCAGGATATTGTTGTGCAAACTCTATATTTGCATTACCATAACAAAGACTAAGATCAATAATAAGTGCTTTAAAATCTTTGTTTTTTGTTATTTGTTCTTGTAATGCAAGAGCAATATCATTAAAAAAAAGCAATTGCCACCATGTGTATTGCATGCGTTTGTATAACCTCCTAAAAGATTAATGCACATTTCAGGAACGTTTTTTTCAAGTACTTTTTCAAGTGCAATTTTTGTCTCATTAACAGCATGTTTCATTCGATCAAGCAAAAAGTATCCCAAAATTGGTCATGGAATCAAAAGATACTTAATTATTGATTGATGCGTATCATCAATGGCTTGCGAATAGGCTCGTGCTTGAAAGGGCAGCAGTCCCCACAACGCATATATCGAAAAAAAGATCAGTCTAAATTTATGGCTTGAAAGAGAGACAAATCGAGAAAGACAGGCTGAAAAAAGAGAAAGTCCTGCCACACAAATGACAAGCTCTTTCCAGCTTTGATTGAGTGAATCAATATACTCTGATGAGTGAAATGTTTTTTAATAGTCATCAGTTGCTTTTTCTGGTCTAAGAAATTTCTTATCGTTCCATTCAAAATAATTTTTGATTCGTTCAAGAACTCTTTGAGATCCAAAAGAAGAGTCAAAGAAAAATTTTTCAACTCCAAAAAGGTTTATGTTATATCGATCATGATATACAATAGGTACTTTCTGATTGTTATAAAGCTTTTGATTGAAACGTTCCTGCGTTTTTGTGTTAAAGCATGTGATTAAAAGAATAAAAACTGTGGCAATTGTATGAGGTTTAAACATGGCTATTTCTATTATAAAACATATAAAAAATAATTATTGTTTATTACAGCTGTTTTTTGCCTGAAAAGCATCCACATCAATTTTTTTAGTTTTGCATTAATGTATAACTATTGATTAAACAATCGGCAACAATTTCTGCTCCCATTTGTTTGTTATATCCACCGGACAATACTTGAACAAGGGGAATTTGTTTGTGTTTTGCAAATTGAAAAACAGCTGCATCGCGGGCAATTATTTGTTCTTTGGTCAAACCCATAAAAGAACCTAATTCATCCTTTTCATAAACATCAGTTCCTGCATTGAAAATAATACAATCAAAATGTTGATTTTGTACTTTTTCAAGATTGTCTTGAAGTAGATGTAAATACCAATCAGAGTCCTTTTTGTCTTTTACCTTTGGATTTGGTCTATCTATATCCCATACATAATAATCAGCAACTGGATTTGGATAGGTAATATATTTTTCAAGTTTAACAGTTCCTGGTAAGTTAAATGGGTAATAATTACCACCATAAATATCAATGATGGTGAGATTGTCAGGATATTTGCTTGCAAAATCAGCATTGCCATCACCACAATGAAAATCAAGATCAATAATGAGTGCCTTAAAATCTTTGTTTTTTGTTATTTGATCTCGTAATGCAAGAGCAGTATCATTTAAAAAACAAAAACCGCCTCCACCAGCAGATCGTGCATGATGATAACCGCCTGAAAGATTAACACAATATCCTGGCCCGTTGGGGTCAAGAGCTTTTTCAAGGGCGATCTTTGTTCCATTGACTGCATACTTCATTGGGTCAAGAAAGCAGCGTCGCAGCAATGGACCTGGCAAAAGCATGAATGGAATAGTCAAGCTGTTACAATCTGCAAGCCCTTGTGAATAAGCTCGTGCTTGAAAGGGCCGCAATCCCCATAATGCATATATCGAAAAAATAACGAGTTTGAGAGGGTGGTTTGAAAGATTGACAAAACGAGAAAGACAGGCTGAAAAAAAAGAAAGTCCTGCAGCTCGAAGTGCAAGCTCTTTCCAGCTTTGATTGAGTGAATCAATATACTCTGATGAATGAAATGTTTTTAAATAGTCATCAGTTGCTTTTTCTGGTTTTTCAAACTGATCATCTTTCCATCCAAAATGGTCTTTGAGGCGCTTGACAATGTGTGCATATTTATGCGTATCAAAAGGATGTAACTTTTCAAGACCAAAGACACTGATATTATATTTTGGATGATATACAAAGGGTAGCTTTTGGTTTTCCTCTTCCATTCCATTCAAGGAAAAAGCTGAAAAAACAAACAAAAGAAAAATGTGAAATTTTAACGTTTTTGATGTCATTTTTAAAAGGTCTTATCTTTTGGAAATATTTTGATATATTGTAATAAATTTTTAAAAAAAAAGAAGTGTATTTATGATTGGAAATTCTTTATGGCAGTTGGTTATCAATTCAGATGCAATGAGTATTGCCATTCTACTCATTCTTTTTGTGCTTTCTATTGTTGCATGGTCTGTTTTTATTATTCAATGGCGCATGATTTGTGAAAAAAATAAGCAATTGAAAGAAGTTTTAAATTATTTTCAAAATAATAATCTGACGATTGATACTCTTTTGGGATATACAAATCAATTGCTTGTCTTGCCGATACATCATATTGGGGCTGAATTTCTTGGTCATCAAATTCATGCTCTTTATCGTGTATGTAATGGAGTTGATGAAAAGAAAGTTTGCTTTTTTAAAAATCAGGAACAAGCGATGGCCGTTGTTGATACAGTTTTGTATGATTCAATTGATCAATTTGTTCAAGAGCAAACAAAAACTTTTTCTTTGTTTGCAACCATTGCAGGTATTTCGCCTTTGCTTGGTTTGCTTGGAACGGTCTGGGGACTTATTCACGCATTTTTACAGATTAGTCAGACACAGGTTGCTGATCTTGCAACTGTTGCGCCAGGAATTTCTGAAGCATTAATTACAACGCTTGTTGGTTTGATTGTTGCAATTCCAGCGCTTGTTTTTTTTAATGTAATGAATAATTACAATAGTGCTTTTGAAATGATGTTAGAAAAAATAGGGGTTGAGTATCGTGTTCTTGTCTTGACTCAGGTATTGAAAGATGATCATGAGAAGAAGTAAAAAAAATAAACGAGTTGTCTTGACTGATATTCCTCTCACTCCTTTAATTGATACTGCATTAACATTACTCGTTATTTTTATTGTTATTGCTCCATCAATCCGACATGGTCTTAATGTGACTTTGCCTAAAACAAATTTGCAGCATCTGCCCGCCAAACAGGAGATTGTCATTACAATAGATAAAAATGGAAATTATTTTTGGCACAAGGATATGATTGCACCAGAGCTTTTATCAAAAACAATTTCTCTTCATGCTCAAAACGTTTCATGTAATACCGTATTTATTAAAGCTGACAAACAAGTTGCATATGAAGCTGTGTTGCATTTATTTGAACTTCTTTCACAGATTGATGGAATTGATGATGTTATTTTGCCAACAGAAAAATCTTAAATACACGGCTTTGATTATCACTTTTGTTTTTGCAGGACACTGTTATCTTGTTTGGTTTTTTTGTTTAAAAACAGTTATACATCATTTTGTAATTCCTTTGTCGACTCCAAAATCTTTTGTCAAAATAACATTAAACAAATCAGTGTGTGCTGTAAAAAAAGATTCTATGCAGTCAAAAAAATCTCAAAAAAAAGCACCTGTTAAAGCAGTGCAAAAAAAGTCAGAACCTTCAGGTAAAAAATCTGTTCAAAAAGCTGTCACTCAAAAAACAACGCACGCACCAGAAAAGAAAGATCAAAATAGAGAGAAAAAAAATGAATTAAAAAAAACAGCTTTAAAAGAAGTTGAAAAAACAGTTCATACTCAAGAAATGATACCGGTCAAAAAATTAGAGAATGAATCCTTGGTTAATGCAATTGCACAACAAACAATTTCTGAATCAAAAACTGATCAGGCAATGTTATCACAACAGGTTGCACCTGCAAAGGGTTATTATGATGTTGTGTATGCAACAATTATTGATCAGTGGCGCCCTCCGGTTGGGATTGTCAAAGGCACATCCTGTGTGGTTTCTTTTTCAATTGATAAGAAAGGTTTTCCTGTTGATATTGTATTTGATAAAAAATCTGGGGTTTTAATGTTTGATATGTCTATTAAAACGGTATTGGCTCGTGTAAATTTCTCTTCAATGTTTGTTGGAAATCGGTTTTCAATAGTGTTTACTGTGTAGGGTTTGTATGAAAATTTTTCAATGGTGCTTTTTTATTATCAATGTTTGTTTGTTAAATGATTGTTTTGCTCAAGACGCAACCACCATTACAGCAGAATTTTTTTCGCCCTTATCTTGTGCTCTTGTGATCTTGCCTTCACAGGTTGATTGTTTGCCTGATTTTATTAATACACTCGTGAAAGATTTTCAGTTTACAAAACAATTTGTTGTTAAGGTAAAAAAAAATGATAATCGTTTACCGTCATTAATTATGAAAGATTTTGAATATGAAAAGATTCCATTTGTTTTATTTTTAAAGCAAGACAATTCTTTTATTGATTGGTGGTTGTATGATGGATTGGGTGGGTCAAAAATTGCAGCAAAACGATATGTAAAAATGGGAACGGTAATTCGCGGATGGGCTCATCAGATTGCTGATATGGTATGGGAAGTACTAACGGGCAGGCCAGGTTTTTTTGGAACAAAAATTACTTATTGCAAAGAATCATGCGTGAAACGGGGCATATCTTTAAAGTCTTTATGTATTGCAGATTATGATGGAACTCATGAACAAGTTGTTATTGATGAAAAAACAGTATTGCTTGCTCCTCGTTGGCATGAGCATGCAGGGAAACCGATTATTTTTTATTCAGAAGAAGCAATCAAAAATACTCGATTATTATCAGTTGATTTGTATAAACGGTGCCTTTTGGTTTCAAATAATCCTGGAATTAACATGTTGCTAGCATTCAATAAGTCGGGTACTAGTGCTGTCTATTCTGCTTCAGATACTTTTGGATATAGTCAGATTGTTTCGGTGCAAAGCAAAGGACTTGTCCCTCTTACATCATATAAAGCAAATAGTTTGGGTCCTGTATTTGATGAACATAATAAAAGAATTTATTTTTATTCAGATGCTTTTGATAAATTGCCACAAATTTGTTTTTATGATTGTCAGAAAAAAGAGGTAGCCCAAATAACCAAAACTGGTTACAATGTTGCTCCTGCGTATTGTGCATATACCAATCAGATTGCATATACGAGTGTCAAAAATAAATATATGCAAATTGTTATTTTTGATCCAAAAACAGGACTTTTTAGGCAGTTGACCAAAGATCAATCAAACAAAGAGGATTGTTGTTGGTCTCCAGGGGGTGATTTTTTGTTGGTTTGTGTTACGACTGAAAAAACGCAACGTTTGGCGTTGTATAACGTAATCACGGATACGTATATCTATATTACTGATAGTAAAACTCGCTGTTCAGATCCGCATTGGTCACCATGTTATAAGGAATTTCCAATACTTTTTGATTGACTATCGACAAATTGCCTTATTACCTCTATACTAGTACGGCATAATAAGGATTATTTATCTCTTTGTATAACTATAACAATACAGATCTTTTATTACTAGGAAGTTATGAAAAAGCTTAAAAATTTTTTTTCAGGTAATGGATTTAAAAAATTTGTTCTCTTTGGTCTTCTTTTTTTTATTATGATTTATTTTGCCTATAAGCTTATGGAAGTAAGTAGAAACGTTGTTTCTCTTTCGTATGCAGGCTTTTTAAATATGATTGAAAAGTATCAAGTAAAGACTGTGTATGTAGATGGACAGGAAGTCCGAGGGCGATTACAAGATAATACATTTTTTCAAACAGTTGCTCCTGAAAATGGTCTTGATTGGTCGTTACTGCGTTCATATGGGGTTGATTTTTCAATCGCAAACATGTCTGATTATAATTACAATTGGTATATTTTTTATGCGATTGTAATTTTTTCATTGATAGCATTTGCCTGGTATATGATGCGTCAGCAACGAGGTGGCATGGGAGGCGGCGGCTATAATATTTTTTCAATGGGGAAAAGTCGTGCTCGCATGTTTATGCCCTCGACAATCAAAGAAACTTTTGCATCGGTTGCTGGTGCAGCTGAAGCAAAAGAAGAGCTTGCAGATGTTGTTGATTTTTTAAGAAATCCTCAAAAATATAAACGTCTTGGTGCTCGCATGACAAAGGGGGTTTTGTTAATTGGTGAACCTGGAAATGGAAAGACCCTCTTGGCACGAGCTGTTGCAGGTGAAGCAAATTGTCCATTTTTTACGGTAAGTGGGTCTGATTTCATTGAAGTATTTGTTGGTGTTGGAGCTGCTCGAGTTAGAGATTTGTTTGAGCAAGCACGTAAACATGCTCCAAGTATTATTTTTATTGATGAAATTGATGCTGTAGGGCGCCATCGTGGTTCTGGTCTTGGGGGTGGCAATGATGAGCGTGAGCAAACATTAAACCAGCTTCTTACTGAAATGGATGGTTTTCAAACGAGCGTTTCTTCGGTTATAGTGATTGCTGCAACAAATAGGGTTGATGTTCTTGATAAGGCGTTATTAAGACCTGGTCGATTTGATAAGCAGGTACAGGTTCCTTTTCCTGACTTGGCCAGTAGAAAGGAAATTTTAGCTGTTCATGCAAGTCAAATTATCATGCAAGAGGGTGTTGATCTTGAAAAAATTGCACGTGGCACCCCTGGTTTTTCAGGGGCTGATCTTGCCAATTTAATGAATGAAGGAGCACTAATTGCTTCAAAACTTAATCAAGATTCAGTAACTGTTCATCATTTGGAAGAGGCGCGTGATAAGGTTTTGCTTGGTAAAGAGCTTAAAAGCGTTATGTTGACAGATGAGGACAAAAAAATTACTGCTTATCATGAAGCGGGGCATGGTCTTGCAAGTTTACTTCAGCCAGAATATGCTGATCCATTACATAAAATAACAATTATTCCGCGAACAAAAGGTGCGCTTGGCGTGACTCATTCAATGCCTGAAAGAGAAAAGTACATGTCTTCTTTGGAAGAGATGGAAGCTTCAATTATTGTAGCTTTGGCAGGCAGAGCTGCAGAAGAGCTTGTGTTTAAGCGATTAATGACAGGTGCATATAGTGATTTTCTCAAGGCGACTCATATTGTAAGACGTATGGTTTGCCTGTATGGTATGGGGCCTGCAGAACTTGGTACAATAGTTTATAATCCTGATGATCGAGATTATTCTGAGAAAACAAATGAAAAAATTGATGAAGCGGTCCGAGCGATTGTTCTTCGTTGTTATGAAAAAACAAAACAGCTTCTTATGGCAAATCGTGATAAGTTAGATATGTTGGCTGCAGCTCTTTTGGAAAAAGAGACTTTATATGCAGCTGAAATTTATCAACTTTTGCAAATTACGGCTCGAACAGATCATCGATTTATGCCATAAAGAGGGGTTGCTCTTTTTCAAAATTTTTATTATAGTAATATGAAATATATGCAGGGTTTATTGTCTTAAGGGATTTTTCATGGCTCGTATCTGTGTGCTCTGTGGTAAAAAGCCACAGATTGTCAATAACGTTAGTAATGCAAACAACAAAACAAAGCGTTGGGTTTATCCAAATGTTCATTCGATGAGATTTACCATCGTTGAAGGTGGTTGTTCAAATGTTCATCGAGGTAAAGTTTGTACCAAGTGTGTAAAAGCAGGAAAAGTAAAAAAAGTAATTTAATCAAAGTATAAGAGTTTTATATGCCAAAAATTAAATCTGCAAAAAAACGTGTTCAAATTGCTATCAAGCGAAATGCGTTGAATGTTTCTCGAAAATCATCTTTAAAGACAGCGATCAAAAAAGTTATGGATGCTATTGCATCTTCTGATTATGATAGCGCAAAAAAGCTTTTCGTTCAGGCTGAGTCTGTTATTGCTCGTGCAAGAGGTAAAGGGGTATTGCATAAAAATACTGCTGCCCGCAAAGTGAGTCGTTTGAGCAAAAAGTTGAGTGCTTTGGAAAAGTAATAACTGACAAAAATTTTATAAAAAATAAAAAGAGACAATAAAAAGTAAATTTAATTAATCTTTTTATTGTCTCTTTTTATTATAGATATTATAGTTAGGTATATACATAAGGTAATTTTAAAAATGTTTTTGAAAAAAAATCCATTTTGTTTTTTTTTGTTTTGTTTTGCATCAATTGTTTGTTCTGAAAAACGTGATAATTCGGATGACTTGACTATTCTTTTATCTAAAACAGTAGCATTGTGTACGGTAACAGGAGCGGTGTCTGCAGGTATTGATTATGCTATTTTTGGCCCTGTTGGTTTTATTACTGAAATACCGGTTAGAAAAAAAATTCTTCAAGAACTTGTTTTTGATGGAAAAAATAATCAAAAAAGTTATGCTCGCCAAAGAGATATTGCCGCTTGGTTTGGATGGGGTGTATCGTGGATAGCGTATGTTGTTGTGGGTAAAATGCTAAAAATTATCTGATTTTTATTTAGTATCGGAATAAGATTTTTTTTGCATTCGTTGGTCATATAGTTTTTTGTATCCTATGATAAAATTTTTTGCAATTATTGTAGGAACTTTTGAATTTCCTGCTTTTTCAACAAGAATAGCTAAAACAATCGGACTGTCTTCTTTATATCGAAAATATGTTACAAACCATCCATGCTCTTTAAATTGATTATCTGCAAGGCTTTTTTCAAGACTTGAGGTTTGAGCAGTACTTGTTTTTGCATATATTTCTAAATCTTTTATTTGTTGAAGTTGTTTACCTGTTCCTTTTTGAATGACAAGATGCATTGATTCTTTGAGTAAGTTGAGTGTTTCTGGTTGAATAAGCAATGGTCTTGTTTCAATCGATTCATCGATCAAAATTCGGGGTTTTGTTAAATATCCGGTGAATATTGCACCAATCATGCGGACAATTTGTAATAAAGATACGAGTAAAAAACTTTGTCCGATAGTAACTGATAATGTTTCGCCTGACCACCATTGTTCTCCTTTAACCAAACGTTTCCATGCTCTGGTTGGAACGACGCCTTTTTGTTCTTTAAATAAGAAACCGGTTTCTTGTCCAAGACCAAAAAGCTGTGCATATTGTGCAAGCATGTCAATATCAATTTTTTTTCCAATTTCAAAAAATAAAGTATTGCATGATTCTGCAATCGCTTCTTTGAGAGTTAATGTGCCATGTTTTTTTTTGTGCGCACACCAATATTTTCTTCCGCAAAAAAATGAGTATCCTTTGCATTCCCATGTTGTTTCATGAGTGATGAGGCCTTGTTCAAGAGCTGCGCTAATGGTAATTAATTTGAAAATAGATCCTGGTGGATATAATGCAAGTATTCGGTTTAAAAATGTTGATTTTTCTTGAAGTCTATTCCATTGGGTATATGATATTTTTTTGAGAAACATGTGAGGATCAAAAGTTGGGCGTGAAACTGAAGTAATAATATCTCCAGTAATGGGATCAAAAACGATCAATGCTCCCGTTAGGTTATTTGGAAAAATTGATTCTCCAAGTGTTTGTATATCGATATCAAGAGTGGTTTTGATTAATCCTCCTTGAAGTGTTTTTTTTAATTCAAAGCTTTCAATGTTTTTTCCAAATGAATTAATTGTGGTAACGCTGGTACCGTCTGTTCCTCTCAAATTTGTTTCAAAAAATTTCTCAAGTCCCATTTTTCCTGAGTGTTGTTCTATTATATCGTTGCCCAAATATCCAATAAGATGACTTGCATATGAACAAAAAGGATAAAATCTTTGTATGCGGCCTTGTATTATAATATTTGGATGATTGGGATACTGTTCTGCAATTGTACAGATATCTTTTTGTGATAATTCTTTAATGAGAACAATTTTACCGTGCGTTTTTTCTGTGCGAAGAATTGTAGATAGATCTACAAGTTTTGTTCCTGTGATCAATTCAATTGAAGCAAGAGTATTTTTTTGATCTTCGGTGAACTTTCTATTTCCAGTTCCACTCCATACAAGATCGTTTACTAATTGATTTGTTGCCAAAATTTTGCCTTTTTTATCGACAATATCACCACGCTCAGACTTTGTTGTTTTAACGCGCAAAAAATTTTTAGAACTTTTTACAATAAAATAGTTCCATGCATATAATTGTAAATATAAAAGTCGTATACAAAGAATAATAAGGCTACTTGTTATACAAAAGAAAAAAAAATTTAATTTACTTTTTTTACTCATCTTTTTTAGGTTTTTCTAGTGGATGCATCGTTGCACAATTTTTTTTTAATTCATCTATGCTGACATGAATATACTTTTCTGTTGTTGCTAATGAGCTATGTCCAAGTAGTTCTTGAATAATTCTTAAATCTACTTGTTTTTGTAAAAGATGTGTAGCAAATGAGTGTCGTATTTTGTGTGGTGAGAGTTTTTGATTTGAGGGAAGAAAAATTTGAAATTTTTTAATAATTCTTTGAATGGACCTACAGCTAAGAGCTTTTTGATGTGGGTTTAAAAAAAGAGGTTCTGTTGGCTCAATAATATTTTTGCGTTCAAGTTTGCAGTAAATTTCTATTTTTTCTAATGCCTTTGAACCAAAAAGAACGATTCGCTCACGCGATCCTTTACCAAAAATTTTAATTGTTTTTTCTTTAAAATCAATGTCCTGAATTGTTATTTTTGTTAACTCGTTGCATCGAATTCCAGTTGCATATAAAAGCTCAATAATGGCAGTATCTCTGTATTGATGAGATGTCTTTGTAATGGGCATTTTTACCATAGTATTAAGCAAGTTAATTAATGCTGACTGTGTTATGTATGAAGGAATTTTTTTTTCTTGACGTGGTCTTTTTAACTTTATTTCTATAAAAATATTTCGGCTTTTTAAAAAAGTTATAAATGAAGTAAAGGTTGAAAATTTTCGTGCAATAGTATTGTTGCAGATTTTTTTATAAAAAAGTGATACCAAAAATCGCTCAATAATAGTGCGAAATGAATGTTCATGTTGATCGAATTGTACAATTTTTTTCCAAAATTTTAAAAATTGATCTAGGTCAGATTCATATGCTCGTAATGAATGTGGTGATAATCGACGTTTAGTTTTTAAGTGGCTGATAAATTGTTTAACTTCAAATGCGCACTGATCGTATTGTATCATAAACCTCTTTTAAAGTTTATAGGCTTTTATTCTTCGATTTACTGATGATCGATGTACTTTAAGTAATGATGCTATATAAGACTGGTTCTTGTCAAATTTATTCCATAAAATGCGCATCGATTCAGGGTCTTTAAGGCTTTTTTTACCTTGCGCAATAATTTGTTGTATTGTTTCTTTACTGTCTGAATAGTAATTTTTTTCATATGACAAATGCTGATTTGTTTCGAGATTTTCATTAATTCGTTCTTCAAATTCTGCAATGCTTTGTGGTCTCTTAATCAAAAAAGAGTGCATAATAAGGTCGCGTTGTTCTTTTAAAAGAGGAAACGACAGTTGTTTTTCAAGTAATTCTTGAATGAGTTTAATATATTCAGTTTCAGATATGAGCTCAAGCCGTGGGCAATAAAGAGTTTGTTGAGATAAAATTTCTTCAAGATTTCGAATAATTCCATGCGATTGCATTGAATAAAAATTATCATATTCATTTAAAACAATAATTCGAGCGCTGCTTGTTTTGGTATGAAATCCTTTTAACGGAAGATATGTACCTGACGATAAAAAGTGAGCAAGATCAACTTGAATTTGATGAGGTATTAATCCAATATTTTCTATAGACAATGTTCCCTGGTTACATGTTTCAAGTAATCCCTTGTCAGTTTGATTATTTTCATAAAGGTCTTGAACCCCAAAAAGCAATTGAGAAAGCGAGTTTTGAGCAGCTGTATATCCATCAATAGAGCGATACTCATTTCCTTTGGTGAGCATATGAATTAAAAGACATATTTTTTTAAAATCATTTTTTTGGCCATACAGCATGACTGGCTTTTTGTTTAAGGCAATTTGCATAAGCTTTATTTTAAAATGTACAAATGATTCAGTTGTATAAGGAAAATATGAATCTATGAGTTTACCCTTTTTGGTCGCAAAAATATAAAATGCACATGAAGAATGAGCGTTATCTGGATTTTCCAGCGCAAACGATTGAATTTTGGTGGCAACTGTTTGATGTTGTACGGTGATTAAAAATTGATTTTTGTGAGGTAAAGCAATACTGGAGCAATAAAGCTCTGTTTCATTTATTTTAATCGCTCGTTTGCAAAGTCCTTGTTTTTGATTAATAAGTGATACACAGTGATCAATAAAGGTTTTATTTGAAAGATATTGATTAAAAATATTTTCATTTAATGAGTGAAATTTTTTTTTATGATATATAAACAAACCAGTCATAGTTGTTTGCATTTCTTGTAAAACCGTTTCAATGCCTTCTTGATAATATGTAAGTCGCTGTTTGCTTTCAAATAACTGATTTTCAATCATAGAGGCTTTTTTTTCTATTGTTTCAAGTCGTTTATTTTGCAGTATGTAGGCAAAACTTCCTAAATAACTTGCAAAAATAATAGTTGCCTTTCGTTGTGATTTAGTGAGTAATGAATAGTGGTGATTTTTTTCATCATGTATTGAGATATACCCAAGAATTGAATTTTTGTAGATGATGGGGACAATTAGGTCTGTTTTTAGTTGTGATAATAATTCAAGTATAAGCGTGTCTTGTGATGTTGGCGAATAAAAATTATTAAATTCAAGTTCATGTCGAATCGCAATACCATGATTGTGAAAAAATCTAAAAATAATTTCATCATGATCTTTTTGAAGATATGAATTAAAAACAGCAAGCGTTGAACAAACTGAACTTTGAGAGTGATTTTCTTTTTCATTAAGATGAATGTGTGTTTGTATTACTTTGTGTGGAATATCAAATAGTCTGAAGAAAAAATTCTGAACATGCTCACCAAGCTGATCAACCGTTGTTACTGAACCGAGTTCAATGAGTCCTTTTTGAAAAACTTCGTCAAACTGATAATCAAGTTTAGTGTGTTCAATCTGTTTTTTGAAGTTTAAAAAGCGTAGTTGAATAATATGACGTGCGCAAAAATAAATCATTAAATTTAATAAAATGGTACTGATTGCAACAAAAGTGTAACTTTCAGTAACTGAATTTATATTTGCATTACCAAATGGATTAATATGAATAAAATCTGAAAATACTTGTGGAATTACATAAAGCCATAAAAATATTTTAAATTGACGTTGCGATATTAATGGAGCAAGATTAATTTTTTTGAAACAGGTACTAATAATCATAGGAATAAAAATTAAAGAAAGATATCCCATTAGAAATTGCTGCAAATAAGGTTCGAGCCAAAAACGGTCATTAATTGCATTTATTTTTCTATCAAAAATTAACATAAGGCAAAATGATATTAAAAAAATAAAATTAGGAATATTTATTTTTAATACAAATCTTAAGTTATAATTTTTTTTTAGAATAATTTCAAGAATTAGACCTATTAATTGATATTGCAGTATGAATGATATCCATGCAATTCTTATACACGTTATTACCAAATCATAAGAGATATTAATTAATTTGTGGAAGCTAACCAGTTTTATAATCCATGCACTATCAGTTATTAAGCTTGATCCAACTAACATTATAGTTAATTGATATAAAAATCCAATATGCACAGTTTTTTTATGCCAGTGCCATACTAAAAAAAACAAAAAAATAAATTTTAGCAAAAAAGAACAGAAAATAATTGTTAAAAGAACATGAGAGTGTGCAAAAAAAGCATCAATTGTATTTAACATATTGAATAATGAATTGACTTTCATGCATAGCCCTGTTATCATTTAAATGCGCTTTTTGCTAATCAAAGGAGTACTTATGAACCTTAAAGATTTAACTATAAATTGTCTTTTTTTCAAATGCGATCCTGATGGTCCTCCTAAAGGTTAATTTGGAGCCTACCAGATATTATTCTTTTTACAAATTTATTTTTTTTTAAACTAATAGAAAATAAAAATTTGATTTTTTCTAGTTTTTCTTTGTTTTTCATGTGATATCCCTTAATGTATTTATTGCGCAACTTAAAAAAGAGTCGCTTAACTTTTTGCCTGTTGCCTCACAGCTCATTGTTCAAAAATTTGGACAAAATCCTTTTTTGGTTTTGATTTTTTGTCTATTGAGTTTGAGAACAAAAGATCCGGTTGCTTTCAAGGCAGCTTGTCGTTTGTTTGAAATTGCATCTGATCCTGAATCTCTATCAATGCTTGATCCATTAAAGATTGAGCAATTGATTTTTCCTGTTGGTTTTTATAGAAAAAAAGCGGCTACGCTTATTTTGGTTTCGCGTATTATTGCTGAAAAATATGATTCTGTTGTTCCTGCAAACTATCATGATCTTGTGAGTTTGCCGGGTGTTGGCTCAAAAACAGCAAACCTTGTTTTGGCTGAAGGGTTTGCAATTCCTGCAATTTGTGTTGATACCCATGTGCATCGATTGAGCAATCGGTTGGGGTTTGTAAAAACAAAAACTCCTGAGCAAACACAAATAGAACTTGAAAAAATTATTCCCAAAGATCAATGGATATTAATAAATAGAGCGTTTGTTGTGTGGGGGCAAAATATTTGCAAACCAGTATCTCCTTTATGTTCACTTTGTCCATTCAAATTTTCATGTCCACAAATTGGAGTTACCAAAAGTCGTTAATCAGATCGGTGATTTTACTCTGAGCAACGATTTCTTTCTATTTTTAATCGATAATAATGGTTTTTGGTTAATTATGATTATTAATTAAATCAAATAATGATTGCAGTGTAAGTCCATTTTTTTGAGTTCCATCTGCCATACGAATGCTGACCGTTTCATTTTCTGCTTCACGTTTTCCAATAATAATTGACCACGGAATTGCTTGTTCAATTGCTGTTTTAATTTTTCCTTGAATGGGATCTGATGATTCATCAATTATAACGCGAATGCCTTGATTGTGTAATTTTTTATAGACATTGAGCGTATACTCTTTTTGATCATCGGTAATGCTTAAAATGGCAATTTGAATCGGCGAAAGCCAAAACGGTAACTTTCCTTTGTAATGTTCTAATAAAATTGCAAAAAAACGTTCTAAAGAACCATAAATTGCACGATGAATGATAACTGGTCTTTCTTTGCTCCCATTTTCGCTAATATAAGAAAGATTAAAATTTTCAGGTTGTGCAAAGTCGACTTGAATAGTTCCACACTGCCATGAACGGTCCATTGAGTCTTGAATATGAAATTCTATTTTGGGTCCATAAAATGCGCCTTCGCCATGCGCCATTTCATACCGATATCCTTCGTGATTTAATGAATCTTGCAATGCTTGTATTGCGTCATTCCATAATTCAACTGACCCAAGAGCTTTTTCTGGTCGTGTTGCAACTTTAACAAAAACATCTTTAAAATTAAATTTTTTCCAGACATCACTCCACAGTCGAATTGTTGATTGCAGCTCACAAGCCAAAAGTTCAGGTCGACAAAAAATATGTGCATCATCTTGTGTAAAGGCACGTGCTCGAAACAAACCATGCATTGCACCTGATAATTCATAGCGATGATCAAGTGCAAATTCTGCCAAACGTAATGGAAGTTCTCGATATGAGCGCGGTCGATGATTATAAACCAAAATTGCACCAGGACAGTTCATTGGTCTGACAGCATATGTTTGCTCATCGACGGTTGAAAAATACATATGCTCTTTATAAAAATCATAATGCCCGGATCGTTTCCATAAATCATCGCTGAGCATTAATGGGGTGGTGATTTCTTGATATTCATATAATCGTAAAAATTTTTTTAAATGATCGACTAAAACATTCAAAATAGCTTTCCCTTTTGGATGATAAAAAGGAAAACCAGGTCCTTCATCTTGAAATGAAAAAAGATCAAGTTGTTTGCCAAGTCTGCGGTGGTCATATAATTCTGCTTGGGCGCGTTGTTGTTTGTATGCATCAAAATCTTCTTGAGTTAAAAACGCAGTTCCTGAAATGCGTTGCAAAGCTTGATTATTACGATCAGCACGCCAATAAGATCCTGAAATTCCGGTCAATTCAAAGTATTTTATTTGGCTTGTATTTTCAACATGACCCCCTTTGCACAAATCAATAAAATTTCCTTGCTGTGCAAGCCCAACTGTTTCTCCCTCAATTCCTTCAATTAATTCAAGTTTAAAGGGATTTTTTGCAAACAGTTTTTTTGCAGTTTCTTTGTCAATAGCAGTGTGGGTTATGGGTAAACTTTGTTGTGCTATTTCATGCATTTTTTCTTGCAAAAGAGGAAGGTCTGACTCTTTAAAATTATTTTTTGGTAAAACGTCGTAAAAAAAACCATCTTTTGTTGCAGGACCAATCGTAAACAAAACATCGGGGAAAAGTTCTGAAATAGCATGTGCAAGAAGATGTGCTGCTGAATGACGCATGATTGAACAATTATTTTGTTTATTCACGATAAAGTCCTTGGGCTAACGAACAAATCGATATAATTTTTTAAATATTGTAACCACAAACCAAAAACTGGCAAGTGTCAGTATTGTAAAAAGAATAACACGGGGAGTTTTAAAAGAGGAATGAGGGGAACTCTTTTTTGCGTTATTGATTGACGAATCCGAATTTTTAGAATCTTTCATTTCAACCTTTGATACAAGAGCTTTAGCGTGTGGTGTATTAGACGACAATTGAGGGGTGCTCTTGGTTTTAAGTCGTTTTTTTGAAATATTATTTTCTGAAGTTGATCGTTCAAGTTTTGCTTTACTAGATTTTTTGAATATTTCTGTGTTTTTTTCTTTAGGAATTAAAATACTTGATTGTTGCTCTCCTCCAAGTCGAAATCCGTTATTTTTATTTTTTTGCAAGCTTTCTTCTGAATTAGATCTGTATTCAACATCTTCAAGGTCTTTAGGATCGATTATTTGATCTTTTATTGCATCCTTTTTTAAAGATTGGGATTGTATACTTTCTTTTTTTTCAAAACTTGTATCTTGACCATTTGGATTAGTATGAAAAATATTTATTAGGTTAACAATGCTGTCTTGATTTACAGGAAATTCTAGGTTATCTATTATAGTGTTTATTAAATTTTCCATTGTAAGATAATCTTTAAATTGAAATTCTTTTTGAAAGATGCTGGTTGTAATTGTTTCTGATATATCATTAGAAGATAGATTGTTCGGATATTTTTGTTTAAATTTCTTTTGAACGATTGGTTTTAAATTCAATGAAATAATAGTCATGGCATTGTGCTGAATTTTTTGCAATTCTTGTTCCGGCGTTGTTTCAACGTAAAAATTTAATTGCTTTCTATAGTATTGCAAAACATCATTTAACAAATTATCTTTAACTGCATTCTCAATTATCGCCGGAAATTTTTTATTTGCACAATCATCATAATAATCAAAAAGTCCAGTAAAAAGATGATTATTATGAATGATTGATTCTAAGAGTGAATGAATATTGTTTTGCAAAGGTTTTTCGTTTTGAAATAAGGGCTCATATTTGTTGGCCCCACATTTATAAATTTGATTTAAAAAATCTATTTTTTTTGGATCATTTTTAGCACAAGAAATTGTTTTTAAAAAATTGAAAGATATATGATTAATTAGTTTTTCTAAATTGATATCTTCTAGGTTTTCATTATTGGTATCTTGAAAACTAAAAAGTAACTTTTGATCATATTCATAACTTTCTTTATACGTTTCTGTTAAAGGGTTTATTTCTTCATCGATAAGTTTTTGAAGAATTGTATTATAAGATTCACTACTTTTATCGTTAAGTTTTATTTGTTCAAGTGTTGATTGCACATTTTTAAGATCATTTTTTTCATAATTTTGTTTAAAGGCAATAACATTATTTATGTGTTTTTGTTGCCAAAACTTGTCTGCTAAATCTTTTTTATTGTGCACAACATCTTGATTTTTATAATAATCTATTGTTTTGTTAAAAAAGGTTTCAAGATATTCTTTGTCTTGAAACTGTATTTCAAGATCAACTATATTTTTTTCTTTGACAGGTTCTTGATTGACATAATTTTTATCAAAATTTTTTAATCTGTTATATCTTGCAAGTTGAGTGTAATATTGTTGTAATGGTTGAAAATAAGTATCTTGTTCTTTTCTATTTGTGCTGGTAATTTTGCTTGAGCAAAAAGCGCAAAGATTAAAAAAAAGCAATGGTATAAAAATGTTGATTTGCATGATTAAAAAATAAATAATATTGAAAATGTATTATACAGTTATATTTATAATATAAAAGTTATTGTTATTTAAAAACGCTTTTTTAATTTAGATTTGGTCCCTGTGTTAATTTGATCAAATAAATAATTGTGTGATATCTTGTATCAATATAAAAAGGCTTTTTCTAATACAGAGCATTGATTTATAGTCTGTTTTGATTATGCAATTGTATGTAATTTTTTCAATCCCTAGATTCACCATCTTGGTTTTGATACAGTGGTACCAGTTTGTTGTATGCCATCAAAAAAAGGAGTTGCATGGTACCTGTAAAAGCAAAAAAAGAAATAAAAAACAAAAAAGATCGCTCCATTTATCTTTTGGATACCAATGTTTTAGTTCATGATCCAAAGGCATTATATTCATTTGATGGAGCGCATGTTGCAATTCCGGTTACGGTTTTGGAAGAAATGGATCGGTTTAAGCATGAGGGCACAGATCGTGGACGAAATTCTCGAAAAACAATTCGATTGCTTGATGAATTGCGTAAGCATGGTTCTTTAAAAGATGGTGTTTCGCTTGATAATGGCTCAATCGTACAAGTGCTTTTTCCTCCCATTGATCAAAAAAATACACTCAAAGAAAAGGGGTTTCTTGCAGGGCCAGATAATGATATTTTACTTATGGCTCTTGGATTAAAAGATGAGGGATATGCGGTTCATTTTATATCTAAAGATTTAAATGCTCGTGTTAAAGGTGATTGTCTTGGAATTGATGTTCAAGACTATATCAAAGACTCTGTTTCTCAAGATGAATTTTATCATGGATGGATTCGTATTCAAATTTCTGCAAATGATCTTCGTTCTGATAATCCTGCTGCTTTGAAGGATTCAATTGAACAGCTTGTTGAAAATCAGTTTGTTTTGGTTGAAAGTAAGAGTAATCCTCATAATAATAAGGTATTTCGTTATTTGGGAGGCTCTAATTTTAAGTTGGTTCAATCTCCACGTCTTGCATGGCCTCTTGCACCGCGCAATCCGCAACAGCTTATGGCAATGAATTTGCTTATGGATCCTGAAATACAATTTGTGTGTCTTTTTGGGCCTGCAGGAACAGGTAAAACCTTTCTTGCTTTACTTGCGGGATTACACCAGGTATTGATTGATCATGAATATGAAAAATTATTAATATCTCGTCCTGTTGTGCCACTGGGTAGAGATATTGGCTATCTGCCAGGAACCCTTGAAGAAAAATTATATAGTTGGATGTTGCCCATTTATGATAACATTGAATTTATTACTCATGCTGCAAAAGTTGAAGAGCAAATTGGAGCGATGGTTAATCGTCAAGATGAAAAGGGCGGTCGTAAAGATAAGAAGCATGATTTAAAGAAAAAACGACATGATGCCTTGTCAACATTGTTTTCATTCCAAGATCTTGTTAAAAGAAAAAAAATTGGTCTTGAAGCAATCACATATATGAGAGGGCGATCAATTCCGTTTCAGTTTATTTTGATTGATGAAGCTCAAAATTTGACTCCACATGAAATAAAAACATTGGTAACTCGTGTTGGAGAGGGGTCAAAAATTATTCTTGCTGGAGACCCATATCAAATTGATTCACCGTATCTTGACTTTGCAAGTAATGGTCTTGTGTATGCAAGTGAACGATTTAAAGGCAAAAAACTGTTCGGTTCAGTCTATTTTGAAACAAGTGAACGTAGTGCGCTTAGCGAAATGGGAAGTGAACTTTTATAAGGATTTTGAACAAAAAAGCTTAATCATTGTTTGCTCAATAAGTTTTTTCTGTTTTTTGGAAAAATCTTTTGTAATAATTGAGCAGTGAACTGTTTTTGATTCATTTTCTGTAGCCAAAATAATATAAGTTCTTGGCTCGTCAATTTCGCACATGACAGAAAGGCCATGTGCTGTTGCCGAGACTTTGGGTTCAAAACGTGCATTTAGCAATGTACATGTTTCTTTAATGGCGGCAAATAACTGTAGTAAAAGTTCTTTTGAACGTAAAGATTCAGGATTGCATTCATTAACAGAGATGTCTTGTGTAACAAGTGATGATGTGGAGTACAACACACAAGGAGATGCAACCAATAGAAAAGCAGCCATAAAAAAAGACTTTTTTAAAAAGTTATACCAAACAGTTGTTGGATTGCATGATAAAATTCTTTTGATAATAAGCCACAAGGCAACCATAAAAGATTGTTTTTCAAGGCATTGTAAAGCATATGAAGAACAGCCAATTTCATAATAACAAAGAGCGGGACCAAGCAATGGTCTCAATCCAACAATAAGCCAACTTATTGTTTTATTAAAAAGTTTTGTTAACAATTTCATTATGAATAACCTCCACCATATTCTTTTTTATGAATTCAAATTTTTTTTGAATCAAGGGCTTTTTAACGATACAAATAAATGTGTATCCAAAACCATACAATTTTTCTTCATAAAAAATAGATTTGATCTGTCTCTTAATCTTATTACGCTCTGGAGCAGACCCAATTTTTTTTGAAGCAATAATCAAAATACGCCCAACAGGATCAGTGGTCTTTGCAAATCGAAAATCCCAAAATAACGAATAAGATGTCTTTTTTGAGATTGAAAACAATGTTTCAATCTCAAATTTATTAAAACGACTTATAGCTTTATATAAAGATTGGTTCTTCAAAGATAAAAATTAGTATGAAGAAACTGCCAGTTCTTTTCTACCCTTTTTTCGTCGACGAGCAATAATCTTGCGACCGTCTTTTGTTGCCATACGTTTACGAAAACCATGTTTTCTCAAGCGTTTTTTGATCGATTTTTTAAATAATGTTACTGACATGGTGCACCTTTATTAATTTATACTACCTATATCCTTAGTATAGTAAAAAAAGGATTTTTTTCAACTTCTTGGGACTTTTATATGAAAAATAATTAAAAAATGATTCAAAGCCTTTTGTGAATGGTGCTTATGAATGCTTTTCTGAATAGGTTTTGAGTTGCTGATGAATATACGAGCACTGTACTAACCAATAAAGTACTTTGACTTGTCCTTCGACTGTGTGGGTAATTTGAGGGATATTTTCTTGATCAACCTCTTGGATGCATGTTTTTATTTGTTTAAGTCGATTTAGTTCTTCATTCTTGTCATAAATTTCTTTTAGCTCTTGGTGTTGTTCTATGATAAAAATTGAATTTTGAATTAATTGCTTTAAATACGGAATTTGTTTTCTAATATGATCAATTTCTGCCTGGCTCATCGTTATGGGTGGAGGGCTATAATCAAAATAGTTCTTTAAATTATCACTTGCTTTGATATAAAAAAACAAGCTACCGATGTAAATGATAGTGAAAAACAGTGTTTTCATTATTTAAGATTGCTTTTTTCTTGCCTTATTAATCAGAGCATAGACTGAATGTGCAATTGAAAGCGAGCAAATTAAGCACACAGAAGAAAAAACATAAGGATGCTGGTATAAATATGCTTTTAAAAATTCAGTATGTGTCTTTAGGTTAATACTATTAATACTTATTGACTGATAAAAACTAATAATATCTTTTTCTAGATTAAAAAAGGCAGCATCAATTTGTTGATAGGTTAAATTTTTAAATGTATAAACAATTTGTTCATTTTCTTGATCTTGATTTTTTATTGACCTATCAAAGAGGCTTTTTTGTATTGTATTAGTAATAGTGGTTATTTGCTTTGCTATATTATTATCTGTGGGCTTTAAGTTGTGAGAGCAAAATGAATACGTAATAAAAAATAGAAATATTGTAGCTTACTTTTTGTGCATACTATTTTTCCTTAAAATGTTTCAGATAAATAACGTTCTGCTTCAAGTGCTGCCATGCAGCCAGCCCCTGCAGAAGTTATTGCTTGTCTGTATCGATAATCATGAACATCTCCTGCGGCAAAAACACCCTTGACTGAAGTTTTTACTTGATCGTTCACTTTAATATATCCATGTTCTGTCAAGTCGATTTGGCCTACAAATGGGTTTGTATTTGGTGTTGATCCAATTGCAATAAAAACTCCATCAACCGGAATTACGGTTTCCTTGAGTGTTTCTGTGTTATAAAGGGTCATTGCGGTAAGTTGGTTATTGTCGCCATGAAATTCTTTGACCGTGCTTTGATAGATAATCTTTATACTTGGATCATTAATGACACGTTGCTGCATTGCATGGGATGCAGTGAGTTTATCTTTAATATGTACAATGGTGATATCTGACGTAAATTTTTTCAAAAATGACGCATCTTCCATGGCTGTATCTCCACCGCCAATAATTGCAACTTTTTTATTTGGATAAAAAGCTCCATCGCATACTGCACATGATGTTATTCCCTTGGTCCAGTAGATAGATTCTCCAGGACAAGAAAGCCTTTTTGGATATGCTCCTGTTGCAATAATTATACTTTTTGCGCAAAAAGATTTTCCATTTTTTGTTGTGATTGAAAAAGGAGGTTTTGAAAAATCTACCGATGTTACTGTTTCTGAACTCATAGTACAGCCAAAATGTATTGCATGGTCACGCATTTGCATCATGAGAGTGGGCCCTAAAATGCTTTTGTTTCCTGGCCAATTTTCAACAAAGGTAGTATTCATTAATTGTCCACCCGGTTTTTCGCCTTCCAAGATAAGTATTTTTAGATTTGCTCGTGAGCCATAAATGCCAGCAGTTAGCCCTGCAGGGCCAGAACCAATAATAATAAGATCATAATCTGATTGATGCATGGGTTTTTATTTTTTTGTTAGGTGATAAATGATATAATTTACTACTTTTTCTCTCAAGCAATTGTGCTTAATTGTTCCAATAACAAGCGGCATTGCTTGCCCATTTTTAAAATTTTGATAAATGGGAAAATATAAAAATTCTTTTGTTCTATTGCGCTTTGTTAAGTTCAAATATCCTTTGATATCATCATGTGTTACAATGACGTTTTCTTTTTGTGCAATCTGGTCAACAAGGGCTATTTCTTGTGATTGTTTGAGTGCAAGTTGATCAAGATATCGTTCAAAATTTGGCTGTCTTTTATACACATTATAGTCAGGATTTGCTTGAACATTCTCTAGGATATGTTTTTTTTGCCGAAGAATCAAGTGTTCAGGAATTTCAATTTCATGTCTTGAACGGAGTAATCCAAGTGCATCTTCTACCATTGAACGTCTTTGTGAAAGATCGTTGCGATAAGAGAAAATTTCAATTAATTTTTTATGCGTGTCTTTTTGTGTTTTAATTTTAAAAAATTGCTTAAATAGTTCAATACAAAAAAACGCATTTGGAACAATGTCGCAAATAGTAATAATAAATGGGTATTCAACGATTAGTGTGCTACTTAAATATTCTTCAAATCCTGTATTGTGAACCACAAACTGATCCCCTTTTTTTCTTCCAAGAAAAAGTTCTCGCAGTGGGGTTGAGATTTCTTCATCGGCTATGTGTATCCAAAATTCAGAAAGTAGCACTGGTTCATCTGTTTCTATGGTAAAATAAACCCAATCAAATAATGAAATAGTTTCAGAAGTGGCATTTTTTTGATTCGTGCTTTCTTCTTTTAAAAAAAAATCTACCTGTCTATCAATATCTTTATAATTTTTTCTTCGTGGAGCTTTAAAAACAAAGTACTTCCAATCAAGAAGTGTAATAGCAGGAGTTGTATTCATTGAAAATGTAAATAGTGCAGGTTGTCCTGGATTGAGTTGTATATCTAATAATCGCGGGTCTTGAGAACAGGTTATTTTATAGTTAGTAAGCTGTTCGTAGAGAAAGTCAAGTACGCAAAATCGTAACAAAAACTCTTTTGTGTATTCTATAAGGCTTTGTTTAAATGTTACTGAAATATAATCATCAAGTGTATTTTTAAATCCAACAGATTGAATTTTTTCAGATTGTTTTTTGACGGCTTTATTAAATATTTGATCAACTATTGATTGAGGAACAGTAATTAAAGCGTCATAAAAATAGCTTCCATATTTATTAGTAAGGTTAAATGAAAGTTGCTCTTTACAGAAACGAAATGAATTTAATGTTTTTTTTTGTTCTAGACTTGGTGATTGCGTGCTGCTTTCTTTTTGTAATATCACAGATACTCCCTTTTTTGTTGGTGCAAGAGGGGGGAGTTGAACCCCCATTCCCTTTCGGGAGCTGGATCCTAAGTCCAGTGCGTCTGCCAGTTCCGCCACTCTTGCACAAAATATGGTGGGCTGCCTTGGAATCGAACCAAGAACCCACAGATTAAGAGTCTGTTGCTCTGCCAATTGAGCTAGCAGCCCATTTTTGCTTCAAAAAAAATTGTAACATTTTTTTTAAAAAAGAAAAGGGATTTAAAAAATTATTGAACAACGGGAGCATTTGTTCTTGGGTCATAAATTATGAGTGCCTTATCCTTGTTTATCGTAATAGGTAAAGGAGGTGGTGTTATTTTTTCTCTCCAATGCAAATAAAGAGTTGCGTCAATCGTATTGTTATATCGATTTAAGTTGTCTGCTGTTGCAATGTAATATTTTTGATTATCAAAATTTTCATCATATAAATCTTCTTGATATTTGTACCACGAGGTGTTTTGGAATGTTTCATTGAGTTTGTTTGCAGATAGCTCGTTTTTTAAATAATCAGGCTCTAGTTCAATTTTGATTTGAGTGCCATTTTCTAATTTTGGTACTTTATTTGGTACTTTATCAAGTTTACATTTTTGTACGTATTCTTTTTTGATAATAAAATAATTTGAAAAATTTTGAATATTATTCTTTTTTAAGCATACTTCAATTAAAAGTTTATCTGCTATTATTTTTCTGATAATTCCAAGACTATTTAGATTAAATGTTGAATTTGCAAGCTTTTTAGGTTTTGGTATTATTTCCGCATAGGTTTCTTTGTCAATTTGTATCGTTTTATCATCATCGATAATTATTTTGACAACATCATTAATTTGAAACCGTTCTTCAGCATTGTTAAATTTATTGAATGTATCACTTAAATCAGGAGTTTCTTGTTGGGTCTTTCTCCATTTAATTTTTTTTTGTCCAAGTGAATCAATTTCTTGAATTAGGTTTTTTGTTTTTTTCTGTGAATAAATTTTTTTGCTAACATATTTCCACGCAGCATAACCTCCAATTAATAATGCACCAACTCCTATCCAGCGTCGATTAATGCGTAATGAAGGCTTTTTAAAAGTTAGAGAGTTGAAAGCTTTTTTAATTAATGAAAAAAACGAGATATTGGATGTACAAATATCAGTTGAATATGAAGTAATAAAAACAATAATTAATATTTTTTTTAAATAATTATTAAGCATATTTTTCATTCAATTATATCATAAGCGTGTTATAAAAATAACATTTTTATAACACTTACTAAAATATATTATCAACTCTCTGTAATTGAAAGAATTGACCATTTTGCAATCGGTTCTTTTTTAATTTTTTGTTGTGCATCCCGGATATAAATAGGTTTACCTTGTTTTTTATGTCTAAATAGTGTTGGAAAATCATCAATGTTTTCAAATTTATTTTGATTAAGAGTTGCAAAATATTTTTCGAGTTTAATTTTTTGGACTTTGCCGTATCCAGATGTGTATCCACGAGCTTCAATCATTTTACCTTTTTCTTTATCGATAATTATTGCAATATGTCCTGGAAACCATAAAAGATCACCATTTTCTAGCTTTGAACATGAATCAACAGGTTTTAGTTTTCCTGCCATTTCATAGGTATTTCTCCATGGAAAGTCTATTTGACCAAGCATATTTAATACTCGCCAAATAAGCCCTGAGCAGTCAAATCCACTATAAGGCAAACTTTTATCTATTCGACTAAGATGCCAGTTGTTATCATCAGAATTTAAAAAAAAAGGATGATCATTGTGATTTGTAATAAAGCTTGTGCCTCCCCATACATAGGGCATCGTGTAGTTTGCAAGGCATATTGTTTTTGAAACTATTGCTTTGATACATTCAGCAAATTTTAATTTTGGGTCCTGGTTTTTTAGGCTTTCAGTTGTCATTGAGTTTGGGATGATATCTTCTTTTATGCTATTTTTTTGAAAATCAGGAATTATGACTGAGTGATATTCATCGGTTTTTTTGAAATTTTGTGTAACAAATTGCGTTCCGATTGAATAACCCTGCCAAGGAAATAAGAGTGTTATTATAGGTATATCTTGATTGAATGCTGGAATAGCTTTTGAAAGAGGATCTTGATTATTAATAATAATGCCATTATCCTTTTTTAATTTAAAATGTACCTCTTTATCGCGTGTATTTTTAATACGAGGAGATATGACCTTGAAAAATTTTTCTTCATCAAGTATTAAACAAAATGTTTCATTGTAAATTGCTTGATGATCCCGTGGACACATTTGTTTTTCTGGAGCCGCACCAATAGCATTAACATCAAAAAAGTCTGGAACTTTTTCAAACATATCAGCAACAAGTTTTTTAATGACAACAATTTGATGGGGTGATCGATGGTTGCAGCCAATCAGTGATGTTGTTTGTAAAAAGGCTTTTATTAAAAAAATTAATAAAAAAGCATTAAAAACAAAATGCATATAATTTCCCTTGAGATTTTATATGCATTTTAATAAATTCAAAAAGAAAACGTCAACAATTCGATAAAAAAAAATTTTTCAAACTGACGTTATTTCGGTCTCTTTCTTTTTGCCATGCGTTTCTGCGAGTTGGTAAAATTTTTCAGTTACTTGTTGCAAGATGTCAGAAAGCCGGTTGAAGAAATTTTCAGATATTTTTTTGCCTTGTTTTGAATCTCGAATGAGATTATGAAAATCTTTTCGTACATTTCTGATGCCAACTTTGCATTCTTCAACTTTTTTTCCAAGTAATTTAACCAGTTCTTCGCGACGGGCTGTTGTCATGTGAGGAAGTTGCAAGCGGATTATTTTTCCATCATTAATTGGAGTGAGTCCAAGATCTGATTCGGAAATGGCTGTTTCAATTGGCCCAAAAGCTGCCACATCCCACGGTTGAATGGTAATGAGTCGTGATTCAGGGGCTGCAATTGAAGCAAGCGCACGAAGCGCCATTTTTTGTCCATAATACTCAACTTGAAGGTCTTCAACAAGGGAAGTGTGAGCTCTTCCAGTTCTGATTTTTACAAGTTCATGTTCCAAATGTTTAATGGTTTTTTGCATTTCTGCTTCCATTGGAACACGAAAACTTTCAACGTTATTTTCTTCTAAAATAATATCTTTGATTTGCATCGTTTTTCCTTACAAAGGGGTATATTATTTAAGCACCAATTTCAAATCGAGAAAATCTTTTAATAACGATATTTTCACCAGTTTTTGCAATGAGTTGTGTTAAAATATCTTGAATTGTTTGTTGATCATTTTTAACAAATGTTTGATTTAAAAGACAAATTTCAGAATAAATTTTGTTCAATTTGCCCTGCATAATTTGATCAATCATGGCAACCGGTTTTTTTGCAGCGATCAGTTGTTCTTTTACAATTTCCTTTTCCTTTTCAAGATATGCACTATCTATTGATGATGAGTCAAGATAGAGTGGGCGTGTTGCTGCAATATGCATGCATAAATCTTTTGCAAATTCAGCAACATCCTTTGTTCGGGCAACAAAATCGGTTTCGCAATTAATTTCAATCATCACACCAATGCGGTCACCTGGATGAATGTAGGCATGAACAATTCCTTCAGCAGTTGTCCTGCCAGCACGTTTTGCTGCCATCAATGAGCCTTTTTTTCGCAAAAACTCAATTGCTTGTTCAACATTTCCGCCGGTTTGTTCAAGTGCATTTTTGCAGTCCATCATTCCAAGCCCGGTTCTATCACGAAGTTCTTGTATCAACTGTTTATCGATTGTTGCCATGAAAATTCCTTTTGTAGCATAATAATATGATATATTATTAATTCTGCCAGAAATAGAAAATTTGGCAATTGGCTTTATGATTGGTTATGTAATTTTTTTATTGGTTATATTTCTAGTGTGATTGTATTTGATGATTTAATTGTTTGTTTTTCCACTTATAAAGTATTTCTTCTGGAGATGTTTTTTCTAGATTTTTAAATTCAGTTTCTATTTTTTTTAAGCGGCGATTTGTCCCGCCAATATTGAGTTTGACAGAAAATCCATGAGTGATAATGGTATCTGATATTTCAGAGTGTCCTTTTTCAAGTGCATCAAAAGTATCTGTTGCAAGCTTATTGTGTGATTGGTTAAATACAATACTTTTAGCTTCATCACTTACTATTTGTGCGGCTCCTAAACGTAATAGATCAACATTTTTTGTAGGGTGTTCTTTTTGAAGTACTTTGAAAACAGCTTCTACTTTATCTTTTATAATTGTGTTGGCCTTATCAGTTATTTCTTGCCTTAGGTTATGTGTGCTTGTCGGGTTGAATTTTATTTTTTCTGCGGTTTCATATTCAGATCCAGGTTTTGTTTGAGTCTCGTCTCTTTCAATAAGATCTTTTATTATTTCTGCATCTTTTTGAATTATCAAATTAGCTTCAATTTCTTGTTCAAAATCATCTGCTTTTTTGGCGCTGCGTTGATATTCTTTAAGTGTTTCGCGTTCAATTTGTTCTTGCTTTTTGAGTTCTAAAGCTTTTTGTCTTTCTAGGTCATCTGCATGCCATCCCCATTCAAAGCCATGGCTATCTTCTGCTTTAATTTGCTTATATTTTTCATCAGTGTAATCAAAGGCTCTGTCTAATGAAACTTGGAATTCTAGGTCTTTTAGGTTTTCTTTAAATTCTATATCTTTTCTTTCAATTTCTTGTGCATCTTGCGTTCCTTGTTGGATAAAATAATCATCAAGATCTGACTGCTGTTGTTGTGCATCCATTCGTGTTTCTTTTGAGTTAGGCATTTCTTGGGTTTTGTGTCCAAAAATTGTATTCCACAAATTTTTGACTGAAGAGATTGTTGCGTTATATCCTTTTGAAAGCGCACCTTTTATTGATCCAATTGAGCTTGTTGAATACTCTTTGAGCCATGCAGGCACTGCAGGTCCATAGATATAAAGTCCCCCAATTGCAGCGATTGCAAAACCAACTTTGGCAACATTTTTTGGCTGCAAGATCCATGTTTGAAGGTATTTTGTATATGACTCTTTGTTTTCAACTAATTTTTGTCCATTCTTTTTGGCAGCTTTTTCGCAGAGGTCTTTAATGGTAAACCAATCATAATTAATATCTTTTTCTGGTGTAAGGCCATGTTTGATCCTGTAGCCTTCTCTTGGATGTTGTGTTTCCCAAAGAATTTCATTCATCTGCCATATTGATTGAACAATAGCTTTGTTGGTGCTTATTTTTTCAAAGTTTTGAGTTATGAGCATATTCAATTCTGTTATCAAATCTTTCACTTTATTTGACAATTGAATATCTGAAGCAAAAAGCGCACCGCCTTCAAAGGCATGTATCATTGTTTTATAAAAATTGTCTTTTTTAAACATGTGTTCGATGTTAAGATCTTGTTGTTTTGTTGCAAGATCAAGCGCAACATATAACAGCATAATGTTGTTGTGTGCTTGAACGTTGAGTGCGTGTTCAAGTGACTTTCGTTCTGTCTCAAGAAGTTCAGCATACTTTTTTTGGTCCCAGACACGCAAAAAGAGTCGATATGTTTTGGTCAATGGCTTGATAATATAACTGTCTGTCCAGCTTGATTTTTTTATCTCTGAAAGCTCTTTTTTTGATTTGATGATATCAAGAGCATCCATATATTCTATATATTTAGGTATACTCTTGTTATCTTTTTCCAAATCATTTTTGATTTCTTTGGTTTGTTTTACTATTTCTTTTTGTAAGGCCTGCGCAACTTCTTGCTTTTGTTCAGGGGTTTGTGCAAGAAGTTGTACATCGTTTACTTCTTTTGCTATTTGGCTTTGATCATCTGTTGTAAAAATTTGTTCAACTTCTTTTACTATTTTTTTATTTGGTCTTTGAATTTTTTGTTTTAATTTTTTTTGTGCGCCAGTACTGCTGCTTTCAATACTTGCAAATATCCAAAACGTGATTAATAACAATTTTTTTAAATGACTCACTGTAATTTCCTTTTTAAAAAATATTGTTTTTATATATTTTATTATGACAAACTGAAACTATTTTGTCAAGGGCAAGGCTGGTTTTTATAGTATTTTTGATAATTCAGAGTATGAATTTTTTGAATTAAAATAAGCTTTTCAATTGCTTGAGCAATAAGTTTTTTGTGTATGTGGGAGCTTTCTTTTTGGACTTTTTTTAATTGATCGCTGATAACTATGAGCGCATCAGTAAGTAGTTGATGATCATTCTCTGTTTCAATGCGATGATGATTGCGCTCAATTTGATCAATGAGAAAAATTAAATAAGCGATATTGTGACAAATTTTTGGGTTAATAAGACAATTACTTAGGCATCCGCATACAACAGGCAAAAGAGCCACTTCTTTTAAAAACCAAGGGCTAAATTTTTTTTCAGGGTTAATCATTGTGTGGCGCAACAATGATATATTTAAAATCGATACAAGGTCAATATGATTTTCAATACACCATTTAATTGCGGCAGTATCATTATTGTTTTCAAGTAATGCAAGAATGTGTTCAGTGTCTAATTTATTTTTGGTTGTGCTTTGCATGGTAAAGTAATCTATAAGTTTTTGGCGCTCAGTATCTGATAAAATACCACTCAGTTTTATCATAATTTGTTCTGGCATAGGATAAATCCCCTTGCCAATATGTTTTGATTCATATATTCCTATGCATAAAAAAATTGACTGATGCATTAAAGCAAAAAACAGTATTATCCCATTTGAAAAATTAGTCATTTTAATAAAATTTTTAAATTCAATCTGTATTATGCTAATTGAAAGCGTGAGAAAAAAGCAACAATTTTATGCGGCTACATTTTTTCTGGCTTTGAAAGTCCCAATAAATCAAGACAGATGCTTATATTGGTTTTTACAATATGTAATACAAGGAGGCGCGCTCGAGACAATTTGATGTTATCAAGATTAATAATTTTATGTGTTGCATAATATGCATGAAAGGCTTGTGCAAGTTCGATCGCATAGAATGATAAAGTATGGGGCTGAAGAGTTTCTGCTATTTGCTCAACTGTTTTTCCAAGTGAAAAGCTTTTCTTTAGTAATAAAAAATCTGATTCTTCAAGAAAAAGCGCATCTTGCTCATTAATATTGATTAAGCTGCTTATCTCAAAGCTTTTTTTAAGAATGCTTTTAATCCGAACATATGCATATTGAATATAAAAAAGAGGGTTTTCATCCGTTTTTTTAAGCGCAAGTTCTAAATCAAATTCAAGTGGTGCATCAGCTTTTTTATGGCTATAAAAGAAGCGTGCCGCATCACTTCCAACCGCTTCAATAACATCTTCTAAAAAAAGCATTTTGCCAGAGCGCTTGGACATTTTAAAATCTTGTGATCCTTCTTTTATGCGAACCAGTTGGTACAAGACGATATCAAGTGTGCATGATAGATCGAGTGCTTTTTTTATTGCCTGAAGTCGTGTGGCAAAACTATGATGGTCGTGGCCAAGAACCATAATTAACTGCTGATAGCCTCTATCAAATTTGTTCTTTAGGTATGCAATATCTGCAGCTAAATAGGTAAGCTCTCCATTGGTTTTTCTAATAACTCTGTCCTTGTCGTCATCAAATTCTGTTGCACCAAACCATAAGGCGCCATCCTTTTCATAGGCAAGCCCTTTTTTGATTAACAGGGAAATAAGCTGTTCGACACTTCCGTTTTCATGAAGTGTCGATTCAAAAAACCAATTGTCAAACTCAATATTATATAATTTAAGTGTTTTTTTGATTTGATTAAGAATTTTTTCTTGAGCATAATTGGCAAAAAATGATTCTGGATTTTCCAAAGCCTTGATTCCGTATTCGCTAATACATTGATGTGCTATTTCTTTTAGGTATTCTCCTTGGTATCCATCTACTGGAAGTTCTGCCGCAATTCCTAATTGTTGTTGGCATCTGATAATAAGGGACATAGCCAACCGTTGCATTTGTTTACCAGCGTCATTTACATAAAACTCTTTTGTTACCGAGTGACCAATAAAAGCTAATACGTTTCCAAGCACATCACCAATAATTCCATTTCTTCCGTGACCAAAATGGAGTGGCCCAGTTGGATTTGCGCTTACAAATTCAATGAGGATTTTGCGTGGATTTAAAACTGTATCTTTAAAAATAGTTTCTTTTTTTACAAAAAGTTCCTGTGCTGCTGAAATAATACTTTGGGGAGTTAAAAAAAAATTAATAAATCCAATACCAATGACTTCTACTTTTGCAATGGACTCATGCTTAAAGTTATGTGCAATAACATTTGCAATATCTTTTGGGTTTTCTTTTTTTTGCTTTGCCAATTGAAGTGCAATAATTGCAGAAAGGTCTCCAAATTGTGTGCGTCCCTCATGAGTATTAAGAGTTAAGCGTGATTGCTCAGAACTTATGCACAGAGTAGGAAATTCATTTTTTAAAAAGTTATCGAAAGCTTTTTGTAAAGATGCAAATATCTGCATGGTATTCTCAATTTGGAAAATTTAGATTATTATACTACTAATACTTTTCTCTGTCATTATATACCTATGTGATTTTTATGAAAATAGCTGTTTTGGTTTCTGGTGGTGTTGACAGCGCTGTTGCTCTTATGCGTTTGCACCAAGAGGGCGTACATCAATTAACCGCATTTTATCTTAAAATTTGGCTTGAAGATGAGCTTTCTTTTTTAGGAACTTGTCCATGGCAAGAGGATTTGGGCTATGTTGAGCAAATATGTCAATCGATTAATGTTCCTTTGAAGATTGTTTCATTGCAAAAGGAATATCATGATGCTGTTGTTGCGTATATGATTGCTGAAATAAATGCAGGCAGGACTCCAAACCCTGATATAATGTGTAATTCTTTAATTAAATTTGGGGCGTTTATGAATCATGTTGAGTCTGAGCATTTTGACAAGATTGCATCAGGTCATTATGCCCAGATTGATAGTCAGGGTTTTGTTTTTCGGCTTATGCGTGCAGTTGATTCGGTCAAGGATCAGACTTATTTCCTTTCAAGACTTTCTGAAAAACAACTTTCAAAAGTTATGTTTCCAATTGGTAATTTATATAAAAGAGAAGTCCGTGAATATGCCTATAATTGGGATTTACCAAACAAAGACAGGAAAGATAGTCAGGGAATTTGTTTTTTAGGTAAAATTAGATTTAAAGATTTCATAAAAATGCACTTGGGTATACGGGAAGGCCGATTTATTGAATATGAGACTGGTAAAGATTGTGGGAGGCATGAGGGGTATTGGTTTTACACAATAGGTCAACGGCAAGGGATTGGGTTGTCAGGAGGGCCATGGTATGTTGTCTCAAAGGATGCTCATAGCAACCAAATTTTCATTTCACGCAATTATTATGATCCAGAGAAAACAAGGTCCTCGTTCTTGGTTAAAGGTCTTTCTTGGATGAGTGGGTTTAAGCCAGTGCCAGAGATGTCTCTTTCTGTAAAAATGAGACATGGTCAAGCTCAGTATATGGCAAAAATTTTATTGCAAAATAATTCTAATCAAGCCGCTGTTTTTATTGTTGGTTCCGATCAAGGAATTGCATCAGGACAGTTTGTGGTTTTTTATGATCGAGAGATTTGTGTTGGTTCTGGAATGATAGAAGGTGACTTGCCGGAGGTATCATGACCTATTTGTATGTATTAAAGTTTCTTTATTATGCTCGTTACTTTACTCTTTCTTGTGCAACATATTTTACGACCGTTTATTTATATAAAAATTTTTTTGCAAAATCTGCTAACGTAACCATTATTACAATAAAAAACTTCTTATGCAAAAATATGACCCTTGCAACATGTTTTACTTTATGTCGATTGTGGCTTGCCATTCCAATATGCAATGCCATAATTCTTCGATCATGGCATTATGCTTTTTGCTATACCATTCTTGCTGGGTTTACAGATTTTTTTGATGGGTTTATTGCAAGATATTACAATCAAGAAACAAGTTTTGGGGCATTTCTGGATGCATTTGTTGATAAATTATTAATGGGGAGTGTTATATGGGTTTTATTGCAAACAATTGAAATGCCTATCCCATTTAAAATTATTGGATTGTTTATCATTTTTAAAGAAGCGCTACAAGTTATTTGTTCTTTGTATCTCTGCGCAAAAGGTGCTCTTGTAACAGTTAGGCCTTTGTTGTGGGGAAAGGCAAGTATGTGTGGGCAACTTTTTTTTGTTTTATTTTTACTTCTTAATAAAGATCAATGTGGTTATGCTGTTTTATATGTAGGAGCACCTGTTTTTATGGTGATTTTTGCAAGTGCGGTTTCTTATGGGGCTTTGTTTACCAAGTTAATTAAGTGAGATTGAAAGTATGAAAAAGTTTTTTTTATATGGATTAATTTTTTTTAATTGTGTGAGTACAAATGAATTTTTAGCAGAGCGAAAAAGTTCCTCTGTCAAGCAATCTCAAGATACCTTGTGCTCATTGCGTGTTGATATTATGCGGCTTATTCCTGATGTTGAAATTAAAATGGCATCTGTTTTAGGTCGATTAGCTAAGTTTCATGATCAGCTGCAAGAAGATTTTTTTTCTTTTGCAACCAGCGAAAAAAATAATCCTTTAGCAAGCAAAGATAAACAGTTTCTTAATAAAAAAATTGAAGAAGCATTACGTTTAAAAGAAAAACTAATTACAATTGAATCGGAGTTAGAGTTATTTTTAAAATAATTAAAGTTACTTTTTTTTTAATATGGTGCTTTCCTCTTAATTCTACGGCGTTGTTGCAGTATGCTGATGTGCAAAATGTTGGCAATAAGGCTGCTTTTTTTTTATCAAAAGCGATCGATCAAAATAATGAAAAGGAGAATGATTGCCTTTTTGAATTGAAAGCGTGTTTGCATCCTGAAGATTTAAATTTTTTTATCGAGTCTATTTTAGCTCTTGATCAGGTAAGCTATTTAAAATTAAAAAATATTCTTTTGCATTCTTTAATGCGCTTAATCATAGGATATTCAACTGATTTGTTGGTTTTATTAATTAGGTATCATGAAAAAAGTGAAAAAAAATACTTTTTTATGGGGAATGATACTTATTTTTTAGCAAAAAGAGCTTGTCAATATGGATATAAAAAGCTTTTTGAGCTTCAAACGATAGCGGCTTTTTTAGATGATACAGAAAGCCCTAATCAAGAAACATTGCTTCAGGTTGCTCAAAGGTTAGAACAGTTTTTTGGTTTTGAGGTTAATTGTTCAACCAAAGCAAAATCTGTTTTTCAAGATTTACTTAATGCTTTTTTGCATTATAGGCGCCAAGTTCAAGGCTTATATCGATGGGATACGCTTATGGTAAAAGATTGGCTTGAAAATCAGGTGAAAAACACCCGTAACCGATTTTTTATAGCGGGAATGATGAGTTATGGTTTATTAATAACTGTTAAGAGCTATTTTTTATGGCGAATTGCTTTACTAAAAAAGGATTTTTTAATTGACGGCAATTCTTTCATAACTGATTTTAAAAGCATTACTGATTTTAAAATCAGTTTTTTAACAAAAAACACAATGTCAGACATACCCGTTGACCTAAATTATTTTGCAAAAAAACAATTAGAATATCAAAAGTCTTATTACCCAGTTTCCAAGTTTGCAGATTTTTTTTATGCATGTGATGTTTTATTGAAGGTTGGGGTTGATTGTTTTTCTCAATGCAAAGAGAAGGTTTTGATAGGATCAAAAGCATTATCTGAGTTAGAAGGTATATTGAAATATTATGTTTCTATAGCAAAATTTTTTATTCAGAGTACTGGACAGTGTCTTCAAGCGATTGGAGAATTGGGAATGATTTCAATCTTTTTTTACTGTGCTTATTCCGTTGAAAAAATAATTAAGAAAAATGCTTTTGCTGATTTTGCAATGGCGTTTGAGTTGTTTGAAAAAGAATTATATAATAAATTTACAATTGATTTACATGAGTCAAAAAAAATTGTGTATCTTGAATTGTTGCTTATGTATGAGGGCAAAAAGGTTCTTTCTTCACAGGGGCTTTGCGGATTGCATCATGATATTATGCAGTTAAAAAAGTTGAAATCATTAGATTTAATAAAGTTTTATTTAAAAAAAATGAAACAAAATTATCAGCTTTCAATGTAATTTTTTCGATTATTAGTATCAAGATATATTAATTTATGGGGAATACCATTATGGCAAGTTACAATAGAGTCGTTTTAATTGGTAATTTAACAAGAGATCCAGAATTTAAACAGTTGGCATCAGGACAAGCTGTATGTCGTTTAGGTCTTGCTACCAATCGTCAATTTAAAAATAAATCATCGGCCGGGGTTGTTCAAGAGGTTTGTTTTATTGATGTTGACGTGTGGGGTGCTCAGGCAGAAAGTTGCCGTCAATATTTACAAAAAGGTCGCCCTGTTCTTGTTGAGGGTCGTTTGAAGTTTGATTCTTGGCAAGATCAAACCGGTGGGACTCGCTCAAAGCATTCTATCGTTGCAGACAGAGTTTTATTTTTAGGGACAAATGCAACTGATACAGCTTCTGACACGATTTCTCATGGGGCTTTTGATGGATCTGATGCATCATTAGAGCCTGTTACAATGAATCCCAATAATAAGGTTGAGCGGGAACTTATGGAGCAGCTTGCCAAAGCAGAAAAAAAAATAAAAGCTTCAAAAACTGTTCAGAATAATGATATGCCTCGCATTAACCAATCTGCACAGTTTTCACCTGTTGGTGAAATCGATTTTAATGATCAACCGCCTTTTGAGGACGAGTTACCCTTTTAATCCATAATGTTGTTTGTTTAATATTAAAAAGAAAGATAACAAGTTTTATAGGCTTTTTGTCTTTCTTTTTAAGCAAGCCCCCTTGTTTATTTACAAATAGAAAATAAATTTGTTAGAGTTGTGATAAGTAATGTAATAGGCGTAGGGTCATTTTTATGAAGCAACTAACAATGATTTTTATTATAGCTTTTTTTGCAATAAAGATTTTGTCTGCTAATGAGTATCAAAAGCTTGTTCATAATTCTGTATATTTAGTTCATTCATTAGATATTGCAACTGAATTGCTTATAAAAGAACATGATATTTTTTATGCTCACGCAAATACTGTTCAATTGACCGGTGCATTATGTGAAGTTTTGGGTAGATTAGTAATGTTGAATCAGTTGTTTGATTATAAAGAGCTGATTTCATCAATGGAAGAAGATATTCATTTTTGGGTTTACATAAAAAATCGCATTGTTCATTTTATCGATCGATTGTCAGAAACTGCTTTGACTCCTGAGCTTATACAATTAATAATTATTCAGTTGCGCCTCTGGCAATCATTAATTGTCGTAAATGTATCGACAATTAATGATTAAAAGCTATTTCTAGTCCTATTGATCCTTGAGTGATAGATGATTTTATGCAATTTTTTCCTCCAACAATCGTGTTTAATATAAAACCAATTCGTGGACCAAAAAGAGCCTGTTTTTTTGTGAAATCATATTCAAGCATAAGATGGATGCTGTGTTGGGTTGATGCAAAGATATTTTTTGAACTTTTTTCAAATTCATGACAAAAGCTATAGCCAAGTCCACATGAAAATCCTTTTGCTACGTGATCTGCTTTAATAAACGTTTCAAGTGTTATTATATTTCCATTAACAAACGATTGTGCTTCTTTTGTAGGGTTATCACCTTGTTGAGCAATGATTGCTTCGCTGTTAAATCCTATAGTTAACCATTCAAAAAGCCCAATACTGACTTGTCCACTCAAAATTCCACCAGAATTTGTTTTAAAGGAGCGGTCAAATTCATTGATAATAACAGAAGGGTCTGGTTTATAAAATCCGGCTTTTATGGTATAATCAATAAAATCAAGTTCAACAGTGTTTTTATAACTATAAGTCCAGCCAGCTTGAAAAACAAGGTCGCTCCATTTTTTTAAAAATCGTTTATCTGATTGGGTTGCAATTCTTAATGATTGGTAGGTTGCTCCCCCTGAGATAAAAAAGCCTTTGATAAGGTTTTGGTATCCTTTAATATATAAATCATACCCTGATAGTTTTTGTGGACCTTTTAAAGATGGGATGATTGAAAAAAGGGGAACAAGTTCTCCGTTTTTCTTGTATTCTTTATATGCGGCAATGTGCCCTTGTTGAATATCAATGGATGTAAGCCATTCTTTTTCAAGACGAGGTTCTTCTGGCCAGTAATTTGGTGCAAAATGATTTCCAGACAAATGAGTACTGTTGAAAAAGATAATGCAATTTAATAATACACAAAAAAAATGCATAGTTTTATATTTCTTATTTATTAATAGGATGATGATCTTTATTGCTGAATGATAATTACTATGATAAAATATACAATAAATTTATTTAAAAAAACAATAAGGTTTATCAATGAACCCAGAAGAAGTAAACAATTTAGAGTCAGCAAAAAATAATGAGTTGGTTATTAATCAATTAGAAAAAGAGTTAGCAGAGGCCAAACAGCGATATTTTTCATTGGCTGCAGACTTTGATAATGTACGTAAACGTGCTTCAAAAGAGTATGAATCAATGAGGTTTGAGATATCGACTCGATTATTAAGGCCTATTCTTGAAATTGTTGATGACTTTGAACGCGCTCTTGAAGCAGAAAAAAGTAATCAAGAAGGGTTGTTATTAATAAAAAAAGCTTTTGAAAAATATTTGCAACAGAACAATGTTTCAGTTATTGAAAGTTCAACTCATTTTGACCCTGAGATTCATGAAGCCGTTATGTATGTCGCTGATTCGGGAGTTCAATCAGGGTTAATAGTCTCTGTTCTTCAAAAAGGGTATCTTTTTCAAGAAAGAGTTCTTCGGCCTGCAAAAGTAAGTGTTGCTCAGTGATACATATGAAAACTAAGTTTTTAATAATTAAGCCTGTTTTTTTATTGCAGCTATTTTTAAGTTTTTTTTGTTTAAAAGCATCGATTGAAAGTGATCAAAAAAAAGATCAATTTAAAAGATTTTCAAAAACTAATTGTGTGGGCTTGTTATTAATAGGGTCATCATTATATTTGGCGTCCCGAATATTCCCTTTGATAGTGGAAAAATCTAGGTCACTTGACAATGAAAAAAAACGTCTTGAATCCATATTGCAGAAATTAAATGATTATCAATCTCAATTAAAATCGTTTCGTTTATTGCAAGGCAAGCTCCTGCCGCGTGTCTAATTTTATTAATAATTATCGTTTAAAGGCGAATAATACTTCGATAAAAATCAAAATAAGAATAAGTAAGGAGACAAGATCTTCTCTGCTTGTTTCGATTTTGTGTTGATAATCACGTTGAACTGATTCGATAATTTTTAATTTGCGATCAATTGACTCTTTCCAGCTTTTAAGGTCCAAGTTTTCAACAAGATGGTCATAGATTTCTGATAAATAGGGTTCTCCTGCAAGCTTTATCGTGCTTTCAAGTCGTTCTGTGATGACTGAAATGTCAACTTTCATTTTTCCTAATTGATCAATTGGATTATCCATAAAAGCACCAATCAGTGGAATGTATGCGTGTGTTGGAAATTGTTTTACGCGTCCTTCATAAATAGCATTAAGTTTTTGGTCAAGCGTTCTATCAAAATAGCGTAATTCAAGACTTTGAATCGTTGCAAACTCAAATAAATCAATAAGGTCATCGTAATTATTGTCATAAATAAATGCAGCATCAGTATCAACAAGAATAAGATCATTATGGAAATATCCAACTCCTGCTCTCCAAATATCGTTGATTTGGTATTCAGAAAGCTTTTCTGTTTCAAAACGTAACAATGATGCAATGGTTCCCCCGTGTTCTGTTTGAAGTTGTTGAAGGTTAATATTAACTTGGGGATTGATCTGAATAAGCGCATACCACGTATTCATATTTGAAAAATAGGGATGCGTAATGTGGGGTTCTATTTTTTTGTAGAGTGCTCTGGTATCAAATTCTGCTTGATTGATGCATCGTTCTGTAATTGTGCCAAAGGTTTTATGAAGTTCTTTGAGTGGTTTTGAAAAAGGAATTTTATAAATCAGTGATAATGCCCCAAAGTTATTAATTTTTGTGCTTATGCATTGAGAATGATTTTCTGAAGGTAGAGTAACGGCAAGCGGTACATGATAATTTTTGAAATACTTGCGAATTTTTTGCTGGACTTTTTTTATTGCTCGCATAGATTCAATACCATCGATATTTATGTCGTCGCCAACATCGCATGCATAAAAAATATAAATATTACCTGAAAAATTATTTTGACTGTCTTTTTGTTGCAATTCATTAAGCTCCATGCTACTCCTAATTTTTTTTGTTAAGAACTGCTATAAATGCTTCTTGTGGTAATTCAACATTCCCAACTTGCTTCATTTTCTTTTTACCAGCTTTTTGCTTTTCAAGCAATTTTCTTTTTCTGGTTATATCTCCGCCATAACATTTTGCAGTAACATCTTTACGTAAAGGCGCAACACGATCACGGGCAATAATTTTTGAACCAATTGCTGCTTGAATTATGACCTCAAAAAGTTGTCTATGAATAACATTTTTTAATCGTTCTGCAAGATCTCTTCCGATGTGATATGCTTTATCAAAGTGAACAATAACGGATAATGCGTCAACTGCTTTTCCATTGATTAAAATATCCATTTTAACTAGTTTTGAAGGTTGATAACCTGCTTCTTCATAATCAAATGATGCATATCCTGAGCTTACTGATTTAAGTTCGTCATAAAAATCTGTTGCAACCTCTGCCATTGGCAACAGGTATGTTACAATAACGCGTATTTCGTCTATATATGAAAGTGACTGTTGTGCACCGCGTTTTTCCTGACACAGAGTTAAAATGTTTCCAAGATATTCTTGCGGTACAATAATAGTTGCTTTAATAATGGGTTCATAGATTTCTTCAATTTTTCCACTGTCAGGAAATTCAGATGGTGTTTCAACATCAATAAGCTCTTGTTTATGTTCTAATTTTATTTTGTAAAGTACGCTTGGTGCAGTTGCAATAACAGTTAAGCCATATTCTTGTTCGAGTCGTTGTTTGAAAACATCCATGTGTAAAAGGCCAAGAAATCCACAACGAAAACCAAGTCCAAGAGCAACAGAAGATTTTTTTTCAACCGTAACACTTGCATCATTTAAAGTAAGTTTGTCAATTGCATCTTTTACTGCCTCAAATTCTTCGCTGTCGATCGGAAAAAGTCCAGCAAAAACAACTGGCTTTGCTGGTTTAAAACCAGGAAATGGGATGACGGGTAATTTTGCTAAATGAACAGTATCTCCAACGCGTGCTTCTCGCACTGATTTGATGCCGGTGATGATATATCCAACCTGTCCTGCAAAAAGTGCTTCTGTTGCAACTGGATCTGGATGCATTAATCCAAGTTCAAGAATTTCATATGATACTTGTGCTTGAGCAAGGGTAACTCGATCTCCCTTTTTTAAAATACCATTATGAAGAGCGATTAAGCAAATAACTCCCCGATATTCATCAAACCAAGAATCAAATAAAAGGGCCTTGAGAGGCTCGTTTTGAGAGCATTGAGGATGTGGTACATGAGTAATAATAGCCTGTAAAATAGATTCTATGCCAATGCGTGCTTTTGCAGATGCTTGAACTATTCCCTCTTTGGGAATATCAAATAAATGCTCAAGTTGTGCAGTGACTCTTTCTGGGTCTGCAGTTGGTAAATCAATTTTATTAATAATCGGAATGATGGTTAAATTTTGCTCAAAGGCAAGATAGAAATTTGCAAGTGTTTGAGCTTCTACTCCTTGTGATGCATCAATAAGAAGGAGTGCACCTTGACATGCATACAGTGAACGCGATACTTCGTAGCTAAAATCAACATGTCCAGGAGTGTCAATCAGGTTTAACAAATATGTTTCTCCTTGATAGGTGTAAAACATTGATGCTGATTGCGCTTTAACAGTTATTCCGCGTTCTCGTTCTACTTGTAACTTGTCTAAGAATTGATCTTTTCGTTCGCGATCTGAAATAGTCCCGGTTATTTCAAGTAATCGATCAGAAAGGGTTGACTTTCCATGATCAATATGAGCTATAATTGCAAAATTTCTTATTTTTTCGGGAGTAAAAGTAGCAAGATTGATTTTTTTAATGTCCATGATAATTCGAGTAAAAATTTTATGATAGTAATATAACTCTATAGTATAGAGTATTCAAAAAAATTGTAGAAATGAAATATGCAAATGCATGCTTTTTTGCTTGACGGCAGATTTTCTTTGTGCTAATGTAATAGCATGGTAATACAAAAGCGATTATGAAAAATAGAGTGGAAAATCATTTATTTGATAATTTATGTTTGGCCTTTCTTACTTTAAAAGATACTCGCGAGGTTCTTGCTTTTTTGAAAGATTTATGCACGCCACAAGAATTGAAAGATCTTGCTGAGCGATGGAATATTTGTTGTTTGCTTGCAACGGGCAAGTATTCATATCGTGATATTCATGCTCAAACAGGGGTGAGCCTTGCAACAATTGGACGGGTTGCTCGTTTTTTAAATGATGAAAAGCATGGTGGTTATACGTTAGTACTTGGCCACATTAATAAAAAAAAATAACATTATATTCTTTTGAAAGTATGCTATGAATATAAAGCTCATGGTGGTTTTTATTTTATTACTTTTTGCAGGTGCTTATTTTTTGAACATTCAATTAAGCCATTTGTCTTGCAATGATAAGGATAATTTTGTTGTTGGTGTTGCAACGGGCTATTTGCCATTTGTTGGGCTTAATGCTGATGGCAGCTATGAAGGTTTTGATATTGAGATTGCACAACAGATAGCTCATCGTTTAAATAAAAAATTAATTTTAAAGGATTGTGGTTCTATGGGATCTCTTTTTGTTTCTCTTGATCAAAATTTAGTTGATGCGATAATGTGGGGCCTTTCAATTACGCAATCTCGATTACAAAAAATAGCCATGGTACCATATTACGGTGATGAAGTGTGTGCATATGCGCTTGTTTTTTGGGATCAGTCTTTGCCTTTGATCAATTCGTTAGATGATTGTGCTAACAAAATCATCTCTGTTGAGGCTGGCTCTGTTCAAGAAAAAATGTTAGATTTATATCCGTCAATTAAAAAATTTTCTGTAGATCGTGTTGATGATGCTTTATTGAATATTCAGTATGGCAAGGTTGACGGTGCATTGGTTGAGCTTATAATTGCAAAAAAATTTAAGACATTGTTTTCCGATCATATTTCAATTGTTCAGATTCCATTAAAAGAGTCTGAGTGTGAATTTGGATTTGGAATTGGCGTTAAAAAAAATAATATCATGCTTATTGATGCTATTAAAAATGCTATTGAAGTCATTAAAAAAGATGGAACAATTGATCGATCAGCGGCAAAATGGGCTTTATTATGAATATTATAGGCTACATACCCTTGCTTTTACAAGGATTTGCAGGAACAGTTTTTTCTTGGTTTTTTGCTACGTTAATAAGTTTTTTTCTTGGCTCTTGTATTGGTTTTTTAACATCTAATTTTTTTCAAAAAACGCCATTTAAAAGATTTTTGGGCGTCTATATTTTTATTGCTCGCGGTGTTCCTGTGTATCTTCAAATTTTAATTTTTTATTATGTCATTCCATCTTTTTTTGCTATTCATGTCGCCCCATTTTATGCTGCAACGGCTGCTTTGGCATTTTGTTCCAGTGGCTATGTTGCAGAAATTATTCGTGCTGGCTTTAATGCTGTTGATTCTGGCCAATGGCAGGCAGCATTTGTTCTTGGTTATTCAATGCGTCAGGCATTAGTAAGAATTATTATTCCACAGGTGCTTCACATTGTTTCTCCAGCACTTTTTGGTGAGATTGAACAGCTTTTAAAAAGTACATCCATGATTTCAACAATAGGTGTTGTGGAGATTACACGAGTTGGGTTAAATATTATTTCAAGGGAATTAAACCCAATACCTGTGTACTGCTCAATTGCTTGTATTTATTTGTTTTTATCGTTTTTATTGCAACGTATGAATGTTTTTTTTGAATCAAGGATGAATCATGTTAATCGTTGATCGCATATCTGTTGAAATTAAGGGGAAAAAAATTTTAAACGATGTTTCTTGCTCTTTTTCAAAGGGTTCTATTGTTGGTTTAATTGGGGCAAGTGGAGCCGGTAAAACAACTTTTTTAAAAACAATTGTCGGCCTTGTGCCATTGTCATCTGGTTCTGTTTATTTTGATACAAACGGTGTTATTTCTGATATCAGAAATAAAAAAGGAGGGAGTCAGATAGGATATGTTTTTCAAGAATTTAATCTTTTTCCCCATTTGAATGTTTTGAATAATTGTATTGACCCGCTTTTAATTCATGGGTTTTCAAAAGAAGTTGCGATTCAAAAGGCAATGAAATTTTTGAATCAATTTCGGTTGGGTGAATTAATTGAGCAGTATCCCAGATCTCTTTCTGGGGGCCAAAAACAACGAGTAGCACTTGTTCGTGCATTGTGCTTGAATCCAGAAATTTTATTGCTTGATGAACCAACAGCAGCACTCGATCCTGTAAATACTGACATTTTAATTGAAATGTTAAAGCAGTTATCTTGTTCAGGTTTGACAATTGGTTTTTCAAGTCAGGACATGAATTTTGTAAAACGATGTGCAGATGAAATTTATTTTTTTGAACATGGTACAATTGTTGAACACTGTAATCATTGGCAGATGTTAACTAATCATAAGAGAATAAATCAATTTTTTGTATAATTATAATACGTATAGAACAAAACTTTACTACCATTCCAGAGTTTCTGTCCTCTTATGCGCCATTGAGAAAAGTTTTCAGGTTTTTTTTGAATTTCATTTATAATTATATTTCTGTGCGTGGGTATCGAGAACCAGCTTTTTGAGATTTGTGCAAGTGTGTTTGCTTTTGCATTGATTTGATCAGGTATTTTACAATCAAGATATTCTTTGTACAAATCATGAAAATTTTTATTTGTTCGATATGCCATTAAAATGTATCCTGAAACTATTATACTTGCAATGATTTTTTTCTTATGTTCGCGTACTGTTTTGACAAGGCGATTATTTGTCAAACTAAAACCAAAACAGTTATTAAAAAAAACAAAAGTCAAAAGATACAGTGCATGGAAATTAAGTTTTTTCATGATTATTCAAGTTAAGAATATAGACCTAATTATACATAATATTTGGGTATATAAAAGATTATTATGTATTATTTTTTAAATTTTCAAAGCGCTTTTTTAATTCATCGAAGCGCTTTTTTTGTATTTCTGTTATAATTTGCATATTTCCGTCAGATGACAGACTATATGTTGTATCAAAAAAGATAATTTTATCATTAATATTTTTGATTAAAGTAGCCTTCTTACTATTATTATGTTGACTTATTAATGTCTGTTTATTTTTTTGACTTTGAATTTTTTCAAGACTCGTGATATTTTTTTCTATACTATTTAATTCATTGTTTATTATGTCCGTTGGTAAAGAGCGCAATAAATAACCAGCAATCAAGAGTCCGCCGACAGCACCAATTGCAACTTTTGTTGATCTTGTTGAATTCCAAAATTGGACAAATGGATAAGAAATTGTTTTAATGCCTAAATTTTTATAATAGGAAAAATTTGGCCAATATGAGCCTATTGCATATGAAGATTCAGCTCGATGAGCAGTTACAGCAAGCAAAAAGAGTACAATATTTTTATTCATGAACATTTTTATTTTTAATTGTAATATATTTTAGGCTTTGTGTTCAAGAATTAATATATATTTAATACATATTTGAAAAATTATTTAAAATTTTTTAGTTGTTTTCAGTTAAAGTAATCTGTGGGGAAATAAAATGAGTATTTATTATTACGTTCTATTTCTTTGAATCTTTCTTGGTTTGAAGAACTACAAAACCAGCTTTTAGAGCAGTCAATTAAAGATTGTATGGTTCTTTTTGCTTTTTGTACATCTTGTATCTTTTTTGTAACCGTGCTTTCAAAGTCATTTAGGTTTGTTTTAAAAGCCTTATCATTTAAATATCTCAGCGAACAATAAAGTCCGACACTTGTAATTATGCATCCAGCGATTTTGAATTTATGCTTTTTAATTTTTGTGACTAAATCAAAATGTGTAGCATTAATTTGATGACTTATAAAAAAAATGTTAAGTAATAACAAAAAACGTGATGTATCTATTTTCATAATTTTTCTTTAAAAGATACGTATACATTTTATTTTTATACCACAAATATATGATCTGTCTACTTTTTTGAATACAATCTATTTAATATTCAGCTTTTTTTTGATTTCATCTAACTTATTGTTTAGATTGAATATATTTGTTTGTGTGCTGTTTATAAGTGTCATCAATTTTATTTTATTATTCGTTGAAAGCCACTCAAAGAAATCTTTGGAATTTAAATTATTGTTCATTCTTTGTAGCTGATTAATTGCATCTGCAGTGTCATTGATTAAATTTTCCTGCTGATTTTTTTCAAAAGTAGAAATAGTTTCTATATTTGTTTTTATTATTTGAGCGGACTTATTAAGCATGTTTTCTTCTTGTGATAAAAAATCAGCTTCTTTTTTTAATTGAGCATTGCTGTTTTTTATATGTTTAATGAATAATAAACCACCAATAGTTGAAATGGTAAGAAAAGCCTTTGTTGATCTTGTTGAATTCCACTATTGAACAAATGGGTATGCAATGCTTTTAATCCCCAGATTTATATAATGGGAAAGATCTTTTGTGGTTTTGTTCAAACTAATTGTGCTGGAGCCAATAAGATTTACGCTAAACGTTCCTGCAAATAGTATCAATAATATTTTTTTCATGATTTAGTTATCTTTTTTATTTATATTATATAACCCTATTATGCAATTTCTAAATTTTAAAATCAATGATTTATTACATTTATCAATTTTGTGATGATCCTAATTCACTTAAAATGGTTTGTCTCAATATATTTTGAAAATCACCAGTAATATTAGCAAGATCAGTTCTAAATGATATGAATCGATTAAAGTTTTGTTCTTTCTGGTAATCTAAAGCTTGCAATTCTGATAGTAAATTGCTTATTTCTGTAGAGAGTTTTTTTTGCTGTTTTTTTATAGAATTTGTTGTAGGTTGCGCATTAGTTAATTCATTTGTGTTATTTTGTTGAATTGTAGATAAATAGTTTTGTTTGAATTCTGTTATTTTATTTTTAACTGCTTGCAAATCACGATCTCGTTTGTTTTCGATTTCTTTTATTTCTAATGGTGTAAGTTTTTTGTGGTGCCCAAAAGAGCTTGAATTTTTATTTCTCAAGAGCAGCAGTCCACCAACAATGCCGACTGAAAATAATGCTTTTGTTAATCTGCTTGAATTCCAAAATACATTAAATGGAACAAAAAGAAGGCTAATAAATTTATTTTTATAAAACAATTGATTTATTCCACTAGCTGGCAAGAAATTTGATATAACAAGTAAAGATAAAAATATTAAAGATTTTTTTTAATCATTTTAATCACTGTCGTAATATTTTAACATTATATCACTTTGATATCATGTTAGTCAATTTTAACGTTTTTTTGAAGGTGCATTATGAGAATAAAATCTGTTTGTAATAAATAAAAGATCATGCTTGTGAAATTCTTTGCTTCAGGTTAATCTAACGGTATGGTTTATAATCAATGTTTCAAGGATTGCTGTTATGAGTATCTCCTCTCCCGATCAAAATAACCTTAAAAAAGGAATAGTGCCGGTATTAATCGAAAAAGAGTTACAAGATTCTTTTTTAGATTATGCAATGTCTGTTGTTGTTTCTCGCGCACTTCCTGATATTCGAGATGGATTAAAGCCGGTACACCGACGTGTGTTGTATACAATGCATTCATTAGGGTTTTATTATAACAAACCATACCATAAATCTGTTTCGGTTGTTGGAGAAGTGCTTGGTAAATTTCACCCTCACGGGGATCAAGCAGTATATAACACGATGGTTGGCATGGTTCAGGATTTTGCAAAGCGGTATCCGCTTATTGATGGTCAGGGAAACTGGGGTTCTGTTGATGGTGATTCTGCAGCTGCAATGCGATATACTGAAGTGCGTATGGCAAAAATTGCTCAAGAATTGTTATTTGATATTGACAAAGATACGGTTGGTTTTGTTCCAAACTTTGACGAATCTACTGTTGAACCTATTGTTTTGCCAAGTCGACTCCCTCATTTATTGCTTAATGGTGTTTCTGGGATTGCTGTTGGAATGGCAACGTCTATTCCTCCTCATAACTTAAAAGAGCTGGTTGATGGATGTTTGGCATTGCTTAAAAATCCCGATTTGTCAGACGAAGAGCTTTTTGCTCTTATTCCAGCGCCAGATTTTCCAACAGGAGGAATCATTTGTGGAAGAAGTGGTATTTTAAGGGCATATAAAACTGGTCGTGGAAATTTAATTTTGCGCGGGGTTGTTACCGTTGAAGAAACAAAAAAGGGGCAACGTCTTTTAATTACCGAGTTGCCATATCAAGTCAATAAAGCTGATTTAATAATTAAAATAGCGGATTTGGTGAAAGAAAAAATTATTGATGGTATAACAAACATTCGTGATGAATCCAATAAAAAAGGTATGCGTCTTGTGATCGAGATTCGTCGGGGAGAAAATCCTGAGGTTATTCTTAACCATTTGTATAAGCATACTGCATTGCAAACATCAGTTTCATTGTTAATGCTTGGTCTGCTTGATAATAAGCCTTTATTATTTTCATTAAGACAGCTTTTGCAAGAGTTTTTATATTTTAGAAAACAAGTTGTCATTCGCCGTTCAATTTTTGAAATGAAAAAAGCACAAGAACGAGAGCATCTGCTTGAAGGTTTTATTATTGCGCTTAAAAATATTGATGAAGCAATAACTTTGATCAAAAAGTCTGAGCATGCAGAAGAAGCAATTAATCAATTAAATAAAAGATTTTTGCTTTCAGTTGCTCAAGCAAAAGCTATTCTTGAAATGCGGTTACAGCGTTTGACAGCTCTTGAAACTGAAAAAATTTATCAGGAAATGGATGAAATCAAAGAAAAAATTAAATTTTTGCGTTCAATTCTTGATCAAGATGTTGTATTAAAAGAAGAGATAATAAAAGAGCTTGAACTGATTAAGCAAACCTATGCAGATGCCCGTAAAACAAAAATTGAAGATGCAATTGATATTTTGACAGAGGCGGATTTAATTCCAGATGAAGAAGTTGTGGTAACCATTACCATGAAAGGTTATGTTAAACGAGTTGCTCTTGAGATTTATGGGCTTCAGCATCGTGGCGGAAAAGGCAAAATGGGTATGGCAACTTTGGATGGATCAGATGATGTTGTTCAGGATATTTTTGTTGCGCGTAATCATGATACGCTATTATTCTTTACAAATCTTGGACGTGTGTATAGTATGCAAGTTTTTGCAGTTCCCGAGGCATCGCGTACTGCAAAAGGAAGGGCGGTAATTAACTTGCTTCAATTGCAAGAAGGTGAACAGGTTGTAAAACTTTTGTGTACACGGGGTATGGATGGCAAGTTTCTTGTGATGGTAACAAAAGATGGAATTATTAAGCGGTGTGATGCAACTGAATTTTCAAAGATTCGTGCAACTGGAATTAGAGCATTAACCTTGAAAGAGGGTGATGAGCTTGTTTTCTGTTCATTAAGTACAGGGTCTGACAACATTGTTATTGCAACTGCAAATGGACAGGGAATTCGGTTTAAAGAAGATGAAGTGCGCGCCATGGGCCGTCAAGCAGCTGGGGTAATTGGTATTCGATTACGTAAAACAGATTCTGTTGTTGGCATGGAAGTTGTCAGCGCGGGAAAAGATGTTTTATTTGCAACAGAGCTTGGATATGGCAAAAAAGTGCATGTTGACGACTTTAGGCTTGCTCATCGTGGTGGGGTTGGCGTACGAACTATTCCGACTGATAAGCGAAATGGTAAGGTAATAGGTCTTGTATTAGCGCAAAATGATTCCAACATTTTGTTGATCGATTATGCGGGTAAAATTATTCGTTTGCCTTCAGATGAAATTCGCACTATGGGTCGACAAGCAAAGGGTGTTCGATTAATACGGCTTGATGAAGGACAAAAGCTTGCAACAATGGTTTCTTTTATTGAACCTGAATCGGTTATTTTGGCTGATGGGCTTGCCGATGATGTTACTGCGCTCCAAGAACAAATTATTCCATCTCAGCGAGCTGATGGTTTTGATGATTTTCAAGACGAGTTTATTTTTTAAAGTGTAATTTTGAGTTTCACATTGTAAAAGTGAGCTTTAAAAAAGATGCGTAATACATGTGTCATTAAGAGGTTATAATTGTAAGTTATTATGAATAGTTACTCTAAATTTATTTTGCATCTTTCTTTAATTGATGGAGTTGGTCCTGTTGCAATTGAGCAAGTACGACAGTTATTAACTCGACATTCAATTACAGATTTATATTTGTTTTCACCACGTGATTTTGTTCAAAATGGTATTGTGAATACTACAAGCACATTGATAGTGTCTGGCTTGAAAAATAGCGCTCTTTTGGAAAAAGAGCTGACGCTTATAAATAAAAATTCTGTTTGTTGGACTACGATTGGCTCTCATGATTATCCAGAGCTGCTTGCTTCAATCTATGCGCCTCCTGCTGTGTTATATTGGTATGGTTTGTCTCCATGTTCATTTATCAATAATTGTGCTGTTGTAGGGTCTCGAAATGCAACAACGTATGGTACAACTGTTGTTGATTATCTAGTAGATTGCTTGGTTTCTTATGATATTGCTGTTGTGAGTGGTGGAGCATTTGGGATTGATGCAGCGGCACACAAAAAAACGGTCGCATTAAATGGAAAAACAGTTGTCATTGTTGGAGCAGGTCTTTTGCATCCTTATCCATTAGCACATAAAGACTTATTTAAAAAAATTGTAGATTTTGGAGGTTCGGTTGTATCTATTTTTGCGCTTGATACAAAGCCTCATCCAGGAAATTTTCCTGCTCGTAATCGTGTTATTTCAGGCATGAGTCAGACATGTGTTGTAATACAGGCTGCAGAAAAAAGCGGTGCATTGATAACCGCACATCATGCTCTTGAGCAAGGCAGATCGATCTTTGTTGTGCCCGGGTCTATTTTTGAACCACTTTATAAGGGATGTCATCTTTTGGCAAATAATGGTGCATCTTTGATGCTTGATCCTGCTGATGTGATTCATTCTTTTGGGATACAAAATAAAAAAAGTTTAAAAAGTGCTGAAACTATTCAAGGGACGTTATTGCAAGATCCTTTACACAATAAAATCGTTGAGCTTTGTTTGAAAGAGCCTTTGAGTTGTGATGAGCTTGTTATAAAAACAGAAGTTTCTCTTTCTGAAGTTCAGAAAGCATTATTTGAAATGCAATTAGTTGATCAAATTAAGGAAGCTGCTGGTGGTCGATGGTCTGCTCAGGTTTAATTATGAAAAATAAAATTACTTTTTTTATATTATTTCTTGGAATTAGTTTTTTTTGCTTAACATCTTTTTTGAATTATTATTTTGATCAACAAAAAATTATTTCTCAAAAACCTTTGATTGTAACAACAACTGGCATGATAGCTGATATGATTCAAACTCTTGTTGGGCAAACTGCAGATGTTATTGCATTAATGGGTCCTGGTGTTGATCCGCATATGTATCGGGCTCGGGCTGGAGATATTGAACGTTTGAATTCTGCATCTTTGATTGTATATAATGGAATTCATTTAGAAGGAAAGATGGCTGATCTTTTCTCTCACATGAGTCTATTTAAAAATGTTGTTTCTTTGGAACAATTAATATCAGAAGAACATCTTTTGCCAATAGAAGGGACAGATTTGTATGATCCGCATATTTGGCACGATGTTTTGTTGTGGTCGTTGTTAATATATCCACTTGTACGTGTTTTAAAAAAATCTGGTTTTGATGATCAAGCAATCCAGCAGCGTGCTTTTGAATATGAAAAAAAATTGTTGATGTTGGATGAACTGATTATTAAAGCATTTGAACAAATTTCAGCAGATAAAAAAATTTTGGTAACAGCTCATGATGCATTTCGTTATTTTGGACATAGGTATGGTATTGTGGTTTGTGGCTTGCAAGGAGTAAGTACAAATGCGCAAGCAGGTTTATTTGATGTTCAAAAACTTGCACGATTTATATGTGAAAAAAAAATAAAAACCATTTTTGTTGAATCATGTGTTTCTGATGCTGGAATAAAAATGTTGCAAGAAGCAGTTAAGGCTGCAGGATGGAACGTTTCAATTGGCCCAGAATTGTATGCTGATGCGCTTGGTGATAAAGGTTGTGGCGCAGATACCTACATTACTATGATTCAAAGTAATGTTTCTCATTTGCTAAATGCTTTTAATTAAATTTTTTAACTGCATCCATATAAGAATAATGCCTCCAATTAATAATAGGTTTAAAAATATTTTTTTAATGAGATAATATTGAGCTTTGTTAAAATTTTTATTAGGTGTCTTAAGAGGCAATTCAGGAGCGTTGGGAAGGCAACTGTTTAAATCCTTAATTCCTTTCATGATTGATTCATCAAGAACAATACTGTTTTGATTACAAGCTAAATTTTTTTTATCCAATATTTTCGTTAACCATTTTGTTGTGTCCTGATTCATGGAGATTTTTGTTAATTGTGTAAATTTATTAAAATATTCATGGGCATTTTTATTTTCTGAATCTTGATTATCATATCTGTATTGTTCTTGGAATTTTTTTATTAAAGCGTTTTTTTGTTCGTTATAGCCTTGATAATTATTAGAGATTCCAATTATTGTTAAAATTTCTTCTATAAAAGAGCCTTTTGAGCTATTGTGAAAATAATAAAATATATTTGTTGTATTTCCAATATCTTTTAGCTTTTCTTTAAATTCATAACATTTCTTTAATCTTTGTGTAACTTCTTTGTATCTATTTGATTTTTTAATTAAAGAAATACCATTATTTAGATAATAAGGAATAAAAATTCCTTTAAAAACTAATTATAGATAGCGAATTTCTGAAAAATGATGATTATTAAGAAAATTTTCAGGAATGGGTGGTTTTGGTATGTGTTGTTTTTTTGTATATATTTTAAGATTTGGAAATCGTTTTATAAAAATATCTTGAACACAAGTACCTTTTTGTATAATTTCTTTTGCAAGTTCTTCATTGCATCGAATGTGTCGTGCAATATATTCTGAAAGAAGAAATGGTCCATATGGATTTTCAGATTTAGCTTTTATAGTATTTATATCATCAACAAGAGCTTTCTCTTCTCCTTGGTTTATTCCACGATACATCCAGATATCATATTGTGCACCACTTTTAATAAGTTCTATACATAATTCTATTTTGTTCTTAACAGGATAGTAACATGCTTTAATACAGTATTCCAAAAGTGACATCTGGCAATTTGGCCCAAACATAGTAAAGTTAGGATCAAGTGTGCGAAACCATTCAAGATTTGGAGGATGAATGAACACTTCATTTGATGATAAATATTGCAGCGTTTTATAAACAAAAAGATGTTTTTCAAAATATTCTTTAATCTTGTCATTTATGTGGTAAAAAATTCCGGCAAAGTAAAGTCGTTCAAAACGATGCTGATCACAAACATCCTTCATAATATTAAACCAATTTTCATTCCAAAAATTCTTTGTTGCGGTATTGTGAGATTTTGAAATCAAAGAACAACGATAATAACTTTTTTGTAATTCATGTATCGAAGTGCTTTTATTAAAAAAATATTTAAGTATATAGTTGTTAAACAAATCTGAGGGAAGCTGTTTTGCTCTATTATCTGTTGAAAGAATATTTTGAGATGCTAAAAAAATACTTAGTAAAAATATTTTTTTGAATAGGTTCTTTTCTAAGATGTTTTTTTTTGTTACTCTTTTCATGACCGCTTCATTTTTCAATGTTATAAAATGTCTCATTTAAATGAAATTATTATATCAAAAGTTACTGTTTTAAGAAGTAATAATCTTATAATTTCTGATATTTCTTGTGTTGTTCCTGCAGGCATTATTGGAGCAATTGTAGGTCCAAATGGTGCGGGTAAAAGTAGTTTGTTGCAATCAATGGTTAACCTTATTCCAATACACAATGGAAAAGTAACGTTTTCAGAAAAATCTTTTGAACAAATGCGTCGTTCAATTGCATATGTTTCCCAACGAGCAAACATTGATTGGCATTTTCCAACAACGATATATGAAGTTGTTTTAATGGGTCGGTTTGTTCATAAAAATTTTTGGCAATCAATGAATGAGTATGATCATATGTTAGTAAAAAATTCACTTGCACGAGTTGACCTTTTGCATCTTAAAGATTCACGTCTTGATCAGTTATCAGGTGGTCAACAACAAAGAGTTTTTATTGCTCGTGCATTAGCGCAAGAACCTGCGATTTATTTAATGGATGAACCGTTTGCAGGTGTCGATAAAAAAACGGAAGAAATGATTGTTAATCTTTTAAAACAGGAATGCACATTAGGAAAAACTGTTTTAATTGTTCATCATGATTTATCAACCCTTAAAGAGTATTTTCAGTGGGCTTTATTTTTAAATAAGCGGCTTGTTGCTGCAAATTTTTTGCATGTGCTTGATCTTGATTTAATCGTTAATGAAACATTTAAAGGCTTTTTGTATGGTTGAATTAGGTATTGATTATACGGGTTTTTTGGCATTAATCGGGGCAACGCTTTTTGGCTTAATTGCTGGCTTTCTTGGATTTTTTATTGTATTTCGAGGGTATAGTCTTTTGGTTGATGTGGTATGCCATGCAACGTTGCCTGGTACGATGCTTCCTTATTTTTTTTGTTCAACCGTTTATTCTGGTTTGTGTATGATTGGGGGAATAGTAACGGGATTACTGAGTATTGTATTGGTGAGATTTTTGCAGAGTAAAACCATTTTAAAAATTGATGCAATTTTGGGTGTTGTTGTTTCTTTCTTTTTTGGGTTAGGGCTTATTTTGGTAACAATTATTCAAAAAAATGGTTTTGCAAAGCAAGGAATTTTAAACACGCTTTTTTTAGGTAATGCAGGTCTTTATCGATTCGTTGATCTTATTTTTTTAATTGGAGTTACCATTTTAATAAGCATAACGATATTTATTTTTTTTTATCAATTATACGCCTTTATATTTGATCCTGTTATGGCTTATTTGATAGGTTTTTCTGATATTTTTTATGATCGTCTTTTGTGCGCAAATTTAATTATGCTTGCGTCTGTTGGTCTTTTGGTTATGGGCTCAATTGTTATGAGTGCTGCAATTATTATTCCGCCTGTATTTGCAAAGCAAGTTACTCATTCTTTTAAATATGGATTTATTGTATCGGGATTATATGGTTCACTCATGGGATTTTTGGGTACACTAATGAGTATTTCTTTTACTTGTATGCCAACAGGGCCATTAATAGCGGTTTTTCTGGGAACAGGTCTTATTTTTGTTATTATAGTTAAAAAAATTTTGGCAGTGTTATTTTTTAATGCAGTACCACATGATTGAAATTATTATCGTTGCTCTTTGTATTAGTTTGTCGTGTGCCCTATTGGGATCTTTTCTAGTTGTACAAGGCGAATCATTAATGAGTGATGCAATCAGTCATTCATTGTTAAGTGGAATTGTGATTGCATATCTTGTTTCGGGGCAGATGTCTTTTTTCTTTCTTGTGTGTGGTGGCTTAGTGTCTTCTTTAATTGCGATTTTTATGGTTTATTGGCTTTCTGATAAAGCACTGATAAAGCAAGATGTTGCAATTGGTGTTGTGTTTTCCTATTTTTTTTCGATAGGTGTTATATTGATATCATTATATGCGTCGCGTATTCATCTTGATATTGATATGGTCTTGCTGGGAGATCTTGTTTTTGTTCCATTTAATCGGCTCTATTGGAATGGTTCTGATATTGGTTCGCTCAGTGCTTTTATTGCGATAGCGATATTTTTTGTAAATATAGTTATTGTTTGGTTTTTGTATCGGTCATTGGTGTTGGTTGCGTTTGATAAGCAATATAGTCAGGCTGTAGGAATCAATTTAAAATTAATTACAGCTCTTGGAGTTTTGATAACCAGTCTGAATCTTGTTATTGCCTTTGAGTGTGTTGGGATTGTTGCAAGTATAGGAATGCTTGTCGTGCCCCCTGCAACAGCTTTGCTGAAAGCTTATTCAATGCAAGATGTTATTTTAAAAAGCCTGATTGTTGCTTTTTGTGGAACTCTGATGGGGCTTAAAATAGCTTTTTGGGCAGATGTTTCAATAGCAGGCTCTCTTGTGATAGCCCAGGTTTTTATTTTTGCCATTGTGTTTTTGATCATTTATATAAGAAAAATGATCAAAAGTAAGGTTGATTTGGCTTTATAGTGACTTAGAATAGATACATTAAAATTGATTGATTTTTTGTGTTTTTTTTAAAAATACGATATCTTAATTATCATTATATTGTGAAAATTAATTATTATTTTTAAGGATTTATCATGCCAGTACCAAAACGTAAACGTTCTAAATCTCGAAGAGATAAGCGATTTGCAAATAAAGGAATTAAAGTAAAGGCTATTACTGAATGCAAGCAATGCGCAGCTCCATTAGTTCCGCACGTTGTTTGTAAAGGTTGCGGATATTATAAAGGGAAAAAGATTATTGTAACTAAGATTGATCGAACTCAAAAAAGAATTCAGGCAACTCAAGCAAGAAAAAAAGCGTCTGCAGATCTTTCAACAAAGTCTTTGCAAGAATCTGAGTAACATGCTGTGGTTAAGCCGATAAAAAAAACTGTTGTTGGCTTTGATGCTATGGGAGGAGATTTTTCTTGTTCTGTAACTATCAGAGCTGCTTTTCTTGCAGCTTCTACTGCGCATGTTGTGGTTCATATTTTTGGTGATCAAGACCTTATTGAGACTGAGCTTTCTGCTATAACTTCTTCTTGGCGAACTCTTTCAATTAAAATCATTCACTGCTCTGAAGTAATTGATATGGCTTGTTCGGCAACGCGATCTGTTTTGCTTTATAAGGATTCTTCATTGGTCAGAATGGTTAAAAGCTTGGCCGATGGTACAGTTGATGTTATCGTTTCAGCGGGTAATTCTGGTTCTTTGGTTGCAGCTGGTGTTTTATTTATCGGGCTTTTTGATGGAATTTTAAAACCAGCGTTGACTTCTTGTTTTCCAACAATTGATCAAGAAAACGTTTTAGTTCTCGATTTGGGCGGTACTGTTGATTGTAGATCTGAGCACTTGGCTCAATTTGCATTAATGGGTTCTTTGTATATGCGTGTTGTTGGGTCTTTGTCCTGTCCTCGAGTTGCTCTTTTGTCAAATGGGCATGAAGAAGGCAAAGGTTCTTCTGCGGTAAAAGGTGCATATCGATTGCTTTCCAAAATAAATGATCCGGGGTATCAATTTATCGGAAATATTGAGTCTCGAGATATTTTGGATGGAAAAGCAGACGTTGTTGTTGTTGATGGATTTGCTGGTAACGTGATGTTAAAGATGGCTCAAGGGATGATTAAAGTCCTTAAACTTGCTTTAAAAAAAGAGGCCGAGCAGTCACTTTTTAATAAGGCCTCTTTAATGTGTGCACGGCCTATTTTGGAAAAAATATTTTCACATTTTGACTATACAAAAAAGGGCGGTGCGCTTGTTCTTGGTTTAAAAAAGCCAATTTTTGTTGCTCATGGTTCTGCGACGACAGCAGCTTTATTTAATGCAATTGTTGCTGCAGAGGAATTTGTAAGTATGGGTTATTTTAAAGGGATTATGGATTTAATGTCTCAAGAATTTACCATTGCAAAGATACATAATGCAGGTAACGAGTGTGAAGTGTTAGATATTTAGCTGTTATTTTTTTGTTTATTTGTTAGATTTGCTCAAAATGAATTAACCCTGGAGTATGTATGAATGAAAGAAATCAATTACAGATAATTATTGCAGATATGGGTGATTTTATTCAAGAAATTTTTCCACATCGAATTTTTAGGCGATTTTTTTTAATTTTGGGTGGAATCGGAATTGTAGCAATTTTTTCTGGTCTTGTGTGGTGGTATTTTAAAACTGAAAGAGATTCTGCTTATGCTGATTTGACCTATTTGATGATTGATTTAAAGGCTGCAAAAGAAAATATAGATACTGATTGGGGTATATTTCAGAATCAATTTTTAGCAGAACAGGTGAACAGAGGTAAGGCAAAAAATACAGCCTACTTGCCGTTGTTGCATGTAGATTTGCTTATTCAGCAAGGTAAAATTCAAGAAGCGCGTGTTTTGCTTGAGCAATATGAATCATCGTTTTCTTCGTCGCCTCTTTTTTCGCATGTTAAAGTTTTGCATGCTCTTTTGTTGATTGATGGCTCAAAAGAAGATCAAATAAGGGGTATTGAGTTGCTTCAAAAAATTGCTCAGAATGAAGATGACTATGCATATGAGTATGCTGCTTATCAATTAGGTTTTTATCATTTTATAAATGCTAATTTTGCTCAAGCCAAAGCAATATGGCAACCGATGGTTGATAAGGCTTTGATGAGTGAAAAAAATAAATCTGTATGGGTTTCTCGTGCAGAAGAAAAAATTAATCAAATTCCTTGATTGTAGAGTTATGCATTATGAATGAATTACAGCAAAAAAGCGAAGTTAGGGTTCGCTTTGCTCCATCACCAACGGGTCATTTGCATATTGGTGGATTACGCACGGCTCTTTTTAATTATTTTTTTGCAAAAAAAAATAATGGTTCTTATCTCTTAAGGATCGAAGATACTGATATTGCGCGCTCGACAGATATTTTTAAGCAATCTATCATTGATTCGTTTGAATGGATTGGAATATTTCCTGATGAGCCTATTGTTGTGCAATCTAATCGATTTAAAGAGCATATGGCTGTTATTGATAGTTTGTTAAAGCAGAAAAAAGCATATCGGTGTTATTGTACTCAAGAAATGCTTTTTCAACGACTTGGAAAGTCAGAAGAATCTTTTGTCAGATATGATCGATATTGTTATAGTCAACAAAAAAACAAAACAGATGTTGTTAATCTTCCTTTTGTGATTCGATTTTTAATGCCGGTTAATGATCCTGAGTTGTATTCATTTAATGATATTATTCGTGATAAAATTACCTTTCAACCTGATCATTTTGATGATTTTATTATTGTCAGATCTGATGGTATTCCTGTGTATAATTTTGTTGTTGTTGTAGATGATGCATACATGGGTATTACGCACGTTATTCGTGGTGAAGAGCATATTCCAAACACTCCAAAGCAGATAGCGCTTTATAAAGCATGTGGATATCGTATTCCTCAATTTGCTCACTTGCCAATGATTTTAGGCCCTGAGGGTCATAAATTAAGCAAACGTGATGGTGCAAAATCGGTTTATGAATATAAAAATGAAGGGTATCTTCCGCAAGCTTTGATAAATTATTTAATGAGACTTGGCTGGTCTTATGGTGATCAAGAAATTTTTACTAAAGCAGAATTAGAAAATTTGTTTACGCTAGAATCGGTTGGAAAAAAAGGTGCAATTTTTGATCAGGCAAAGCTTGATTGGATGAATACTCACTATTTAAAAAAGATGTCATCTGAAGACATATTTTCTTATATTGTACAATATATTGATAGCAATTTTCCATCAAAATATTCCTTGCCGCATGAAACAGTGTTGCGCGTTATTGAACTTTTTAAGGGCCGAATTATCACAATTGGTGATTTAATTGTTCTTGTTAACAATTTGTGCAAAGGCTTTGATATTCAATTGCTTAATGAATATAGGTCTATATTCACACAGGATATTTGTAGTGCATTGCATTCTGTTTCTGATGCATTGCATCATGATCTTTTTGATCAGGATATATTAAAACAAATTGCACATGAGAATAATTGTAAACCGATGATATTGATGCAATCTTTAAGACTTATTTTTGTTGGTCAATTAATGGGGCCAGGAGTTTTTGATTTAATTCAAATTATAGGTAAAAAGGAAGCTTTTGGTCGAATTATTCATTTTTTAAACTTTCTAAACACGTGATGAAAAAAATACAAAAAATAAGTATGCTTGATGCTGTGAATAACAAAATATAATACAAAGTAGTATATAAACGATTTTTATTGCAATTATAGCAGTAGCATTTTATTTGAGATAGAACATTATCTGCAAATCCATGTTTTAAATAATAGTTATCACGCCATATCACAGGATTTTGTTCAAAGTGAGCAATTGCTTTTAGTAAATGATTGTGTTTTTGACAAAAATTTCTAAGTTTGACCATGTTTTTAAATATACTCTTATTTTTATCCAAAAGGTGTAAGTATTCAAAACTGTATTTAAAATTTATAAATTTAATTTGTTTTAAAAATGAAATAATATTTATAAATTTTTCATAATCAGCTCTTGGAAAAGTTTTTTGTATCCAGTTTTTTATGTTTTGATTTTCAAATGTTGTATGATTACAGTTATGTTCTTGTTTAATTAAGAATTTTATAATTTGACCGAAAAAAAATGCAATCAAAGATTTTTTATTTTTAAGACAATCGTTACAATTTGATTTATAGCAAGAAGAAAGTTCGATTGTTTTAAGGGTGTTTTTATAGCTCCTTGTTTTACTATCTATATACTCTTGATATTCATAATGATGATGTGGATGAATATTGTTTAATGTAAAAAATTTTATAATTTGGATAGTATTTTGATTTGGCTCAATATATCGATTCTTATAAAATAGCATTTCTATAAGTCTATTATGATATCTTTCTTTTATAGAAGATTGTATAATATGTAGAAAGTCTTTTGTTCGTTCTTCAGTTTTTAAAAGTTTTTCAAAAATTGGTTTATGATTGTCAAAAAATTCAATGCTTAAATGATTGCTGAAGTAGCCTATCAAGAATAATTTTTCAGGTTCTGAGAGATAGTAAATAGTGAGATTCTGATTAAACCATAAAACATTGTTAAAAAATTTTTGATATTGTTGAATATTGTGTCTATTTTCTACTAAATGATTTCGATTATACTTTTTAAAGGTTAATGCAAAAGCTAATGGTTCATAAAATTTAAGATCATTATTATAAGATTGATCTATTTTTTTATTATGAACATTAAAGAATAGGAGTGCTAAATTTTTAAGAACTATTTTTTTGTTAAAATTAAAAATCGATTGGTTTTCTATTAAAAAGTTTATGTATAATTTCTGCTGTGAAGGTATTTCATTTTTAATATCTTTTTTAATGGAGCGATCAAATTGTTTGCAGGTGAGCATTAAATTGGGTTTTGCTATCTTAAAAAGATAAGCAATGATTTGACAGGGTGAATCTTGAAAAAAATTATTTTTATTAAGGGTGTTTGCAATTGGAATTTTTGAGTGATAATCATCAAGGTCAAAGTCATTGAACATTAAAACTTTTTGAATGATTTCGCAGGGGAGAGTTTGTATTGTTGCGCAAACAATGTTTAATTTGTAAATGAGTACAATTAAAAAGATTATGTCTTTAAATTTAAAATTCATATATTAGCAATTTTTATGCTTAATAATATATTGTGATACATTTTTTCATAGATTCTGCATTTAAAATAAGTTATGATAGAATATAAAAAATATAAGAAAGAATAAAAAAAATGATAGAACGGAATGATACTGTTGAAAAAGTTATTGAGCTTATTGCTTCAAAGCTTAGTATTGATAAATCCAAGGTTGTACTCAATGCTACGCTTGAAGATTTAGGTGCAGACTCTCTTGAGGTTATAGAAGTAATTATGAGACTTGAGGATCTTTTTGATATTCAAATTGATGATGAAGATATTGAAAAGCTTAAAACAATAGATGATTTGGTTTCTTATATTCATAAGTTGCGTCTTTCAAAATAGTTGTTTAAAAAATAAATCCACCTATTAAGCCAAAACGAAATAAGGTTGGATCTGATTCTGTCGTTATTGCATTAAATTGTTCTTCAAGTCCTTGTAATTCAATCATAGCAGTCAGTCCAATAAATGATTCATTCTTTTCTGTATTTGTTTTATACATAATACATGAACAGAGAGCATGAATGACACTTAAAGATGTTGCTGCTGATTTTTTATCTAAATCATCAGTTGTAATATATAGTGTTGTATTATCAGTTGTATTTTGTGTGGTAAACATTGTTGCTTTTGATTGTGTGGTATTATTTGCTTGATTTGACAGTTGATCCAAAAGAGGCGTTAATCCTTTGATGCCAAATTTGTTTTTTTCGATCGGTTGTATGGATGAAATTTTTTCAGTTGATCGAATAAATCCATTGTATCCCATGCCTATTATGAAGTTATTGTTTTGATAGGTAAATAACAATGTTCCGTCAAAAATAAATGGAAGATTGATTTTACATTTTCGAGTAAAAATTGTTGATGCTTGAACTAGATTGGTTACTGTTCCATTTTCAAATTCTTTTAATAGTAAATAACGACTTAAAAAACCATTACATTTTAAATCAAAAGTTCTTTTTGTTTTTCTTTTAAAAAGATAGGATCCTTCAATAATGCCATTGACTGCAATTACATGTTCAAAGTTGGACCAAATTTTTTTTGATCCTTCAAATGAAAGACCTATACTCCAATGGTGATTTGTTCCTTTTGATGGTTCAAAAAACGTTATACAATCTGTATCTTCTTTTGATGGGACAATTAAGTATGTGCCCCATTGCCCGTATGACTCATCAGTCTGCCACCATTGTTTTTTGATGTGAATTTTTGATTGTAAAAATCCTGATTTTTTTTTGTTTAAAAAACTTGCTTGCTTAAGTGATTGCGATGCATTAGTAAAATCTGTAAAAGGAGGATTAGGATTTAACAGATTAAGGCTCATGACTCCTTGTTGGTATGGATTATTTTGGCTATCGTCTGCAATCTTTTCTGTTAGATTAAGATGATGTGAATTAATACCAAAAGACACTGTAAAACAAGCTGTCCAATCATCAAAGAATCTATATTTACCATTTAGTGTTGTTTGCCATGAATGGATAACCGGTTTAATTTTGATTGTGCTATGAAATGAATCTGAAAGACCAAAATAATCAGCAACAAGTGCCGTTGGATTTTTTACTAATTGACTTCCTGATATTTCAACAACTTCTTGATTGAGAACTGTTTTTGCCATTTGGCTACTATTATATGTTTTTGCATATGAAGTTGAAACTTCAAATAATCCTTTTTTGTCTGAAAGTAACGTTGATGTTAACGATGAAAAAGAGTTTGTTTCGGGTCGAGTAGTAATGTGGTGATAGTGAGAATGAGTCATGGTATTAATCAGTTTACATGAGCTTATTACAATGAAAAAAAAATACCAGAACATACATTCCTTTTTTTAATAACTAAGTGCTGCCTGCAACCATATATTCCAGGCTTGATACCCACATCGTGTATGACAGTTCCCCGATCCTTGAAATCCAAATATGAGGTTTGAACCAACTGAAAAAGACGGTTGCCAATTATCTATTGTATTTGAAACATTATATGTTATCGATCCAAACAAAGAGCATTCTGCATATTGAATTTGGCTTGCATCAAGTGCAAGATCCTGTTCTTTAATAAAAACTGGTGGTAAAGATCCATTAATTCCATTGGAAAAATTTGGGGTTACTGCTGGGTCATATAAAAGAAAAGTTCCATTTTGATTTGCAAGCCCTTTATTATCGATAAATGTATTTTGGCGTGCAGTAATTTTTTGAGTTGTTGAAGGATGACCTTTTTGAGGATAATTTGTTCCATTAAAAATAGTGGCATTTTTTTGGCTTACCGATAATGCAATGGGATCACCACTTTGTGTAAATCCATATACTTGGCTGTCGCCTTTTATTGCCCATGTTGTATTATTTGCAAAAATTGTATTTGGTTCAATATCTATTTTTTCATGAGATGAAATTGTGAAGGTTGATCCCATTTTCATTATTAAGGGATTGATTTCAACTAATCCTGCAACAGCTCCATCGCAGATAATGCTTCTACTTACATTAACAGGAAGTCGTGTAAGATTGGCAATTGGACAAAATTCTTTTTTAAATTGATATTGGGCGGTTGTTTGACCAATAAAAAGTTCATCATTTCCATTTGCAGGAGCAAGTTTTTCAGCAAGCATATATCTGCTCAGAGGTTTATCAACAAGATCAAATACGCGATACATTGTGACAGGAAATTGATGTTCAATTTGTATATATCCATCAAGTAAAAATGTACATGTATCGGTTTTGAAGATCTCAACTTGTGTTGCAATCGCTCCTCCAAGAGTCCAATATGGACTGGTTCCGATTGCTCCTTCTAAAAGATAATTTCCTTTTGGCTTTAATCCGATAGGAAGGTTTGAATGTATGCTAATATTGCAAATAAGGTTGTCGTATTGGTACATTTCATAATCAAGGGATATTTTACATCCGATGCTTGATTGCAAGTCTCGCGATTCTTTTATTTTGCTGTACTTTAAAGGATGAAAAACGGTATTTCCAAATCCATCAGATTGATTTGTTTGGGTGACTGATTTGCCATGAAAATAATCTTGTGCACTTTTAAGACATCTTTGCTGTGTAAATGAGTCATCAGGAGTAAAATAACCAGTTTCATGATTATTATACGATTGCGGTATTATGGTTTCTATGAGATTTATATTTGTTTTACGATATATTACAGGAATAAAAACATTAATAAATAAACGATCATTTTTTTGATCTAATGATTGTCGTAATATAAATCCTGTATAATACGAATCGATATGAGGATCTATTTTTATTGAGCTTATAAAATTATTCGGAAGATAAAAGTAATCTGCAAGAAGATCATGAGGATTTCTTTGTGAGGCTTGGCTTCCTGAAATTCTAATCCTTTTATCTTGAGTAAATGTACCAAAAAGAGTTTTAATAATTTTATTGTTATGTGTTACTTGTTCAAATGAAAAAAATGTAGATAATTTTTTTTTACTTGAAGTAATTGTGCGATTATTAAATGCGTAAGAGAGTCGATTGTTTGGGGATGCTAAATCAAAAAAAGAAGAAACTGCATCAGCTTTTATTATAGATACAAATAAAAAAAATAGAAAAGTAACAATCATTGTGCTCCCTTTTTTCCCTGATCTTTGATATACAAAGATACTTAAAAAAAAGCAACAGTATAAAAAAATTATTTAATTAAAAAGTGGCATTTTTCAAAATGCCACTTTTGAGTGCTTCAAAACTTTACCGTGGAATCATGTTAATTTTTTTCCACAAGCATTATAAGAGTTTCTTAATTAAAGGAAACTCCTCCCTTGATCCATATGCCCCATTGTGAAAGCGCGGTGTTGCGTGAGCTGCTTGAATCATCACAAGAGGTGTTTGTTGTTGTGCTTGTTGTAACTGTATTGCATGATTCACCACAGTTACCATTGTGTCCAAATTCAACTTGTGCTCCAAATCCAACAAACGGAACCCAGTCTTCACGATCAACCCATGTGTAATTAATATGTGTGAATAGTGAATGTGAAATAACGCGTGTTTCTGCACCTTCTATATCAAGGTCAGTTACTTTAATTGCAACAGGTGTCAATGATGTGGTAACTTGTGTTGTGCTTGTTGCAGTTGTTGTTAGTGCAGTTGTGCCGTTGCCTGCCCATGCATTTGTTGATGAATCGATTGCTGAAGATTTAAAAACAGTTGAGCCGCTTAATGTAGTTGATAGATTAACTTTGGTTGTTCCATTAAATCCATATGATTGCGGTGTTCCTGATGCTGATGTTCCAGCAAGCGCCCAGGTGTTTTCTGCAAATGTTGTGACTGTTGAATCAGAACATGAGGTATCACATGAATCTTCATTTCTCAAAGATAATTTTTCTGAGCTCATTCCAAAGAAGTTATACCCAAGATCCCAACTCCAGCCATGACATACAAAGGTGAACATACCAACAAGGTCTGCTTGTACTCCAAAAGAGCTTTTAACTTTTTGTGTTGATATATTTGCAACCGGTGCATAAACATCTGCAAATTGCAATGCTGGTATAGCATTGGTTGCACTTGCAGTTGTACCAGCTCTTAAATCAGTTCCTGTTGGTTTCATTTTTTTAGCAAGAGCATAACGACTTAATGGTTTGCCTTTTAAGTCAAAGGTACGTGTTTGTTTTGCACCAAAAAGATGTGTTACTTCAGCATCAAAAACAAAGTCGAAGTGCTTTTCTTCATCTTCAGATCGCCACAAGGTATAGTGGCTGGTGATTGTTGCTCCAAGTCCGAAATGTCCACCATTTGTGCCAATTGGTTCCCAAAGCCATTCAGCCTTTGGTTTTTTACCTGTTGGAGCAATGAAAAGACCGCTGAAGCCAAAGTGACCATCTTCATCAAGCCATGCATTATAACCAAGCTCTAAATAAAGATCACCAAATTCGTTGATTGTTTTTGAATCACAATCAAACTTTGCATATTTGAGGCCTTCAAAACTTGCACCATCAGTAGTTGCTGCAAGGCTCTTTCCACTTGCATATTCAGAAAAGCTTGCAAGGGTTTTATCTGTTGCAGTTCCTGCAGTTTTATTTTCGCTAAATTTGAGGTTGTGGCGTGTGTGAACAAAGTCCCCACGAACTCTCATAAACAGGCCTTCGCAGACTTCGTCAAATGCCATGTAAAAACCGATTCCTGCTCTGAACTGTTGTGAACGCGGTTTAAAGCTCAATATGCTTTGATAGTCTGTTGGCAGTATAAACTGTTCCGCTTCAAGATCAGTTGCTGCTTTTGTTGTTACATTAGACGCTGTTACTTTAACAACACAATCAGAACAGGTTGTATTATCAGTGTCACAATCGCTGTCACATCGTGTGGTTGTGCTTGTTGTAGTGGTATTTGAAACTAACGCTGGACCCCAAAGCAGTTCAGAGATTCCATTAGGACGAAATGATTGTTTGTATCTGAATGAAAGATCAACAGTTCCATAATTAGAACCAAGACCAAAAAGATGGTTGTGTTGATTCATTCCAACTACTTTATTGACAACATCGCTTGCTCGATGCTGTAAATATGGTGCAACATGATTGTCGCTATCGTCTCCAAATAATGCTGTGCTCATAGATGCAACAGCAAATATTGGTAACAATTTTTTGTATTGAAAAAACATAATCTAACTCCTTTAGTGGTGTTTGTATAGATCTTGATCGAATAAAAAATACCCAATCGAATTACAAAATAGTAGTTGCGCGGTTTTCTCCCCCTTTCGGACAATTGATGCATTTTACATATAAAGAGTTGATGCATTCAAGGCTTCAAAAATATATATATATATATCAAAAACTAATTGTAAAGGGCTTGCATAAAAAAAGCTCTTTGGGTCATTGATTTGATGTTGTTGATTGCGGTGTTAATCGATCTGTAAGCTCTTTTAATTCGATCTTTTTTGTAATTGTTGCGATTTAATTGTCTCAGTTGGTAAAGTATTAAAAAAATAATTTGAAAAAATGAAAAAAAAACAAAAAATTTTGCAAGTCGGATCGAGCCTAATTTTTTTTGGAATCTTGATATTGATATCATTAATAATTTTTGAGAAAAGAAAAAATCAAGGATATTTAGGTTATTTTTTTTCTGCCCAGTACCCTGAAATTGAGATTCATGAATTAAATTTTTTAAATTCAATTTTTTCTTTGTGCGGTGAAATTGTTGTACATTTAATAGGCTATATGCCAACATTGCTTTTGATTTTTCTTTTTTTTTGGCAAGGATACTCTTTATTGATGGGGTATTTTTGTTTTATGGAATTTTTGCTTTGTAATAGTTTATTTTTAACAGTAATTGTTTATGCATCTTGTATTGGTAATAAATTTTACTCTGGAGGGATTCTTGGTTTTAATATATATCAAATGTTAATGTATTATTGTGAAGATAGCTTTCTTTTTGTTTCAATTACATCTTTATTAATTATTCATTCAATAGTCCTTTTACAATTTAAAGGTATGTATATAGTTCAACTTTTGTGTAAAGGTGCAAGTCCATTAATTAAAAAATTTATAAATTTATCCTTGAATGTGTTCAATAAAATAATACTTTTTTTGAGTTATTGTTATTATTTAATAATTACTGCGATCAATTATGTATTTCACATTCTTTTGCCTTCTCGTACTTCTTTGCTTGAAAAAAAGATATTTGCCCAAGCTTGCCAAGAACTTATTAATCTTCGTGTGCGTTATGCTAATACAGAGTTGATGTGTGAATCAATTGATGTAAAGAATGCAAAAAAAAATAATAATGATACGCAGACTGTTTTGCAGTCTCAGGTTTTGCTTGATCAAAAAATTTCAAATCATAGTGTATCAGATGAACATCTTTTTGATGATGTTTCTGTTTCGGTTGACGCTGGACATGCGCAACAAATTAAAAATATGGCGTATCTTCTTGAAGAAAAATTAAAGCGTTGCGGGGTTATTGGATCTGTTGTTGGCATAAAAGAAGGGCCTGTTGTAACTTTATTTGAGTATAAACCTGAAGGTGATACAAAACTTGCAAAAATTTTAAATCTTGAAGATGATTTGGTAATGGCCCTTGAAGCATTGAGTATTCGAATTCGTGCTCCCATTCCTGGTACAGCATTTATTGGATTTGAAATTGCAAACAAAACAAGGCAGATTTTGCGATTTGGATCTCTTATTTTATCTAATGAATATAAAAAGACAACTCATAAGCTACCTTTGGTTTTGGGTCATAATGCGCAGGGTTTTCCTGCGATTTACGATTTGGCCTTAATGCCCCATATTCTTATGGCAGGATCAACTGGATCTGGAAAATCAGTTGCCTTGCATGGATTTATAATAGGTCTTTTGCAAGCATGTTCATTTCAAAAATTAAAGTTGATTTTAATTGATCCTAAGCGTCTTGAGTTGGGATATTATCAAGACATTCCCCATCTGCTTTTTCCCGTTGTTCATGATGTTGCTCGTGCAGTAACAGTTTTGCAGTGGGTTGTTGAAGAAATGAATCGTCGTTATGAGTTGATTGCAGAATTGCGTGTTAGAAGTCTTTCTGAATACAACAATACATGCGCAAAGGAAAATCAACTTCCTTTTATCGTTGTTGTAATTGATGAATTGGCAGATTTAATGATGACTGGTGGGAAAGATATTGAAGACAAAATTGTAAGACTTGCTCAAATGGCTCGTGCTTCAGGAATTCATTTAATTGTTGCAACACAAAGACCATCTGTTGATGTCGTAACAGGTCTTATCAAAGTTAATTTTACAAGTCGTATAGCATTAAGAGTGACGAGTCGAATTGATTCTCGAACAATAATAGATACTCCTGGTGCAGATAAGCTTCTTGGTAAAGGTGACATGCTTTTTTTAGATGGTTCTTCAGGGCAGCTGTTTCGTTTTCATGCAGCATTGTTGACGACATCTGAAATTGAGCGGGTCGTTGCGGCCCTTAAAAAATTATCGCCTCCCCATTATCTTACGTTTGTTGATTGTTCGTATCCTCAATCAAATTCATTATTGCAAGAAGATGTTGAGTTATATGCAGAAGTAAAAAAATTTTTAAATGAAGTTGATGAAGTTTCAATTTCATTGTTACAAAGAAAATTTAGAATAGGTTATAATAGAGCTGCTCGTATTATTGAAGCATTTCAAGATGAAGGAATTATTTTGCCTCCTGACGGATCTAAGGTAAGAAAGATTATTCGGTAGTCAAAACGAATAATACTGCTTTTGTGCTTGACAATTGATGAAAAAAAAGACATGTTTGGATCGTTCAATAAATACGCCCTTTTAATCGATATAATGAATGTTTTTGTCAATAAAAGAGGCATTATGTAGTAGTGATTACCTTATGGAGATTTTAATGCAGTTTCATGCTGAATTTATTAAAAAAGCATTACCTGATTGTATAGTACTTCAAGAATATTTTTTGGATTCTGATTTTGAGGTGTCGGTTGATACAAGAACCCTCGAGCAAGGAGATATTTTTTTTGCTATTAAAGGGTCCTTTGTTGATGGGCATGATTTTTTAGTGCAAGCACTTGAAAAAGGTGCCGCAGGTTTGTTTATTGAAAAAGAAAAAAAAGATATCCTTAATCAAATTAATTCTGATATGCTCAAAGAAAAACTAATTGTTCTTGTTGATAGACCAATTGATGCTTTGGTTGCATGTGCACGAGAATGGCGACGTCAATTTACTTATCCTGTAATAGGCGTAACGGGCAGTGTTGGTAAAACTTCTACCAAAGAAATGATTTCTCGACTTTTTGATATTAGTGATATTCATTATGTTGCGTCGCGTGACAATCAAAACACATTGATAGGTGCTGCGATAAATATTTTACGTATGCGTATTGATCATCAGGTTGCTTTGTTTGAAATGGGAATTGGTATGAGAGGCGAGATGGAGCATCTTGCGTTACTTGTTAATCCTACTATTGCTATTATTACCAATATTGGGCATCAGCATATGGATGGAATTGGTTCGTTGGCAGATATTGCAGCTGAAAAAAGAAAAATTTTTAAATATTTTTCTCATGATAGCATTGGAATTATTAATGGTGATCAGGCAATACTTTCTGAGGTTTCGTACTCTCATCCTGTAATCAAATGTGGTACTAAAATGACGAATCAAATTCAAGCTCGCAAAATAAAAATTGTTGATTCTGCAATTCATTTTATTCTTAAAATTTATCAGTCAAAATATTCTATTACTATAAGTAGGCCGCATGCTGGAGCGTTGTGGCATTCTCTTTTTGTTGCTGCGGTTGGGAAATTGTTAAAAATTGCAGATGAGCAGATTGTTCAAGCAATACAAAAGCCGTTAGTTTTAGAAGGTCGGTTTGAAGAGATTTTGATTAAAACATCTAATGCTCGCATTATTAATGATTCTTATAATGCAAATCCTGAAAGTATGAAAGCAGCATTGATGGCATTTCAAAACATTAAAACATCACAAGAAAAAATTGCTGTTATTGGAGATATGCTTGGATTAGGCTTTAATAGTCCTTTTTGGCACAGGCAAATCGGTAGATTTTTGAAAAAAACACCTTCGATTAAAAAAGTAATTTTAGTTGGTGATTTGATGGTTCAATGTACAAAAAAGACATTACCTTTTTCTGTAGTTGCTTTATCAGCAGCCAATTGGCAAGAGGCTGCCTCTCTTCTTGAATCAGATCTTTTGCAATCACCATTAATACTGGTTAAAGGTTCGCGCAATATTGGATTGAACAATCTTGTTGAAAAGCTTGTTCAATAACATATACTGAATATCAAATAGTCAACAACTTTTGATAGAAAGAACATGTATGCAAAGTTATCAAAAGGAGCATATTTCAGTCATGTCATCTGAGGTGGTTTCTTATTGTGCAATGAGTAAACCACATATTATCATAGATGCAACATTTGGTGGAGGCGGGCACTCAAAGAAACTTTTACAAACTTATTCGGATGTGACGATTATTGGAATTGATTGGGATAAAAAATCATTGGAGCAATTTGGATCAGCTCTTACTGAACAGTTTGCTGAAAGATTTAGGCCGATCTGGGGTAACTTTGCTCACTTATACAAATTAATAAAAAAAGAAAAAATTTTTGATGTTGATTGTATTATTGCTGATTTTGGAACTTCATCGATGCAAATTTTTGAGATGGATGGTTTTTCGTTTCAAACGGATACTTTTCTTGATATGCGCATGTCGCAAGGGCATTATGTAAAAACAGCTAGTGATATTCTTAATTCATACACAGAACGAGAGTTAACAAATCTTTTTTGGGAATATAGTCAGGAGCCTTGTTCAAAAGCAATTGCACGGGCGATTGTTAATGCTCGGCATGTTAAGAAGATAAAAACGACAAAGCAGCTTGCCGATATTATTCTTTCTGTTTCTCCATGGAATAAAAAAACAAAAATACATCCTGCAACACGTGTTTTTCAGGCATTGCGTATGAGGGTTAACAATGAGCTTGAAAATATTACTGCTTTTTTACATGGCGCTTTTGGCGTGCTAAAGCCGGGTGGTAGAATTATTTGTATTAGTTTTCATTCATTGGAAGACCGATTGGTCAAAGATTTTTTTCTTGAAAAAGCGTCTTTGTTGCAAGGATCTATTCTTACAAGAAAGCCAATAATAGCAACTGAAAAAGAAATCCAACATAATCCATCCGCTCGATCTGCAAAATTGCGTGTCTTTGAAAAAATGAACAATCAGGAAATCAAGTGAAAATTATTTTAATGTTATTCTTTTTGATTTTAAGGTTAAGTTGTTCTTGGAAAGAAAATTTTTTCATAAAAAAAGGACGCTATCATATTTGTTATAAATATCAAGTCTTTATAACAGCAGAAACTTTTGATAAAAGTCCTGCGTTCTTATATTGTAAAGACAAGCAGAAAGACCATAACTATTTTTATCCTGGCGATACAAACCTTCATTTGACAGGATATTCTGTTACGGGTTATGAAAAAGGTAGTACAGCTAATTTTAGCAATTTTATAAATTCTTTTGAGCGGTATTGCTATTTGCCATGCGATGGATTGATCTTGTTTTACAACCAGCACATTTTTTTGAAGCAGACTCTTTTTTATATTCCTTTTTTAAATGTTTTAATTCCCTATTGGATGAAAGGGGATCCTGTAACAATGGTTGCTCTTGATACATTAAAAAAAAATTTAAAAAAGGATACAATTAGTAGTATAAATTGCTTTCCTGATATTACAATTAACGTTACGTATAGTTTAAATGATTCTTTTGTCAGAGAAGAAGATGCTTTGGTCTTGGCTTATCAATTAAAGCACACTAAAGAATTTGTTAATGTGAATCTTTTAAGGATTGATAAGAATCAAAATTCTTTTATTAAAACTGTTGATTTAAAAGATACTGAACTTCAAAAAACTGTAAAAACATATGAAAAAAGACAGTGGTGGCTCAAAAATCTTTGGGCTTGTAAGCTCGGATTGATACTTGCTTTGCTGCCAATGTTGGGAATTTTTGTAACTCGCTTTAAATCAAAGCCTGCTTTGAGTTTTGCTGCTTTAATTATTGAACAAATTGTTCTAAGTTAAAAATATTTATTATAATATAAGCAGTTTTTAATTGGATGCATTTAATGTTTGGTATGAATCATTATTTTTTATTTATGAGCTTTTTGTTTTGTTTTTTCTGTGCCCAAGAAAACCAGATTTTTATTATTGAAACTCCTTTCAATGCCTCAATTCAAACACCCTCGCGTAGATTTTTAGAAAAATTGATTCCTGAAAGTACTGACTTTCACGGTGAGCTGCAAGAGCATTTTAAAAACAGCTCTGATCTTTTAAAAAGAGATATATATTGTTTATCTCCTTTTAATGGTCTTTCTCATGCGCATCTTTTAATTCAATCTATTTTTCCTATTTTTAAAAAGGTGCCGTATGTTCCTATTTTATATCATCTTATTCCTTATTTGATATATGGGGAAGATATTTTTTCTAATACAGTTGAATATGTTAATAGACATTTTGCAAAGGATAGTCAAATTTTTTTATTGACAAGTAATCATGATTATTCTAAGCAAGAGGTAATTGCGCTTGCGAAAAATTTTTATTCGCATAAGTTTGAAAATGTTCAGATTAAGCAAATAACAAAAAGCAATGAGGAAATACCTCTTTTAATAGATTTTTCTTTTATTGATGAATATACAAAAGCCTCTTTAAATAAATGGTGGTGGATTGAGCAATTTTGGTTTAGGTGTTTTTTACGTTTCTCAAGATTTTCTTTGGGATTTATTATTCTTGCTTTTCCATTTTTTATATTACGTAAGAAGAATTTTTAAAATATCATTTGACAAAATAACCGAATAGTCTACACTATTGATCGTGTTAGAGTAGTAAAAAGCGCGCAAGAGACAGTGTAATCTCTTAAAGGGATGACTAGAATGAAAATTACAGAAGTAAAAGTTTTTCCGACAAAAGAAGTAGGTCGTTTAAAAGCGTATGCAACAATTGTTTTTGATGATAGTTTTATTTTGCGTGACCTGAAGATTATTGAAGGAAACAAAGGATTGTTTGTTTCAATGCCATCAAGAAAAAGAAAAGATGGTACATTTAGAGATATCGTGCATCCATTAAATGTTGAAACAAGACAGCTCATTGAAAATGCTGTTATTAACGAGTATAATCGCGCCGTTGAGTCTGGAGAGTTTAACGTCGTTGAATCTGAGCTTGATTAAAAAAGTCAGAAAATTTTATATTATGGGGCGTCGCCAAGCGGCAAGGCAACGGGTTTTGGACCCGTCATGCGCAGGTTCGAATCCTGCCGCCCCAGCCAGTTTTTAAATTTATGAAAAATAATATTTTATATCTTGGTTCAAAGTCTCTTTCTCGTCAAAAGCTTTTATCTGATTCTTTTATTCCATTTACTATTATTTCTCAAAATGCTGATGAGCAAGTTTGTTCTTTAGATAATTCATTGCAGGCCTTAGTGACTGCAATTGCTCTTCAAAAAATGGAGCATGTTGTTATTCCTGAGGGTTTTCAAGAGCTCTTTATTTTAACAGCTGATACAATGGTTCAAGATAGTCTTGGGCGTATTTTTGGAAAGCCTTCTGATTATGATGAGGCGGTAATGATGATTAAATCAGCTCGTAACGGAATGAAGCTTGCAACAGCATTTTGTCTTGAGCATCGTTTGGGTTCTTTGGTTAATCGTATTGTAAGGGTTTGTGTTGCAGAATATGTCATAGATATTCCTGATCATTTAATTGATTGGACTCTTAAAAATAGCATTGGCATGCAATGTGCTGGTGGTTTTGCAATGGAGGCTATTGGGCTTCAGTTTTTAAAATATCTTAATGGTTCTTTTAGCAATCTTATGGGATTACCGTTATATGAATTAAGAATTGAGCTTGCAAAAACTAATTTTTTTAATTGATTTTTGTTGAGAATAATAATTTTTTGCTGTTATTATTTTACAGAAAGAAAAATTGAGAGCGTTTGTGTATTGTAAGCAAGCTATTTTTTTGTTTCTTTTTTTTGTTCAATTATATGGCGCAACTAATAATCTTATATCTTTTTCTTCTAAGTTTAACATATCTCCCTTTATTACTGTTAATGATAGGCATATTAAGTCTTTTAAGATTTTGTATGATCCTCAAAGGAGTGCACCTTATTTAGTGGGCCTGCATCATGACTATCAAAATAAATATCAGAATAGAGGTTTGGTACAACTTTCTCATGTAATACAAGGGCCTATGGATTCGTTTGCTGGTCGTGTTACTATTGCAGGAATAGATTATGGTTTTAAAACGTTATTTTCGTCAGAATGGTCGTATGACACAATTGTTGCTTTTCTGGTGATGCTTTGCGTTGAGCGCTACGGCAATATGACGTTTGAAGAATATAGTCGCTGTATGAAAAGAGAAATCTTTGAGGGTTTAATTGAAAAAAAGCTTTTAGTTAGAATTGTATTTGATAAACAAAAATATCAGGTTGTATCGGCATATCCGCTGATTTAAAAACTTTAGTGTATGATTTTGTGTTTAACTATTGTTGTTATTAGTTGGATCGCAAGCCATGCAGCAGTGTGAAAAATATTTTTATTGTGTAATTTAAAATAAGTATAATCATACAAATATGGCATTGAAGAAAAAATAAATCTTAAAAAGAATATATTTTTATTTAAATCTTTTTCAAGCATAATAATTGCAATATTAATGAGAATGCTTGTCAAGTGTGTTTGAGTTGTTATTTGGTCAAGACATAATCTTTTTATTTTAAAAAGTGCATGTCGTAAAGAAGGTGAGCCGACGCACATTTTTTCGTATTTTTCTATTGTTTTAAAGTTTTTTTTGTAAGAAAATTTATCAAAATTTATTCCGTCAAGTGCTAATTTTGCTGTGGAATTATTATTTTGAGATACATAACTAAGCTCCATTTTTTTATTAAGTCTATAATCATGAGGCTTTGATATGCTTACTATTGTAATTTCACTTGAAAATAGATCAAATTGGATTGTTGAAAAAAAGATTAAAAGAGGTAGCCACTTAATCATAAAAATTTAATTTAATACGCTTTAATATGGATATTATATATTTTATTGATCTCTTTTAAATAAAATTTAAATGTTTTTTAAAAAATTTTTGTTTGAATGATTTTTTATTTTTGTGTATATTTAAATTAAAATAAGTAATTTAATGAAATTTTGTTCTCTTTTTTTTCTAATTGTAACAATCAATTCTTGTTGCAAACATACGGTTTTGGTTCCTTCACGTATTAATATAGATATGGCACAATATCTTTTTGATTCTCCTGACCTTAAAATTGATTATCATCATTTATATGAGTTGAGTCTTGTAAAAAGGGCTAAAAAGCAAAAAAATGGGTTTATGGTTTATGGCTTTCATCATGATTACTTAAGGATTTTTGAAAAAAAGGGGTTAATTGCTTTTAAAGATGTTGTTCAGGGGCCAGCCGGTTCATTTAGTGCTCGAACAATTATTAATGGAAAAGATCATGGGCTAAAAAGTTTTTTCCCGCCTCATTGGTCTCATGAAAAAGTTATTGAAACGGTTAAAGCCCTTTGTCGTAAACAATATAGCCAATCATTAAAAATTTCTGGAGATGGGCATGATATTTTTACTGCAAAAACGCCAGAAGGACTTTCTGTAAAAATTGTTTTTGATAAAAAGCAATCAAAAGTAGTAACTGCTTATCCAATTATTTAAATCAGGTAAATATTTTTTTGATGTAATAGAATAAAAAATTAAAAAAATATTGTAATACCCAAAATTGAAAGCTGGCAATTAATAGTTAATATAAATAAGTTTAATTCATGATTTTTGTGTCAGGTTTCCAGTTTTTTAATAGTTCGTGAAATAAAATTTCATGTGCATTTTTTTCAGGATTTTTTGCAAATTCAGTTGATGCTTTTTCAAGGCTTGATTTGATAATATCACTATCGCATATTGTTGAATCAATTTTATCAAGGGCGGGAACCATTTCTTGGTGCTGATTATGTGAAATGTTGTTGTCAACCACCTCTGTCAAGCAATCTTCAAGAAAGGAAAAAAAATCTGAGACTGTTTCAGACAAATTACTACTTATAGTATTTGTTTTATTTTTTGAATGATTATTAAGTTCAAGATGAAGGCCAGAACTTATGGCTTTTTTTACAATTTTTTGTAGTTTTTTCTCTTCATGAGTAATAAGCCATTGGAGAAGTAAAAGAAGTTCGTGGGATACAGTTAAATGAGTGTTGTTATTTTCTTCGTGATTCATCATGGTACCTGTCCTTTATGGTATGATGGTTACAAAAATAACTTCATACCTTGTTTATCATTCTTGTTTGACCGAAAGAAACAATTTTTTTCTGATGCGTGATATTATATCTTGTGTGGTGTGCTATTCCTCATATTCTATTTGCCAATATTCATCATTATCGATTTCTGGGTCATTTTTTAACGAATCATTTTGATTAATATCTTCATTTAAAAGGCGGGGTATGAAAACTTTTTCATCAGATTTTTCTGTGTTTATTTTTTTTATTGATGCAAGACGTTTAACGCTTTCTTTAGCAGCTTCTTTTGAAACGGTTACTTCTTTTTCAAGTTCTTCTTGAGTGGTTTCAAAAATTTTGTTCATATCGTCTTGCATTTTTTTGATTTGTTTTTTTAGCTTTAAAATCATATCAACACCTGCAAGATTAATGCCAAGTTCGTGTGTTAAATAAATGACTTCTTCTAGTTTTTCAACGTCTTCCTCTGAAAAAAGACGGGTATTTCCTGCTGATCTTTTTGGATTTATGAGTCCTTCTTTTTCATAAAGACGCACTGTTTGTTGATGAATCGAAAACATTTTTGCAACAGCAGAAATTGAAAAATAGCCTTTTTTTCTATTTATTTTCATATAAAAACCCTTTGTGTAGGCACTATGCTTACACAAAGGGTAGTATAACATAATTTTAAAGGCAAATCACTTAAATATATCTTTCGTGAGTAATCAATTTAAAGCACAATCCAACCAATAGTGAACGGTGTAAGGAAAAGAATTACTTTTATTATTGTGTCGATACATTTAATATTTTTAGAATTATTTTTGTAATGTGTTAATAATGTGTTTAATTTTGAATTGTCTTTGTAGTAAATGTCATGACCATCAAAGATTGGATCGTTATTTGCATATTTAGGAGGAGTTAATAAAGGTTGATTGCGAAAGTAATTTGAAAGATTATGAGAGTATTCTTTTATGGGATTGCTATTTAGATGAGGAGTTATTTCAAATGTATCAAAGTTATTTATATTTATTGTATTTACATTAGTATCGTTTATTGCACAATATGCTTTTAAAGAAACCAAAAACATAATCAAGTATTTAATTTTCATATAGCGACTTCTTTAATAAATTCAGTTAAGCCTTGAGCGCCTACTTTGAGTGGATGTGGACTGTATACATTTTCAAAGTCAACAAAAAAGCTTCCATACCGTTTAGTTCCTGGCTCTGCACCCCATTCCCAGTTGTCATGAGATGCCCATTGGGTATATCCGATGATTGGAAAATTTTCTTGGATTAACTTGTAAATTACAATCATAATTTTTTTATTAAATTCTGCTCTTTGGGCTTCATCTATTGAGGCAATTCCATTTTCTGTAATCCATATTGGAATTTTTCGATTTGTTTTTAATGCGATTGGCTTTAAAAGTTTTTCGTTTATTTGACAAACTGCTCGATAAAGGCCTTGTGGATAAAATCGATAATTTTCATTGAGAGTCGTTTTTCTCACATCAGTATCTTTTACGTCAGAAAGCAAAAAGCGCTTTTTGTTTGAGTAATAGTTAACACCAATCCAGTCAATTGAGTAAGGTGCCATTTTATTAACGTGATTGATGTTTGTCCATGGAGCAATACTTTTACTAAAAAAACGGCCTGTAGTGAAAAAACTGTAAAATGGATCATCGGTCAATCCAACTGCTTTTTTGTTTAAGATATCTGTTATTGGGGCTGCAAGAAGATGTGCGTAAGAATCGTTTGCAATATCAAATTGAATAATGTTTTTTTGAATTCCAATCATAGGTTCTGGAATTGTTGTAAAAGGATTTTGTTTTTGTAACATGTGCCATAATCCCATTGTTTGTTTGATTGGATTACCTTTAATTAATTCATAAATTTGAACGTGTGCTTCAAGAATATTTTGCATGAAAAGCATTGTTTTTTGGAGTGATTTTTCTTTTCCTGGAGCGCCAGTTTTTGTGTAATACCCTTTAAATGCGATGCCTTCAGGGGCGTTGCATGTTGACCAATAGGTAACAATGTCATAAAAAGAACAATAAGCCATTTTTGCAAATCTTACAAAATAAGCAATGTTTGATGATTTGACAAAATCTCCCTTTTTTTCAAACCAGGTTGGCATGGTATAGTGATTGAGGACAATGACAGGTTCTATGTTGTTATCTTTTAACGTTTCAATGATTTTTCGATAATGAAGTAATGCTTCTTCGTCAAATATGCCTTCGCTCTTTTCAACACGAGACCATTCAATGGACATTCTAAATGCGTTTATATGCCCAAAATCTTTCATTTCTTTGATCATGGTTTCATAATTGTTCCAAAAGCCACAACCTTCTCCAGGCAGTGTGAGATTGTTTTTTAGTGCAAAATCATGCCATGAGCACTCATCACCAATACCTCCTTCAAATTGATATGCAGATGATGAAAATCCAATGAAAAAGGGATTATGATTATAAAAATCTTTTGAATAGATAAGTTTTTTGGTCATCTTACCAATTTCTGTTTCTTTTATTGTTTCAAAATCATGGAAAATCGAATTCCATATTTTATCATAGGTTTCTTGGTAGGTTATGTTTGAATGAATGAGTTTGACGTAGTTTGAATAATACGGTGCTTGATTTTCAATTATGTCACTAATAACGGCCTTAGAATAAATCTGACATGTTGTTGCTAGGGCTGAAATTACGCAATACGCAAAATACGCAAATAGAGGGGTTTTATTTAATGTATTCATAGAGCATCTCAAATTTATTGTTTCTATTAGAATATAATAAATAAATAAAAAGTCAATATTTATCTAAACGTTGAATCGTACATCTATGATATCACCATCCTGCGTGACATAATTTTGGCCTTCTGTTCGAATTTTGCCTTGTTCTCGAGCTTTTGAAAGAGAGCCTGCTTGAATAAGCTCATTTGTGTTGACTATTTCAGCACAAATAAACCCTCTTTCAAGATCTGAATGAATTTCTCCGGCTGCTTGTCGGATGGTTGTATTTTTTTTAATAGGCCATAAATGAATTTCTTTGGGTCCGCATGTGAAGAAAGTTATTAAATCAAGCATTTCGTAGGACTTTTTTATAATTGCTTCAAGTCCACGATGTTTTAGTCCCATAAGGTTCATTATTTCTTGAGCTTCTTCTGGTTCCATGAATGTTAATTCTGTTTCTAATTTTGCACAAACAGGCAGAACGGAATGTGTTCCAAAGGCTTTAATAAGTGATTGATAGTGTTTGTTTTTAGCAAGAGCTTCAGGATCAATGTTTTTTTCGTCAATGTTTGCAATGATGATAAATTTTTTTTCAGAAAAAAGTGGAACTGTTTTTATTGAGCTTTCTTGAAGAATTTTTTGTGCTGTTTTCCAGTCCATGTTGTCGATTGCTAAAATAATGCAATCAAGTAATTTTTTTTCTTCATCGAGTATTTTTTTTTCTGCGCTTTCTGCTTTTTTGTATGTTGAGTCGATTTTTTCAATACGTTTTTTTACGCTTTCAAGATCTTTGAGTAAAAGTTCTTGCATGATAATTTCAAAGTCTGCTATGGGATCAACGTCTTCACCATGCAAAATAATATTTTCATCTTCAAAGCAACGAACAACATGAATTATTAGGTTAACTTCTTTGATGTGTCCTAAGAATTGGTTTCCAAGTCCTTCTCCTGATGCGGCTCCTTTTACTAAACCTGCAATATCAACGAATGTAATTGTTGCGGGGATTATTTTCTCTGATTTATATAATGATTTGAGTATTATGGAGCGCTGGTCGGGAACATTGGTTATGGCAAGATGTGGATCTATGGTGCAGAATGGATAATTTTCTGCAGGTGCACTTGATTTGGTTAATGCATTAAAAAGAGTTGATTTGCCTACATTTGGAAGGCCAACAAGTCCTGCTTTGATCCCCATATAATATTTTCCTTAATTTTTCATTTTATTGTCGCATAAACCTATTTTTTTGTAAATTCTTTTTAAGAGTCTTGAGGTTTGTTTTCTGAAATGATACAACTGAGGTTACAATTATAAAAAACCTAAAGGGGAGATGGTGATGCATTCTTTAATAAAAACAATCAAAAAAGTTTGTGGTATTATAAATGCTCTTGTTGCATTGCATATTGGGCTTTTGGCGCTGGGATATGATTTGTTAAAGTATCTAATGATTAGCGATAAAATTGCCAGTTCTATCATATATATTCATTATTCTGTTGGTGTATCAGGAGCTTTGACTTTAATTCTTTACGTGATGTGTTTTTACTCATGTTCATCTGGTTGTTCTTCGCATGCGTGTGGTTCTTGCGGGGTGATGGGAAGAAATTAAATAAAAAAGCGGGTGGTATTTGCAAGGTGCTGCCCGCTTTTTTATTCAAAATTTAGGCCTTCTTCTTGAAATAATATTTCGTTTTCAGGATTGTTTTTGTCTTTTTTTGGTTCATCCATTATATATTGTTCTTCATTGTCTTTATTTTCATCTTCGTTTAGTTCCTCAGGTTCATCAATTTTTTTTGTTAATTCGATTTCTTTAGACGGTTCGTTGTTGCTGTGATTTAACAATTGTTCAGAGTTAGATTCGCTTTTTATTGCAAGACTATAGAGCAATATTATTAAGATGATTTTCATATGGATTCCTTTTTAATTTTTAATTAATATATTTTTCTTTTTAGACTGTAAAGTATTGAAGCCAGTTTTTAAAAACTGGCTTCAATACTTTACAGTCTAAAAAGTTAATTTATTTCTGCATCAATAGGTCCTTGATCTTCTTTTTCTGAAGATTCTTTTTGCTCTTTTCCTTCACTGTTTGTTTTGTAGAGTTCTTGAGCTATTTTGTAAGATGCAGCAAGAAGATCGTCTGTCGCTTTTTGCAATTCTTGTGCATTTTCAGCATGCTCTTTTAATGCTGTTTTTGCTTTTTCAATTGCACTATTTGTTGTTTCGATATCTTCAGCTTTCAGCTTTTCCTTGTTTTCTGAAATTGTTTTTTCTATTTCTAATATTGTACTGTCAAGCTGGTTACGTTTTTCAATGAGTTCTCGTGCTTTTTTATCTTCTGCTTCATGCGCTTTTGCCTCTTGCACCATTTTTTCGATATCTTCTTTTGAAAGGCCGCTGCTTGAAGTTATTGTTATACGTTGTTCTTTGTTTGTTGCTTTATCTTTTGCAGAAACGTTTACAATCCCGTTTGCGTCGATATCAAAAGCAACTTCGATTTGAGGGGTTCCTTTTCTTGCCGCAGGAATGCCTTCAAGCCTGAACTGACCTAATACTTTGTTGTCTTTTGCAAATTCTCTTTCACCTTGAACCACCTTGATATCAACAGCCGTTTGATTATCTTCTGCTGTCGAAAAAACTTGTGATTTTTTGGTAGGGATTGTTGTGTTTCTTTCGATTAAGCGGGTTGTTATTCCCCCTAATGTTTCAATACCTAATGAAAGGGGTGTTACATCAAGCAATAAGACGTCGGTTACTTCACCAGCAAGTACTCCACCTTGAATTGCCGCTCCTGCTGCTACTACTTCATCAGGATTTACAGATCGATTTGGTTCTTTTCCAAAAAAGTTTTTAACCAATTCTTGCACTTTTGGAATTCTTGTTGATCCACCAACTAGAATTACTTCGTCGATTTGACTTGTGCTAATTTGTGCGTCTTTAATTGCAGCTTTGCATGGTTCAAGAAGGCGATTAAAAATGTCACTGCACAAGCTTTCCATTTTGCTTCGTGACAGCTTTATGACAAGGTGTTTTGGTCCTGATGCGTCTGCACTGATATAGGGAAGATTTATTTCTGTTTCTGCAACTGATGATAGTTCTCGCTTTGCTTTTTCTGCTGCTTCTTTCAGTCTTTGAATTGCCATTTTGTCTTGTCTAATGTCAATACCAGATTCTTTTTTAAATTCTGTTACAAGATATTCAATAATCTTTTCGTCAACATCGTCTCCCCCGAGATGGGTATCGCCATTTGTTGATTTTACTTCAATTACTCCGTCATGAATTTCAAGAATTGAAATATCAAATGTTCCGCCGCCAAAGTCAAATACTGCGATAGTTCCATTCTTTTTCTTATCCATTCCATACGCAAGAGCTGCTGCAGTTGGTTCATTGATAATTCTTTTAACTTCAAGCCCTGCAATCTTTCCCGCATCTTTTGTTGCTTGTCTTTGTGCATCATTAAAATATGCGGGGACGGTAATGACCGCTTCAGTTACTTTGTGACCAAGATATTCTTCTGCCACCTGTTTGAGGTCGCTTAAAATTGCTGCGCCAATTTCTTGTGGTGTGTATTCTTGGCCATTTGCAACTATGCCAACGTCACCATTAGCTCTTTTGGTAACTTTATACGGCATATTTTTTGCTTCTTTTTCAATCTCACTGAACTGGTGTCCAATGAATCTTTTTGCTGAATAAATCGTATTTTCAGCGTTAGCAATTGCTTGTCTTTTTGCGGCCATTCCTACAAGTCTTTTGCCGTCCTTGGTAAAGCCAACAATTGATGGTGTTGTGTTTGCGCCTTCCTTGTTAGGGATTATTTTTGCAACCCCTCCTTCATTGAATGCTACTGCAGAGTTTGTTGTTCCAAGATCAATTCCAATAATTTTATTAGCCATTTTTGTCCTTTTGTTTGAAATATTTTAATCTTGTACCTATTATAAGAACTTTAAATTATCTGTCAATGTCTTTCTCACAAAATCTTAGCCTTACTCACTCAACTTTCGGGGACTCTCCGCCTTCGCCCCCCCACTTTTTTGCTCCCTAAGGGCATCTTTGGGCAAAGTGAGAGCCTGAGACCAAGGTTAATTGTAGAGGAATGTTGGGTGGGGGTTGTCGGCTTCGAGAAAAAAGAAAAAAAAAAGAAAAAAAAGGAGATGATTTAAAAGAGCTTTAGATATAATGTCTATGATGATTTAAAAGAGCTTTAGATATAATGTCTATAGCGCATTTCAAAATGTTTTGCATCTCAGGTCAAGGGATACGTAAATAGCTTATTGTCTATGGGGGTAATAATAAACATAATGATAAACATTCTGACTTATCAATAAGCGTCCACGTATAGGGTTGGTTCGTTTTGTAATAGGCTCAGGGAGTCAGATCAGAAAGGAGAGAGAAGGAGGCTCAAACGATCAAGAATAAGCAAGGTTGAAACCAAGAGTATGGTGAGCGATAAAACCAAAAAACGTCAAATAATAAAATAAAACAACTGAACCAATCAACGCTATTTATTATAAATTTAAGTACTATTTTTTAGATATTATTTAAATTAAATTTATTTTTTTCTCAAAAAACCCTAAAAAGGGATACTTGGGGCAAATCAATCTTGAGAGAGCTTTTTTTGGTGCAATAAAAAGCCTGAGATTGCTTTTTTAAAATTTAAACAATTAGAATAGAAAAAAGAATTAAAAAAAGCGTGGACTTTGTGAAGATTGATAATAATTTAAAAAAGTGTTTTTCATTTATCTGCATAGTTGTCTTTGGTGTTGCATCGTGCTGCAAGGGAGCAATGACTCTAATGGATGCGATAGAAAGAATGAAGCCTTTTGTTGTCGAGCAATTACTGGAATCAGACAAGAGTGAAGAATATCTTAAAGAAACGTTAGATGATGGAAGCGGACCACTTCATTTGGCGTGTCGTATTTCAGATTCTGAAGATGGATATTTGATATTTAAAATGCTTCTTAAGGCGGGAAGTTGCCCAAGGCAAGTAAACAAAAAACTTGAAACGCCAATCCATGATAGCTGTTACTTAAAGAATATTGAAAGAAGAAATGAGGTGATAGAGGATCTCTTGTTGCATGGAGCACGATTGCTCCAAGAAGATATTTCCGGAAAAACGATAATAGAAAGATTGTCTGACATGCAAAGTAAAAGAGATATCGAAGGATTTTTAAAGCACTTTGGGTATTTGATATCTGACGAAAACTATAAAAGATCGATAGATTTTGTTGGTAAAAGCGCAGGAGAGGGAAGGGGCTTTACTGATTTGGCAGAAATATTGGTGGAATTTAGGAAAGAAAAAAAAGAGCCAAAAGACTTGATCGAGATCGTTGTTTTAGGAAGCTTGGAAAAGGCACGAAAAGAGTTGGGAAAAAATCCATCACTCATAGGTTTGAAAGAAAAAAGATGGGGATTTACGCCGCTCATGATAGGTTTGCTCAAAGGGGACCGGGATATGGTAAATCTGCTCATGGAAAAAGAATCGAGCCTAATGTTTCAGGATGTATATGGAAGATCACCTCTACACATTGTAAGCGAAGGGTGCATAGAGATTTCTGAAAAAAGAGAATTTGTAAGAATGTTGATAAAAAAAGGGGCAAAAAAAGAACAGGTTGACCTCAAAAAAAGAACTGCGATTTCGATAGGGACTAAAAAAGGATTAGAAAAAGAAGTGTTTGAAATTCAGGAAATAAAAAGATGAAAAAGAATAAGTGTTGAGCGAGTAAATGGATTATGCTAGAGTATATAACCGAATAAAGACAGTACCTTGAATTCGCGATCCAAGCGAATAAGAAAGGGACATCACATGTTTCGGCTGCATGAAAAAGTGGTTTATCCGGGACAAGGGGTAGCTGTAATAACAAGAATCGTGACAAAAATAATCCAAAATAAAACGGCCTCATTTTTTGAACTAAAACTAATAAATAAGGAAAGAATAATTCTAGTTCCTGTTGATAATGCTTTGTCTGCAGGGATACGAAGGTTAAGTTCTGCAGAAAATATAGTAAGCCTCGTTGAAAAAATATCCAAACCTTATATTCATAATGATGGGATGCTTGCAAATTGGAATAAAAGAAACAAAGAGTATCTTGTTGGTATAAGAAGTGGAGATCTTCTTGAGATCGGGGAGATCTACAGAAAATTAAAACATATGCAAAAATACAAGGAATTGTCATTTGGCGAAAAATCATTGCTAGAACAAACAGAAGAAATGCTCGCACAGGAAATAGCCCTTGTTAAAAACATGAAAGAGGAGAGCGCTGTACAATTTGTACGCTCACTTGTCATTGAAAACCAGGCAGCTCGGTAGATTTAATTTGGTGATTGGGGTATACTGGTGTTTATGAAATTAAACTCTAATACCCCAATTATTATTATTTATGGAGCAACAGGAACAGGCAAAACAGATTTTGCGGAAAAAATAGCTCAAAAAATAAATGGGTCCATCATCAATATGGATATGGGGCAATTGTATACAAAGCTTTCTATTGGTACAGCAAAACCTGAGTTCAAAAAAAGCTCTATTCCCCACTACCTTTTTGACGTAATTGATCAAAAAAGAGACTTCTCTGCTGCTGAATATAGAAAAAAAGTTGAAGAACTAATCCAAGGCATTGTGACACAAAACAAAAAAGTTATAATTGTCGGGGGTACAGGATTTTATTTGTATAATCTTATTTTTTCAAATAAAAGGGCGGTAGAAAATAAAAATAATATAAGAAGAGATATACCAAAATTAGTTGGAAACTGGTCTTGTCTAAATGAAATTGACCCAAAGAGAGCTTCAGAGATTCATCAAAATGACACATATCGAATTGAAAGAGCGCTTGAGATTTATAATGAAACGGGAATTTGTCCATCAGAATATGAACCAACTTTTGAGCCGGTATACCAAAATATTATACTTGTTAATCTTAATAGAGATAAGCCTGACTTACAAAGACGAATAGAACAGAGAGTCGACTATTTTTTTGATAAAGGTTGGGTACAAGAAGTTGATACTCTCATACAAGATGATTGGTCTGATTTTATTTTAAAAAAAAAATTTATAGGGTATCCCTCTATTATAAAAATGCTTCAAAATAAATATGATAACGTACAAGAAACTAAAAAAGAAATAACTCAAATAACAATGGGATATGTAAAAAAACAAAAAACCTTTTGGCGTGGACTTTGTAGAAAAATACAGGAAAATAAAAACGAGTCAAAGATTATAACGCTCGTTGATTTTGACTTGACTTTTGCTCAACTTGATTTATACCTAAATCTGTTTTTAAAAAGGTTTTTTCCTCATGAATGAAAATAAAGATAAAGAACTATCTTCACTTTTTACGTGCTCTTCAAAAAAAGCGGCACAACTTTCCGGGATGATTCTTTTGGGCCTATTTTTTGTTTTTTGTTTTGGGTATAGCGTTGGATATCGCAGGGCTATTCAAGATTCACTCAGAGGAATTCAAAAAGAGTCCTTAGCTCAAGAAGTATATGCAAATGCTTTTTTTGTTAATAATCCAAGTCAATCACCTGAAGAGCGTGATCAAGAAGAATTATTCCAACCAGAAGACTATCAAGAAATATCAAAAGATGAATCACCCAAAAGAGTTTTTACAGCAAGGCTTATTGGGTATCCTATTTTGCATAAAATAAATGCATTACAATTCGTTGAAAAATGGAAAAAGCGTGGAATAAATCTATTTATAAAGGAATATGGAAATAATAAGTCAAAAGATAAGCGGTGGGTACAAGTTCTTATGGAACCTAATGAGGATAAGGCGCAAGTAGAATTTCTTGCCAATATCATTAGCGAAGAAGAAAAACTTGCCGATGTAGTTGTAGAATTATACTCTTCAGAGGAAAAAACAATATGATCACGCGATTAAGAAAACAGCTTAATGGAAGGTTTTTTAAAGGATTTATTATTCTGGTTTGTTTATTAATGACGGGAGTTTTCTCAATTCCGTTCTTACTCAAACAAGAGGCTATTCCTTGGGTTTTCTCAGTGAATGGTATCAAAATTAGCCAAAGACAATTTGATATTGCGGTGCATGACCAACAAGAAAGATTGATGCAGTTTAAATCACAGTACGGACAATTGTCTGATTACCTTTTAAAATCAATGAATATGAGCACTGATCCTCGTGAGCTTGCAAAGCAACAATTACAACAAGACGCTTTACTTGATTTTTTATGTTACAAAATTGGCCTTAATTCACAAAATAAAACAGCTATGCGCTTTATCGGTGATGATAAATACCTCTGGTTTACAAAAAATTTTATTCCTGAGTATGTCTTTAATGAAGATGGCACGCTTAACCAATTTGGAATGAAAGCGTATCTTCAACGATCGCAAATGACAACAGACAACCTGTATGATTTTTACTCAAAAGCTTTAAATCGTTACTTAATTTCTGGGCTTGTTGAGATTACTGGGTATCTACCCCACGCGTATGTTAAAAATATGTCTGATAGTTTTTCAAGTAAAAAATCTTTTCACTATATTGAATTTTTTGTCGCTGATTACTTAAAAAAAGCACAAGAGCAAAACCCTTCTGAGCAAACATTGAAAACGTTTTTTGAAGAAGAAAAAGAATCATACCGTATTCCAGAAAAACGTACATTTGTGCAATGGACTTTTGATCCAAAAACGTATGGGGTAACAGTTTTACCTGAAAATATATTTGATTATTATGAAAAATATAAAAATGCAAAATTCGTTAAAGATCAATCGCAAACAACTATACGGCAGATTATTTATAAAGGTAACCCTGTTAATAAACCTTCAATTGCCGACCTTAAAGATGAACTTGTAAAAAATCCTGAACTTTTTTCTCAAAAAGCAAAACTTTATTCTGATGACTCTGAAACTGCTCAAACAGGAGGTCTTTTAAAGCCTTTTATAAAAGGATCTCTTGATCAAGCAATAGAAAAAGCTGCGTTTAGTCTTGAAAAAGAAGGCGATATTTCCGATGTTATACCTCTTGCTGATGGATTTGCGCTAATTCAACTAGTAAACAGGATGCCGCGAACCTTTTTTGGTCTTGATCAGGTTAGGGGAGAAATAGAGGCATTGGTTAAAAAAAATCTTTTTGTAGAACAGCTAAAAGAAGCATTTTTCAATCTTTCCACGATTGATCTTGAAACAGCAGAAAACTTTGCAAAAACCCATCACGGTGTTCGATCGACACAAACACGAACATTTAATTCTCAAGACCAAATCTTGGCAAAGCTCTTTTCTTTAGAGATAGGAAAGGGTGATTTCTTTGTTTCTCATGATTCCGGATCCATTTTTGTCCTTGAATCAATTCAAGAAACCGTTGTTCCAAAACTAGATGAGGTCAAAGATCTTGTTTTGGGTGATTGGCAAAAAAAACAAGCACTTGTTGCTCTTAATACGGATATTAATGACCTTAGAAAGTCGCTCAAAGAGGGTTCCTTGCTTGATGCATCTATTGCATTTGGCTACAAAATTAAAAATACTGGATTTTTAGAAAGAACCGAAGAAAAAAAATTAAAAAATCTTGAAAAAGAGTCCTTTCCTATTGCACAAATGTTAGATCTTGCTGTCCCTGGAACAATTGCGATTGGATTTGATGGAAAAAAAGCTGTTTTTGTTCAACTTGAATCAATAGATTCTAGCTTAAGCGAGTTATCTCAAGAGTCAAAGGCGCTTAAAGCTTCTTTGCAAGAACAAAATAGACGACAAGTTGTAAGAGGACTGATTGCAACTTTGAATAAAAATGCTAAAATAGAGTATAATCAAATAACGCAAGCTAGTTTTGAAGATTATATTTTCTAAAAACAATCCATAAAATGATTAAAAAATGAAACAAAAGACAACAAATACTTCTGCAGGATTGTCAGCAGAAGAAAGGCAAAATCAAGTAGATCAAATGAGAAAAAAGATGATCGAGGTAACTTTTGCTCAAATAGATAAACAATATGGCAATGGGGCTGTTTGGCTTCTTGGTCAAGCATCACAGGTTCCTGTCGAATGTATTTCAACAGGTTCTCTTTTGATCGATCAAGCTATTGGTGTTGGCGGATTTCCAAGAGGCCGTATTATTGAAATTTACGGACCTGAATCTTCTGGAAAAACAACCTTAGCTTTACATGTAGTTGCACAGGCTCAAAAAAATGGTGGCATTTGTGCTTTTATTGATGCTGAACATGCACTTGAGCCAAATCACGTCCAAAAGCTTGGGGTTAATGTTGATGACTTGATTATATCCCAACCTGATTATGGTGAGCAGGCTCTTGATATCGCAGAAATGTTGGTTCGTTCTGGAGCAGTTGATCTTATAGTCATAGACTCTGTTGCAGCACTCGTTCCAAAGGCTGAACTTGAGGGAGAAATGGGAGATGCTCATGTGGGTTTGCAAGCAAGATTAATGTCTCAGGCTTTGAGAAAACTTACTCCTGTTGTACACAAGTCAAAAACCGTTCTTATTTTTATTAATCAGGTTCGTCAAACTATTGGTGCTATGCCTTATGCGCCAAAGGAAACAACGACAGGTGGCAAAGCTCTTAAGTTTTATGCATCCTTGAGAATAGAAGTTCGACGAGTCGCTTCATTGAAAAAAAAAGAAGCTATTATTGGAAATAGAATTTCTATTAAGATCGCAAAAAATAAGGTTGCCCCTCCCTTTAAAAAAGTTGAGGTTGATCTTTTATTTGATCAGGGGATATCTCCTGAGCTTGACTTGCTTGATGCAGGAATTCATTACGGAGTTATTGTTCAATCGGGTTCATGGTTTTCAATTGATGGTGAAAAAATTGCTCAAGGAAGAGAGCAAGCTCTTGAATATTTAAAAACTAATAAAAATATCTTTAACGTATTAGTTGAGAGAGTCAATAAAGCAGTAATTTCCCACGGGGATAAGATTGCTTCATCGGTTGTTTCAAGTGATGATGAAGAAAGCGGTATGAGCGAATGAATACAATAAAAAATGTGCCAGCAGGAAAAGAAGTTTCATATACTATTAATGAAAAAATTAGAGCTTTAGAGTTACAACTTATTACTCACGAAGGTCAAAACGTTGGTGTAGTAAGTCGTGAAGATGCTTTAAGATTTGCACGAGAAGTTGGTCTTGATCTTGTTTTAATTGCTGACGCGGGAAAGGATGGTGTTCCCATCGCTCGAGTTATGGATTTGGGTAAGACTCTTTATGAAAAAAAGAAAAAACAACATGAGGCAAAAAAGTCTCAAAAAGTTATTCAAGTTAAAGAAATAAAAATGCGTCCTAAGATAGGGCCTCATGATTTTAACACAAAATTAAAACAAATGATTGAGTTTCTTGAAGACGGAAAGCGCGTTAAGGTTACTCTTGCATTTCGTGGACGTGAAAATATAACTAAAGATGATTTAGGAAACGAACTCTTTAATAGGGTTTTTGAAAGTCTTTGCGATCAAGGTTTTCCAGCTAACACGATTGTTCAAGAAAAAGACGAGAGTGCTGGAAAGTTTTGGTCCCGTATTTATTATTTTAAAAAAGCATAGAAGGTATCAAAGATGTATAAACTTAAAACAAATTCTGCGGCAAAAAAAAGATTTAGAAAGGTTGGCTCTAAAAATAAAGTGCGCATTAAGCGCAGTAAAGCTTTTAGGCGTCACTTGCTCACCAAAAAGGGTCCAAAGCGGCGAAGACAATTACGGTCAAATGCCTATGTAAGTGATGTTAACGCACCTGCAATTTTACGTTTATTGCCATATTAACTTTATTTAGAACGATTGGAACATGTATGTCACGAGTAAAACGCGGTGTGGTAGTTCATCGCAGACACAAAAAATTATTAAAGCAAACAAAAGGTTTCTGGGGACAACGTAAAAATATTTATCGCCGTGCCCATGAAACATTAATGCGGGCATGGGCTTTTGCTTTTAAGGGAAGAAAACTTAAAAAGCGCGACATGCGTTCTTTGTTTATTACGCGTGTTAAGGCTGCGGCAAATCAACATAACGTTTCTTATAGTAAATTTATTAATATGCTCAAAAAATCTGAAATTGAGCTTAATCGTAAAATGTTGAGCCAGCTTGCTATTTTTGAACCAGCTGCGTTTACTTATATACTGTCAGTCGCACAAAAATAAGCGATTGTTGCTTTACTTGACAATATAAAGAAGGCATCATTACACTTTTCCTTAGAATTGTTTATTACCTAAGGAAAAAGTAATGGAATCATTAGTGGTATTAGAAAAAAAGCTATATCAATTATTGACTCTTGTTCAGGATTTTTCTCAAAAAAATAAAGATCTTGTCCATGAAAATAAGTCCTTGAGGCAAATGCTGGAAGATTTGAAATTTGAAACCGCACAATTTGCAGAAGAAAATGCCCAGTTAGCAGCCAAACTCAAAGTAATTGAAGATTCTTTACAGAGAGAAAACAATGAAAGCGCAGTTTTGCAACAAGAGAAGAATCTAGCAAAGCTTGTTGTTGATGATCTTATTAAGAGTATTGATGCTCTTATAGAAGGAGAAATTCAACAATGAGCGTTGGTTTGAATCATTACACGGTAACTATTTTTGGGTCGGCATATACTGTTGTTAGTGATGAATCTCTTGAGAGTGTACTAAAAGCAGCTTCTTTAGTTGATTCTATGATGCAGGATATTGCTCGAAAAAATCCTTTGCTTTCGGTTCATATTGTTGCAATTCTTGTTGCTTTACAAATATCGCATCAGCAATTAAAAGCGCAAACAGAGAATGAAAATGATGCTCTTTTGTGCAAGACTCTTATATCTCTTGCTGATCAATGTTTGCAGCTCTGTTTTAATCAGCAATAAAGTTACTGTGAAATGGTAATACTCTTGCTGCGCATGACACTTTTGCAGAATTAAAAAGGGTGTTGCATGGTTATAATATATTTTATTATTCTGTTTGTAGTAGTCGTTGTAGCTTCTCTTTTGTTGTATTACAGCTACATTTACAATAAAAAAGCAAAAACAATTCTTCATCATGCAGAACAAAAGGCTACGCGTATAAAGCACGAGCTTGAAACAGAGCGTAAAGAATCTTTGTTAAAACTCAAAGATGAGTTATATCGAAAGCGTAAAGATTTTGATATTGACTTAAAGCGAGAAAGGCTTGATCTTGATAGACTTCAAAATAAATTAAATGATCGAGTAACGCTTATTGACCAACGGTCACTTCAAATTGAAGATCTTAAGCGTGAGCTTCAGCAAAAAGAAAAAAATCTTTTAAAAATGGAAGATCATGTTCGCGCATCTGAGCAAAAGCTTAAAATAATGCATCTTGAGCTTGTTTCAAAGCTTGAAATAGTAAGTGACTTGAGCAAGGAAGATGCACGTCAAATGCTAATAGGTCAGATCGAGGCAGAGGCGCAGCTGGTAACTCAAAAATGGATTCAAAAAACAGAAGAGGATGCAAAACAAGTAGCAAAAGATAGGGCTCGTTCCATCGTTTTGACTGCTATGCATCGGTATGCAGCTGATATTGTTTCAACGGGCTCATCTGGAGTTATTCATCTGCCTAATGAAGAAATGAAGGGCCGCATTATTGGAAAAGAAGGTAGAAATATAAAAGCTCTTGAGATGGCAACTGGGATGGAATTTATTATTGGGGATAGTGCAGATATTACTATTTCTGGATTTAATCCTATTAGACGAGAAATAGCGCGTCGAACCCTTGAAAAATTAGTTGCTGATGGAAGAATTAATCCTACTCGTATTGAAGAAATGGTTACTCAGAATGAAAAAGAGATCGATGAAATTATCCAAGAAATGGGGAAAAGTGCTATTTTAGAATTTAACTTGCAGGGTATTCATGCTGAAATTGTTACTCTTCTGGGTAAATTGCACTTTAGAACTTCATACTCACAAAATGTTTTAATTCATTGTAAAGAGGTAGCTCTTTTTGCTCGTATGATAGCAGAAGAACTTGGCATGGATGGTTCAATTGCATTGCGAGCTGGCCTTTTACATGATATTGGTAAAGCGGTAACAGCAGAGGTTGAAGGGCCACACGCATTAATTGGTGCAGATATTGCAAAAAGATGCGGTGAAAGCGCAATTGTTGTTAATGCTATTGGTGCTCATCATGAAGAAATTCCTTTTAATTCATTATATGCAATTATTATTGTAATAGCCGATACAATTTCTGCTGCAAGACCGGGTGCGCGGCGTGAAACAGTTACAGCGTATATTAAACGGCTTGAAAAGCTTGAAGAAATAGCACATTCTTTTGAAGGAGTTAAAAAAGCATATGCGTTGCAAGCTGGACGAGAAATTAGGATTATTGTTGAAGAAACAAGTTTAACTGATGAGCAAGCGGTAGTTTTGGCAAGAGAAATTGCAAAACGAATTGAAGAAGAAATGAGTTTTCCTGGTCAAATTAAAGTAAATGTAATTAGAGAAGTTCGTTCGATTGAATATGCGCGGTAAACTATGAAAACCATAAAAATATTGTTAGTTGGGGATGTTGTTGGGGAGCCAGGAAGAGCTGTTTTTTCTCGCAATATTGACACTTTAATGAAAAAACATTGTATTGATGGACTTATTGTTAATGGTGAAAATTCATGCCAAACGGGTCGAGGTATTACTTTAAAGGCAATTGATGTTTTTAAATCTGGCGGAGTTGATATTATTACAACGGGAAATCATGTCTGGCAGCAAAGAGAGGTTTATTCATCTTTTGTAACTCGCAAAGATTTAATTCGACCTCATAACTTCCCTCAAGATGCTCCTGGAACAGGAATTGCAACATTTATTACAAAAAGCGGTATTCCGGTTGGAGTTATTAATCTTCAAGGTCGAGTTTTTATGAAAGAACTTTTAAGTTGTCCATTTAAAGCAGCCGATCAAGCTATTTTATATCTTGAAAACAAAGCAAAGTTAATTTTTATTGATTTTCACGCTGAAACAACTTCAGAAAAAATAGCTCTCGCTCATTACGTTACTGGTCGCGTGACTGGAGTTGTTGGAACTCACACCCATGTTCAAACAGCTGATGATCGAGTTTTATCTGATCATACAGCTTTTATTTCAGATTTGGGAATGGTTGGATCTTTAAATGGAATGCTTGGAATGAAAAAAGAGCCAATTATCGAAAATTTTTTAAAGCAGATGCCAACAAGGTTTGCTGTTGATCTTGAACCGCCCTTTGTTTTTTGTGGTGTTATTATAACCGCACAAGAAGATGGAAAAGCAACGTCTATTGAACGCGTTATGATTAAAGATACTGCACCATGTTAATGTTAGTTTTTTTACTTTATTTTTTAATAGCAAGTACATTTACGTTATCAAAAGCACTTGTTACTAATTTTTACTTGCTTTCATTGCTTGTTTTTCGATTTTTAATAGGAGGCTTCTTATTATTGATAGGAACGTTAATTTTGTATTCTCCAAAGGTGTTTAAAATACAAAAAGAAGATTGGAGTTGTTTTTTTCAAATTATTTTTGCACTCTATTGTTTTGGATTTATGTTAGACAATTATGCAATTTTTTATATAGATTCATCTATTTCTTCTCTAATATACAATTTGTCTCCTTTTTTTACGGCAGGGCTTTCTTATATTCTCTTTAAAAGAAAGTTGAACACTTCTGAACTTATAGGTCTATGTATAGGGTTTTCATCTCTCTCCGTTCTTTTTTTTAACGATTTCCATCTCAGCTCTTTTATAAAGATTTCTTCAAACAAGTTGTTATTTTTTGGAGCATATAGTTCATTAATAATAGCGGTCATTTCAAATGCATATGGATGGATCATTTTTGATCAACTTTTAAAGCGAGGCTATATGTCAAGTGTGATTCATTGTGTTGGGTTACTTGGTGCAGGATGTGTAGGACTTTTTTTAATGGGTTTATCTAAAATATTAAATTTTTCAGAATTGTTTTTTGTTCCAACTCATCCTGTAACTATTTTAGGATCAGCATTTTTTGATTTAATAGCTTTAATCTTTATTTCACATATAATATGCGCAATTCTTTATGGTCAGCTTTTAAAAAAATTTTCTCCAACTTTTATTTCTTTTGCTGGATGCATTACACCACTTATTGTAGCTTTTTTCGGATTTATTTTTTTGAATGAAAAAATAACCTGGCATTTTTTTATTGCAACAGGGGGGGTAACTCTTGGACTTCTTTTATTTTATAAAAATGAAAAACCAAAAGGGATACATCTTAAATAAAAAAGCATCCCTTTTGGTACACAATATGCTCTGAATGATAAAAAAACTTATGCTCGTTTTTTGTGTGAAGTGGTGTGATGAGCATGTTTTTTGTGGCCATGATGATGGTGGCGTTTGCTTGCTGATTTTTTTGCGGCAGTTTTACGCTTTGCCATTCTTTTTTTAGCTGCTGGTTTACGTGAAGCAACTTTTTTACGCGAAGATGTTGAACGTGCTGATTTTTTTGCTTTTTTGCGTGCGGTTGTTTTTTTTGCAACGGTTCTTCTTTTTGGGGCAGCTTTTTTTGTTGCTTTTCTTTTTGTTGCAGTTCTTTTTACGGTTGACTTTCTTTTTGCAGCAGTTTTACGTTTTGCTGGTTTATGTTTTTTAACTACACGTTTTTTGGTAGTTTCTTCAGCAACTTTATGTACTTCTGTCATTTTCTCTCCTTTTAAAATTGGTATTTTTACCACCATTTTTTTTCTTCATTATTAATGATAAAGAAAAGTAAACCAAGAAAGCAATATTATTAATAAAATAAAATTACAAAAATTGCTTTTTAGAGAATTAAATGATCTGATTTTTAGGAATATCAAAATCATTATTTATTTTAGAAACATCGTATGGAAGGCCATATTTTTTATAAAAACTATGTACAGCAGATTCATATATTTTTTTATCATCTCCTTGTAATAAAAACCCATGTTTGCCTTTTGATAAAATAACAAGATGAACTTTTTTATGACCTGATTTTAAAAGAGCATTATATAATCGAATAGAGCTTTCAACAGGAACTAAATGATCAGAAATACTGCATATTATAAGTATCGGAATATCTTTGTTTATACGATTAGCAAAATCTATTGGAGCATAAAGGCCCTGTATATGTTTTTGAAAAATATATTTGAAAATTGTATATTTATATTTTTTTAAGAAATTCCAACTTCCAAGTTTATTTATAATATGGTTCAAAACAGAATCAATAGTATCAAAGGGTGATTCCAAAATTACGGCTCCAATAGGTAGGTCTGGATTTAAAGCAAGCGTTGGAATGATCACCGATGCACCTCGAGATACCCCTTGCAAAATACACTTTTGGTTATCTTTGCAATATTTTTTAATTACAGTTATAAGTCGATTACAATCATTTTCTTGCCCAAGACTTGAATTAAAATACCATCCTCTTATTAATCGAGCGTAAAAAAACCTTATTTTGCCAATAATTTTTTTAGAAATTGATTTTTCAAAGCGACTATCAACTAAAGAATGGCGGAAAGAGTCTTCATAATTAAAACTAACAAGCGGGTAAAAAATTGTTGAACATTCATTTATAACTTTTTTATTTCCAATATAATAATAAGGAGCCCATAACCGATACACTCTGTCTGTTGCAGCCATGCCATGGGATGTAATATATACATAGGATGGCGCTTCATTTTTTATTGAACCCATAAGCCATATTAGTAAAAAAAAGACAGTAAAATTAATATTTTTCAAGATTATCCCTTTTAGTTGCACTATTAATACTATTAGATAAAAAAAAATTGTCAATTTTTAAAAATCATCAAAATGCTCTTGAGATTTGATTTTTGAGCAACACATCTTTATAATTAGGATATTATTTTTCTTTTCTTCTTAACGTTAAATTATTGGTGTTTTATGAAACGACAACAGCTTCCTGATTTTAAAAGTGCATTTCCTGAGTGGTATAACGAAGTCATATTTCAGGCTGAATTGGTTGATCAATCTCCTGTTCGTGGAGCAATGGTTGTTATGCCCTATGGGTGCGCTATGTGGGAAGCGATTGTAAAGGTTATGGATGAGCGAATTAAGGCAACGGGGCATTCTAATGCTCTTTTTCCTCTTTTTATTCCAGAGTCTTTTTTAAAAAAAGAGGCTGATCATGTTGAAGGATTTGCTCCCGAGCTTGCAGTGGTAACCCATGCGGGTGGACATGAACTTGAAGAGCCTTTGATTGTAAGGCCAACATCTGAAACAATTATTCATTATATGTTTGCTCGCTGGATCAAGTCTTGGCGGGATCTTCCTCTTAAAATTAATCAATGGGCCAATGTTGTTAGATGGGAAATGAGACCTCGACCATTTTTAAGAACGACAGAATTTTATTGGCAAGAGGGTCACACTGCACATGCAACACGAGATGAGGCATATGCTCATGTAAAACTGATGCTTGATGAGTATGTTTCATTTTGTCGTAACTATTTGGCAATTCCTGTTATTGCAGGGCGAAAAACCGATCAAGAAAAATTCCCAGGAGCTGAAATAACATTAACTTTTGAAGGTATTATGCCAGATGGAAAAGCTTTGCAAATGGGAACCTCTCATTTATTATCACAAAGTTTTGCTCATGCTTTTGATATGGAGTTTCAAACTCAAGAAGGAACACTTGCATATCCTTATTTAACAAGTTGGGGCACAACAACGCGACTTGTCGGTGCAATGGTTATGGTTCACGGGGATCAAAAAGGGCTTGTTTTGCCACCAAAAATTGCTCCAATTCAAGTTGTTATAATTCCAATTATAAAATCAGGCGTAGATTCTGTTGATCTTATGAATGCGATTAATACACTTGAGTCTCAATTAAAAACAAAGGGGATTCGTGTTTTTGTTGATAATGATACTCAAAAAAGCCCAGGATTTAAATTTAATCATTGGGAATTAAAGGGTGTTCCACTCCGTTTTGAAATTGGAGTTCGTGACTTTGATTCTGGAGTTGTTACTGTTGTTTCTCGTATTTCAGAAAAAAAGCAGTATTCTTTGAATGATATTGTTTCATTAACACCCGTACTTCTTGATGAAATTCAATCGCAACTTTTATTGCGTGCAGAACAACATGTGCAAAGCATAATACAAGAAATTGCTGTTATTGATTCTGCTGAGTTATTTGAAAAGAATGGCATTGCTTATAAAACAAGTTGGTGTGTCGATAAAGCGTGTGAAACTCGTTTAAAAGATTATAAAGCATCAATTCGTTGTATTCTTGAACATGAACCTGTTTTGTATAATACCTGTTTTGGTTGCAATAAAGAGTCTGTTTACAAAGTTATTGTTGCACGATCGTATTAAAAGTAAAAAGTTGCTTTTTGTGATACTTTAAAACTAGCATGAAATAAATTAATGTTAGGCATATATTTTATATGATAATTGCAGATTACTATAGCATCATTGAAAACTTTAAAGCATATTTGTTGACAGAAAGACGTTTTTCTATACATACATATAATGGGTACCTTACCGATATAAAGCAGTTTTTGACTTTTTGTGGTGAATATAAAATTGATTTGAAAACTGTGAACAGCGATCACTGCTCACAGTTTTTGGCTTTTTTATATGAAAAAAAGAGTTCTATTCGAACAGTTGGACGAAAAGTTGCTTCTTTGAAATTATGGTTTTTGTATTTAAAAGAACGTCACATTATTACTCATAATCCGTCTGAATATTTAATAAGTCCAAAACCAGAAAAATTATTGCCGCATTTTTTAACAGAAAATGAAATACATTCATTATTATCAGTATATCAAAACAGTAATAATGCTTTTGAAAAGCGAAATAATATGATTATTACATTTTTATATGCAACAGGTATGCGCATTAGTGAACTTGCATCATTAAAAATAGCAGATCTTTGTTTTGAGCAAGGCGTTGTAAAGGTGCAAGGCAAGGGAAGCAAGGAACGAATAATCCCTATCCCGCCGTCAATTGTAATACGACTTAAAGAATATTGCACTGATGTATATCCTTTATTAACAAAAGAGTGTGTTAATAATCATCAAGACCCTTTATTTCCGTTACTTTATAAAAAAAAGATCAAAAATTTTTCACGCCAATCATTGTGGCATATTGTAAAAAAAGCTTGCTTGATCAGTGGAATTTCAAAAAATATTAGTCCTCATCAATTACGCCATTCTCTTGCAACGCATCTTTTAAAAAACGGATTTGATTTGCGATCAATTCAGCTTTTGCTTGGCCATGAATCAATTGCAACGGTCGAAATTTATACACATATTGAAACAAGCAGAAAAAGAATGATTTATGATAAAAAGCACCCTCGATCATAATCAAGAGTGCTTTTATTTTTATTAATTTTTATTATTAATTAACAAGAATGGATTCTCCATTAGGGTCTTGACTTGCTGCAAAAATGTATACGTCAACAAGATTGCTTCCTATTTCTAATCCTAATGCATCATAAACTTTTATAGTTACACCACTTACTGATTTATTATACGCTGAATAGGTGTAACGACTTATAAACCCAAGGTTTCCTGTATAATGTAAAAAAATAAAAACATAAGGATCTTGCGGAAAAAGACCACTTGGAAATGAAATTGTAAGGCCTCCATTGGTGTAGGTTGCTTTTGAAAAAAAATAAGGAGCGTTTGAAAAACTTGTTGAACCACCACTTACAATAACCTGACTTAAAAGCCCAAGCATATCACTTGCATAAAATGTGTTACCTATAAAAAGAAAAGCACTCAGTACAAATTGTTTTATTTTCATGATTAATCCCTTTTTATGTAGTTGTAAAATTAAAAGCTGCTGCAACAAGATAAACATTGAGGCTGTATTCAGTTCCTGTTAATGGTGCAACACGATGAAAATAAAGCCCGCAAAGACCATCTGGGGTGATTAATGATCCAGTAAGAGTTACAGAAACTTTATATATTTTTAAATTACTTGAGCCTGTTGGCTCGGTAATTGAAAGATCAGAAGAAAGTACACTTTCGCTTAATCCTGTTGCAGGAGAGTTTATTCCAACAATACTGCCAGATGCTTCATAATCTGCGCTCACGTTAAATCTTGCTGTTCTGCCTGCAGGTTGGCCTTGAATTGAAACTGCAATATATAAATCAACTGTTGGATTTATAGTCGTATCAATAGCAGAAGGAAGCTGAAAAAGTACGCTTAAAAATCTTTGAGTTGAACCAGATGGAACCATCGACCAGGTGGCAATCGGTCTATTGTTTGACCCATATGTATCGGTGAATTTTGTATCAGGGGTGGCAGACAATCTATTAACAATCACGGTTGAAGGAAAAACATATGATTTTGCTTTTGCATTTCCTATTCCTGGTTTAATTGCACCTGAAACTGAAAGATCACCATTAATAAAGGTTGAATAAGTTAATTCAACAGCATTTGCATTAAATCCTGGTGGAATAGCACGAAACTCTGGGACTTCCTCAGCTATCAAATAAAATGATATTAGAAATAATAAATTAGTTATATGTAATGCTTTCATAATGCTCCTTTTTTGATACATCAAATTGACCATAAAAAGCATTTATTTGTTTGTCAAGGAAGAGTTGATTAAGGTTGTTCATATTGTATACTAATTACTCAAATATTATTATCGAACTGAAAGTACAATAATGAACGAAAAACAGCAGACAAGAGAGCAAGAACATGAATTTTTTCTAATCGAACAAAAATCATTTTTATCATTGCTTAATGCGATGCAGCCTATTTGTACAAAACGAACAACAATCGAAGCAACTTCTTGTTTGTACTTTCATGTTGAGCCACATGAGCTCATTATTAAATCAACAGATCTTGAAATTTCATTGCAAGCTTCATATCCATTAAAAGATTCATTAGTAAAAAGAACGCACTCCTTTTTGGTTTCGGGTAAAAAACTTTTTGATTTAATGAAAGAGTTACAAGAAGCAGTCATGTGCACTTTTTCAGGATCACAATTATTATTACATTCAGAATCAGTGCATTTAAGTTTGCACAGTAAAGATGCGCAAGAATTTCCTCCGTTTCCTGAAAAAATTGAAAACTTAATGACTTTTAAAGCAACCGATCTTTTGCAAATGCTTTCTAAGGTTATATTTCTTATTCCACAAAACAATCCGAACTCTTCTTTAAATGGACTGCTTCTTGAGGTTAACGATCGGCAATGCACCATGACAACAACAGACGGTCATTGTCTTGCTCAAGTTTCTCATGCTGATTATCAATTGCCTGGCTCACAAAAATGGCTTTTGCCTCGAAGAGCTGTTTTTGAGTTAAAAAAAATTTTAGAAGGGTGTCTTGAAAATGAACAAATATTTTTAGGAATTTGTAAAAATCAAATCGTATTTTCAGGTTCAACTTTTAATTTTTTTTCAAAATTGTTGCATGATAATTTTCCTTCTTATGAAGCGATTATGGATAAAGCACATTTTGTTCCCGCTCGTGTTGACCGTTCTCAATTTTTGAAAACATTGCGCAGATCATCTTGTTTGTTATCAGGGCAATTTGTTGCAACAAAATTTGAATTTAATAAGAAAAATATAAAGGTTTCAATGCATAATCATGAGGTTGGAAGTCTTTCTGAGGAAATTAATCTTGTAGATTTTGATGGTCCAGAAGTAAATATGCGCTTTTATGCACCATATCTTTTGAGTGGATTGCAGGTATTATGTGATGATACAATTCATATTTTCCTTAATAATCCATCAAAGCCTCTCATTTTTGAATCAGCAAATAATAATATTGCTTTTACCTATTTAGTTATGCCCGTAGCACCAAACAATGGCTAAAATAGTTATTGAAAAAGTTTCTTGTACAAATTTTCGTTGTTTTACAAAGAAAGATTTTGAGTTTTGTTCTCCATTTGTTCTTATTACTGGCAACAATGGAATTGGAAAAACAACTCTTTTGGAAGCTTTGTATTTTCCCGCTTTTGCCAGATCTTTTAAAACAAGTATTCCAAAAGAAATTGCAACATTCACGCAATCTAATTTTTTTGTAAAACTTGATTTTACTGGTATTGATACATTGCAAGTTGGTTTTTCTGAAGCAAAAAAAAGAATTCGATTTAACAATACATTGGTAAGTAGCTATCAGCAGCTTTCTGCTATTTATCAAGCAGTTGCTCTTACCCAAGATGATCTTGGCATTATTCAAGAAAGCCCTGAAAATCGAAGAACGTTTCTTGATCAAATTCTTTATCAAGTATATCCGGAAACAATACCAATATTCCAAAAATTTAGAGCAGCTCTCATAAAAAAGACAGAATTCCTCAATACAAAAAAAATTCATGATATGATTTTGTATGAATTGCTTTCTGATGATTTAATGAAATATTCTGAAATAATAAAAAGTTATAGATTGCAATTATTGTCAGAAATAGAGAATTTAATTGTTCCGTTTCAAAATAATTTATTTTCCTCAAAAGCGGTATTTAAATTTGTTTATAAACAAAAGTATATTCAAAAAGAAAAGCTCATAGATAGAGAAATTCAACAGGGACGGGTCTTGTATGGAGTGCATTTAGATGACTGTGATATCATGATCAATGATATTAATATTCGATTATTTGGGTCTCGTGGTCAGCAAAAATCTGCTTTATTAATATTGAAAATAGCTCATTTATTGCTGCTTTTAAAATCAAATCCCTTAAGTAAAAAAATATTTATAGTTGATGATTTTATAACAGATCTGGATAATTGCACTGCCTCTTTTTTTATCAATTTTTTATTAAAGCTAGATGTCCAATTTTTTTTCAGTACTCCATCAATTCAAAATGCCATTCCTCAATTATTTTCCGAAGCTCAAATTTTCAATTTGTAATTTTTTACATTGGCTTATTTTTACAACTGTCAATTTTCATACAAAAAAGCCATTATTTTAATAATTCTTATTTGACATACGTAAAATTTATGTTATCTTTGTATTCGTACTTAAGTACTATTTTTTAGGCTTCATTACTACTCTCCTTTTTTCCGTCGCATTGATTTTTTTGATGCGACGGTTTATTTTTTCTTATCATTAATGATAAAAAGAGTATTGTCGATAATAAATAAGATGTGGATGAGCAAGGAGTCTTCTTGAACAAATTTTTTTCTTCTTTTTTTTATTTTTTTACGACAGCTTCTTTTTGTGCTGAGTTTTCATATTGTCTTCCTATTGGAATTTCTGTTGATAATAGATCTTTATTGTATTATGTTACTCAAGATAATGTATCAATACGCATGAGTAAAAATTTTGAATTTTGTTTAAACTCAGATAATTATCAAATAGAACATTTGCCTTTGGCTGTACCATTTTGCTTACTTCCGATTCAGCCAGTTTTGCTTTTTGGGGGACAAGGATTTTCATATTTTGATCAAGGTATTTTAAAGTCTAAATATTTTGCTTTTCGCTCTCCGGGTTCAATTTATACCTCAGTTCCATTTGATCATACCATGGGAATTCATTGGTATTCAGATAATCACGGCATTTTGAGTATATTAAAAAATAATTTTTATGTAATTTATGATCTTTGCACTGATAATGGCATAATGACTCTTCAGATCGATAAGAGCATGCAAAAGAAACATGCTCTTTTTCCATTTTGTTTTCAAGGGTCTATTTTTTATGTTTTAGAATCATCAACAGGTTCAAAGATAGCTGTTTATAAGAATGCTGAATCAAAAATATTATTTGAAATTTCTGGTTCAAAAATTGTTTTTTTTAACTTTTTAAATTCATCATGTGGAATTTTTGCCTTGTATAGTTCTTGTAATTCTTCTGAAACAATGTGTCGTTTTTCCATTTATTCTTTTGAATACAATCACCAAACAATGTCTTTTAGATCAGAGTATTTGTGTATGATTCAAATTCCCTTTAATGTTTTACAAATACTTACTAATAAAAATCTTTTTCCATGGTGTTTGCAACCAGTACAAAAAACAGATGGAACATATCTAATAAATTGGATTGATCGAAGGTTTTCATTTAAGAAGGTTATTTAATAATTAATAATTTTTAACTTTTTGATTTGTTTTTTGGGTCTAAAAGTTAACATAATAATCATTATCAGTCGTTTTGCTTTTTATCAATTATTAAGTTGTCACTTCTCTTTTTACTCTTTCGTGTTTAATCTTTAGTCCATAATGCACACAAGCCTATTGCAACGGCGTCAGACACATCTTCTTTTTCAAAAATTTTAATCCGTGGAAATATTTGAAACAAAGCTCGAGCAACTTGCTCTTTTGAGGCAGATCCACTTCCTGTAATTGCATGCTTAACTTGTGTTGGACTAAACTCTTTAATAATTATTTGTTTTTGTGCCGCAATAAGATACAAAACTCCTCTTAAAAAACCAAGTTTCAAAAAAGTTTGAGGATTTTTATATAAAAATGATGTCTCAATTCCTATTTTTTGAATATTAAATTTTTCAACAAGCACAAAACAGCGATCATAAAAAACTTTGACCCGTTCAGCTAAAGACTCTTTTGATTTAAGCCGAATAAAACCACATTCAATAAGGGTTGTTACACCCTTTATATGTGAAAAAACAGAATACCCTGTAAATAAAAAACCCGGATCAATACCCAAAACTATCATTTTTAAATTAAACTTGCTTTAATTGTCTTTTGAAAAACTGCACTTTTAGTTGCACTTTGATATGAAGTGAAACCGCGATAGAACAAACCAAGAATAACAAAAATTGTTAAAATGCTTACACAATTTTCACTTGCTTTAATAAGCATACTTTTTTGTTCCATGAAAACTCCTTCAATAAAAAATTAATTTATGCTTAGTTACTCTTCATACTGTATTACCATATCAGATTCAAAACGGGTAACTTCGTTTGCAAAATTAAGAAACACTGTTCCCGTTGGTCCATTTCTTTGTTTTCCAATAATAATTTCTGCCTGTGAAGGATTTTCTGTATCTTTATTGTATACAACGTCTCGATAAAGAAAAAGAATTAAATCAGCATCTTGCTCAATAGCACCAGACTCTCTTAGGTCTGATAACAAGGGCCTTTTATCCATACGAGCATCAACTGCTCGTGAAAGTTGTGATAAAGCGAAAACGGGTATTTCAAGTTCTTTTGCAAGCGCTTTTAAGGAACGAGAAATTACTGAAACCTCTTGATGTCGATTTTCATAAATTCTATCTCCATGAATAAGCTGCAAGTAATCAACAATTAAAAATTGTAAATTATGCTCTGTTTTTAATTTGCGCGCTTTTGCTCTCAACTCCATAACATTAATCATAGGACTATCATCTATAAATAAATTCATATGAGCCAATTGCGCCGCAACATTAGTAAGCTCAATCCATTCTTGTGATGAGATAGTCGCATTTCTAATAGATTGATGTGGAATGTTAGACTCAGAAGCAAGCATCCGCAAAGTCAATTGCTCAGCTGCCATTTCTAATGAAAAAAAACCTGTTGCATATTTACTTTTTGCAGCAAATGTTGCAATCGATAAAGCAAAAGCAGTTTTACCCATAGAAGGTCGCCCTGCAACAACTATTAAATCCCCATTTTGAAATCCCGATGTCATAGTATCTAACGCTCTAAAACCTGATGGAATACCGGTAATACCCTTACTATGAGATTTTATATCAGAAAGATGTTGAAAGGTTTTTTTTAGCCAAACATTAAGTTGAACAAATGCTTGTTGTGGACGTTTTTGAGAAACTTGAAAAATTGTTTTTTCAGCTTCATCGATAACGCTATCGATTGTTTTTTCACCCTGGTTATAACAAGTATAAATTACCTGAGAGCTTGCATTGATGAGTTCTCTTAAAATCGATTTTTCTTTAATGATGCGAGCATGTTGTTCTATAAAACTTAAAGAAGGAATATCTTCTTGCAATGCAAGCAAAAAAACAACCCCTCCGGCTTTTTCAAGTTCATTTGCCTTTGTAAGATCGTCCTGAACGCTGACCAGGTCAATTTGTTTGTTTTGCGAAGTCAACCTAAGAATCGATTGAAAAATAATTTTATGCTGAGGAATATAAAAATCTATTGGCTGCAAAAATTCAGTAACTTTATGTATTAATGCTCCATTAAGCAAAAGAGCAGAAAGCACCGATATCTCAGCATCAACAGCATGAGGCAACTGCTTGCCCGCAACAAGACCTGATGGAATAATATCGTTTTTTTTATTAATTATTTTCTGCATACAAAATTAACTATTCATTAATAATTTCTAATGTAAATGCCGATTTCAACTGCCCGGTCAATTCAACAGTGACAGAATGAGAACCCTTTGTTTTGATGGGTTTTGTAAAAACAATTTGATTTTTTTTCACGACAATATCATTTTGAGCCAATAATTCAACGATCTCATGGGCATTGACAGCTCCATACAATTTCCCATCATCATGTAATTTTCGTCTCAAAACAAGATGGAGCGTTTTTATTTTTTCAGCGATTAATGAAAGCTTTTCTATAAAAGCTTCTTTTGATGAAATATTTTTTTGGATAGCTTGTTTTATTAAAGCTTCATTTTTTTCAGTAATTTCAATCGCAAGATTATGTGGTAATAAATAATTACGAGCATATCCATCTGAAATAGTTAAAACCGTTCCTGCTTTTCCAACCTGAGGAACATCTTTTTTCATAAAAACTTTCATAAGAACCTTTGCTTTTAAATGAAGATGATCCTATATTAACAGATTTTTAAAATTTAAAAATTAATTTTCCTCATAATAATAGATTAATTCAGCTTTTGACCCCTGGGTATCCATCAGATATATTGTATTGTTTAAAATACGCACATAAAATATTTTTTTATTATTCATGACAATCCAACTTTCTAAATTTTTATCAAAATTTGTCTGTTGATACATCTTTAAAATTGCTTTGCAAGCGTAATGATAAAAAACTAATTTTTTATACCTTATAACAGAAGAAAGATAGTCATGCGATAATCGTATTGCAAGAGCAACAAAAATTAAAGATAAAAACAAAATAACAACAACAAATGAAAGAAAAAAACCTTTCTTCATCTTCAGCCACTAGAGGTTTTTGCAACTAAAAAAAACTTTTTTTCATCATTATGGACTTTCTCACTAGTATTTAATTGATAAGAAAAAGCAAGAAATCGCACACAATTATTTTTTATATCATAATGAAAAAAACCTTCAGTTATTTTGCTTAATAACACTAATTTTGTTTTAGTCGAATGTTTATAAGAGTGTATTTTTTGAATAAGTAATCCATTTTTATAATACAAAGAAACCGTGCCCTGTGAATCTTTCCAGCAACAATGAGTATCACCTTTTATTAACCAATCATTTTCTTGTTGTGGCGCACTATTAACTGTTTGCAAAAATTTAATATGGGCAACAATGATCTGAGAGATCGAACTTATTTGAATTGCAACTTGTTTAACATTAATCATGAGCATATTAAGCCATACAAAAAGATATCGGGCAAGCAATAAAGATAAAAAAAGGTATAAAACAAGTTCAATAATAAAAGATCCTTGTTTAATCTTTACCACAGTATTCCCATAATTCTACTGTTTGAAACTCATTATTACCAAAAGAATCGACAGAAATTATTTTAACTTCAAAAGATATTTGATTTGAAGCAAAATGCACCTTTTCGGTTCTTTCTTTTATAGAATAATTTTTTGCTAATGTTTCAATAAAAAAAATGTTTTTTTCAGATTCAAGAAATTCTGAACCAATAGAAACTTTTGTATATAAATCAAAAGCCTTATCGCAATTTTTTAAAATATACAAAAAACCATTCCAGATAATATTCAAACTCGCCACAACCAAAAGCATTCCCGTTAAAAGTTCAAAATAAAAAAATCCCTTTTTTTGACACAGGATATAGAGTTTTTTATCTGGCATAAAGGCCTATATTTTAAAAAAAGTTTTTTCAGATATACTAATATTTATTAATAAGTAAAAAAAACCTTAAAATCAACAAAAGGGGCAATTATGCTTTATTTCGTTTTTGTTTTATCGCTTTTGGCACCAATGTTTATACCAAATACAAGTTATACTGGTATGCCAATGCCCTTTCCAAACCAAGCTCAAATGTCGCCAGATGAATTAGAAAAAATGAACGCAGAAATAGCTAAATTTACTCAAGAGCTTGAAAAAATAGATGAATTTGTTGCAACCATGTCTCCAGAAGACCAGGCTGAATTTTTTAAGCAAGTTGAAGAAGTTCAAAAAGCTCTTAATGCCATGACTCCGGAAGAAATGAATCAGCTCATGGAGGAAATGGCTTCAATGGCTCCTGAACTGTTTGGTGATATTCCGCCAGAAATGCTTTATCAGCCAATTGAACAACCAACAGCTCTTGAAACCGCTTTGCCCGAAGAAGTAACTTCAACCAAACGGCTCATTTTGTCTGAAGAGTCAGAAACACTTCTTGAAAGTATAGAAGATCTAATTGTTCAACTTAATAGTTTTCTTGCACAGATGAACACATCTCAAGAGCTTCCTTTCATTATTGATCGATGGATTGGACAAGGCAAAATATCAAGCATACTATCAACAGATATTACATGGCTTACAATTTATAAAAATATAGAACTTTTGGTTGTCCGACTTTCATTACTTCAAGAACAATCCCCTACAAATAAAAATTATATCCATCTTCAGGCCGCATCTGAAAACGCAACAATTGTCAGTGCCGTTAAAGAGCTAAATAGGTTACTGCATGAGCACTTATCACATATAGAAACGCATTCATTTGGGATTAAAAAAATCTCAAAAAAATCAAAAAATGCTATTAAGTATATCCTTGAAGTTTTATCCCCTGCCATTATGAATGAAACTTTTACAAAGGCAATAGATGGGATTTTAAAAGAGTATGAGCCAACAGCACAAAAATTAAAAGCTGCTCAAAAAACCGCACAAGATTATGTAAAACAGCTTTCAAGGGCTGTAAATCCCCAGCAAGCTATTGTTGCAGGTAAAAGCTCAGAACCAGCCTATCAAGGCAATGATTATGCAGGTTCATTTGGTGATGGATCTGGCTCATTTGGTTCATCATATTATGGTCAAAATTTTGGCTCTAATATGTCATATGGACAAGGTTTTTCATCAGACAGTGGCTTGAATTGGGACTCTTTAACGCCTTTGAGCGAATCAAATCAAGATAAAAATAATTTGCCAAACGATAAAAAAACTGAAACAGAAAAGAAGGAAAAACCTGTATCTATTTTATCCGCAGATAAAGAACAAAATCAAAATGCCGTTATCGACAAACAAATCACAGAAATAGAAGAAAAACTGAATGCAATCTATGAATCATTACAAGAAAATGCTGTTTTAAAGAATATATCGGCACACCTTATAAATGCAAAAGAACCACTTGACTGGATTGCAGCTTCATACACAATTAATAATCTTGAAAACAAAATTACCATCCTTGAAAGAAACATTCAAATTGTAGAAAACAAAATTGCCAAATTGTCAAACGAAACAAAAAAAGCTGAATACATCAATCAAATGTATGAAGTGTACAATAAAAAAGCAAAAAAAACAATTGAAGACTTTATAGCACAAATTTCAGAGATCCAAGATAACTGGTCAACATTTGAATCAAAAATCAGTGCGGAAAAAAAATTCGCATATTTCAAAATTGACCTTCCTGAAAAAAAATCAACAGAAAAAGAATCTGAACAAAAACAAGAATTGCCACCACAAAGCACAAAAACCCTTTTTGAGTTGATGAATGCATGCAAAAAACTTCATCGCACATTCACCCAATTTGGCAAAGCCAAGTAATTTAAAATAGAAGTAGGTCAAGGATAAAAGTTTTTTAATAAACACACGTCCTTGACCTATCAAATATACATGATAAAAATTATAGAATTATTAATGATATTCATACTATTTTTAACTATTTTTTATTTTTCTTCTTTTTTTTCGATGGAAAAACTTCATCCAAATACCGTTGCACTCATTGTTACTCAACCCGGCACTATGATAATTGATGATTCAAAAAATTCAACAGTCGCAGGAATAAATTGCTTAAAAGAATTTAATAATCTTTATAAGCAATTTATTCCTGCTATCACTCTTTTATTAACATGCAAAAGTTATTATAATAATGATTTAAAACTCAAAGTAAAATACTTTTTGATGAATCGGTCGATTCCTCAAGGTTTATTAATACACATCTGCCCCACACTTATTCGATATGACGTTTTTGTTGAAAATCAAAATTATGAAAAAATAGTAAATTTATCTGACGCATTAATCAATAGTTGTGTTCAGGAAACACCTATTACTGATAATAAAATTCATCAAGTAATAGTTAATTCTGGTTTAAGCCCTGATCAACTGAATTTTATTGTATATCAAAATGCTATATCACGTACATTGATAGAATATCTTTATTTTGCAATTAAATACACAGAGACTGCACTAATGGAAACATCTATTAAAAATATTTTTTTAATTATTGAGTATCTGTGTAAAGAAAAAAAATTGATCTTGAATTACCTATTGAAAAAAACAACACCAAGTCGATTGAACAATATATCGTTAAATTGTATACAAATCATGCAGATAACCTTACAGATGTATCATTACCTTGCATTAAAATCCTTTCTAAAGATAGGCACCCTAAAAGTATTTATGAAAGACCACATGAAGATCCAGTTGCTATTGGTAAAATAGCAGATTTCTTTTTGTTTTCAAAATATCAAAATTCTTTACAAGAAGAAGAAGAATTAAGAATAAAAAAAATGGAAGAATTAAAGCAAGAAAACGATGAAAAATTAAAAGCTAATTTTGAATCAAGATTAGCTGAACTGTACAATATTAAAACTCAAAAAAATAGAAGTAGATCACTCAAAAGAATCTTTTTTTCCTTATTCTTATTATCTATTACATGTATTTTAGTTCACAGTTATCTTTAAAAATATAGTTCAATATGTAAAAAATCTGCTACAATAATTCATATTAAGTACACTTTTGTACTATTTCAAAACATCGTTTACAAAGATTTTTTTCTACATCAAGCTGCCATTGCCAACAGCGCAAACATTTTTGGCCTTCTGCTTTTTGAACAGAAACCCAAAGACCATCCAATTCTGATTGATCAAGATTTGTTGATGATTCGACAATGTGTACTTGTGAGACAATTAAAAATTCTGCAAAAAAATGTTCAAGTGAACTGTTTATCGAACTTAAAACAGATATAAACCCAGACCATTCAGGAATTTTTTTCGCATCAACATAAAATGTAACTTTTGCTTCAAGCGAATGCCTAATTATTTGCTGTTGGCGCAACAACTCTATTCTTTTTAAAATTGCCGAGCGAATAGTCAATAACACGGGAAGGCAAACCCACAATTCATGAAGTTGCGATAAAAAGTCATTTTTTAATATTGTTTCACTGATAGAAAAATTTTGCAAATGAATTGATTCTGATTTGTTTTTTTGATATTCATCGGATACTAACTCAGCAGTAAATGATAAAATTGGTGCCATGAGCTTTGTCATGGAATCAAGTATATGGTAACAAACAGTTTGTGCCGATCTTCTTTTTAAGCCATCTTTTTTTTCAACATACAATCTATCCTTAATGATATCCAAATAAAATGAACTCAGTTGAACAGATGTATAATCTGCAAGCAAATGAAATGCCCCGGTAAAATCATATCGATCATACGCCGCTTTCATTTGTGATTCAAAATGAAAAGACTGTTTTAATCCAATTTTATCAATCGGCAAAAGATTTTCATATTCAACACAATCTACTTCATTATTAAAGTCAAAAAGATTTGATAATAAAAATCGGCATGTGTTACGTATTTTACGATATACCTCTTGTACATTTGATAAAAGCTTTTCAGAAACAACCACCTCGCTGCTCAAATCAACTGAGGAAACCCATAATCTTACTCCGTCAACCCCAAGACGCTTGATTAAAGTTTCTGGTGCAACCCCATTGCCCAATGATTTGGACATCTTTCTGCCCTTTTCATCAACAGTAAACCCATGGGTTATTATTGTTTTCATGCACGGCTTGTTGTACAAAGCAACACTGGTTAACAATGAACTTTGAAAATAACCCCGATGTTGATCCTTGCCTTCAAGAAAAAGGTCAATTTTTTCAGATCCATATTGCTTTGCAATAACTGCAGTATGACTTATCCCGGCGTCAAACCATACATCAAGAATATCATATTCTTTGACTAATGTTCCAGTTGAACAATGTGAGCATCTATCAGAATTAAATCCAAGTTCTTTAAGAGTTGCTTGTGTCCACCACTCAACGCCACTTTTTTCAACGTATAATGCAACAGTATCAATAAATTCCTTGTCGCTTTTTATATAGGAACAATCAGAACAAAGAACTGCTGGAATTGGGGTTCCCCATGAACGCTGACGAGATAAGCACCATTCAGTTCTGCTTGCAACAGTTGCTTTAAATTGTTGTTCTGATCCTTCAGGTAGCATTTCAATTGAATCAATCGAATCAACAGATTTTTTTTGCAAGTTGTCATGCGTTAAATCACAAAACCATTGTTTTGTTGCACGAAAAATTAATCCATTACGACAACGCCAACAATGGGGATAGCTATGCTTAATAAATGATTTTGAAATCAAACGATTATTCTCTTCTAGTGTAGCAATAGCCCATTCTTGAACCTCTGGAATGGACTTTCCAATTAATGACTTGATTTTAATCTCATCAGTCATTGTTCCACCAGCAGAAACTGGACAGTAAATAGCAATGCCATGACGAATACCCACTTCATAGTCTTCTGGCCCTGCTCCAGGAGCGTTGCTTACAAATGCCGTACCTTCTTCTATTAAAACAGATGAATCAACGATTAACGGCAACTTAAAACCTAAAATCAAAGGATTTTCAACAAAAAATCGCTCAGATGCAAATAAAGCAGATGAAAATTCACTTACAGCAGAATGCTTTATAGAGATTTTTTCACATAATGTTTGAGCTAAATCTTTTGCAACTGCAATATATTTTTGACCCCATTCAAGTAGAACATAATCAGTGTGAGGCCTTGTTACAATTGCTTGTGTTAATAATGTTGTCCAAGGAGTTGTTGTCCAAACAACACAAAACAATTCTTTGTCTTTTAATTGGGGAAAAAGTTTTGCAACTGACTCATCAACCATTTTATACAAAATATAGGTTGATGGATCTTTTCGTTCATGATATTCAATTTCAGCAGTTGCCAAAACCGTTTTACAAGAGAAACACCAAGGCACTGTTTTCTTTTTTCGTTGAATAAATCCTTTTTCTGTCAAAATCCCAAAAGCCCTTATAGTATCTGCCTCATAGGAATAATCCATCGTATAATAAGGCTTACCCCAATTCATAAGAATACCAAGTTGCTTAAATTCTTCTTTTTGAATTTCAATCCAATGAGCTGCATACGATCGACACGCTTTTTGTAAAAAAAGTCCTTTTAAACCAGGATTTTCTTGGCTTACTTTTAATTCTATGGGAAGCCCATGACAATCCCATCCAGGAGTTACGGGAACATGAAAACCTATCATTCGTTTTGATTTTGCTGCAATATCTTTTAAAATTTTATTTACTGTATGACCAAGGTGAAGAGATCCATTTGCATAAGGAGGTCCATCAATGAGAATAAAAGGTTCTTGTTTATTCTCTGAATTTTTTTCAAAAGCTGCCTTATAAAGACCTTGGGTGTTCCATCGATTTAAAATATCAATCTGTTCTTGAGCATGATTAGGTCGAATGGGAAAATCTGTTTGGGGTAACTGAAGAGTATCTTTATATGAATGATTAGCAGTTTCTTGAGACATTGTAACATACCTTTAAAATAACAATCATGGTTTATTTATACAATGTATCATATTTTCTTTTTTGTACCAGTCGCTTGATTGATAGATTAAGATTGATTGGACCGATTATCTTTTTTATATTACACTTTTAAAATTAAAAAATAGAAAAGAACTACTTAATGTTAATAGGTATTTGGGGTTATGGTAAAGTAGGAAAAGCACTTGCAAATTACTATCTTGAAACAAGTACAGCAAAAATTTTCATCATGGATCAAAATCATGTGAACATAAACGAACTTAATAAATTTAATAATCGAGTGTTTACCTGTACAGAAAACCAAAAAGATTTTTTTTTTAGAGAAAGCTCAATAATTTTTGTTTCTCCTGGAATTGACATAACAAATTATTATCAGACATTTAAAAAAAAAATCTTTTTTGAATTAGACCTTTTTTACACATTATGGAAAAAATGGATAATTGCTATAACAGGAAGTAACGGTAAAACATCAATCACATATTTCTTGCATGAACTTTTAAAAAAACATAATGTGGCAGCTACTATTGGAGGAAATATTGGAATTCCAACAATAGAATTAATGAAAGAAAAAAACACATCTGCTTGTGCTGTTCTTGAAGTATCAAGTTTTCAGCTTGAATACACAAAGCATTTTACGCCTGACTTTGCTCTTATCACAAACCTTTCGGAAAATCATCTTGATCGGCATAAAACAATGGATGCGTATTTTCATGCAAAGTATGCTCTTATTGCACATCAACAATCACATCAAAAAGCCTTAATTCCCTTGTCTTTGTATTCATTGGTCATTCAAAAAAAACCCAAAAGCCAAATTTCAGTTTTTTGTGCTTACCCCAACCAAAAAAATTATGAAGATTTAATACTTATGAGTAACCACAGACATTGTTTTGTCATGAATAAAAATAAATTTCTCATTCTTAGTCAAGGTCATGTCATTAAAGATTTTGATCTCCCAGAACAAAAGCAAACATTCGATGAAAATATTCTTATTCTTTTGAGTGCTCTTTTTTTACTTGGATACAACACTGAACAAACTATCTCATACTTAAAAGATTTAAAACCCCTTGAACACCGACTTGAATTTGTTGCATGCAAGCAAGGAATTTATTTTTATAATGACTCAAAATCAACGACTATGCATTCTACAATTGCGGCAATAAATCAATGTAACAATAAAAACATATTCCTTATTCTTGGAGGATTAAGTAAAGGAGTTAACAGAAAGCCGTTTTTTGAAATCATCAAAGACAAAGTTTCATTTATTAGTTGCTTTGGAAAAGAAGCACAAGAACTTGGGCTTTTTTGCAATGCACACTCTATTTCTCATTCAACTCATGAACAACTTTCTGATGCATTTGAGACGATTGTAAAAGAAGCACAAAAAATTAAAAACAGTATTATTCTTTTTTCTCCAGCAGGAAGTAGTTATGATCTTTTTAATGATTATCAAGAGCGAGGTAGAGCATTTAAAAATTTAGTTTCATGTTTACTTTCTAAATAAAACATGCAAAATCTAAAAATAAAGGTCCCATAAAATAAATGCGAACAAAACATAATGCTTTTTTTTGGCAAATCATAACAATTACATCATTGCTTATTATTATTGGAATTCTTTTTGTCTATTCAGCAAGTATTGCATATAGTATTGAAATTAAAAACGACGCCCTCTTTTTTTTAAAGCGACATTTAATTGGCCTGTTAATCGGTTTTTTTACTATTATTATTATTCAAAGCATACCATTTGCTTTTTTCAAAAAATACAGCAAAGCAGCCTTTTTTGCTTCATTAATTACTACAACTCTTACACTTTCTTCATCATACGGAATTATGGTGCATGGATCATCTCGATGGATTAATTTTTTTTATATCACCTTTCAACCAAGCGAAATACTTAAAATCACAACTATTTTATATACAGCCTCTCTTTTGGGTCATAAAAATATCGGAAAAAAAGAAGTCGGATACATTCTTTTTATTATAACATTAATAGTTGCAGTTCTTTTGCAACAACCAGACTTTGGCGGAACAATTTTAATAACCACAACAATAATTTTATTGTATTTAATAACACACGCAACGACCTTTTCAACATTAGTAACTTTTTTTATTGGCTGCGTAATGACCTTTTTTATAATTGTAATAAGCCCATATCGTATACAACGAATTGTTACTTTTTTAAATCCTTGGTCAGATCCTCAAGGCAAAGGATTTCAAATTATACAATCATTTATAGCTCTTGGATCTGGTGGATTTTGGGGTAATGGGATAAGTCATTCAAGCCAAAAACTTTTTTATTTACCAATGCAACATACTGATTTTATTTTTTCAATTATTGGTGAAGAAATAGGTTTTTTTGGATGCACCCTTATTATTGTTTTGTATTGTTTATTCTTTATTTATGGAATCAGGATAAGCTTGATACAAAAAGATCGCTTTGTATCACTTGCCATTATGGGATTTACAATTATTATAAATTTACAAGCACTTATTAACATTGCAGTAACCTGTGGGCTAGTTCCAACCAAAGGAATTGGTTTACCCTTAATTAGTTATGGAAATACAAATCTTGTATGCAGTTCTATCATGATTGGCTTTTTAACCAAAGCAACACAAAATCAAGAATATAGACTTGCACGAAAATAATTTTTTCATTACCTTATTTTTACCACTTTAAAAATCAATAATTTGAGAACAAACATGCTCAACACAAAAAATTTAGATCAATGTAATCAAGTAATGTCACAAGAAGAAAAAAAATCAATTGACCCTCTCAAGGACTCAATAAGCTCTGTTGAACTCATCCGTGTTTCTGGTTCAGATGTTGATATTGTTAATGCTGCACGAGTGTCATATGGAAAATCGGTTGATGTTATTTCAGAAAAAGATAAAGGTCTTTTGTCGTTTTTAATGGAACACGAACATACTTCACCATTTGAACATAATCAGCTTTCATTTCGAATAAAAGCACCAATTTTTGTCGCACGGCAATGGATGCGCCACCGCATGAACTCATACAATGAAATAAGCTATCGCTACGTTAAAGCCCCGCTTGAATTTTATATTCCACCCTATTTTCGGTATCAAGATTTAAAAAACAAACAGGCTTCAGTCGGTGCATTTACTGATCAATCACTGGAAAATGCATATAAACAATCAATCGAAACTTCAGTCAAAACATATGAACATCTTTTAAATTCTGGGGTATGCCGAGAACAGGCTCGGGGAGTACTGCCTTTGTGCACCTATACCCATTTTATATTTACGTGTAATCTGCATTCATTAATGCATTTTTTAAGACTGAGACTTCATGCAGGCGCACAATATGAAACCCGTCAATATGCATTAGGACTTTTGCAACTTGCACAACCACATTTTCCTTATACCTTTGAATTGTGGCATAAAAAGTATAAAGATCTTCTTGAAATTCCAACTGACTTATTTACACAAGAATTTACCAAAGCAGTAGAAAATGAATAAAAAAAAGAGGCCATGAAATCATCACGGCCTCTTTTTTTAAATTATGTATTATCTTTTTTTCAAATACTTCATATATAAAAATAAAGAAAATCCAAAACAAAAAATGCTCATGCATTTCAATGGTCTGTTAACAATAAAACGATATCCTTCATATAATAATTTTTTAAAAAAAGACACATCATCTTTTAAATATACTATTTTTTCATTATTTGGAGCATAAAAATTGCACTTATTACAATCCATCACAATAAAATAACTTACTGAATAATCTTTTTGACTTAAAACCGCCTTAAAATCACTTTTTGCAAGAGAAAAAGATCCATCTTGACAATCAACAATACGATACTCATTTCTTTGGCTCATCGGAATTTCAGTAACGGTGGATAATTGAACAGGATAATCATTATTCGGATCCATCACAACTTTAATCAATTGCCCCGCATTAGTCCACAAAACCAAATAATTATCACTACTTAGAATGTCAATTACTGTTTCTTCAAAAAGATAATTCAAACTCGTTTTAATATATAAACGCTCAAAAGTATCACTACTTTCAGTTTTAAAATACACAGCTGAGCATCACAAAGGAACCATTTGAATAAATAATTTTTTTAGGCTTTGATGGCAACGTGAAATCTTGCAAACATTGTCCATTACTATTAACTTTTTTCATATAAAATTTTTCAGCAAGTGCATTATAAAAAGAAGTAAAATCCCTCCCATAAAGAAATACTGCATCTTGAAAACAACCTATCATGCCATCAGAATAAAAATGAGGAAAATGAACTTGCATCACCTGACCACCAAAAGAAAAGTCAGGCCAATGCACAATAGTTGACGCATTCCATAAAGATGCTTGATGAGTATCATACCATGCCCCATTAAAGATTGATCCATCCTGAAAAAGCGAATAATCACATCCCTTTTTTGGATGTTTTTTAAACCGACAATAATCCCAAGCATACACACCAAGTCCAATCAACCCCATAACAGCAGCCCCACCGCCAAGCAAAGCAGCACTATTATCTTTTTTTTGTTTTTTTCTTTTATCTTCGTTTTCACTATCTGAAGAACTTGAAATATTGATTGAAGATATTGAAGGGTTATTTATATTCAAAAAATTGATATTGGTTGATGAGTAAACAAAATTAAAAATACTTGATGAATTTTTTTCTTGATTAAATGTTTCATTCAAACAACCTCTTTTTGTTTGCGCTTTTCGTGTTTTATTTTTTATTTTTTCCAACTCTGGATAATTTCCAAGTGCAACATTTCCATTGATAATGTTAACACATTGGATTGTTAAATTATTAGGCAAGCCATATCCATCAGCAAATAAACTCTCAGGAGTAACCGTTACCGTTGATCCAAAAAAAGATTGAGGAAATAAAAATAAAAAATAAAAACATATCTCAATTACTTTCTCCATATTTATAAACTCTTTATAATGAAGGATTGTAATTCAAAATAAAATCAATAAGCAAACGAACACCAGCCCCCGTGGCACCAGGCTTTAAATAAGAAATATTGGGAACGTCAAACGCTGTTCCTGCAATATCCAAATGAGCCCAGACCGTATCACCAACAAAATGTTGTAAAAAATGTGCAGCCGTAATTGCTCCTGCCCGAACAACTTCATCACCCGTATTTGAAATATCTGCAACATCTGATTTAATTGCCTTTTTATAATCAGCACCCATTGGCAAGCGCCACACCAAATCACCAGTCCTATTTCCCGCCTGTATTAACGCTTGGGCAAGCTGGTCATGCTCTGACATAAGCCCTGTATAAAAAGGCCCAAGGGCATAGGCGCAGGCTCCGGTTAATGTGGCAATATCAATAACCACATCAGGAGTATAATGCTTGACAAGATAAGAAAGCGCATCAGCCAAAATCAATCGCCCTTCAGCATCAGTATTTTTTATTTCAGCAGTCTTTCCATTATAAAATGTAATAATATCTCCTGGCTTTAAAGCTTTGCCGCTTGGCAAATTTTCAGCAATCGGAGCAACTGCAATAACATTAACAGATGGCTTTAATTGAGCAATGACATCAATAACATTAATTACCGATGCAGCTCCTGCCATGTCATCTTTCATTGTTTCCATTGAACGAGCAGGCTTTAAACTCAAGCCGCCTGAATCAAAGGTAATACCCTTTCCAACAATTCCAATCGTTTTATTTGATGGCTTTTCAGACTTATATTCAAGAATAACAAGTTTGCAATCTTGATCTGACCCACGAGAAACACCCGCAAGTCCTCCCATGCCCATACTATTGATTTCTTCTTCAGAAAAAATGGTAATTGAAAGATTTTGTTTTTTTGCAATCTCTTGTGCATGATGTGCCAAATATGTTGGAGTCATAACAATCGGCGGTGTATCAATCCAATGACGCGTTGTGTTAACTGCAGAACCAATTAAAAGAGATTTTTTAATGATATCTTCTTGATTATTAATTTCTTTTTCACAAACAAATGTAATCTGTTCTAATTTTAAAGACTTTTTTTGTTCTGTTTTGTAATCATCAAATTCATAATCAGTCATATTTGCTACAATAATACAACTTTGAATAAAATTTTCTGGAGAATTAATAAAAGAAGGAATAACGAAAGAAATGGAACTAGACCTAAGAGAATGAGTTGCTTTTTTCACACAATGTGCAACAGTGCGCCTGAGTATTTCACAGGAAACAGTATTTGTTTTTTCAATACCTTTTCCAACCCCAACCAAAATAATATGAAATGATTGTTCTTGAAAAAAAGGAATGACAATCATTTGTTCAAGAGCACCTTTAAATTCATATGCACAAGCTGCCTTTATAATAATGTCTTTATACTGAGCACACTCACGTAGCTGATTTTCCAAAAGATCATTTTCATTGATAAAAAAAACATATACGTCAGACAAAAAGGCATTAATGCTTTTTGTTAAATTTATATTCATATAATAATTCCTTACAAGATACATTACAAGATACATGGCTTGTAAGGAATTATATCAAAGAAATTAGATTTTAAAATAAGTATTTTTAATATTATCGATGATGTCTATGACCATGATGCCGATGCCCATGATAACCCCATCCACCATAATAACCAGGTCTGTAATATGGCCAATCCCAATAATAACTTGGCCCACCCCATCCAAAACCAATGCCGTAATTAATTGATACATTACTTGACTGACGATCTTGTTCTCGTTCACGGCGATCTTTTTCCGCTTGCACAAGAACATCGATCTCAGAACCAATCCATTCATCAATAAAATTTGATAATTCTAATCGAGTTGGATATCCATATAAAATCGCCCTTGTTGAATCATTGCCAAGAAGTCTGCCTTTTTTTAAAATAAAAAATGCGGGCAGTTCAGATAATGCATAATCTTGGGCGATTGTTGCAACATTTTTTTTATTTACTTTTAAAAAGGCAATTTGAGCATCAATATAATCACCCTTGTCACTTAACCGTTCAAACATATCTTCTATTCGTTTTAATGAGGCCAAATCATCACCCTTTTTTTGCTCATAAACAAAGACAATCACATAATCATAACGATCAATTGAGCGCTCAAAAAGATTAAGCGATTTTATTGAATGCATTCCAGCAATACAAAAACCTGTAAGGCCAAACGTTACCAAACAAACACATAAAAACCTCATAACCGACATACTATTCACCGTCTTTTTATGCTTATAGTATCAAATAAGTCACACCAATCTCAATAATTTGTTTTCAAATAGAAATAAAATAAGGCGCGGGCGTTTATTTTATACTCTAATAACAAGCAAAAACAAGCCTCATTTATCGACATTTATTAAAAAATAAGTACACTATTAATAAATATTAAAAATTTATAGAAAAGGTACTTAATGAATAAACGTTTCTTTTTGATCACGACCCTACTTTTAATATCGAGTTATTTTTCTGCAGAAATAGATTCAAAAAAACATCAAAGGGAATCCAATGTTGTACGTCTTGATGGTTCACTTAAAATGGATTCAGAAAACGACTTGCCCGAAGTTCGCATTTCAGATCTTACTGAAAGTATTAAAAAAGGAATTGGCGGAATTATTAACATTATTCACACAACACAATTTATATCTCTTCTTGTAACAAAAAAATCTCAAGATGGAGCAGCTGCCGATGCTGCATTGCGAATGTTAATTGATTTTAAAGGATGGGCAGATAGCATTTTGAATGAACAGACAAGTTATTTGCTTATTAATAATGAAAAAGAGTTGCTTCGCCTTGCAACAATCACATTACGTTCAGGAAAAGCACTTCACAACTACCTTGAATCAATTATTGCAAGTGGGCTTACCGAATTTAAAACATTTAATGGTGAAAAAATTTTTTCAAAGATTTTAAGATCAGAAAGTGTATTATCATTTGAACAATTAAAAAAACAACTTGCAGAATTTGAAAAATCAACTTTTGAACTTCAAGGTAATGCTGAAAAGGCAACCTTAACCTGGTATAACATAGTTGCTCGAAAGTTTGAAAATACAATTTTAATGCCAGCACAAAAATATAATCTTGGATATGGGTTAAAACTTGGAGGCGTTAGCAGTGCTGTGGGACTTTATATTTTATGGACAATTGCAGCTGAATATTATACATCAAAATATGAACACGATGTAAAAGAAGGCAAATCAAAATTACCCGTCGGAGATCGAATTATTGCAGAAACCCCAAATCAAGATTATATAATCCAGAGAGCATTAGAGCTTCGACTGCAAGGCATTCCTCCGCAAATAGATTCACGTACAGGAGAAAGTACGCAAAAATATTTGTTTCTTGATCAAAACTCTTTATGGGAAGAAGAACAGAAAGGCGACTCAAGAAATCTAATTGCCATTAATATGAAAAATGTGTTGTCAGAAAAAGATAAAAGTGATGAATATTGGCAAATTACCTTCAGAAAAGAATGGATGGAAAAAAATGTTCCGTTACCAATCCAAAAATTATTTAATATCTTTGGATGGCCATTAAAATTAAATCCTCAAACAGGAATCGTCGACCATGCTGAAATACAAAAAAATCCTCATCTATATGGTGTTTTGAGCCATATAAATGCCTTTTTGCAAACAATGATGATGAGAAACAATCCTGTTATCACTTTTGCAGGTGGCTGGTCTCTTAATGAAATTTATTCATGGTATAACGGCAACCCTCAAAAAGGACAGCCAGGTTTTAATTTATGGCTTTCAAAAAAAATTGGTCAGGCATGGAACTTTTTAAGAGGTGGTGCCTATGCAGAACAGCCAAATCCATTTGAATTTGTGCCTCAAGTAACATTTAGAGATGTTATCGGAATGGAAGAAATCAAAAAAGATTTTGAAGTGCTTATAGAGTTTGTTTTAAATGCTGAAATGTTTATTAGCACAAATAAAATACCTGAACGCGGATATCTTCTTACCGGACCAACAAGAACAGGAAAATCATTTTTCATTGAAGCTCTTTTTGGTGAAATTCTTTATCGTGCAAAAATGCGTAACATTGAAACTTCTTTGCGCTTTAGAAAAATATTTTCTTACGAATTACGAGGAGAAGGAAACACAATTGAACTCATTTTAATGCTTTCAAAAATGTGGGCTCCTATCATAATTTGGTTTGATGAGATAGATCTTCTTGGATTGCAACGAGGAATGGGTGACGGAAAAAACTTGCAAGACTTTTTGACAGGAATGGGTAATTCATTTGATAATGATCCAAAAAAACTTGTCATGATTATTGCAACAACCAATCGCCCTGAAAACATTGAACTTGCATTAAAGCAACCTGGTCGATTTGGTAAAGAAATTCGCTTTGAATATCCTTCTGCAAAATATAGAAGAGAATATATTGTTACTGAATTGTCAAAAATGGCAATGGATCCAAGCCAATTTGATATTGAATCTCTTGTTCAAAAAACAGCTGGACAATCATTTGAGGGATTAAGAGCACTGATTAAAGGAACAACGATTGTCTCGTGGATTCGTAAAACCACTTTTGATCAAGCACTACTTGAAGAAATGATTGATATTGAACTACGCCATGTGATTATGGTTGATAGAAAAGAACTTCCAGAATCTGAAAAAGAACTGATTGCAACATATATGGCAGCAAAAGCCCTTGCTCAACTCTTTCTTTCTACAGGGGCAGAAAGACTTGATAAAGTAACAATGAAAGCAGTTATGGTTTCATTAAAAGATGAACATGTATGGCAAGCATACTATAAGGATAATCCAAAAGAAAATGATGAAAAGAAAATTCAATATGGCGCCGTATTTACAAAACATTTATATGATTCGGCTAATATTAAATCATACAACGACATCATTAATGAAGTAAAAATTCTTCTTGCAGGATTTGCAGCAGAAGAGTTAATTTTTGGATCTAGCGCATTTAAATTTCACGAAAATGATAGTACGACAGCATTTAAAATTCTTGAATCATTAATACTGCAAGGAATTGATAAAGAAAAGATATCTCAGTTTCAAATGGCTCATTTCATGGATGATATCCTGAAACTAAGAAATGAAACAATGACATCTATAAAAAACTTGCTTCAAGAAAATAAAGATGAACTTCTTGCTATTGCCGAAGCATTAAAAGAACGCTCAACATTAACAAGCAATGAAATTGAGGATATTATTGCTGACGTGCAAGAAAAAAAAGAGCTAAATTATCCTGATAATATTGAAACAACCGAAGAAATAAATGAAAAAAGTGATGCTTAAAAAATAATTCCTCAGCAACATAAAAACGGATTAAAAAAGTAGATTGTTATCTAAAAATTCATCTATTTCTTTAATCCGTTTTTCATATTTCCCACCCAAAAAAGTAGCTTTATGCCATGCACAAAAAGAATCGATTGCGCATCCAACAGAAATGTAGTCAGCAGGGAAAACTAACACATTGGCATTGTCATGTTCTTTTGCTTGCTTTGCAACATGAGGAGTCCAAACTAAAGCTGCCCTGATAAACTTATATCTGTTTGCAACAATGGTCATTCCTATTCCTGAACCACATATCAAAACGCCGTTTAAAAAATCTTTTTTTTGGATCATTGTTGCTGCTTTATGAGCAATTAATGGATAATCAGTTGGGTGAATATTATAAGAACCAATATCGATCCAGTCAACTTCAGTAATAACTTTTTGAAGTTCTCTTTTTAATTCAAACCCCCTATGATCTGCTCCAATAATAAATCTCATTTTATATCCCCATTAAGACATCATCCAATTAACTCGCAACTCTTTATCTATTGATCTGAACAATAAGGAAATCTCTTTTGTGTTTTCTGAAATAATTGGCAAATCTTGAATCGTGCGAGCATCAAATTTTATTTGATATGAATTACAAAACCGCATTACTCTTTTTTCAAATATAGCAACATACAATGGATGCAATTCAACAAGCTTTACCTCAATAGGATTGTATAATACTCCATCAATTTCAAGTAATACTGACCACAATGACTGAGGAGAACCAAAAACTATATCATAAGGACAGAGCATATAAAACGTAATAAAGTGTTTGAGCTCCTCTTTGTTTCGTGCTATTAAAAGCTCTTTTTGCTGTTCATTTTTTCCAAATGAACGAGCAACAACAGCGGCATATAAATCACGTACTGGCGCAGAAAGCCATAAAACATCAAAATTTGCTATCAGTGTGAATTGATCATATGAACAAACAGAACGAATATAACTTTGAGCTATTGTTAAATTTGTTGAAAGCGATCCTCCCTGAGATATTGTTTGCTTTCCCCAATCAATAAAATGACTGCAGCCTGAAAGCAAAAGCAACCCTATGCATAAAAAGAATGAGTACTGTTTCATCAAACACCTTTGTTTATCTAATTATAATTTTATTTTTATCACTATTCATTCTATATTTTGTATACTAGAATGATAACACAAAAACAACCGAAACTATTTTTATTTATATGTATTTAATTATCAAGACCATTGTAACTGCCTATTATAAAAAAAGCCATTACAAAAAAAAAATGAGCTGGATGATTATTGTTTCTTTTTTTACAACTTTTTTAAGCACTGTTGCATTAAGTATTGCGCTTGCAATAATCAATGGCTTTCAAGAATCAACAGAAATAAAAATGAAAGGCATTCATAGTGATCTAACAATTGATGGATACGGAAACCCCTTAAATGAAAAAGCTTTGAAAAAAACCATAAAAAAAGAATTTAAAGAGATAGAAACAATTACATTTTATTCAATAGAGCAATGCCTTATAAATAATCCCCAAAAAAAAAGCACCCCCCAAACAGCTCTTTTTTTAGGAATTGATCCATATTCATACTGCAAAACTCATTCACTACAAGAAGTTATTTTAACAAATCAAAGGATAGAGGAGATTTTTACAAATAAAAAAATTATAATTGGGGCATCAATGGCAGAAACACTGGGCCTTCAAGAAGGATATTCTGTTGATTGCATTATTGGATCTGTCGACGAAAAAAAAAACCAACATATTGAATTTAATAAAGAAGAATTAATAGTCGGTGCAATTTTTAAAACAGGAATAGAAGAATTTGATCGCGGAATTATATTTGGATCTCAAGAAACACTTAAAACAGTATATCCAGAAAGCCAAGTCACGCAAGCTGGATGCCTAATTAAAAAACCACATAATAGTTTAATTATAAAAAAAAAACTCGAACAACGCCTTTTATTACCAGTTATGCGCTGGCAAGATTATTACCCTGCTTTTGTTTCTGCAATGAACCTAGAAAACACGATATGTAAGTTGATTTTTATTCTTATTCTTTTTATGGCATCACTAATCAATGCATCTCTGTTATTATTATATATCACAAATAAAAAACGCGATATTGCGCTTTTACAACTTCTTGGAGTAACCACAAAAACCATACAAGCTATCTTTATTACTTTTGGATTATTGATACAATCTGTTGCAACAATAACTGGTGTTATTGTGAGCAGTATTTTTAGTTATTTTGCAACTTATTATCAAATTTTTAAACTCCCAGAAGCCTATTACATTGACCATCTCATTTTTTCTTTTAACAGTTCAACAGTATTTTTCGTACTTTTGACCTCAACACTTACCACTATTATGACTAGTTATTGTGCAACAAAGTTGCTTAACAAATCAAAAATAGCTGATAATCTAGAAACAAACTAAATAGTTATGCTTGGTTTTTTTTTAAAAAATGTCATAATAGCTAGTATGTTTTTAATACAATGCGCCTGTAGCTCAGCTGGATAGAGCGCCAGACTTCGAATCTGTAGGTCGCAGGTTCAACTCCTGCCAGGCGCACCATTTTGAGCGCTTTCAAATCACAAAGCGCCCGTAGCTCAGGTGGATAGAGCGGCGGATTCCTAATCTGCAGGCCACAGGTTCAAATCCTGTCGGGCGCACCAGCTTAATAATGCGTTAACAATTTTTATACTTTCAAATAACAATTAAAATTCTATAAATCTTTCAATAATATTATTAATTCTAATAATTAGATGACTATTATAAAAAAGTTTGACATAAATCGTTTTAATACTATTAGAAAAATGTTTTAATGGTTTAAAAATAACGTATTATTACCGCATAAATCAAATTAACAAGCACAATCGCGCGTTTCTTCAAAAAAAATTTTAAAATTAAAAAATAACCATAAAACTTTTTATCAAAAATCTTTTCAATAAAGCTTTTTTGTTTTTAAATTTTGTTTCTATTGCGATTTGAGTCGCCAGCTCGATAAAATAAATACAAATCGAAAATAAAAAAGATCATGAATTTGAAACATTTAATATTTGTTTTGTTTCCGCTTTCATTTTTTGGTAAAAAACCAATCTACATAAACTCTATAAGCCATCACGAGGGATCCAGAAACGAAAAAGTCCACATTGAATTAGGAGCAATAATTATAATTTTTTCAGAAAACATAATACCGACTGTTCTTAGTAAATCGGAAGATGACACTACTATAGCAACATCATTATTATTTCCTAATGCCGATTATAAAGATCAAGATAAAGACACATTACAAAAAATGTTTACCGGTAAAGGATATACGGTTTCAATACAAGAAGTTATAAAACCGCATAAAGGATTGTTGTGCCTTGTTTCATATCAAAAAAATGAAGTATCATTTATATATGAAGCTATAAAAAACAGCAGCGGCAAATCTGGTTACATATTACGCTTTATCAACAAAAATGCCTTAAAAGAAATAGACGATAAAACTAAAGAAAGGTCATTGATACTTCTTGCAAACAATCAATCACCTCGTATTGTCATTGATCCTGGTCATGGTGGAATCGATTTTGGGGCATCAAATAACGGCATTATTGAAAAAGAGCTTGTATTAACAGTAAGTAAGCGAGTTGTTCAACAATTACGATCAGATGGGTTTGATGTTTTGCTTACACGGTCAAAAGATGATTTTATTGCATTATCCGATCGTACTACAATTGCAAATCAAATTGGAGCAAATATTTTTGTATCAATTCATGCAAATTCAGCAAAAAATTCTGCTGCTCATGGTATAGAAACTTTTTTTTATGATAACACATATCAAGATTCACAACTCTATATTTATGACTTAAAAGCATTATTAAATGCATATCAAAAATATACCGAATATAAAACAAAAAACTCAGAGTTGCTTGCAGAATCAATACAAAAAAATATTTGTGAACACGCAAACCTAATTCGATCTGAACAATTAGTCAATCGAAAAGTTAAAAAAGGACCATTTCAAGTGCTCATGGGTTCAATTGCACCAGCAGTTCTTATTGAAATAGGATTTATATCAAACGACAAAGAAGCGACAGAGTTAAATAAAGTATCCTACCAAAAAAAAATTGCTCAAGGAATTTGCGCAGGAATTCGATTCTATTTTAAAGAAACATTACGAAATTATGCATGAACATATTGATTAGAGATATCAAAAAATTTTAAACCAATTATCAGAGACATTGTTGAAAAATTTAAAAATTGATAAACTTTACGATTGTTATTAAATAATCAAAATCAATGAATATAGGTAGCTTTTGTGATAGATACAATATGGCAACAATTTTTGTCCATCGCCAATAAAGAAATTGGCAACAGAGCTGTTGAGACATGGTTTAAAGCTATTTATATTCAACGTTGGGACAACCTCTCAAAAACTGCGTATTTGTATGCTCCAAACCAATTTATTAAAGAATGGATTTGTAACCATTATTTGTTTGATCTTGAACTGCATCTTGCACGACTGTTTTGTGTTCAAACAATTACTGTTGTTATCCAAGTAAAACGATCTGAAGAGTGTATCGTTGCTTCTCATGGAGAAGAAAAATTAGTACCAGCAAAAAAAATAAGCCCACCTTCAATTTTAAATACGGAATATCAATTTCACAGCTTTGTAGTTGATAAAAAAAATGAGTTTGCGTTTTTAGCAGCACGGGCTATCATAGAAAAACCAGGTGCTCTTTATAGTCCATTTTTTATTTGCGGTAAAAGTGGAGTAGGAAAAACTCACCTTTTACATGCAATTGGCAATGAGTATCTTGCTCAAAATCAAAAGAATATTGTATTATTTTATCCTATTAATCGTTTTGTAAATGAATTTGTTCAGTCAATTCGATCAAAATCTATGGAAAAATTTAATCAAAAATATACAAAAGCCGATCTTTTATTGATTGATGATTTACAAGACATCGCAGATAAAGAGCAAAGCCAAGATATTCTTTGTAATATTGTTAATCATTTTACTGAACTCAAAAAACAAATCGTTTTTTCAAGTGTCGTTGAACCTCAAAGACTACATGGCATTACAGAAAAATTGCGCTCAAGACTTTCTTCAGGACTGATTGCAAACCTTTTTGATCCAACACCTGATGCAAAAATAGCAATAATCAAAAAAAAACTTGCAGCAACTCAAACTTTTACTATCCCTGATGAGCTTATATCAATTATTGCAACCAAAAATCATTATGGCATACGAGACATTGAAGGAATATTAATTAAAATTAGCGCCCTTGCTTCTTTGACTCAAAAACCTATTGACTTTGAGCTTATTCAAAAAGTATTAAATTACGAAAAAATAACCGTAGAAACACAACCCCTTGCCGTAAAAAAAATTTTTACACTTATTAAAGAAGTCTATTCACTTGACTCTGTGGAAGAACTAACAAACAAAAAACGAAATGCGCAACTTGCCCACATTAGACATATAGCAATATACATAACAAAAAAATTACTTAAAAAATCTTTACGCGAAACGGCAACTCTTTTTGGCAATCGAGACCACACAACAATTAAGCACGCATGTGATAAAATAGAACAAGAACTCAAATATAACACGAACCTTCAATCACAAGTGGAAATGATTGAAAAATCTTTATTCTCTTCGACTGACATCAAAAACTGATATTCTTTTTTTTGGGCCAATTTACGATCTTTTTTTGTTCTAAAATACGCATCTTTAAGGCATTTAAATGCAAGAAATCCAAACCATTCACCATGATCTTTAAAACGCACTTTTTCCTCAAGGCCAACCATAGAAGGAAAATGTTCTGTATCTATAATAGAAATATGCAACCCATGCGATTCATTATGGGTAACGATAAAATTGTTTTCATGAGGATCAATGTACATATCAAGAAAATTACATAAATTCATAATTTCTTTATTACGAACTTGAACATATCGTGCATCTTCCTTTTCATCAATAAAGTCTGCTATCACTGCATACACAGCAGGAATAGTTGTTTCAATTGAATTTTTTTCATTAATATGCTTACCAGTTATAGTTATCCAATCAGTTGACTGTGGAAGCCAAAACCACTTTCTTGGAAGAGTAACCCGACACCCCCAATAATCATTTTTTGCAAGAACCGATTCAACATATTGTCTATTTTTTACTCGTGTAAAACCGGCAAGTTGCCTTCCAATTCCACCCGAAAGAAAAAATATAAAGTTTGGCTCAAATCCTTTCCAGCCAGGCTCAATAAAAGATTGAGGATTTTCCATAAAAATCTTGACGACTATGGGATATTTTTTGTGCTTTAAAATTAAAAGACCACATTTTTTACGAAAGTTAAAATTTTTTTTTTGAATAAGATCAAAATAAAAAAATTTTTTTTTACCTTGAGCAATTTCGGATAATGTTTTTTCAAGATGAGCAGAAATTACTTGCCTTGATAAAAATCTTTTGTCTTCAAATAAGACTGATTCAGGAAAAAGATTTTTGAAAAAAAAATCCCTATCAAAAAGCTCAAAGATTCTCTTTTCAAAATGAGAAGAAGTAGCTTGATATTCAACATTATCTTCTTGTCCTTTTACTATAAGAATAGGACAATCAGGATCTGGTAGCCTATGTGGCGATCGAGCTATAAGCAGTACATTTAAAAGAGCTATTCCACAAACAATAAAAATTTTTTTAATTTTTAACATATAATTAGTATCTCTTTTTTACAAAAAATTGCAACCACCGAATCAAAAATTTTCAAAATGAAATATTAATTTCAAGATTCATTCAATCTGTAATTTTTATCAACTTGATTTTTTTTTCATATCTCTGATATGGTAGCAAATGAACCTATTGAAAGGATAATCGCTATGAAAAATTATGGATTATACGAAAAGTTGCTTCACCAATTAGCTCAAATTCCATATAACATGCTTAACAATAGCAACCAAAATAATATAGCAGAATTTGTTTTACACGAACTTTGCAATTCAAACTGCTTTAATATTTCAAAAGCTGCATACTTAGTCAATAACAAAGATTTTAGATGCCTTAAGGGTATTGCAGGATTTTATCAGCCAGAAGCCTTTTCACAAGAAGAGTCAATTTGGCAAAGACCTGAAAATTTTTCATTACATATGGAAAATGCTGCTTTTAATAAAAAAGTCAGAGACATAAATAAGCAAAACCTTATACTCAACGAAGATCCCCATTGCAAAGAGCTTATGCAATCAATAGCAAAAGATTTGGAGCTAGAAAATGCAGAAATTTGGACCACACACCTTAAATACAATAATACAGGCGTACTTATCTACCAAAAACCTCCACAGGAATTAACCAATTACTTAAATCATGGATTTAGCTTTTTAGGACTCTGTCCTCTTTTTTAAAAAAAGAAAGACCAACAAGATCTCCACTTCCTAAATATGAGAAGGAAGCAGATCCTCCTGTTAAAAAAACAGCATTACATGAATTAGTACCTATAATATTCTGCATTAGTGCAACAGAATCACCTCCGGCAATAATCAACTTCGTATTTGACTTAACTACATTAAAAAGCATTGATCCTGTATACCAACTTTCCCTTTGAGTTATAAAACCTGAAACTCCTGTCACAAATACATTTAGTGCTTTACTCAAAGCCTCTTTATATATCATAACAGTTTGAGGGCCAATACCAATAATATGATCTGTTTTCTGTATTGATTTATAATCTGCAAACGTATATAAACCATTATTTCTTTTAACCTGAAAATCATATGGCGTCATAATTTCAGTATGCTGTTTTTGTGCTGATAAAATAAGATTCTTGACAAATGGGAAAAGTTCTTTATAAATAACCGTCTTATCATTATTATTGAGCCCAAGAGCCGCTTGGTATGTTGAAACCAATGGAGGCAACAATAAAATTTTTGAAGCTATAGACAAAGCAGGCTCTAATGCCAATAATTTTTCAGGAACCTTTGATCCACCAATTAATAATACATTTTTTGATCGATCTTCTTTTCGTATTTCATCAAGAACCGCGCACTCCTTTTGAATTAAAAACCCAATATATTTTTTTTCTTTTTGTATCAAGGCAGGAACAACCGTTGTCAAACAGGCTTTTTTTGCCAAAATTCCAAATCCATCTTGTACAAAAATATCAATAAAAGATAAAATTTTTTGCGCAAGAAGAAGACTACAATTTTGTTCGTGAGGAAGAAAACGTATATTTTCAAGTAAAAAAATTCGATATTTAATATTATAAAAGGATTTAATTAAAGAAACCGTTGGAATAAAAAGAACATCATACCCATATTTTTTTAAAATTTTCATCAAATGAACTGTTGAATATTTATATTCAAATCCAAATGGCCTTGACCAATGCGTTACAATAATAATATAAGCTCCCTGTTTTAATAACCATTCGATAGTAGCAAGCGATGCCTTAATTCTAAACTCATTAACCTCTTTATTTTCATCAAAAGAAACATTCCAATCAACGCGAAGCAATACACGTTTATTCTGAAATGTTTTTAATTCATTATTCAATACATAGTACGACATAACCTTCCTTAAGATTCTACTTTTTAAGATTATTTGACCTTGCGCTTTTATCCATGGTATGCTCTTGTTAATCATTAAGCAATACTCTTGTTTCTTTTATGAATAGTGAATTAAAAGATCTTTTTTTATTCGGATGTCTTGTCGCATTACTTGTGTATGGATATCAAAAAGCTCGAACGTATATCAACATTCACACAAATACTTTAGTACACGAACTAGATCATAACTTTATTGATAGACTTTATAGCGTTCAAAGACAAGCTCGTGTTACTCAATTATTATTTGAACACCTTCCTCATGACACGTCTCAATCAATTAATAAACTAACATCACTTACAAAGGCGTTGGCCGACATTGAAGAAAAATACAGCTCAAACTCTCAAGGTGTTATGTTTCTTGGTCCGATTGGAAGCACTGCTATTATTTTAAAAGAACAAGAGCTTGAAAATCGACTCATTACAATTGCTCAAGAAATAGGATCTTTGCTGCGTTCATTATCAAAACAACCACATCCTCATGATTTACAAAACTCTAATATCGAAAATTTAATTATACAAAATCAAAAATATATTACACAACTGCTTAAAAAATAAATATTCTATTTGTTTCTTGTAGCAAACTCAGCCATCATTTCTTGCATAGTTTGACTCAATGGATATCGATAGTCAGATGCAAATTTTGCTTCATTTGAAAGAACTTTTTTATAATCAAGCACTAACAGAAAATCTTTATCTGTACGCAAAACAGTATCTTTGAAAGTAAATGTCGCATATTTTTTATCAAGTCCTGATTTTAAAGCAGCTCTTAATTCATCTAATGTTTTAACAGAAACACCATTTACTTGCTTGACAAGGCTTCCAATATTAATTGCGCGAACACGATGTGTTTGTGAATTTGGAAAAATATGCGTAACAACTAGCTGTGGCTCTAGCTGGCGACCAGTTTCAATAAATTCTGCAAGACCTGTTGCATCACCAGCCAAAAGTTGCACATGATTCAATGAAAGAGGCATAATAACCATTCCACCAAAAATTTCATAATCAATTGCCTCAAAACCAGGAAAAACTTTTCGAACAGCAGGAAGCGGAGAAAAATCAAACGTTGTTTTCAAAAGAAGCTTTTCACCTTTTCGATAAACAACAAAATTTATTTCCTGTTCAAGAGATAATCGAGCAGCATAATCAACGACAGAAACCTTATCTTCAGATTCAGGAAGCTGCATTTCTGCATAAAGATCAACAGGGTACCCATTAATTTCATAAAGCATATCCCCTGGCTGAATATCTGCTTTTTGGGCAGGGGAACCTGGCAACACTCCATTAATATAGCATCCTCCAGGCAAAGGATTTCCCAAATACGCTGCTAATTCTTGAGAACCATTATTGAAAAAAATACCCAAATACGGTCTTCTTAATAATGTGTGTGTTTCTAAATCTTGATGAATAAGCTTAAAATCATTAATCGGAATTGCATATCCAACATTTTGAGCTTCAAAAACACCTGCAGAATTGATACCTACTACTTCACCTTTTATATTAATTAAAGGACCACCAGAATTGCCGGGATTAATTGCAGCGCTAATTTGAATAAAATTGCGCTCACGACCACTTACAACTCCTGTTGTACTTTTAAGTGCCATTTGACCAAGTGGATATCCAAGAGCCAAAACTTCATCAGCACGATATACCAAATCAGAATCACCCAATGGTAAAACAGGAATTTCTGAAATAACGCTTTTAATAAGCTCTTTGCCTTCTTGGGTTACTTGCAGTAAGGCAAGATCTCGATCTGGTGAAATACCGACTATTGAAACATCAACAATCAACTTGCCCAAACAAGGAATCTGAATCCAAACTGATTTTGCCTGCATCACAACATGAGCATTTGTTACAATATATCCCTTTTGACTATCAATAAAAAAACCTGATCCTGTTGCAACTCCTTGAGTTGGAGTTTTGTAGGGCTGCAACATATCAATGGCTGCAATTTGTGCATATACTTGAACAACTGTATCTTTCACTTTTTCTTGAATTGGTCGCCATAAAACAGCACTTGAGGTTGATTGAACAATACTTGATAATTCAGTAGATTGTGGCATATCAGGCTTAACCTGCATATTATTGGTTAAAACAGTATTAATTTGGTATTCTACAAAAGCTAATGCCTGTTCGATTTTTTTTTGTTGCATAATATATAAACCAACAAATGCAAGAAAAAAAATTGTTCCAGAAATTAAAAAGCTCATAAAAAAATTACGATTCATACAACTCTCAGCAATTAAAATTAACAATAAATTTAAAGCCACTATAACATGTTTTTTAAAAATAACTATAAACTAAAAAGTATGCTATAATAAAGCTTTCTATAACAATAAAATATTAAAACATTAAAAGCATGAGAAAAAAATTACAAATAGGTTATTTTTTTGCTTTATTCTTTAACTCAATTAATGCATCAATTAAAGAATATCTTGCTGATATTTTTTCGGTTAATAATTCAAATTATCAAGACTTTTCGTGGTACATGCAAGATGAACAAACCATCAAAGATTCGTTGTGTACAATGGGATGGGGACTTTTCAAATCAATACATATTAATGATCGATTTGAAAATAAATATGACCTTTATCAACTTTCACAAAATCTTAAAAAAATCGATGAAAGTATTAAATATGAACAAAATCCAGCTCTAGACTCAAAAGATTTTTTATATAAAAAGTCAACGAGAAAGTTTAAACAATTAGCAACTCAAAATCCATTTGACAAAGAAAATCAACACAAAATAATTAATATAAGAAAATTTCTTCATCTCTTTTGCACCATTGATCCATTTTTATCATCAGAAAAAATAGTAGAAAAATTACACTTGAATAACTATTGGATACTTCATGATCATTATATAAACTATGCATTAAAAATAGATTTATTAAGTAAAATTATTGATCCTGAATTACATCACATTATTGATAAAAGTTATTTAAACTTGATCGATCCTTTATTTAAAATCAAAATAAGCGAAACAGATAAAAACACTAATTGTATCTATGATTGGAGAAAAAGTAACGATGTGGAATGGTATGAAAAAATCACTACAAAAAGCTTAAATTTATTTTTAACTCAAATGAGTCCAGAGACAGACAATTCAGATATTCTCAATATCGCTTTTAACAATATAGATACCTGCTCAATTGCAAATCTGATTAGAAAAGAAATCAATTCTTTTATTCAAAGCCGTTTAGAATGTATCATCAAAATTCAAGCACTTATTAGAAAATATAATGAAGGGTATCTAATATCAAAAAAAGAAACATCTTGCAAACTTATCCAGTCATACATACGAAGCTTTAATCAATGCATAGGGAAAAAACTCTCTCAGGAAAATATTTTTAAGTCTAATCCCTACAATAACAATGTACCTAATGAGATCTGGAATAAAATTATTTTTTCTTGTACACCTGAATCATTGACAGATTTAATGTGCGTAAATAAAAGATTATACAATCTTATAACACAAAATAGTGACCTCATTATCAACACAGCACAAAAATTAGATGATTCAATAGAATTTGATCTCACACAATTCAACAATGAAAACTGGACTTCTTGGATGAATTTTCCCAATAAAAATAAAGGAAAGCAAGATATCATTTTTCAACAAATAATAGATCCTTTTAATAAAAAAAATCAAAACAAAATAAAATCAATACGAATGCTTATATCTACAATTAATGATTCTTCAAAAAACTCAGATGAAATTGCCTTAAAGCTCCAATTATACAATTATTGTTTTTTTTATAATCAATACTTTACCTATGCCTTAAAAGCTCTTGCGTATATTAATTCTTTTAGTAGTGATCATTTAAAAGAATATTTGATATTATGGGATAAAAATTTTTATCCCATAATATCAAACGATTTTATCATAGAAGAACAATATGAAAATTATAATTTTTTTCATATGAATATATGGGGTAGCTGTTTTAATGCAAATGCCATAACTATACCAATATTACAAAACATTTCAGATTTACAAAACATCAATATGATTCGAATCAAACCAAGCGATTTTTTGCGCTATTTAAAAAAAGAAAGAAAATGCTTTATTTCAGATCGATTCATACAATACTTTGATAATCCAACAAGAGAAACAAAAAATAATCTTTTAGAGTACGAAAAAAAATATCAAAATGCTCTTATTAAATTGCAATCATACATACGAAAATATAATGCAGAATCATTTTTATTGAATTATCCACATTCAATTGTAACAATACAATCATATATCAGAAGAAAGCTTTGTTATAAAACATTGATTGAATTAATACGAGCAAAGGTCATTCAAAAAAAAGATGCTGCTCAAATAATCCAAAATCATATACGACGAGTACGTGAAGAAAATAAATTGGAGTACGAAAAACAATATCAAAATACAGTAATTACCATACAAAAACATTGCAGAAAAATTGCAGCAGAACAATTAAAAATTGATTTGCGTAAAAAAGCTTTACATAAGAGTACTTTGCGTAATCAATTTTTGAATAATCTTGATTCTTTATCAGAAGAAATATCAAGAAAACGTGTTCTTTTAAAAATTATGATTTCCACTGCATCAGTCATTGTACTGTTTATGCTCTATAAAGCAATATGTTATTATAAAAAACCTTGTTAAAAAAAACCAATGAAAAGTCTAAAAAGCATTTATTTTTTTGTTTTATTTTTTAACTTAACTCATGCATCAATTCAAGAGTACCTTGCAGAGATTTTCTCAGTCGATCAAGCAAAGCCTAAAAATTTTTGGTGGTATACTCAAACTGAAGATAAAATGCTCAATTCATTATGTGACATAGGATGGAAACTTTTTAAATCGATACATCTTAAAACTCAATTTAAAGACCATAATAACCCTATATTAAACAATATTAAAGCAATTGATAAAAGTATTGTATATATAAAACCTACAGATAATGAATTACTACGGTTTTATTATAATGATCTTTCAAGCATAGAATGGAAACAATTAGCAACTAAAAATCCACTTAATCAAAACAATCAACAAAAAATAACTAATATAAGAAAATTTCTGCATCTATTTTCTTTTTTTGATCCGCTTATTTCATCAGAAAAAATAGCACAAAAATTGAATTTAAATAATTATATTTTTTTTCATGACCATTATATAAAATACGCATTAAAAATAGATTCACTTGGTATTTGCATTAGCAAAGATTATTTAAACTATATTGATCCATCATTTAAAATCATAACAAATGGAAAAGAAAAAGCGAAAGATTGTATATATGATTGGAGTGCAATTAATTTTTTTGAAAATAAAAAAAGTCATAGAAAAATTTTAAATGATTTATTGATTCAATTAAATCCAGAACAAGACAATTCAGAAATCCTAAAAACTGTTTTTAAAAATACAGACACGTGTGAAGCAGCTACTTTAATAAAAAATGCGGTGAATGTTTTTATCAAAGATCGTTTAACACATATTATCAAAATTCAAGCATATATTAAAACATATAAGGCATATAAAACAAAAAAAAGTCTCGATATAAAAAAACGAGAAACTATTTTCAAATCAAAGCCATATAATGATCAAATGCCTGAGGATATGTGGAATCACATTATTTCTTTTTGCTCACCTGCGTCATTGGCAGATTTAATTGGTACAAGCAAACAATTATACTCTATTATAACACAAAATATTCCACGCATTATCAAAGCAGCACAAGTATTAGATGCCTCTATCCAATTTAAACCAAGATGTAATAAATGGCATCCCTGGTTCAATTTTGATAACACTAATCGTAAAAAAAAGTATCTTGTCCTTAAGGCTGTAAAAATTCCTCTTAATAAAAAAAATCAAAATAAAATAAAGACAATACGACAATTTATATATACAATAATCTGCAACAATTTTTCAATAAGTTTAAATCAAGCGGCTTTACAGTTAAAATTAGATAATTATTCATTATTTTATAATACATATTTTACTTATGCCGTAAAAGCCCTTGCCTATATTGGTTGTTGTAACAGACATTATTTGAAAGATTATTTAAAACTTTGGGATAAAAATTTTTATATAACAATATCAAATGAGTTTACATCTGAAAAATATGATAATAATGATCTCTATAAACAAGAAGCAGAAAAAATCCGTCAAACAATAACACCTACAATAAAAATAGAAATAATTTCATGTACATACCCTGAAACAAATTGTAATTTTTTATATAATGAAATGAATTCAAAGGATAGTTGTTACAAATGTAGCATGAAAAATTTTTTAATACTTTTAAAAACAAAAAGAAAGTGCTTTATTTCAGATCAATTCATAGAACACTTTGACAATCATACAATAGAAAACCAAGAAAAACCTTTAATATTAGAAAAATCTGAATCAAATGAAACATTAGCAGCACAAATTATACAAAATCATTTAAGAAAAGCCCGTGCAATGCAAGAAATGCAACATCTCAAGTTTTTAAAAAATCTTGATTCATTATCAGAAATAATATTAAGAAAAAGCGCCCTTTTATTTCAGCGAATAACTATTTTAGTCTTTATTGCAAGCTTTACACTCTATAAAATAATACAATGCTATAACCATGCCTATTAATAAAAATAGACATTCAAATTGCACAAAAGAAGGTTTTTGCTATCCTAAGATTAGTTTTTCTTTTAAATGAAGAAAGTATCCTATGAATCAAAATAGCAAAACAACAACACTTGAAAAAATTGTAAGCCTCTGTAAAAGACGAGGCTTTATTTATCCATCAGCAGAAATTTATGGCGGTCTTAATGGAGTATATGATACGGGATATTTAGGTCTTTTATTAAAGGAAAATTTAAAAAACAAATGGAAAAAATCAGTCTGTATTAAAAATTATACCACTTTATTTATGGATGGATCGTTACTTGGTCATCAAGAAATGTGGAAAGCTTCTGGTCATGTTTCAAACTTTCATGATCCCATGGTTGATTGTTTATTTTGCAAAAAACGCTATAGAACAGATGATATTGATATTGAAAAAGCATGTCTCTCATGTGGAAACAAAAAATGGACTGAATCAAGGACATTCAATCTTATGTTTCAAACAAATCTTGGTGCTGCAACTGATAATGCTGCCATTGCATACCTGAGACCAGAAACTGCCCAAACTGTTTTTGTGAATTTTAAAAATATGTGTACAACAAATCGTGTTAAAATTCCTTTTGGAATCGGTCAAATCGGTAAAGCATTTCGTAATGAAATAACACCAAAACAGTTTTTATTTCGTATGCGCGAGTTTGAACAAATGGAACTTGAGTGGTTTTGCAAACCAGAGTCGTCTCATGATTTTTTCGATGTATGGCTTTCTAAACGAAAAAAATTTTATGAATCAATTGGCCTCAATATGAATAAAATTAGATTTCGCGCACACGACAAAGATGAACTATCTCACTATTCAAGCCAAACAACTGATATTGAGTATGAATTTCCATTTGGATGGAAAGAGCTTGAAGGTATTGCTCATCGGGGAAATTTTGATTTATTGCAACATTCGCAATCCTCTGGTAAAGACCTTTCTGTATTCGATCAAACAACAAATAGTTCCTATATCCCTCATGTTGTCGAGTGCTCAGTTGGTGTTGACAGACTCTTTTTGACGGTTCTTTTTGATGCATACCAGGAAGATTTAATTGATAATGAACAACGAATTGTTCTAAAATTATCTCCTTTAATAGCACCAATTAAAGCAGCGTTTTTACCATTAACAAAACCACTTTTTGAGCAAACAGAAAAACTTTTTAACAAAATAAAAAATCAAACTCAATTAGAGATTATTTATGATGATTCTGGATCAATTGGAAAACGGTATCGTCGCGCGGATGAAATTGGAACGCCATTTTGTTTTACATATGACTTTGAATCAGAAGCAACGCAAACTGTGACTGTTCGCTATCGAGATACACTTGTTCAAGAACGAATAGCGTTTGACGCTCTTGAATCATTTCTTTTAAAATCAATAGAATGTAACAAGCTCGATTATATGTGATTATTTTAAAAAATAAATATAATCTATACGGTTTTATAGAGGTAAATTTTGAATATTTCATGATATATCAAAAGTGCCAATAAAAACTTTTAAATTATTTCTTGGTTTGGAGAAATAATTTCTGATACACTGACAAAAATAAAAAAGTTAACCTTCATGAGACATAATTCATTTTTGTATCAATGTCCTCCGGGCATTATTATTTTCACATCATTATTAATTGCAATACTAGTAGGAACGTTTTTTTTAAGTTTTGGAATAACGCATCATAAACCAATTGCCTTGATTGATTTGTTATTCACAGCCACATCTGCCCTATGCGCAACAGGATTTTTTACTGTTTCTCTTGATCAATTCACGATTTTCGGGCAATCAATTTTATTAACACTTATTCAAGTTGGAGGTCTTGGACTGGTTACATTAACCCTTTTTTTTGTGTATAGCTTTGCTCATCTTGATTTATCAACTAACCTTATGGCAAGCAAACTTCTTGATATGGACTCATGGAGAGATATTAGAAAAATATTATCGTTTATATGTATCTTAACTCTAACAACAGAACTTCTTGGAACACTGCTTTTGCTTCCTTTTTTTATGAACTATTACTCTATAACACATGCATTTTTTTTATCCTTGTTTCACTCAATTAGTGCATTTTGTAATGCAGGAACATGGCTCTTGCCAGAAGCAATGATTTCAAAAATTGGATCGAGCATATCTGTTTTGATAGTTTTAGGAACACTTCTTTTTATTGGAGGTCTTGGTTTTATTACATGGCATGAATTATGGACCTATTACACTCAAAAAACAGCACGAACCCATATATCACTACAGACCAAATTAACTATTATCGGCTCTTTGATAAGTACCATATTGATTGCGTTTTTGTTTATGACTCTTGAGTGGAACTATTCAATGAGGGGAGAAGGGTTTTCACTCATTCATATTATGCAAAGTTTATTTCATGGGGTTTCATTACGCAGTTCAGGCTTTACCTTTTGTCCAATAGAACAACATCACCCTGCAACTCTTTTTTTAATGATGATAAGTGGATTTGTTGGAAGCGGATCATTTTCAACAGGAAGTGGCATTAAAATAACAACCTTAATACTTATTTTTTTCACACTTAAAACAATTGTAACGGGTCGCTCTGAAGTTGAAATTCAAGGACGAGCAATTCCCTATGAACAAGTAAATAAATCAATAGCAATACTATTATTTAGTCTTTTTTGGATTATAATAAGCACTTTTTTATTACTTATTATTGAACCATCTTATTCATTAGATAAAATTTTATTTGCTATTACAATGGCATATTCAAATCTTGGTGTTTTTTCTCAAACAATAGGAAGCTTTTCTTTATATGGCAAATTAATTATTATTGCAACAATGGTTATAGGACGAGTTGGACCACTAACTCTCATTATTGGTCTCATGGTCAAAAAGAAACGTATAATTGATTTTTCATATCCAGAAGAAAGAATAATGCTTAGTTAAATAAAAGGATTGTAGATGAAATGTTGTGTTATTGGACTTGGACGATTTGGATATCAAGTTGCAATTACCTTGGCTGAAAACGGGGTTGAGGTGATGGCAGTTGATAGTAACGAAGAAATTATTGAACTTATTAAAGATCAGGTTACACAAGCAATATGCCTTCATATAACCGACGAAGCTTCTTTGCGAAGTATTGGCGTTGACGAAATGGATGTTGCAGTCGTTGCAATCGGAGAAGACCTTGCACAATCAATTACCATTGCAGTATTTCTTAAAAAAGGACTAAACATTCCTCGCGTTATTGCTCGAGCTGTCAGCGATATTCATAAAGATATTTTAAAGCTCGTTGGTGCCGATCGAGTTATTCAGCCAGAAAAAGAAATAGCCGTTCGTGTTGCTGATGGTATCAGTGCTTCATTTACGGATCTTGTTCGAGTTAATAAGCAATTTTCTATTATTCAAATTGTTGCACCAAAATCGATTGTTGGTAAAACAATCGAGCAAATAGACTTTTTAAATGCATATAATGTCATATGTATTGGAGTTAAAGACAACAAGGATATTATCTCAACAATTAAAGAGTCTTATATCGTAAAACAAAATGATAGACTTATTTTTGCAGGAAAAACCACTGATTTAAATGCCCTTGGAAAACTATAACAGTAAAAATTTAATACTGTTGAAAAATAAATCCTTATTTTATTATGCTTTTTAACAATAAAAATGAGGGCCATGTATGTTTGCAGTATTTTACGCTTTTTTATTTTTAATTATTTTCTCCTTAAAGACTTCTGATGATATATGCGTGCTGCCACAATGCAAAGCGCCTCAAACCTTCAATCAATGTAATCTTGCAGCATGTAATCAAACAGTACATCATTTTTATTTTTCAAATAAACATCAAGATGGAAGTTCTTATTTTGATGTAATATCTAATAGAGATAACTTATCAAAACCTTATTTAGAAAAACTTAAAACAACAGTAGAAAAATTTGAAAATGCACTTTTAAAACCAGATGAAAGCTGGATAAATAGCATACAAAAAACAATTTTAACACAAGAACAACAAGCGCAAAATGAATACAATAATTTTTTACGATACAGCAACACATATCTTGTAATCAGCGAACTTTGTAGTCCTTCATTAATCAAGAACATCAACAAGCCTTCACAAGAACAATTTAAAAAAATCAACAACCAACTTTTACAAGAAATTACTACTTTAATAAAAGATCGCACACGCATTATTAATGAAAAATGGAAAAATATAAATCAAAAAAAGCCCTTTTTTGGTTTTTCACTCATCAAAGGCCACCAAGATTCATTAATAATCCGTACAAAAAATTTTCTTGCTCGCCACAGCAGATTATTTTCTCAACAAAACCCTGAACCGCGTATTTGTTATATGATATTAATATTAAAAAATATTTTTAAAAAAATAAATTCTTTAATATATTGGAATCATATTGAAAAAAAGATATATAGTAATAACAATACGAACCCTTTAGCTACAATAATATCTGAACTTACAAAATTTAAAGATGCACTGGAAAAATATGCAGAAAAAATAAAAAGCAATATAACACGTAATAACTCTTTGGATCAAAATATGCAATTTGAAGGATTAATTGAAGAAAATATTGTCTATCAATTTATCAAGCTAATAAACCAAAATATTACCGTTATTAACAATCTAATTCCCAAGACTCAAAAACCTGGTGCCAAAAATCAACCTGTACAACAAATCTGCATATGCCCCTATTTGCAAACAGAAATCAAAATCAACCTTAATAGCATACAAGATACATTAAAAAATAAAGCGAATGATTATAAAACAAAAATTTTTAACAATATTGTTGAACTTGCAATACAAATTCAAACAGTATACAATAATAGTCGTTTACTATCTGATCAACTCATTAATCAATTTCTTACACTTATCTCTTTATATTACCAAATATGGTCCAACGAATTAAACAATGAAACTCATTCTGGTGGTTCACCAATTAAAACACAATATGGAAATATTCAAAACAGTTTAACAATTATTAAAAATTTAAAATTAAATCAATTTAAGATTTCCTGTAATAGTATCAGTGAAAATATTGAAAATCGATGGACAAAGCAACTTCACAATGAAAACGAACGTTTTTCTTCACTTAAAAATTGGTGGAAAAAACGTAATTACTTTTTTGGCTTTTCACTCATTACAACATCAAGAAAAAATTCAGGTATAAATCGGTATACCTACATGATTAATCAACTAGAAAATATTTTTGAAATCGCAAATAACATACTTGATTGGTATACAAATCAAAGCATAATAACCACAATTATTTGTCTTGAAAAGAAAAAAAAATGTTCCCCGGTTTCCGAGATTACAGATCCTTTGCAAAAAATTGTTGCTGCTTTACAAACATATCAAAATCACTTTTTCCAAAAGCAAGGACTAATGAATCATTATTCTTTATCAGAAAGCAATATAAAAGAAATTCCAGCATCTCTTGCAATAAATAGTAATTCATATGGCCTTCAAGTGGGTATAGAATATGCAATTGTTAATTGTGTTTTAGATTGGATTAAAGGAAATATTGAGATAATAAAAAATATTTCAAAGGAAGCAAAGACCGAGCAAAAAAATAGTTCATCATCATCTTCAAGCAGTTCTGGAGACTATTATGATGCGGATACGATTTTTGAAGAGCATGAATTCAAAGGTATTTTAGACGAATAAAAAAGAGACTTTATTGTGAAAAATAAAGTCTCTTTTTTATTATTTTTATAATGCGGTAATGCGCACAACAGTTGCCGGTTGGCGATGCCCCTTTTTGACCCTTACTTTTTTGCGTCTTTTAAAACGAAAAATGATTAGTTTTGGACCTTTTGTCTGTTTTACAATTGTTGCAGTCACGGTACGATTTAATCGAGGTTGTCCAACCTGAAAATCTCCTTCACCATTTTTGACAAATAACACTTGATCGAATGTAATTGTATCGCCAGGATTACCTTTCAAAAGCTCTACCGCAAGGGTTTTTCCTTCAACCACTTGATACTGTTTTCCACCAGTCTCTATAATTGCATAGCGCTCAGGAGTAACGTGTTCCATTCTGGATATCCTTATTATTGATGTAAAATATATAGAATTTATTCTCTATTTTAGCAAAAACCACATTTTGGTCTAGTTTTTAATGCTCTTTTTGAAAAAGATCAGATAAATGCCAAATCAATTGCAATGCCTGTCGAGGCGTTGTTGTGTTGTAATCAACCCGTGCCAACACATGCTCAATTTTGTCAAGCAGCGCTTTGTATGCCATCTTTTCATGATCAACAGGTGTTTGACTCAAAGGTTTTGTAGTGATTGCTTGAATATCAATATGTCTTGATTGATCCGATTGACTTAAAAGAAATTCTGCTCGAGCAACTATTTCTTTGGGCAATTGGGCCAACTGTGCCACTTTAAGCCCAAAAGAACCTTGTGCAACCCCTGTAACCACTTGATATAAAAAGACAATTGAATCATTCACATAGGTACTTGCAGTATAATACGATGCAATAGATGAATAGGTCTTTGAAAGCTCTGTTAATTCATGATAATGAGTCGCAAATAACGTTAAAGGCTTTTTTTCTGTCACTAAATACTCTATTACTGCCTGTGCAATTGCCATTCCATCATGAGTACTTGTCCCTCGACCAACCTCATCCAAAATAACAAAAGACCGATCAGTTGCCTGATTGCATATTAACGCGGTTTCTTCCATTTCAACCAAAAAAGTACTTTTACCCTGTGCAAGATTATCCCCAGCACCAATACGAGAAAACAAACGATCAAGAAGCATGACATTTGCTTTTTTTGCAGGAACAAAAGAGCCCATATGGGCAAGAATCAAAATCAATGCAACCTGGCGCAAATAAGTTGACTTACCCCCCATATTAGGACCAGTAATAATCAAAAGAGATTGATTATCAGAAAGCATTGTATCATTTGGAATAAAGCGATTTGTATTTGATTGCGCAACAACAGGATGCCAGCCTTGCTCAATTGCTATCAATCGATTATTGCTTATTGTTGGCTTTACAAATCGAAACATATGCGCCGCATTTGCCAAACCCGAACAGGCATCAAGATGTGAAAGACCCCACACCAATCTCCTTAAAAGTCGCTGATGTGAAAAAATAATTTTTTTAATTCCTTCAAAAAGTTCTTTTTCACGTAAAGAAACCTGAACTTTTGCTCGCTCAATATTATGCTGCAATAATTCAAGTGCAGGAATAGTAAATCGCTCCTTACCTACTAATGATTGCAGTGGCTTATAATGCAAAGGAACCTGGGCTGCCCCTAACTTTGTTGTTTCAATATAATAACCATGAATCTCATTATATCGTACCTTTAATGATGTTATACCGGTTGTTTCTTGCTCAGCTTTTTCAAGAGCCAAAATTTCTTGCCCTCCGTGAGACAATAAAGACCTCATTGCATCAAGCTCATGATCAAAGCCCTGTTTTATAATAGATGCATTTGTCATATCTTCATTAAAAGCGGTACTTAACAACTGTGTTAAAGAATCTGATACTTGAATATGCTCATTAATCACGACAAGCAAGGGATATTCAAAACAAGAAGATTCTTGCAAAATTACTTTTAATTCAGGAACAATACAAACTGTTTTTTTAAGCACAACAAAATCATGGATTGTTGCACGTTCAAGCAAAATACGCCCAACCGTTCTTTCAATATCTCCAATTGATTGCAATAATTCTTGCACACGATGATGAAAACGCACATTATTGATTAATAATTCAATAACAGACTGCCTCTGCTCAATTGCTTGTTGATTCATTAATGGTCGCAAAAGCCATTGTTTAATAAGACGAGAACCCATTGCCGTCGATGATTGATCTATTACTGAAAAAAGAGTTCCTTTACTTGTTCCATCATAATTATTTAAAACAAGTTCAAGATTTTTTTGCGTCATTCTATCAATTTCTAAAAATTCTTCTGGTTGGTACCATTCAACAGAAACCATCATTTCAAGAATTTTAGATTGTGTTTTTTTTATATATGCATAAAAATAAGTGAATGCTATTTTAATATCATTATTGTGAGCAATTTTTTCAAAATCATCATTTTTTAATGATGTGCGCATCCAGGCAGTACATTCATTGACAATAAAAGAAAAATCCATTGCCAATTCTGTAACAGGATATCCATTTTTTTTTAAAATATTTGCAAGAGAATCATCTTGTTTAAGAATAATTTCATCAGGATAAAATCGCGCAAGCTCATTTTCGATACACCGCTCATTGTTCCGATCAAGTGACGTAATAGACAAACGAGCAGTCAAAATTTCTGCCATAATAAAACCAGAATTTGAAATTGCACACAAATATGAAGAAGATTTTGAGTCTAATAAAATTTCTTCAGTAAGTGTTCCAGGAGTAAGCACACGAGTCACACCACGTTTTACAACAGTACCAGGCTTTGGAGATTCAAGCTGATCACATAAAGCAACCTTAAATCCACCTTTAACAAGCTTTGTAATATAATGATTTATTGTATGCAGCGGAACACCACACAGAGGAATATCCATACCCTGAGACTTTCCCCGTTTTGTAAGCGCAATACCCAAAAATGATGCAGCTACTTTTGCATCATCATAAAAAAGTTCGTAAAAATCACCAACTTGAAACAAGACAAGACTATCTTGGTATTCAGACTTAATTGCCTGATATTGCATCATAAGTGGCGTTGACTGATCGTGAGACATACAAATAATATTCTAATAAACTGTCTCTACTGTACCAAAGTACTCATTTTAGTAAATAAAATTTTTGATAATGTGTGTATGCAAAACTCTTTACTATCAACTTTCTCTAAACTTTAATGAAAAAATCTCATTGGTTTTAATTTTTTGCAAAGACTAAATACAATAAATAAACTACTCAATAATAAGAATGATACAATTTTAAGCTTATTAGAAAAAATATTTTTTTTTGGAGTTGTGTCTGTTTGTTTCACGTCTGATTGATTCAATATTTGTGAAGTATCATTTGATTGATACACGATCTTAACTTCTGACAAGTTTTCTTTCTTATCATTTTGTTTATTCAAAGTGCCCTCATACAAGACTATGTTCTTTTTATTCTCTTGATTATCATTTTTATAAAATGTTTCAAACAAAGTTTGATTTTCAAGAATATTGATCCAATCTGGTTCAAACCCTATACTCATTGCTGGAGTATTTTCCGGGTTATGTTTTTTACTATCATCTGCCCATTGCGTATCATCCTTCCACAAACAAAACCCCTTTTTGTTGAATGCAATACGATCAAAAAATACCGCATCAATTTCTTTTTTAAGCGAGCATATTTTTCTGATTGTGTTGTATGTATTAAGCAAATCAACATGCAATATAACGTATTTTCCATCCTTTAAAGACAAAAGAAAAAAGTGGCGTGCTTTGCCACCAGGTGTTCTTATATCCTGATTAACACAAAAAGAAATAACTGAATAACGATCCGTATCTTGCTTTGCCTTGGAATCAAAAAAAGATTGTAATGCGATATTTAAAGTTCCATCTTCTTTTTCCGTACAAAAAAATAAATGTTCATCACAGTGCAATAAAAAAAGATTATTAGCTATATATTCATGCTTTTTGATCGTTTTTATTGAAATCGGAATCTCAAATTTTCTTTGCGGTTCAATATCTTCATCTGTTTTTCCATTTTTCAAATTATCAAAAGAGTTAATTTTAATAAGATTGTTACCATTCTCTGATGTGATAATTGAAAACTCATTTCTATCTGTAGCATGTACACAAACAGAGTGCAGTATCTTTTTCTTATTTTTGAAACAACAAACCGGTCTATGATCAGTATTATCTCTCGGACATCCTATTAATATCCATCCACCATCATTTTTTGCATAATATACGGCTTTATCATCTTTTATATCAAATAACATTTTGTTTATGGTATTACCACATCTTATGAAGTTTTTTAAAAAAACTTTCAATTTATAATTATTAACCCAAATAGAAGTATCTCTTAAGCCTAGCTGGACCAAAGGAAGAACAAGAGAATCCTTTAAAACAGATTTTGGATCTGGTTGATATATTAACCCTTTTTCCTGCAAAGTTTTTTCATGCTCTTTTTTGATTTCTATAAATTCAAAAGAGGCGGTTGAGGGAAAGTGTATGCTGAGATCATCATAATTATGATTATGTATAACATCATTAAATTGTATAACAGGCAAATCATTAAAAAGAGGTTGTATAAAATTTGTAATTAAAACATTTATTTCACGTGGCAAGCGATTCCAGTTTAAACCATCACCGCAGTACGCCTGCTGCAATCCAATTAAAAATAAAAAAATAATATTGAAAAGATTCATTAAATTTTTTGATTAATAGATTATTACTTTTAAATAATAATAGTATATATGAATTTTTAAAAAACAAAAAAGTCATTATTTAATATCTTTAAAATTAAAATATTTTTTAAGATAAAATCCCGTGAAACTGTTTTGAACATGCGCAAGCTGTTCAGGGGTCCCTTGTCCAACAATCATACCTCCTTGATCTCCCCCATCAGGACCAAGATCGATGCAATAATCAACCGTTTTTAAAACATCAAGATTATGCTCAATAATAATCATCGAATTGCCCTTATCAACAAGTCTATTTAGCACAATAAGAAGTTGTTCAATATCTGAATTATGCAATCCCGTTGTTGGCTCATCAAGAATATACAACGTATCTTTGCCTCTTTTTGCCAATTCTTCAACCAATTTGATTCGTTGTGCTTCACCACCTGAAAATGTTGTTGAAGGTTGGCCCAATGTTAAATATCCAAGTCCAACATCTATCAATAACGAAAGTCTTTTTGCAATTGAACGATGATGCGCAAAAAACTCAAAAGCCTGACTTGCTGTCATACACAGACAATCAAAAATCGATTTTCCTTTGTACGTAATTTCAAGCACAGCCTTATTATACCTTTTACCTTTGCATACTTTACACTCAACTGTTACTGTGGGCAAAAAATGCATTTCAAAAGTAACAAATCCATCACCTTTACATTCATCACAACGACCTTCTTGTGTATTAAAACTAAATCGGCCAACAGAGTATCCGCGGGCTTGGCTTTCAGGTAAGCCTGCATACAGCTTACGAATGTCATCAAAAATACCTAAATATGTTGCAACATTTGATCGAGAGGTTCTTCCAATTGGTGATTGATCAACAACAACAAGCGCTTTAATATAATTTTCCCACCCAGAAATTTCAATCGTATCAAGAATTCCTTCTGGTAATTTTTCCAGCTTTTTTTTAAGAGCTGGAGCAAGCTCTTGCATAATTAAAGTACTTTTTCCAGAGCCTGAGACCCCAGAAATGCCAACAATACAATAAAGAGGGATGGCAACTGATAGGTCTTTAAGATTATGTTTATTTGCATGCGCAACAGATAAATAATGTTTTAAAACTCGTGTTTTTTGAGGAATTGGAATAATGCGTTTCCCTGATAAAAAAAGACCCGTTAAAGACAAAGGATTATCTTTTAATAAGTCAGGTTCTTGTGCTGCAACAACTTGTCCCCCTCCAACACCCGCTGCAGGACCCATATCAATAACATAATCTGCCTGAGCAATGGTATCCATATCATGTTCAACAACCAAAACGGTATTACCAATATCACGTAATTTTTGAAGAACACCAATAAGTCGATCATTATCTTTTTGATGAAGACCAATACTTGGTTCATCCAAAACATACAAAACACCAGAAAGCATAGACCCTATTTGGCTTGCCAACCTAATTCTTTGGCCTTCGCCTCCAGAAAGTGATCCTGATGAGCGAGAAAGCGTTACATATGATAAACCAACTAGAATTAAAAATTCAATACGACTCATAATTTCTTGCAATATAGTTTTTGCCACAATAGCCTCTGTCTGATCAAGAGACAACGACATAAAAAAAATTTTCAAAACATCAATTTTCATTTCAGAAAGCTGAGCAATAGAATGCCCTTCAATTAAAACAGATAATGCTTGTTTATTGAGCCGAGCACCACGACAATCGCCACACAATTTCAAATCAGAACGCCATCGCTCAGACTTATTATCAAAATCATTTCCATAGTTATGCCATTCCTGAACATATCCAATTCCCTGACAAGCTTTACATGCTCCTAATAAAGAATTAAAAGAAAAAGAACGAGGCTCAAGTTCAGAAACCGATTGGTTGCAACCAACACATACACGATCTCGTGCGTATATAGATTCATTTTCACCATACGCAATTGTTACAAGGCCACTTGACAGATTAAATGCTGTTTCAATAGCAGCCTGAAGTCGTGAACGATCTTGCGCTGGATTATCTATCTCATCGACCAAAATATCTATCGAATGTACAATTGTTTTTTTCAAATCAAGCGACTTTAATTGATCTTTTGAATTAAACTTATACCAAACACCGTCAATACGCATTCGATAATAACCGGAAATAAAAAGGCGCTCAAGAATTGCACAAAATTCACCTTTTTTCTTACGTATTACAGGAGCAAAAACCTCAATTGCATTTTTTGGTCCCTGCAACGCTATCATTTCAGCAATTCGTTCAGCTGATTCTGCATGGACTAAAACACCACAACTAACGCAATGAGCCCTTCCTATACGCGCAAATAAAACTCGTAAGTAATCATAAATCTCGGTGACCGTTCCAACAGTAGAACGCGGATTTGAACTAATTGTATTTTGTTCAATTGCAATAGATGGACACAATCCCTCAATTGAATCAACCAGTGGTCGTTGAGATGGACCCAAAAACTGTCGAGCATAAGAAGATAAAGAATCAAGATATCGCCTTCGCCCTTCTTGATATAAAACATCAAAAGCTAATGAACTTTTGCCCGATCCAGATGGACCGGTTATGACCGTGAGAGCATTTTTAGGAAATGCAACAGTAATATCTTTCAAATTATGTTCGCGAGCTCCACGCACAATAATAGCTGATAGCGCGTTTAAAAGACTTTTTTTCTTTTTCATAATACAATTACAGTTTATATTTTATTAACATTTAACATATTTTTGCTTTTTTGTTAAATAGAGAGTATTATACTCATCATATCTTTAATATGGTGCGCGTAGCTCAGTTGGTAGAGCATCAGGTTGTGGTTCTGAGGGTCGTGGGTTCGAGCCCCATCGCGCACCCCATATATTAAGAAATATTGAAAGAATCGTAATGAAATTAATTTTTGCATTATTTTTTATCTTTTGGGGTTTTCAACTTCTTATAGAAAGCCTTTTTGGGTTGTACATACCTTTTTTGAAATTTCTATTTCCAGTCGGAATTATTTTGTTTGGATTATACCTAATCCAAAAACCTGATTGGGATTTTTCGTGCTTTTCTTTTACTCATTCAAAACTGATACTTACCAATACAAAAAAGTCTTTTTTGATTGAGCAATTAAAGCATAAAAGTTTCATAATAAAATATTCTGATTGTATCTTTGATGGAAGCACAAATAACAAAAACACAGATACAAAGTTATGGATTGATGCAAAAAAATCACACATAAATATTGTGTGCAATAAAAACACTCATACTGTTATATATCTTTCGTCAGCAAGAACTGCTGTATATTATTCAAATGTTGCAAATAAAGATTCATCTCAAAACGATTTTGATACAATTCACATAGGCAATATAAATGAAAAATGTACTGTTTTTTACCACATTCAAGCAAAAGATTGTATTATTGAAATCTCGGAAAAATAGAAATTAATTGATTTTATGCAGGAAAGCGGTATAATTCTCTCATCTTTTAATTTTAAGATATTGCTTTGAGTCGGGGCGTGGCGCAATTGGTAGCGCACTCGCTTTGGGAGCGAGGGGTTGCCAGTTCGAGTCTGGCCGCCCCGACCATTTTTAACCAATATACAGTATAGATTTCCGCTCACATTACATTTTCGAATTAAAAGTTAATCGTTTCCATATTGCTACTTTTCAAAAAAGTGGGTAATATCTTGATAAGCCATTTTAAAAGGTACCTTAATAAAGGATACACATGTATTATAATAAATTATTTTATACATTAATTATTTTTGCTTCGTTTGCTCTTAAATCTGTTCTTACACTTGATACGGTAGAAAGGCAGGCTACTTTATGGTTTAGTGAATACGTGCAAGACTTGAGCCATAAAGAAAAAATTGAATTGTATAATGGTCTAAACGATATAAGTTGTTTTATTGGCTATAAAGTTATAGCTCAAAAAAAAACCTCTCTCATCACCAAATTAACTACTTTGCTTAATACCGCTACAATAGATGAAGAGGCTCAAACTATCAAAGCTCTTTCTATTTTAATTAATGACTTGGCTATTCAATATCCTATTAAAACAAATTATGAAGCAAGAGTTTGTTCTTTTTATGACCAATGTGAAAAAAATGTCCAACTAAAACAAGCCTTAAATGCTTGTTTTAGTGATTTTAAGAATTTTATAAAACAAGAAACAACAGAAGACAGCTCACTACTTATTTTGCAAATTGAAAAAACAAATGGCCACATTTTGGATTTTATGAAATCATTAGAAAGTCTACAGGAAGAGGCAAAAGGGTTGGGTATCATTTCAAGAGATGAGTTTAGAGAAGACTTAGTCAACTCCCATTATAAATGTCAAAACATTATTGCTGAAGAAATTTATCAATACACAATCGAAGCGAGCGAAAATCAAAAACTTTTGAATACACTTATTTTGTTTTATATGGATACAATTATTAAAAAAATCGATTTATAAATAAAGGGAAACAATATGTTAGAGCAAATAAAAAAAAGTTATCTACTTTTATTCACACTTATTTTTTTTGGACTTAATGCAAAAATTAATTTTACAAAATCAGAATTATCTCCTGTGCTTGAGAAAAAAATAACTCTTGGACTTAAAAAAGTAGTTCGTCAATTTAATAGTGAAGCTCGAAAAACCAAAGAACAGTTCCTCAACATGATTATTATTGCTTTTATTGGTAATGATATCATGGAATCGCTTATGAATGCTGATGAAAAAACCAAAACAGACTTTGAAAATAAATTTCAATCATTTATGAGAAATTTGACCCCTGAAACATTGGCATTACAACAGATGATCGGCGATGTTTTTAATAGTATCATTACCAAAGAAATGGAAAAAGGCAAAGAAGGTTATTTTGGTTCAATTGATATGACAAAAGATGCATTTGATCAAGAATTTGCAAAGCTTTCTGTTACATATCAATTAATTGTTTATGATGAGCTATACAATACATTGACACCAAACGAACAGCAATCGTTTTGTGATCTTCTCTTATTAACAAATCAAAACAAAAAAAATGTAACTAAAAAAAATCTTCCAAAACCAGAAGAGTTACATTCATTGCTACAACAAACAATTGAACGAACCTTGAAATTTATGTCTGAATTTGCTGAACAAATGGCAGAAGCTCAAAATCAAGCCGATTCCGTTAATCAATAAACCATTCAATGTTATGAATAAAAAAGCCATCATGCTCTGATGGCTTTTTTTATTTATAAAGGTTAATAGATAGACAAAGAAAGGATTTTTATAGGTATGCTTGCAAAAAGAGACTTTTATTACTTCGACTTTATCCAATTTTTTTTAATTATCATATTAGCTCTTTTAAGTATTTTATTTGTATACAGCGCAACCTATTCAACAAATTTTTTTTACTCTATTTTTTTTAAAAAACAATGCTTTGGTATCATAACCGGGATATGCCTTTATCTTATTGCGTGTTTCATTAATCACCAATTATTTATTAAAATGTCCAAAATAGGATATCTCATGACAATGTTTCTTTTAACATTGACTTTGTTTAAAGGATCTATTGGAATGGGAGCTCAAAGATGGATAGATTTAGGTTTTTTCAAAATTCAACCATCAGAATTAACAAAATTGTTTTTTCCTGGTTTTATTTTTTATTTTTTACATGAACAAGAAACTAGTTCTCAATTAAGAGTAATACAAATAATAGGAACATTACTCATCAGCTTTCTTTTGATAGCAAAACAACCTGATTTGGGTACCGCTCTTATTTTATTTTTTTCAAGCATAATTCTTCTTTGGCTTTATGAAGTAGTGAGTAGTAAATTTTTAATTTTAAGTGCTTTTTGTTTTATTTTGATTACACCAGTATTATGGTCAGGACTAAAACAATTTCAAAAAGAACGAATCGCTGTTTTTCTAGGATATGGAAATATAAAAAAAGAAGCCTATCAAAGAGAACAAGCCCTTATTGCAATTGGATCTGGAGGAATCTTTGGAAAAGGTTTTTTACAAGGATCTCAAAACAAACTACAGTTTTTGCCTGAAGGCAGAACAGATTTCATCTTTGCAGTAATTTGTGAAGAATGGGGCCTCATTGGAGCACTCTTTGTTATAATGATTTATGCAATGCTTTTTTATCGTTTTTATTCAAGAATTATACGTTTAACAAATCAAAAAATGCAACTGATTGCTGTAGGAATAATTATTCACATTATCATTTCAATGGTTACCAATACTGCTATGGTATTAGGAATGTTGCCAATCGTAGGAATTCCTTTACCCTTATTAAGTTATGGTATTACACATATTTGGATTACATTCATTTCATTGGGAATTTTTCAAAATATTACTATGAATAGATTATATAGAAATGATTAATGTTATATTACATTTTTTTGCTAGAAGAGAGTATTGATACTATATATACTAATAATTAAAAGGATCTACATAATTAATTATGAAATCAAAAGATATAATCGATTTAAGTACTGAAAAACAAGAACCGGTAGAAATGATAGGCGTTACACAAGAATCAGTTATTGATTTTACGCCCAAAACATTTGACGAATATCTTGGCCAAGAAGAATTAAAGAAAAAGCTTCATATTTATACACATACTGCACGAGAACGAAAAGAACCTCTTGATCATCTTCTTTTATTCGGTCCTCCAGGTCTTGGAAAAACAACTCTTGCAACAATTATGGCACATGTTATGGAGGTTGATATTAAAATATGCAGTGGACCAATAATGGAACGTACAGGTGATCTTGTAGCAATATTATCAAGTCTTGAACCAAACTCTATTTTGTTTATTGATGAAATTCACCGCATGCCTCATCACGTTGAAGAGATTTTATACACCGCAATGGAAAATTTTCGCGTTGATGTTATTTTGGGACAAGGGGCTGGAGCAAAATCAATTTGCCTACCTATTTCTCCTTTCACACTCGTTGGTGCAACTACAAAAAGCGGAATGATTTCAGCTCCCTTAAGAAGTAGATTTGGTATCATAGAACGACTTGATTTTTATAATTACAAAGACCTTGCATCAATTATTTTACAATCAGCACATTTTTTAGAATTGAAACTATTACCCGAACATGCAATGATTCTTGCAAAAGCTTCTCGAGGAACACCTCGAATTGCAAAAAAAATAGTTCGCAGAATTAGAGATTTTTGTCAATATTATAAAGAAGATCCTTCAGATTTATTTATTGAAAAAGCACTTAATATGCTTGGTATAGACAAAGAAGGCCTTACCAATATTGACATAAGACTTTTAAAAACAATAATTGTCAATTGTAATGGAGGACCTGTTGGACTTGAGACACTTGCAGCACTTATTGGAGAAGATCCTGAAACAATAGAACAGGTCCATGAACCTTATCTTATGCGGATTGGATATCTAGAAAAAACAACACGCGGAAGACAAATTATGCCTCAAAAATTACTTCATTTAAAAAAACGATTTTTAGACCAGGAAACAATCTTTTAAGCATCGACAAAATAATTAAAATTGTTTATAATTTTTGCATTAAAATTCACAAAGGACAGTACATGGCCGGTCATAATAAATGGTCAAAAATAAAACACATTAAGGCAAAAGAGGATGCAAAAAAAGGAAAAGTTTTTACACGCATCGCTCGAGAAATAACAATTGCAGCAAAAGCTGGAGGGGGTGATCCCGCTTTCAATGCTCAATTACGCAATCTACTTGATAAAGCGCGCGCAGCAAATATGCCAAATGAAAATGCATCTCGAGCCATTAAAAAAGGAACTGGTGAACTTCCGGGTGCATCATATGAAGCTATTACATATGAAGGATATGGTCCTTGTGGAATAGCAGTTATTATTGATACACTGACTGATAATCGCAACCGAACAGTTGCAGAGTTACGTTTTATTTTTTCAAAACATAATGGTCAACTTGGCGATACAAATACTGTTGCATGGATGTTTAATCGAATGGGAATTGTTCATTGCACGACAAATCGATCTGAAGACGAACTGTTAGAAATCTTACTTGATTATGACATTCATGATATTAAAAGAGATGGTAATCAATGGATCATTATTGGAAATAGCAAATCAGTTGATGATATTAAACAAGCCTTGATTAAAGCAGAATGTTCTGTTGATCATGCAGAAATTGAATGGATAGCACAAAATGGAATTGAACTTGGTGAGCAAGAAACTGAAAAGGTAGTAAACCTTTTGTCAGAACTTGATGATCACGAAGATGTACAAAGCGTTTATTCTTCAATGATTTAATATGTACGGAGGATATCCAGATAATCAATTATTTTTCTTTATTTTTAAAAAAGAATAAAGAAATTATACTTAACTTTGTGAAAATTAAATTTTTATTTAATAGATAGGCTCAGCATGATTCATAGTATGACTGGTTTTGCAAGTAATCAAATAATTATCTCTCGTGAAGGAAAACAATCTATCATATCTGCCCAACTTAAAAGCTTAAATAGTAGATTTTTTGAATTGACATGCAAACTCCCTCCTGCATTACAATATCTTGAAACAACCTTACTTAAAAAAATTAAAGAAAAGATAATTCGGGGTCACGCATATCTTCATATCTATATAACAAATCCCCATGTTTTTACTAACTCAAGCGAACCAATTTCAAATAATCTTGATACATATATTGCAAGTCTTGAAAAAATTAGAGCTCAATATAGCATTGAAAAACCAATTACACTTGATAATATTCTTAGGATTCCGGGAATCTTTAATAGTGAAGAAATAAGTCTTGATAATGAAACAGAAAAATCAATTTTTCTTTTGATTGATCAGCTTATAGCATCTCTTACTAAAGGACGCTGTGATGAAGGAATTGATATTTCAAAAGATTTACATATTCGAATCAATACGCTTAAAACATTAATCGAAGATATTGAAAAAGCATCAGCCGACTACATTCAAAAAACAAAAAATGAACTTGTTCTCAATACAGAAAAAGCTCAAAATCATCCTGAAACAACAAATCCTATTAATGATATACAAACACATGCTTTGTATGCACTTCTTGACAAAATTGATGTCCATGAAGAAATTTCACGCTTTAAAAGCCATTTAGATCATGTAATCAAACAAATTTCATTAGCATCTATCGAAAAAGGAAAAATTCTTGATTTTATTGTCCAAGAAATGGTTCGAGAAATTAATACAATTGCATCAAAATGTTCTGATAAAACAATCAGTAGCCACGCTATTAACGTAAAAGTTGAACTAGAAAAAATTAGAGAACAAATACAAAATATTGTTTAAATAATTTGACCTGTTCTCTATTTCATTACTCAATCATTACTTTGGTCTTCACTATTTTGCGCATAAAAATATGATTGAAATCCATTCATGAGCGATTCAACTTCAATTGAATTTGTGATTGTTTCAAAATCATCTGAACAAAATGTATTCCAAAAAAGTATTGTTTTACCATAACAATTCCCTTCTTCAAGGTCGCGTATTAATGCTGAAAAAGCTTTTGCCGTATATGTTTGATCTAAAAGAATCTTTTCAGTATTTAACAAAATTTGTTCTGCTTGAATACCCTCTACTGTTGCCATTCCGTATCCTTGACCACCACAATCAGACACTACTGTATAGCGTTCATGATTAAAAGAACAAGTCGGTATTGATGGGTCTTTATCACATAGATATTGATTCGTAGCATAAAAAAGCCGCTCAATTTTAGCTTCAACTCTTGTTATATCTGCAGGTTCTTCAACAATCATATGTAAATGAGAATTCAATCCAGCAAGTTCAAGTCCAAGTAAAAGACCAATCGCAGTTCCTCCCGAACCGAATGTAACATAAATATCATTTGGTTCTTCCATCAAACCCATTTTAATTTGTTCGGCCAATTCAAACGCAGCTTGAACATATCCAATAGTACCTATCTGGTTGGAGCCTCCAAATGGAATTATATATGGCCAAGAGCCATACCGCTGTTTATGGTCATAGCAAATCATTGCAGCATAAATGCCACGCAACTCTCTATTAGGGCAATAATATAATATTGTATTATGATAAGCATGAAGTAATAGATTTCGCTGAACAACCCATGAAGTTGGCTGAGGAAAAAGAAGACAAGCTGCCTTAAGACCCAACAAGCTTGCACAAATACTGGTTTGCAATGCATGATTAGAACCAGCAGCACCAAAAGTCAAAACTGATGTATAACCTTGTGCAATTGCATCTGCTAACAAATATTCAAGCTTACGAACTTTGTTACCGCCGCAAAAAGCCTTACTGTTTCTCAATGATTTGACCATTCCATCTTGTTTAACATAGATGGCGCATTGATTATTATAGAAATCCTCAAGATTGGATGCATGATGAATTGGAGTTGGAAAACAAGAAAAAGAAATATAAGATATTGTATTTTGAAGTTCTGGATATTGATCAAAAAGTGGATTGTACGCTAATGCCAATTGAACAACAGAAGGCTGGTAATCTATTTGATCATCAAAAGACAATAACGATTGTACAATAACATCAGGGACTGAAAAAATTGATTGTAAGGTATCAATTTGAGATTGGCCCCAAAAAAATATATCTAAAAACAAAAGACAAAAAATATAATTCATGAATCACCTTTTTAACTAAAAAATTGTGTATGATCCTAACAAGGTTAATTGAAAAATACAAACTCATATCAATTGTTAAAAAATCGCATATTAAAGAGGTAATAAGACAAGCTAAAAGCCTCCATTAAATGGATAAGTGGAACAAAGAGAAAAAATCCCAACAAGAATCCTTTTACAGCAGATTTTAAATAACATTTATAGGTGATGAAAAATCCTAATAATCCCCAAAAAGTTGCCTTTAAAAAAATAGCTTTGCTGCGATAGGAAAAAACAATAATTCTTTTAACTGATAAAAATTTATCATAAAAAGATTGCGATCTAGTCTTAAACAGTACCTCACTACGAAATAAAGTAGTCATAATTGAATTTCTGAACCACAATACTTCCTCATTTCTCATAGCATTATAAAACATCTCTTCTAATCTATTATTAAGTATTAAAACAATATTAACAGGTAATATCATGCTTTTGTTATTTTTCCATTTTTCTAATAATAATAAATAATAATAAAGAGTTTTTACATCATCATCGCTCAAATCATTTTTTTTAATTATCTTTTCTATATCAGGAAGCATACATTCGATTAAATTTGGATGAGATAATATAATGTCGTCTTGTATCGACTTTTTACAGTGCAATACACCCAAATTATCACATATAGTTTTAAAGTATTCATAACAAAGATAAGTTCCGCACTTTTGTTGTTTCATAATATAATTAAAAATACCACATAGATTACTCGAGATCATTTTTTTAGGTTGTAAGCCTTCAGTTTTCAAGATATTAAAAACATTTTTTACTTGATCAAATTTTGCCAAAAAATCTTCAGAAATATCTTGAGGCTTTTGCTTAATATATTCAATTAAATCCCATTCATATCGATCTGAAATGAGCTTTAAATCCCGTTTATCTTCTTGTGCATATTTTAAAGCTAATTCATAACATGAAAGCCATTCATCAAAAAAATTGCGTTCCAATAAATATTTAAAAAAAAACCAATAATAAATTCTTTTTTCAATAACTTGTTTAGAGGTATATTCACAACTGAGTACAACCTGGTTTTTAGAATTTTGGACTAATGGCAACATATTGTTAGATACTTTTTTAATAAAATTAAAATTAGCCAGATTGATTTGAAAATATAATTCTTTTCCAGCACTTAAAGCATTTTCAAAAAAGATATCTGTATAATAATAAATTCGGAAATTAGTATAAAACAATTGACCATTTACAATATGATAGTAATAAAAAAGATCTGAAATAGATGGCTGAATTTGAGCCCAATCTTTATTAATTAATTTGTAGTTATTGTCTTCTGCAAATGGCAATGCCCCAAAATATGGTGGCAATGGATAAAGATATGGAAAAATGTTTTTTAAAAATAGATCATTCGAAATATTTGGAATAAAGTTACCTTGAACTTGTTTTGCATCAAAAGAAATATATCCCATTGCTGAATTTTTTTCGACTCCTAATGCATGTAATTCTAATAAATTAAAAAAAACAAACTGGTTAAAAATGCTAATTTCATAAAAAAATATTAAAAATAATAATATAGTTTATAATACAATAAAAACTTTTTAATGTCATAACTTTTGATGGAAAAGCATTTTACCCATTTACATTTACATACAGAATATTCACTTCTTGATGGGGCAATTTCTCTTGATAAATTAATTGAATATGGAAAAAAATTCAATTTTAAAGCATTGGCAATTTCTGATCATGGAAATATCTTTGGTGCTGTTAAATTTTTTCAAAAATGTAAAGCTGCTGGAATTAAGCCGATACTTGGCATGGAAGCCTATTTTACCGAAGATGCACGAATCAAAGATGCGGAAAATAAATATTATCACTTAGTTATTATTGTGCAAAATCAACAAGGCTATCGTAATTTATGCAAACTCAATGCATTTGCCTATCAAGAAGGTTTTTACTTCAAACCACGGATTGATTATCAAATCCTTAAACAATATTCAGAAGGCCTCATCGTAACATCTGCATGCCTTGGGGGTCATATTCCAAAACTATTACTGCAAGGAAATGAACAAGGAGCTGAACAAAAAATTGATTGGTTCTTACAAGTTTTTGGACGCGATCGCTTCTATCTTGAAGTGCAGCCTGATGAACAAGAAGAACAAAAAATTTTAAACCAAAAATTATTTGAGATCAGTAAAAAAAAAAATATCCAACTGGTTGCAGCAGGTGACTGCCACTATCCTTCTTTAGATGATCATGAAGCTCATGAAATAATGCTTGCAATTCAAACTCACGATCTCATGGAAAACAAAGATCGATACACATTTGGAGCATGCCGAGTACCAATCAGATCAACAGAAGAAATGCTTGCACTATTTCCTGATCATCAGCAATCCGTCTGGAATGCAGGGCAAATTGCTGATATGTGTGACTTTGATTTTGAAACAGGAAAGCTTTTTTTCCCAAAATTTCCAATTCCTGAAAAACAAACTCCTGATCAATATTTTATCGATGCATGCCAGCGTGGCCTTAATCGACTTATTAGTCATAGTCTAATTCCTTCTGATTTAATAGAGACGTATCAAACACGTTTAAAAATAGAAATGGATCTTATTATCAAAATGGGATTTGTTGGCTATTTTCTTGTAGTAAGTGACTTTATTCAGTGGGCGTACAAACAAAAAATACCCGTTGGTCCAGGCAGAGGATCTGCTGCAGGTTCATTAGTTGCATGGGCTTTGCAAATTACCAATATTGACCCAATCAAATATAACCTTCTTTTTGAACGATTTTTAAACCCTGAACGAATCTCAATGCCAGATATAGATATCGATTTTTGCATTGAAGGAAGAGAGCGGGTTATTCATTATATTACTGAAAAATATGGTCATGAAAATGTGTGCCACATTATTACTTTTGGGACTATGATGGCAAAAGGGGTCATCAAAGATGTTGCAAGAGTATTGGGATTTCCATTTGAAGATTCTAATGCAATAACATCATTAATTCCCGATCAACTTAAAATAACACTCCATGAAGCATTAGAACAAGAACCTCAATTAAAAGAATTAATAGAAAAAAATCAAAAAGCAAAGCGATTATTTGATATAGCATTTAAGCTTGAAGGGTTAACTCGCCACGCTTCAAAGCATGCTGCAGGAATTGTAATTTCACCAGAACCAGTTGCCCATGTACTTCCTTTGTATGTTCCGCCAAAAACAACAGAACTTGTATCACAGTATGGAATGACAGAACTAGAAAGTATTGGATTTTTAAAAATAGATCTTCTTGGGCTTAAAAATTTAACTCTGATTGACAAAACAGTACAACTTGTCCAAAAACTATATTCTGTCTTTATTTCAGTTGATACTCTTTTGATGGATGATCCAAAGACTTTTGATTTATTAAGCAAAGGAGCCACATCAGGAGTATTTCAGTTAGAATCTGACGGCCTGAAAGATGTTTTAAGAAAATTAAAGCCATCTCGATTTGAAGATATAATCGCTGTCAATGCTCTTTATCGACCAGGCCCACTTGGATCTGGAATGGTCGATGATTTTATTGAACGAAAAAATGGGCGCCAAAAAATTCAATATATTTTTCCTGAACTTGCAACAGTTCTTGAGGAAACCTATGGAGTCATCGTATATCAAGAACAAGTTATGAAAATTGCCTCATTAATTGGAGGCTACTCGCTTGGCCAGGCTGATATTTTACGTCGTGCAATGGGCAAGAAAAAAGCTGAAGAAATGCAAAAACAGGAGACAATATTTGTCACCAAGTCAGTTGAAAAAGGATTTAATGAAAAAAAAGCAAAAGAACTTTTTCAACTCATGGCGTATTTTGCAGGATATGGGTTTAATAAATCTCATTCAGCAGCATATGCGTTAATTGCATATCAAACGGCATATTTAAAAGCAAACTATCCTGCAGCCTTTATGGCAAGCCTTATTTCTCTTGAAGCAACAAATTCAGAAAAGATGGTTTTTTATTTACAAGAAACAAAATCATTAGGAATTGATATTATGCCTCCAAGCATCAACAGTTCAATGATACAGTTTACAGTTAAGAATGATAAGCTTTTGTTTGGATTACAAGGGATTAAAAATGTTGGCACTGTCTGTTTGGAAAATATTATTGGAGAAAGATCAGCGCATGGACCATTCAAAGATCTTTTTGATTTTTGTAAACGTGTTGATTTAAGAACCGCAAACAAACGCGTCATTGAACATTTGATTTATGCAGGCGCTTTTGATTGCACTCATAGCAACCGGGCACATTTAATCAGTATTTTAGATTCTGTAATTGAACAAGCATTACAATACAAAAAAGATAGCCTAACAGGACAATTAGGTCTTTTTAATATAAAAAAAACAGAACAGGCATTAGCAACTGTAGAAACATCTGAACATAGTACATGGTCATTAGAAGAAAAATTAGAAAAAGAAAAAGAAGTAATGGGGTTTTATCTCAGCGCCCACCCTCTTGATCATTTAAGTGAGACAACACCATATATAACATTTTTTCAGATCAATCTTATTGTTAACTTAATTCAAGAAAAAAAATCTTTTTCACCTCGTATTACGGTATGCGCTTTAATAAAAAATTTTAAAATAATAACTACAAAAAAAGGAAGCAAAATGGCCTTCCTTTCAGTTGAAGACAAGACTGGCACTGCAGAGGTTATTGTTTTTCCAACAGTTTTTGCAAAAATACAAAAATTGATTGAAGAAAAGTCAATTCTTATAATCACAGGAACTATCGATATTGAGGCAGCACCTGCATGCAAAATCAAAGCAGAAACAATTATAGATCCTGCAACAATTTACGAAGAATTAGAAAAGGTTACAATGATTACGTTTAATCTTGGCCATGAAAATATTGAACATAAAGCCAAAACCTTGAATACCTTAAAAAAAGGAAACGTCTCAGTAGAAATTGTGATGTACCATGAAAACAAACAAATTAAAATTGTCAGCAAAAGAAAAGTAGCATTTACAAAAAAAGAACTTGATTTACTCTCTCAAGAAAACATATCAATTGCTATAAAACTGTAACCTTTTCTCATTACTGGCCAATATATTTTTTAAGAAACCCTGAAAAATCAGGATGTTGTTGATTGATACGAGTAATAAATTGCTCAAGAGCAAAAGAGTTCTGGCTTATTGCAATATCACAAAGTGCAGTAATGGCCCACTCTTTAAGCTTTTTTGTTACTGAATCATAATTTCCTTGAAATGAAAGAAAAAGATTATAAATTTCAATTTTTTGTTCTAAATCGAAACAATCAATTAAATGTGCAACAAGTTCATATGCAGATAATAAAGATTTTTGATCTATGTATTCTTGAACAATCACTTTTGTATGAAAATAAGCAGCATTATTTTTCTCAAGCTTAATATAAAGATTAACTAATTCAGACCTGATTATAATAGCTCGAGGTTTTACCAAAAGCATTTGCTCAAATAAGGCGGCAGCTTGTCCATTTTTATCTTTTTTTAAATAATCAAGGGCAGCTTTATGATACAAATCAAAACAACGCTCATCGTCACACGCATATAAAATATCAGCCTCTAACTGCAACACTAATGAAGGATCATCAATTGAATGCGAAAGAAGACGATATACGCCAAGTGCACGCTCTTTTTCACCCCGATTAACATATTCTGCGATTTTAAACCATGCAATAACATATTTTTGATCTGCCGCTATATGCTTCATCAAAGCCTCCTTATACATACCAGATATTCTAAAATTATTTATAACAGTGAATTTTAGAATAATACAATATAGAGTTTGGGCAAGTGTGAAAAATATGGTGCCGGGGGTCGGAATCGAACCAACGACGCTAAGCTCTTCAGGCTTACGCTCTACCACTGAGCTACCTCGGCACTATTAGAATGTAATGCAATTGTATATTTTTTTGAAAAAGTGTCAAACAATTGTATATTTTTTTTCAATTACCATGAGCATTACTTGATGATTAATAAAGAGTTGTATACTCTTTATATTATATAATTTATATGAAAAAACAATGCACAATTTAAAAAATCGTATTCAAAACATTAAGCATGAATGTGAAACCCTTATCAAAAAAGCTCTCAATGATAAAGATCTTGATGATGCACGAGTACATTTACTTGGCAAGAAGGGTATTATTCCTGCCCTCAATAAAGAACTTGAAAAACTTTCTATACAAGACAAACAAGATATTGGACCCTCTATTCAAGAGTTGCGACAGCAAACAGAACTACAAATTAATCAAAAAAGATCTCATTTAGCAGAAATATCTTTAATGACATTTCGAGAGCAACACAAAGATTTTGACGTTACTTTAACAAAAAAAGAATATCTTAAAGGCTCAATACATCCATTAACACTTGTCACCCAACAACTTGAAGCGATATTTACTTCAATGGGATTTGAAATTGTCTCTGACAAAGAACTTGAAGACGAATGGCATAATTTTACCGCTCTTAATATTCCTCACAACCATCCCGCACGTGATTCTCATGATACATTTTGGATAGAAGGAAAAGAAGAAATGCTACTTCGAACCCATACATCAACAATCCAAATACGAACCATGAAACATAAAAAGCCTCCATTTGCTATTTTTTCTCCTGGACGTGTATTTCGCAATGAAGCAACAGATGCATCACACGACTTTCAATTTATGCAGGGAGAAGCATTATTAGTTGATACAAATGTATCTCTTGCGCACTTGCTTGATTGCTCAAAAAAATTTTTACAAGCATTTTTTAATAATAAAAGCCTTGAAATTCGAGTCAGACCTAGTTACTTTCCTTTTGTTGAACCAGGACTTGAAATCGACATTCAATGCCCCTTTTGCTCTCAAGGATGTAGCACATGCAAAAAAACAACTTGGATTGAATTGATGGGAGCAGGATTAGTCCATCCACACGTATTGGAATCATGCAAAATAAACTCACAAGAATTCAGTGGATTTGCTATGGGCTTTGGAATTTCTCGTCTTGTAATGCTTAAATATAGAATCAACGATGTTAGATTATTGCAATCCAATAAAAAAGAGGTACTATCTCAATTTGAATCATTTGAATAAAAAGTGTATAAAAAAATGAAATGTCAATTCATTATACATATCTTGATTTCAACATTTTTAATGAAAGCAACAATGAATACGATTGCAATTATTCCCGCAGCTGGATTTGGCACCAGGTTTCTTCCGTTTACCAAAATTATCCCAAAGGAATTGGTACCTCTTAATGGAATTCCAGCAATTGAATATATTTTTAATGAATGCATCGAAAGCAACATTAAAACCGTTTGTATTATAACAAGCCCATGCAAACCTATGTTGATTGAATATTGCAAGCATAATGAACTAGTAGATGCTTTTTTGCAAAAAGTAAATAAAACAGATCTGCTTTCAAATCATTATGACAATTTAGCCCAACTAACTTTTGAATTTGTATATCAAGAAGAAGCAAAAGGACTTGGACATGCAATTTTATGCGCAAAAAAAGAGGGTTTTGGCAATATATGCGCAATACTTCTTCCCGATGATATTATGACAGATCAAACAGTAATCAAAGATATGATTGAATTGGCAAAAAAACAAAAAGCAAGCATTATTGCTGTCCAAAAAGTTCCTGTTGAAAAAGTTTCTCATTATGGAATTGTTGCTCTTTCATCAAATTTTGATAATCAACAAGCACCAATTACAGAAATAATTGAAAAACCATCCATTGAAACAGCTCCATCACAATATGCAGTCATTGGACGGTATGTTTTGCAACCAGAAATTTTTAAAATGCTTGAGCAGATAAAACCAGGCAAAAACGGAGAATTCCAACTTACCGACGCAATAGCCCTCTTGATAGAAAACAAATATCCTGTGATTGCATATGAATATACAGGAATAAGATTTGATGTTGGAAATCCATACGGATTTTTACAAGCAAACAACTATTATACTCAATAAACTATATGTAAAAGTACCATTTAAAAAAATTTTTAAATGGTAAATAGTATTCATGTTTTATTTTAAAAAAATAAGCGAAAAATACTATTTTTAATCGTATCCAGGTTGAGAAACCTTTAAAAAACTGAATGCAAGAATCGATTGTTTTTTCATTATTACTAGATTGATTAATAGCATCAAGCATTGTCTGAATATTCTTAGATAAAAAGCCCATAAAAACAGTACCTATAACTTCTTTATTTTTATTTTTTATTAAATAAAAGACCCTATCATTTGATCTATCAACAACATAGTCTTTTGATCCAAAATAAAAAAACCTATCGCTAGTATCAGAAAAATATTTGGAGTCTTTTAAATTAAGTTTTGTTGTTCCGTCATCAAATAAAATAATTGTACCATCTCTTACAAGATACCTAAAATGATATGCTCTATTTAAACAATTTATTGTAAAAACAAAAGATTCTCTCCATCGGTATTTATTGTCAGAAAAATTTTCAACTAATTCTTTTTCCAATCCTATTAAACTATCATGTAATTTAATATTATATTTTGTAGTTATTTGTCTATAAAGGTTTTTTGTTGTAAAAGAAAAAATTTGCATTTGTTGTGATTTGTTAAAATACAAAAGATAATCAAACATATTTTCATCTTTGTAAGAATGGAGGAAAAATATATCTTGTGTTCTCTTTCCCCAAGTGAAAAATTGATCATCATTATTAAAGCGACATGGGTTGCCTACAAACATGATATGCTTGCTTTCTTGATCCAAAAAAACTCCACGCAATTCTTTTTTTTCACCACTTTTTTTATACACAAACTCACCACTGATAGTATCAGAAAGATTAGGTATTTCTCCTGCACACTTAGAATTATTTAGAGATAAACTATCATTTAAATATTGAATGGGAATAAAACTTATAGACAAAGATTTTTGGTTATCATTAACCATTGATTTGATAAAAAATGTTGAAAAAATAAAATAAAACATTAAAGAATACATAATATAATTTTTTTAAATATTATTCTTATAATAATCAATTTAAAGAATTTAATCTAGAAATAACAACCTCAATTTACTCAATTTAAAAACACCAAATAGTACAAATTGACAATTTTAAAATAGCTGTCATACTATAATTACACTATGCAAAACGATCGAGGTATTATGAAACAGATTATAACTATACAAATAAGTCTCTTTTTATTATGTGGATTTACATTTTTTTCTCAAACGAATAATAAAAAATTTAAGCCACGATCCATTACTCTATTACAAACAAATGTAGAAAACATAACAGATGTTGATGCTATAGTAAATCCAGCAAATCGATGGTTAAACCATGGTGGAGGTGTTGCTGGAGCTCTTTTGAAAGCTGCTGGTCCAAAACTCCAAGAAAAAAGCAATCAAATCTTACAAACTTTTTCTTCTCAAAGTTTGCCCGTTGGCTCAGTTGTTGTAACTGGATCATATAATTTGCAAAAACAAGGAATCAAAAAAATAATGCACGCTGTTGGTCCTGATTGCCGAGATTCAGAAGAAAATTGCAATAGAAAAGAACTTTTAAAAAAGACATATGAAAATATTTTTTCCACAGCAAAAAAAGAAGGTCTTAAATCAATTGCAATCCCTTCAATAAGTACGGGAATTTTTGGTTATCCAGATTTTAATGAGGCAACTGAAATGGCACTTTCATGTATTGCCCATGCATTTAACAATGGACTTGATATTATAATTTATGCCCATGATAAACAAACCATTAATCGATATCATGATGCAATTTTAAAAACAAATCTTCCGTTTCTTGTTGTTTTAAAAAAAGATCATGAATCAAAATAAATCAAAATTTTTGTTTTTATTGTACAATTTTTGAAATAAAATTCATCACCGAATCAGCATTTAATGAAATAGCGTCAATACCTTCTTTAATCAATAATTTTCCTATCTCTGGAAAATCTGATGGAGCCTGACCACAAATACTGATTGGTTTTCCTGCCAATTTTGCTTTTTGAATAGCAAGTGACAAAAAGGCAATCACTGCTTCATTGTGCTCATTAAGTTCACCAAAAACTCCAGAATCTCGATCAATACCCAAAGCCAACTGAGCCAAATCATTAGATCCAATTGAAAACCCATCAAATAAAGAAGCATACTTTTCAAGTATAATAACATTACCAGGTAATTCACACATCATAAATCGTTTACATCCAGCAATTTGAGATAACCCATTTTGATCAAGTAACTTACAAACTTTTTGTGCTTCATTAACCGATCTGACAAACGGAATCATGCAATGCGCATTTGTCATACCAAAATTTATACGTACCTTTAACAAAGCAGCACATTCAAGAAGAAATGCATCTTGATAGATTGGATGACAATAGCGAAATGCTCCACGCAATCCAATCATTGGATTTTCTTCTTTTGGTTCAAAAAAAGAACCTCCAAGCAAAGATCTATATTCGTTTGTTTTAAAATCTGAAAATCGAACAATCACATCACGAGGATAAAAAGCAGCTGCTATCAATGCAATATTTGATGCAACAATTTCAATAAAATAATTCTGAAGATTTTGATATTCAGACGCTTGCAAAAAAATCTGCTCTTTTAATTTTTTATCATTAATTTTTTCAGGATAAATTAATGCCATTGGATGAATTTTAACATATTGCGCAATAATAAATTCAAGCCGCGCAAGCCCAACACCCAATACAGGAAGCTGTGCTGTACTCATAGCACTTTCTGGCTGAGCACAATTAACCATTAACTTTACTGGCAAATTCTTGCCTGAATCAAACTTAATTGAATGAGTTGTAAAAGGCAATGCTCCTTGATAAATCAAACCAATATGACCAGTTGAACAATCGAGTGTTATAACATCACCTGTTTTTATTAGATCTGTTGCATTGCAAGTGCCTACAACAGCACAAACACCTAATTCTCGAGAAACAATTGCAGCATGACAGGTGCGCCCCCCTTGATCAGTGACAATTCCTGCAACTCGTTTCATAACAACAACCCAATCAGGGTCAGTCATTTTTGTAACTAAAATTGAACTTTCTTTAACCTGATTTTGCTGAGAAATATCGGTAATAACAATTACTTTACCCGTAACAATTTTTGATCCTATTGCCAATCCAGATACAAGTGGAACAGGAGGAACACCAGCAAGAGAGTATGAAAGATAGTGATTTTTGAGTGTGTTTTTTTTCTGAGAAAAAACTGTTTCAGGGCGAGCTTGAACTATATAAAGCTTTTTTGAAAACCCATCAATAGCCCATTCAACATCAACAGGTGACCACTTTTTATAGTAATCAGAGTAATATGATTCAATAATTAAAACTTGTCTTGATATTTCTTTAACGAGTTGATCATCAATAGACCATTGCGATTGCTTTGATTTTGCAACTGCAATAGTTTTTACTTTGTTATGGTCATCATAGAGCATCATTATCTTTTTTTGACCTTTTGTTTTTTTTACAACTCCAATAAAATTTTTTAAAAATGTTTCTTTATGAACACTAAAAAAATCTGGGTTAACAGATCCTTTAACAATACATTCACCCAATCCATATGATGCCTCAATAGTCACAAAACCCGGCAATCCAGAATCTGTATCAAGAGAAAATGCAATACCAGAAACAGCCTTGTCTGACCGCACTACTCTTTGCACACACACTGAAAGCCCAACACTTTGAGGCGCAATTTTCTTTTCAAATCGATACGTTAATGCCCGATCAGAAAAAAGAGAGGCAATGCATTTTTTATATGCTAAAAGAAGTTGTTCAAAAGAATCAATCCCAATAAAACTTTCCTGTTGACCAGCACAAGAAATTCCAGGAATATCTTCTATTGTTGCAGAAGATCTAACTGCAAGAAAAAATGAATCTTTCCATAACAAAAAAATTGCATTTTTAATTTCTTGTAGAAGCTGGTCAGGTATTGACGCATTAATACAAGCATCTTGAATCTTAACTCCACATTTTTTAATTTCATCTATAGAACTACTTTTTGAATAATCAAAATGAGACAATTCATCGATTAATTCTTGAATTCCATTTTCAGATACAAATAATTGATATCCCAAAATAGTAACAGCAAATCCTTCTGGAACAGCTATTCCTTGTTTGGCTAACTGCTGAATCATAACTCCCAACGAAGCATTTTTTCCGCCCACTGTGGCAATATCAGACAATGAAATTTCATTAAAAAATTTAATTAGTTGCGACATACGATCCACTATTTAATTCAAAAAGAACATGCATTTTATTGCGCGAGCTGTCAAATCTGGTACGATAAAGTCTACATTAATTATTTCAATCATTTCCATATTTTACAATAAGGGTTTTGTTATGAGCATGCATCTTGTAACTATCGGTCTGGCAATATTTTCAATGCTTTTTGGAGCAGGAAATCTACTTTATCCATTAATGGTTGGTCTTTATGCCGGCAATCTTACATGGTTAGGCATAAGTAGTTTTTTAGTCTCGGCCACCCTGCTACCCTTACTTGGTCTCATTTCAATGATTTTATTTGACGGAAATTATAATCTCTTTTTTGAGCGTCTTGGAAAAAAAGCTGGCCAATGTATTATTTTTCTCTGCATGATGATTATTGGGCCTATAATTGCTATTCCCCGAATTACAACGCTATCATTTACTATGATCAAACCATTTATACCCGAAATTACTTTTATTAATGATGGAACATGCTATTCATCATTAATTTTTGCACTTTTTTTTCTTACCGTAACCTTTCTTGCAACCTACAAAGAAAATAGAATTATTACGGTTCTCGGCTCAATTATTAGTCCCGCACTTCTTGCAAGTCTTGCATTGATTATTGTAAAAGGCTTAATAATTGCAGACTCAGCACAAAACACAGCAGAATCTGCATGGTCCATTATTACCAATAGCTTTATTCGTGGATACGAAACACTTGATTTAATTGGTGCAATTTTTTTTGCTTCCATTATTGTTTCATTATTGCAACAGAGCAGTCCAAAAGCGAGCCTTAAATCACTATCTTATCAAGGGCTTAAAGCTGGAATATTGGGAACATTTTGTCTTGCAATTATTTATATTGGAATGGGGCTTCTTGGCATGTATCATGGCGCTCAATTTGCATACCTTGACGGAGGAAGTCTTTTCAGCGCAATTTCATTTAAAATTCTTGGGTCTCAAGGTGCTATTTTAATTGCAGTTACTGTTTTAATGGCATGTTTTTCAACATCGATTGCATTAAGCGCAATTGTTGGTGAATACATACAAAAAACAATTTTTTGCAATAAGATTTCCTATGTACAAGGGTTGCTTGTTACTCTTATACTCAGCTTGCCATTATCATTATTTGGATTAGATTATGTACTCGCTTTTGCAGGGGGTCCACTTGTACGTATTTTATATCCAATTATTATCACAATCACAATTTGCAATCTTTTGCATAAATTAAATATTTTTCACTTTATACAATTACCAACAATCATTGTTTCACTATATGTTATTGGAACATACATTTTTTCTTTTTTTTGCATGTAATGCTTGTAATTAATACATAATTTTGTATTATTTCTTTTGATAATAAATGCAGAATAATAACAATATCAAAAAAGGTATAAAAACATGAAAAAAATAACATTATGTATTTTATTGATTGCTCAAAATTTTTTTCAAGAAATTAAAAGTTCAGATATTGTTTCTACCGCAGGTCCTATTGCCAACTTTTGTTATCAAAACAGTAAGGCAATTGGTTGTATTTTGGCTGTCTATTATGTAGTTATGGGGATACATCTTGCACTAGATCGCATTCCTGAAATTTATGAAACTGACGAAATGTATAATGAACTTTATGATAAAGTAAAAACAGGAAAAGCAACGCTTTCTGAACTTATTACTTTTTTAAGAGTTTATACATTAATCGGCTCAAAAGCAGATATTGTTGATCGAACAACAACAACAACATACGAAGATGGTACCAAAGTTGAAATTCATGATAAAAAAGTTCGGCGCAAAGGAACTGGTTGGGCTGCTGCATTTAAATATAGAATTTTGGATAATTTAGAAAAACTCACTACACCAATTCTTACACTTTGTGGTGCATTGTGGGTTATTAATAATGCATTTAAAAATGGAACAATTCCTGGTAATAAATAAAAAAGAAAAATTTAAAAAAGGCGAGATATTTCTCGCCTTTTTTAGTGAGTATACAAAGTATAAAAGCACATGCTACCATAAAAAACGGATTTACATGAAAAAACAGTATTTGAATGCACCAACAATTTTGTTATCTCTTTTAATGTTTTTTTTTAATATCAAATCATCTATTGCCTCTCAAGCCTCATCTGAAATTCTTACAATCACAGAACGTTTGACTACACACATAACCAAAGCCTCACTTGTTGCAGGAGGGCTTATGGGACTTGTTTCTCTTTTTGTTAGAATTCGTGATAAACGAACAAATGAAGATGGAGACTGGACACTCAATGGTACAAATGTAACAAAAGAAGATAGATGGAACAAACTTAGAGATAATTTTTTCATTTCTTTAGATACCATTCCTTATTTTTTAGATATTACTTTGGGAACTTTGGGTGATTACAAAAAAGTAACAATAGAAAAAACATTAGATGATGGTACCAAAGAGGTCTTTGAAAAGACAAAGTGTTTTGCTACTGGATCAGGTTTGTTTGGATGGATTGATAAAAAAATCTTTCAAAACACACCAAAAGCAGCCAATGATGCTCTGGTTACTGTAACAGCTTTTGGCCTTGTTCAAAAAGCAATTCAATGCAATTCAAATAAGGAACAAGAAAAGAAATCAAAATAACATCGTATATTTCTGATTACAACATTATAAAAGCGGGCAGCGCATTTAATTATGTATTGCTCGCTTTTATAAATGCGAAAAATAATGGATGTGCTTGTCCAAATCGAGAGGTAAATTCCGGATGAGCTTGGGTACTTATAAAAAATGGGTGATCATGTAATTCAAAAAATTCCATTAATTGAATTCCTGTTTCATGATTAAAGTATCCTGAAAAAACGCCACCTTTATTTTCAATACATTCCACATATTTATTGTTAACTTCATACCGATGTCTATGCCGCTCAGTAACGTACATCTGATCACTAATAATAGTTGCTTGACTTGATCCTTGATAAATTTCTTGAATACGAGTGCCATTTTTAATTATTGCAGCGTATGCACCAAGCCTCATTGTGCCGCCATATTGATTGTGCTCAAGCAATCCTTCTTGCAAAGGTAAAAAATCGATAACCGGATATGGCGTTTTTGGATCAACTTCTGTGGTATGCGCAGACACAAACCCGCACACATTTCGCGCAAACTCAACAACTGCAAGTTGCATGCCATAACAAAGCCCTAAAAAATGAATTTTATGATTTCTAACATATTCAATGACTGCAATAATTCCTTCAACTCCCGCAGATCCAAATCCACCAGGAACAACAACACCATCAAGATTTGAAATGCGACTCCAATTAGGATTTTTTGTTTCAAAGTCTTGTGAGTTAATCCATTCAACCGAAAGACAAAGGCCTTGTGCTGTTGCTGCATGCAGCAAAGCATGATACACCGAAAGATAACTATCAGTCAAATGAAAGTCTCCAACGGTAATGTATTTTCCAACAATTCCAATTGTTACTTTCTTTGACTTACTTATAATAATATCAACCTGCTTTTTCCATAAAGACAAATCAATTTTTTTTCGCTCTGAAAGGCCTAAAAAGTTCAAAACTTTCTGTCCAACCATTTGATGATCAAAGAGCAATGGAATTTCATATACTGTTGCAACATCGGGAGCTGCAATTAAATATTCAGTTTTAATATGAGCCGATTCTTCAATTTTTTTCTTTCGAACATCATCAATTGCAATAGCTGAACGACAAATAATTAAATCAGGAAATACTCCTTGCTCCATTAAAAGCCTGACTGCCTGCTGAGTTGGCTTTGTTTTCATTTCATGAATATGGCCTGGAACAGGAAAGTATGAAACCAAAATATAAGAAATTGATTGGTATCCCAATCGACGTTCTAATGCTTTAAGCGCAAAGAAAAAAGGACTATTTTCATAATCGCCAATAGTCCCCCCGATTTCAATCAATGTGATATCGTAACCAGAAGCAGCAAAAAGAATTCGATTAATAATTTCATCGATAATATGTGGAACAAATTGTACTGTTTGCCCCAAATAATTTCCTGATCGCTCTTTTTGAATAACAGAAGCGTAAATTTGACCCGTTGTAATAGAATTTTTTTTGGGAATTTCAATATTTAAAAAACGCTCATATGTACCAAGATCTTGATCAATCTCTCCCCCATCTGCCGTAACCCAAACCTCTCCGTGCTCTGTTGGTCGTAATGTGCCTGCATCATAATTAATATAAGGATCAATTTTGATAACTGAAATAGAATACCCGGCCGACTGCAATAAAGCACCAATTGATGCGGTAGCAACCCCCTTACCAACTCCTGATATTACACCACCTGCTACTACAACAAATCGTTGCCTTAAAAGACCCATATTCACCTTTTTAAATTAAATTATTAGAAAATAAACGCCTCTTTTTTATGCCCCTCTTTTTCATGCTCCATTAAAGGCATAATAAGATCATCTAAATCACCCTCTATAATATAATCAAGCTTTTTGAGAGTAAGATCTATTGTGTGATCTGTAACACGATTTTGAGGGAAATTATACGTACGAACTTTTTCTGATCGCATTGCACGACCAATCATTTCTTTTCTTTTTTGACCAAGTTCTGCATCATGCTTTTCTTTCTCATGAGCAAGAATACGTGATTGCAAAATTTTAAGTGCCTTAGCTTTATTTTTATGCTGTGAACGCTCATCCTGGCACGCAACCACAACTCCTGTTGGAATATGAGTAATTCGCACCGCAGAATCAGTTGTATTAACATGCTGCCCACCTGCACCACTTGCACGATACACATCGATTCGCAAATCAGAAGGATTGACAACAAAATCAACTTCATCATTCATTTCAGGCAAAACAGCAACTGTTGCTGTTGAAGTATGAACCCTGCCTTGAGTTTCTGTTTTAGGAACACGCTGAACTCGATGAACCCCAGCTTCAAATTTTAAATGCCCATAGACACCCTGCCCTTGAATATGAAGAATGATTTCACGCACCCCTTGCAAATCTGTTCTGCTTTCATCAACAACAGAGATACGCCACCCTTTTTTAAGAGCATATCCAGAATACATTCCAGCAAGATCAGCTGCAAATAAAGCGGCTTCTTGACCACCAGTGCCTGCCCTAATTTCAATAAAAACAGATTGGGAATCATCAGGATCTGCCGGAATAATTGACTGCTCAAGTTCCTTGGTCTTGCGATCACATAAAGCCTCAAGCTCTTCTTTTTCTGTTTTGTATAAACTTATAAGTTCTTGCACCTCAGCCCCAGATAAATACTCTTTCTGAAAAAGAGCCTCTTTTCCAGCTGAAGCTGAAACTTGCAATTGTTCTATCGCTCGATCATTGTCGGCAATTTGTAACCGAAGACCGTCAATTTCTTTTTGTAAAGATACCAGCTTGACAAGTCGCGCACATTCTTTTTGTGCTATAACTCGAGCATTTCCTTGCAATTTTGTAAGACTTTCTTCAAGTACTGCAATCCGATCAGAAACAAGATCCCATGGTATCTGCATTGAAAAACCAGTTAAGAATTTTTATTGCTTTTCTTATATTTATTTTGAAACTTTTCAATGCGACCAGCAGTATCAACAAATTTTTGAGCACCTGTATAAAAGGGATGACAAGCAGAGCACAATGTAACACGCAATTCTGATTTTGTTGAACGAGTTTCAAAACTGTTACCACAAGTACAGTGAACCGTTAATTCATGCAATTCTGGATGGATATTTGATTTCATTAAAAACTCCAATAAAAATACATTTACTTATTAGATTATGATACCAAAAATGATTTTATTGTAAAGTCAACCCATTTACGCACATGTTAACCCTTGGAGAAAATCGTATGCACTAACAGAATGGTCAAAGCCATATATAATTTCATATATTGTCTGATACCTCTCAATACATGTATCAAAAAAAGGATGCCTATGAACTACCGTATAATTTTCCTGTTACTTTATTTCACAGTAGGGCTTAATGCAAGTCTTGCTAATTTTCCAACACTCTCTACGTTAACCGATCGATGTTTAAAAACTAATCCATTAAATAAAATGGATGGACTAAAAGAATTCTTAATCGAAAAAAACAAAGCTCATTTTGAAGAATTTTGTCGCAAAAATAACATAATCGCACACTGGACAGGAAATCAGCATGGTTAAAGATTGGTTTAACCATGAACTTATAAATCGATTAAATAGGGGCAATTAGATTAACAAGCCATTCAATTCAGAGAGCGTTAATCTCTCTAACGCATATTACATTGGGTTAAATCTTAAGCCAGAAACGAAACTATATTGCTGGGGTGATCGACACGGCGACGTTCGATCATCACTTCTTGGGTTTAACACATTACAAAAAGATGGAATTATAGATAATGATTTTGTTATGAAAAAAGGACATATTTCTGTTTTATTAGGAGATTATCTTAATAGCGGGGCATATAGTGTTGAAGCTGCTTTTATATATTAAAAATCCAGAAAATTGCATTGCTATACGAGGTAATCATGAATGTATTGATCGACCCATTACAAAAGATTGGGCCCTCAGAGAAGCAAAGGTAAAATTTTTTAAAACATTGGATGGAAAAGCAGAACAGGAAGCACTTTCCTTCTTCAGCCTTCTTGAAAAATTACCAGTTGCTGCATTTGTTGGCTCTAAAGATCATACAAAACAATCAGGTCATTTTTTAATAAGTCATGCAGCTCCCAATCTTGGAGTTAATCCAAAAAATTTGTTGGAGAGTTTAAAAAGTACCCCCGATGACAATATACTTTATTGTGCAATAGACCAAGTATCATATAATCGTCATTTGAGTGATAATTTTCATTCACAGGCAATAATTAATAATCTTAAATTTAAGAAAAACAATCCCAATATTGAACAATACTTAAACGTTAATCGACAAAGCGAACCACGCGATTTAAGTTTTTGCAGAGATCAATTAGTTAATCAAGATCCAGAACTGCCTTTTGAATATTTTCACAACATAAAAGTACTTGCATGGGGACTTCCGCTTATCAAAGCGATCATGAAAGATTGGAAAATTTTTTGCATGATTCGAGGGCATCAACATGCGCATGTTCTTGACTGCCAGAGGGATTCTTCGCTTTTAATTCCAATGATTGAATTGCAAAAAGCCGAAGGAGCTAGCCTTTCATGGAAAGAAAATAGCCCAGGTGAAAAAGAACTTTTACAACACGATGTTGTTACTGTTCAGGTTGGACCCGATTCAATATATGGATGATCAAAAAATGCTATCACAGAACAGCCAGAAGACAATTATCCCAGTTTTTCTTATAACACTATTGCACTATTAACTATTAACTATTAACTATTAAAAATGATGGTAAAATTATTCTTTCAAAAAAACAAATTCATATATAATGCAATCTAATTAAAAAGGCACATGAGTTTAATGAATATTAATAATATGCTCATTTAGCTAAAGATACATACTAAATTGATAAACTCATGTATTAAAAAGGTAAACAATGTTAGCATCACAAAACTTTCAATCAACTGAAGATATATTTCATTTAGGGATTAAAACAATCATCTATAATCCACAGAATGAAATCCTAGTCCTAAGAAAACAAGAAGAAAAAGAGTATTCTGATTTACCAGGTGGCCGAATACAAATCGGAGAAACAGAAAAACAAGCGGCACTCAGAGAGATATACGAAGAGACGAAAATAACTGAAATATCTTGTATGCATTATATTGGCATGATCTGGTCACCTATGCGCATTGAATTAGAAAACAATCAAACAGTCGGCATTATTTTCTCATTTTACAAGGCAATAACCCAAGCAAACAACGTTATCTTAAGTGATGAACACGAAGATTTCAAATGGATTAACCCAAAAGAAGGTTTTTTATTATTAGAAAAACGGTATGGCCCTGCATTTTTAAAATTACTTACTCAAAACAAATTATAATAAAATTATAATAATAATTTTTACTCTGATTTGTTAGTTTTTTGGCAATTTCAATAAAATCTTAAAAAGCTCTTTCAAGTAAATAAATCTATATTAAAACATCTACTTTTTAGCATCAAAAGCACAATGACCAATCCCTATCTATCATTTGTGCTTATCACAACAAAAAAAGCCTGCTTCAATAAGTCAGAAATTTAGCTGATATACATTTCTCATATATAACTTACGTATATGTATAAAAATAACGACAAGATAACTTTTGACAAACATTATTGACACAAGGAGAATTAATGTGCCTCGACGCTGCAAAACCCTTCGATTCAATAATGACTCTGTAAACGACATCTCTTTAATGCTTTTTTACCTTTTTTTGCCAAATCTGGCCTATGCGGCAGTTGCAATTTTTGATAAAGTGCATGAACAACCTGCTCGTATAATTCTTTATCGCGTTGATCATCCATCGTGTATCTTGGGTGCGTAGAATTTTCTAACACCAACAGATACACTTCTTTGTGTCCATTTTGAGCAAGAGCCTGAGCCAACGCACATGTGCATGACATAGGCACTTCTGCGTCAATTTTTGATGTAACAAACAGCGTTGGCACGTTCTTTGGAAATGCATTTACATTATCAATTGGATTGACGCCACTTCTTTTATAACTGGTAACTTTTTCTACAAATGGAACAAGAACATTCTGCGCACCAATAGAAAATAATGTAGGCCATCGCTTCTGCATTAAGTGCTGGTAAGAATCAAAACATCCTTCAAAAATAGCTAAACGAACATTAGAATATTGGTTTATATTTATAGCAAGTGCATTAAATGATGTTACAGCTCCACGCGAGACGCCATACAAAATGAGCGGGCAATCTCCATGTTGAACAGTAAATTTATCATATTTAATCCGATGATATTTCACATCTCCATCTTGTCCAATATTGATTTGTGAAATATTAATTGAATGTCCAGCAATAGTTTGGTCGGAAGTTTTGTCGGAGAACTGATTTGGGCTAACAGTAATTCCGTACAGGTTATTCTGTCTCTGAGATACAAGGTAATGGGTATAATAATATAGTGCTTTAATCAAATTAAAAGGGTTCATTCGATTTTGCCATAAATTTGAAAATGAAACTTGTGGTTGCACTTCATCTATTTCAACACCAATATAGGGCGTATGTATTACGTCAATGCTATTTTTTGGACATGCAACATATTCGCCAGTTGTACCCACAAACCCACGATCTCCTGTATATTTTGAACATTGTGTTTGCGAACTGAACATTCCTTGATAATAAAGAGTAGGAACTACTTGATCAGATGGCAATTTCCAAGAAGTGTTTTGCGCAGACAATTCAAACCCTTGCATAGCTAAGCTTGATTGAACATTCAGCAAAACGACAACTGCCAATAATGTTTTCATGTAGCTCTCCTTTATAATAGTTTTTAATAAATATTGCTTAATATTTTATTTATTGCAATAAACAAGCAACATACACGGCTGAAAAATGCCATATGAGATAGGGCAGGGTTAAACCTTTATTTCAGGCTAAACATCCACGATAACGGATTAAAATAGCCCGGTTTTATACCTGTGATTGATGCTTTTTAGTAAACCTTACTTGAATTACAAAATAATTAATACATTGTTTTTTGGCATACAACCCAGATCTAAAAAATCTAAATGATTCATGCTTTTGATAGTTTTTTTAAAAAGCGGCTTATCGCAATGATAGAAAACCAATTCAAGCAAAATTGCGAGGCTGACGAGACTCGAATTCGAAATCTTTAACGTAACAGGCAGACGCTTTAACCAACTGAGCTAAAGCTCGTTAATTTTGCTCCCCGGGTAGAAATCGAACCTGCGACCCCCAATTTGCAAGACAACGAAAAAAATCCAATCTATCTGCTTTTTTTTGTATTTAATCTATACGATATGATTGCCCATTTCTTGCAATACTCTTTATTAAGCACACAAAAAATTTACTTTACGTATAGCGATTCACTTTTTCAGCTGCTTTATTCAACAACTTAATCACTGTATCACCATTTTTATTAGCATGATGAAAATCAATTCCAGGGGCCTGTAAAAGTTCTTCTAAAATTTTTTGGCTATTTACACAATTATTATACTGTTCATTGTTACCATTAACATACGTATATTCTAGGCATTGCAAAGCAACCATAATAGCAGTATTTCCGTCCTTATCAGGATGATTCATATTAATTTCTGGAATTTTTAAAAGTTTTTGCACAGTATCAAAATCATGTTTTCGTATAGCAACTATAAGAGCCGTACACCCTGTTTATTAGCAGGATTAAGACTGGCTTTTGCTTCTAAAAGAACCTGTATAACCCTATTCTTTCTCTGTGTATCTTTATAATGAGAACATTCTATAACTCTAATCAAAGCTGTACTTCCAAAGCGGTCTGTGTGATTAACATTAGCACCTGCTTTTATAAGCTCTTTTATTACATTCGCATTGCCTTTTTCTGCAGCTAAAATCATGGCTACATTAATAGTATCAACTGTAGGCTTTGCTTGTAAAAGCTCCCTTACCACATCTGTATGACCTTTTTTTGCAGCCACAATAAGAGCTTCATTGATAGCATCATTTTTAATTTTGTGCTGTATAAGAACTTTTACAGTATCTACATAACCATATTTGGCAGCATATTCCAAAACTGTACAAGTAATTTCAACATCATCCCAATCACGGAAAGACTTCATGTACGTAGTTTTTTGATTGACATCAGCCCCTGCTCGCAAAAGCTTTTGGACTTCGCTAGAGGAATTTTTCTTTACAGATCGAATAAAAGCTTCACTTAACTCATTTGCCGACATTTTTGAACAATCTTCTGCCGCACAACTAAGCTGAGCAACCGCAATCACACAAAAAATCGATAGTCAAAATTTTTTGATAATATTAATACAATACATCTTTTCTTAACAATACACTTAATATAACGTGTAGTTTAAAAATCTCAATATCTAGCTAAACTTTTAAACTAAAAATCTACCATTTTGAATAAAATGGCGGGGCTGACGAGACTCGAACTCGCGACCTTCCGCGTGACAGGCGGACGCTCTAACCAACTGAGCTACAGCCCCTTAAGTGGCTCCCCGGGCAGGATTCGAACCTGCGACCCAACGATTAACAGTCGTTTGCTCTGCCTCTGAGCTACCGAGGAATAGATTTTGGTGGGCGGTGCAGGGATCGAACCTGCGACCCCCAGTTTGTAAGACTGATGCTCTACCGCTGAGCTAACCGCCCCAAAATTTTATTTCAAATAACGAGTGAATTGTAATAGAAAAGAGAGCGAATGTCAAAAAAATTATTGCTTTTTTATATCTTGTTTTTAAAAATAGCAAAAGAATTACATCAAATTACTTATAAAAAAATACCTTTTTATAATATTGAGTTGTTTGATTTTTTAATCTAATAATTCTTAAATTACAAAATTATAGGACTGCGCTTGAAAGAATGGAAATTTTTCTTCATTTAAAATGAATCTCATCTTTTTTGATCAAATAACAGTATCGAATTTCTTTGTAATCAACAAATGACTTCACCTTAATCATCTTATTTTTGTCTTCACTACAAATCGAATAAACATTGCCTACTCCAATCCCAAATGGAAAAATAAATCCAGCACCACTGGTAATAATCACATCATTTTCTAAAATAGTTTGCAACTGATCAACATATTTTATTATTGCTTCTGAGCAATTTGAGCCCTGTAAAACACCTGCAATTTTTTTTTGTCCGCATAATATAGGAATTGAACATTTTGAATCAGTAATAAGCACAACTTTGCAATATGTTGGAAAAACTTCTGAAACTTTACCTACAAGGCAAGAATCAACACAAGCAATCATGTCTTGTGAAATACCATCACAAGAGCCTTTGTCAACAAAAAAATAATGCTCTTTTGAAGAAAAATGGCGCGTAAGAACCAATCCAATACGAACCACATCAAGAGAATAAATAGAATCAACGTTTTCAAAAAGATTATTTATATCTTGGGTATACCATTGATATGACTGCAATTGAATATATTTTTCTCTAAAAAAAGAACATTCTTTTTTTAGATCTTCACATCGCTTTACAAGCTCGCAAACAGTTAATGTTTTTTGGTTATATAAATCAAAAGAATCGGAAATAATGGAAGAAAACCGAATAATCGGATATACAGACATTCCTTTTATAAAAGAAAGAGGTTTGAAAGAATTATCCAAGTAATGAAAAATCCCCAAAAAAGCTATGAAGAATAATCCTAAAAATAAAATTACAGAACGCTTTAATCGCATTTTTTTATGTAATTAAAAGTTTCCTGTAGCATAAAGTTTTTTTTCAAAATTGCCAGCACATTTTAAAACCAGGACCTTGACTAAAGTTATACGTGATACTTACCTGAATGTTTTCTGATAATTTTGATTCAACTATTTTATGAGCCGCAATACCATACGCAGCACCAATACCAACTCCTGCAATAATTTGCGATGCATAATGTCGATTTGATCCAATAAAAATTCCACCTATTCCTGCAGCAATCAATGAAAGAGGGACTCCCGCTCTCCATCCATATTGTAATCCATAAAGCGTTGCAAGATAGACAATTTTTGCCGTATGACCTGATGGAAAACCTCCCGAAACCCTTTTATAATTGCTAAAATGTTGATTCCATGGACGCAAAGAACAATCCATTTTGATTTTTTTTATAAATTCGTTGGTATACCACAAAAATGGAAACCCAAGCACCATGGCTCCTGCAGTATAAAAATCTTGAGCCCTTTTACTCAAAAAACCCTGTAAGGCCAAAAAGGTAATTGTTGGACCAGTTATTACTCGAGCAACTTCTCGCGTCCAACCAGGTAATTGATGAATATTTTTATGTTCAGACGGATTATAAAAACAGGAATGAATTTTATCATCATAATGACGAACAAGAAAAAAAGACGGTACAATTGCTGCTGCAACTTTTAAGGTATCAAAGGAAACAAGGTTTTTGTGAAAAGAAAAAGCATCAATAAAAAGCCCTGAAAAATAATCATATACCGTTTTTTCTCCGCGTATTTTTTTTTCTTGATATGATTTTAAACGATTTTTAATATAAAGGGTTTTTGTTTCATGACAAATAGTGTTTTTAATCACAAGAAAACCGAACCAAAACAACACAGATATATGTTTTTTTTGCAACCTCATAAAAACCTCCAATTGACATTCTATCGAAAGTCAAAAGCCCAAGTAAATAAAATCAAATAGAAATAAAAAACAAAGTGAATTGATTTTTAAAAATTATTATATATAATAAAAATCACAATTTTTTAAAAAGGATTTCATATGTTTAAAAAAAATTTTTTAAGCGCGCTTATATTACTGTCTGGTTCAAATATTGAAGCATCAACTATTGGAAAAATAGTCGGACAAATTCTCGGCTCTTTCTATGTTGGACATTGCGCTGCAGATCATTATTATACTTTTGCAAAAAAAACTGGCACTCAAGATAAATCTATCATAAAAAAGACACATATATATATTAATGCACTGTTAGTTCAGGCTTTTTTTTCTCTTCCTTTTTTTGTTGATGCCACCAAAACAACAGAAAAGGATATAATAGAGTTAGGTAAAACATGTGGGAAAGCGGCTCATGCATCATTTGTTCTACCTGCACTTGGAGCAATTGTACTTGCGTATACATGTTATTTTATAGCAAAAAAATGTATCAATCTAATCAAATAAAATAAGGGGCATTATGACATTTTTTACAAAAATTCTTCCATTAATTACATGTAGTTTTTTAACTATGTATTCACAGGAAAATAATCAAACGATACACATTCATGATATCGGATGGAATAAAGTTATTCAATCAGGAAATGTTTTTTCAATGATTGTACAAGATATGTTGAGAAAATTAGAAAATGACACAAAAAACTTAAAGCCTATCAGAATTACAGGGATAGTAGATAACAACAATTTCTCATTCAAATTTTCAATTTTTGTACCTAATCAAGATCAAAAAGAAAAAGAAATCGATCTTTTTACAATGCAATTTGAAAAAATTCAAAATGACATTATAACAGCAAAATTTACAAGTCCTTTAACAAAAGTAACCGCTACAGGATATCTAAATGACGTTTTAAGCGATCCAAGATCCTTGAGAGCATCAATAGAACTGCAAAATTTACCCGATCCTGATTCAGTATCATTACAATCTTTAGTGCAAAAATTACAATAATTAAAAAAGGAACAAAAAGACTATTTTAGAAATTAAAATAGTCTTTTTTTAAAAAATTATATGAATCTTAAATATCAATTCATTTTTAATTTTTTTATTTTTTCTTATCTTTTTTCTATGGATAACCTCATAAATCAAAATATTACATACTCTCCTGAGGGTATCCAAAAAGTCACAAAAATAATCTTTGAAAATGATTCACAAAAAAACATTGATAAAGAATATTATTTTGCGCAAGGATTATCACATTTTTGTAAGGAAAAAAATATTGCTCCTTTTGCTTTAATTGGTTATATAAGTAATTTTGGATATTCTGAAAGCGACGGTTTAAAAGAAGAAATAACGACAAAAAATTTTTTCTTTACCGCTACAAATTTTCCAAAAGGAGCAATATTAACACAGGTTAGCCGTTATTATTATGAAAAAAGCTCTTTTTTTTCAATAGTAGAATATAGGTTGCATTCGACGATTACTATGACACCAGAGATGAAACAATTTGTAAAAGAAATGATTGAAAAAGGAAAATTGATTTTTGAAAATCATTCAGTCTTAAGCAATTAAAAAGTCTATTAAAATTGACAAAATTTTATTTTATAATAAAATTAATTATGGATTAAATCTTATTTATCTTAAAAAGATAATTAATGTCAAATGGACTTTTCAAAGTAAAATCTCTATTTTTTATAATTTCTATCTTTATTGTTACTATTTTTCACGCAACTCCTGAACTCAATGATCGCATTCAAATAGCATATCCACAATTATATCCTCTTTTGACAAATACAAGTTTTACTGTTTTGAAAAATTCAAAAACAACTTCGCATATAACTCTTGAAAAAAAACCACCTATAGAAATTATTGAAGCAGAAGTACCATTAGAAACAATCAATGAGGTTTTAAAACCAATTTACATAACTGGTACCTTGTTATCAAAAGAGGCAACCAATTTAGAACAAGCGCTCGACGATAAAAAACGATTAGACTTCTTTATTAGTATATTATTAAGTAATGAAAATCTTAAAAGAAGAAATAAAGATTTGGATTTGCAAGTCACAAAAACAATTCATCGCGATGGAACAATTGTCCATATATTTTCACTCAAAACTGAATTAAAACAACCTGTTGTAGGTAAATTTTTATATTATCCATCAGAGCAAAGATTATTTTTTAAACCAGGTAAGTTTAAAAAAGAGCAATAAGAATCATTGATAAATCAAACATAAAAATCAAAATAGGGTCAAAGATTCCTTTGACCCTATTTTGATTTTTTTAAATAGAAGGATATTTTTCATGCCAATCGGTGACCGTTTGATACGCATGACTTGCTTGCAACAATAACCCTTCTTGCAAGTGACTTGCCATCAATTGAAAACCAATTGGAAGTCCCGTTTTGGTAAATCCACACGGCAATGAAATTGCAGGAATTCCAGTCAAATTTGCAGGACAGGTGAAATAATCCTGCAAATCCATTTCAAGCTTATTATCTGAATATGCACCCAATGGAAAAGCCGGTACTGAAGAAGTTGGCATAACCAATAAATCAACAGACTTGAAAACATCAAGCACCTCTTGTTTCATCAAGCGAACAACACGCTTTGCATTTTCATAAAATTGACCTGCATGCCCTGCAGATAAGACATAATTGCCAACCATGATTCGCTTACGCACCTCTTGTCCAAAGCCATCATGACGCGTAAAACCATACACTTCTGATAATTTTTGAGCCTTATCTGAACGATTTCCGTATCTAATTCCATCAAAGCGAGCCAAATTCGATGCAGCTTCTGCCCTGCTAATAATAAAATAGGCAGCAGCACTGTAATCAAAGGTAGGTAATGAAACTTCAGAAACAACAGCACCTAATTTTTCAAAAGTTGTAATTGCTTCTTGTGTTTTTTCAAGAATTTCTGAATGAACTCCTTGAGCGTTAAAAGCATTTTTAATAATACCAATTTTTAATCCAGGCTTAATTTTTCCATCAAGCAAAGGTTGATATGCATAAGATTTATTTTCAAGGGATGTGCTATCTGATGCATCATGCCCAGCTATAACCTCCAACAAAAGAGCTGCATCATAGGCTGTTCGAGAAAAAATACCCACTTGATCCAAAGATGATCCATAGGCAAGCAACCCATATCTTGAAACAAGGCCGTAGGTTGGCTTTAGGCCAACGATTCCACAAAGAGCAGCTGGTTGCCTTACCGAGCCACCCGTCTCTGTTCCTAGAGCCCAAGGAACCATTCCTGCAGCGACTGCCGCAGCAGAGCCTCCTGACGAACCACCAGGAACACGCTCAAGGTTCCATGGATTTCGGGCCGGACCAAATGCTGAAGTTTCTGTTGAACTTCCCATTGCAAACTCATCTAAGTTTGCAGCTGCCAACAAAGGAGCACCTACTTTTTTAAATCGTGTAACAACAGTTGCATCATAACTTGCATAATAATTTTGAAGTATTTTTGAACCTGCAGTAGTACGCATTCCTTTAATACAAATATTATTTTTAACTGCTCCTGGAATTCCTGACATAACTCCATGTGAATCATTGGATTGTGCATCAAAAATTTCAAGCAATGCATTAAGTCTTGGATTTAATTTTTCACAACGATCTTTAAAATGAATTAATAATTCATAAGGCTTTATTGTTTTATCAGAAATTAATTTTTGCAAATGCTTGATTGATGCAAAAGTAAAGTTATGCATGTTGGTATTCCTTGAAAATTTATTATTACTCTAATATTAATGGAACGACAAAATAACCATGATCATGTTTTGCCGCATGGGTTACCAATTCCTGACCAAGACTTGTGTGTGGAATATCTTTTCGAACAACATTTTCTTTTTCAAGTTGCTTGATATGTATATCCCCTTTAACTTGCGTAACACGAATTGCATAATCAAGAACCTGAGAAAGCTCTTTTTGCATTTGGACAACTTCTTCCTGCGATAAAATAATATTTGAAATATGGGCAATTTTTAATACTTCTTCTTGAGAAATCACGTTCATTGTAATCCTTTAATTATGCGATTGAACAGTTCTCAGACCATTTTTCACTACGAAAAATTTTTATATACCAAATACTCATAAGACCATTTGATATGTAAAAAGAACCATAAATTAATAAAATTTTTAATACATCAGAACCAACAAAATAATAAGAAAAAAAATAAGAAATTGGAATAAAAAAACCAAAAACCATCACAGAGCGAACAAGCATAACCGTCCATAAGTGACCAGAACCACGAAGTGCTCCTGATAAAATAATTTGAAAAAGATCAAGAAGTACAAAAATACTTAAAATAGGAAATGTTGCTGAAACAAGCTCTGTAAAATCACCTTTTTTATCGAACAATAAAAGAAAATAAGATGAATACCTTACAACAATCATTAAAAGAGCAAAAACCATTATAGAGCTCATCCATGTTACTTTTTTAATATTAAGCTTAACTGCAAAAAAGTCACCAGACCCTATATTGTTTGACACAATAAAAGTAATAACCTGAGCCCATGCAATTGCAGGCAAAAAAGCAAATCGCTCCATATCTTTAATAGCAGAAAAAGCAGCCAAGGCATTTGTTCCAAGAGGGGCAATCATGCTACCTAACCAAATATATGCAATTGCTACCGATGCTTTATCAATAACAATTGGAGTACTAATTTTAACAAATCGAACAATATCACTCCAAGAGCCATAGCCAGAAAAAAGCGAAACTCCATATTTACGATTTTTGTGATTAAAAAGAATATATAAAAGAGCAACAAAACTCATCCCCATATACTGTAATAGCGTTGCAATAGCAGAACCTTGTAAACCATATTCAGGAAACCCGTATTTACCAAAAATTAAAACATAATCGGCTATAACAAAAAGAATTGCACCAAAAATAAAAATTTTCATCGGGGAACGTGTGTTTTTTATACCGCGTAAAAAACCGACAAATGCAAAATAAATAAACATAAAAAGCACACCAAGCGCTCGCATACGAATATATGGTAGTCCAAGAATAATGATATCTGGTTGAACTCCATACCATCGATATAAAAATTCACCACCAAAAAACAATAAACAGCAAAAAAAAATTCCAATCAAACAGGTTGCCCAAAAAGCATCCTTCATAACAGCCCCAACACGCTTATACTCTTTTTGACCGTTGTGTTGGCCACTTAAAACGATAGTGCTTACCGCAAGAGCTTCTGCAATCTTTATCACTAAGTGAATAATATTATTAGTGACTCCAAGCGTTGCATACGCCGGTGTTGATTTTAATGCTCCAATAAACACTGCATCAATCCATAAAGGCATAGAGTAAACAATTAAATTGGTTATAAACTCGGGCATAAAATACCACAATAAAGTTCCGTGACTTTCGCCATAAGAATCATGAGCAATTTCATTAACATAGCGATTCAACGTTTTTTTCATAAAATTCCTCAAAAAACTCCAGCTTCTTTTTTTACACACACAAGTTTACGGTTTTTATTACCATTAAAATAAAAATACTCAGTACAAAGATAGTGATCTAACTCAGGCACACTTGTTTTATTCCAGTTTTCAGATGCCCAATATACAAAGCATTTACTTTGATAATTACTATCAGTTGCAAATTGACGAACAAGCTCCTCTGGTCGTAAAGACGCTCTTGCACAAAACAAATCAATCGAATAGTTGGTTTTTCTAATAAAAGTTCGCCAGTCAAAAGCAGAAATAAAAACATTTTTTAGCCCTAAGGAATCAATTACTTTTTGTAAAAAATTTCTTTTTTTACCATTAACCTCAATCAAAATCACAGAAATATTTTTTTGTACTATTGCAAGAGGAATCCCTGGAAAGCCTGCACCTGTACCTACATCTGCTATTGCTTGCATTGCAGATGTATTAAAAAAACGTCGTAAGACAAGCGAATCTTGAAAATGTTCAACAATAATTTTTGCTGGATCAATAATTGCCGTAAGATTAAAATAGTTATTCCATTCAATCAAAAGCGAACGATACAAAAGAAATTGTTCGCATTCACGCACAGAAAGAAGCTCCTGTTGAACAAAAAAATTTACGCAACTGTCTTGCTGTTCATCTTTATGAGCCATTGTCATAAGCAGATACTCCCAAACGTAGCTTTTTCAACAAAACCAATGGTATAGTAACAAAAAGCAGTTTTTAGTAGGTTATTGGTATGAACTATTACACTTTCATTTTAACATTTTTTTTGATTTGTCCCAAATTATTGTGCATTCCTATTATTCAACTTTCACTTATTCCCAATAGTCAAATATATAAGGATAGAATTGTAGCAAAACTTGACAACAATAAACGCGAACCGCAATCTCTTCAGCCAATAGAGGCAGGGCATGTTGTAACCTATGGAGGATTTGTGGATGTTTCTGATTTTGATGGGCTTGTAAGTTTTCCAAGAAAACAATCTGATAAAAAAATTTCACTACTTATTACATCTCAGGCAAAGCCTATTGCCATGTTTCATAATACCCTTTCTCATTGGGAACTTATTCCTGGAATACCGGCACATTTTTATAAAATTGAACAAGTCACCAATGAACAAACAAAAAAAAGTGCTTGGATAACAACAAAAACAGAAAGTCCCGCCAATTTAATCATTCCTCTTGATACCGTTATTTTATTTATTGATCCACAATATGCACGACCACTCTCTCAAGAAACAGACTCACTAAATGGAGAAAACCTTCTTATACCTCCTATTGAAATAGACAGAGAAGTTGATTACGAAAAAAATGCATTTATTTTTTTAAAAATTCGCCACTTCTTTTCAAGCACAAGTCCAGCATTTAACAAACAGGCAGAGCGATATGAGATTTCATTAAAGCCATAGATACTAAAAATATAAATGGTATACTATAATTATAATTGATACGCAATTTCTTATATAAATTGAAAAAGGAATAATTTATATGAAATTACAAGTTTCATTTGATATTACTGACTTAGAGCAAGCAATTTCAATCGCCCACAAAATTGAAGAGCATACTGATATTTTTGAAGTTGGAACATTACTGCTTTATCAATATGGGGTTCAATCGATAGAGCGATTTGTTAAGGAATTTCCAAATAAAGTAATTTTTGCAGATACAAAGCTTGTTGATCGCGCACGAGAAGCTATTGATATGATGGCGCGTGCACAAACCCATTGGATTTCGATCATGGCAGGCGCCCACAAAGATACTTTACAAGCCGCTTGTACTGCCGCACATAATAATAATATTAAAGTAATGCTTGATCTTCTTGATTCAAATGCACCTGGTCAAGCTGCAATGGAAGCAAAAACCGTAGGTATTCATTCTCTTTTAATTCATCGCCTTCATGAAGAAACCGACTTTCAACTTTTTGCTGAAAAATGGGAAATGATTCGAGGCAACACACAATTACCTATCTTTGTAAGTGGCGCAATTGACCGAGATAATGTTCACGAATTTTTACAACTACAACCAGATGGACTTGTAATTGGAAGTAGTATTATTCAATCAGACAATCCGGCTGAAGAAGCAGCGTATTTTGCTGGACTAAAATAATAAAAAGCAAACATATCTCATAACTGGCTATAAGGAATTTTTCCAATCAGAAGGTCTGGGGTAAGCGTAGAAGTTTCTTCTTTCGAATTATATTGCCTATCAATTGTTCCATTATTAATTATCCAAATTTTTGTTCCAAGTGTCAATGCAAGCTCTGGATCATGAGTAATCATAATTGTTGTTACCTTATACGTAGCAATATAATACACAACCTGTTTTAATAACTTGGTTGCAGAAGCAGGATCAAGGGCTGCTGTTGGCTCGTCAAGCAATAATAGTCGCGGAACGCCAGAACTCATTGCCATCACAAATGCAATTTGCTGACACTGTCCACCTGACAAGTCTTTCATTTTTGTTTGTAATATTTTTTGAGCATCAAATCCAAATAATGTAAGATCATCAATTACTTTTTGATACCACTTATCAAGGGAAGCCTTACGTAACCGTGCTATTTTGCCTTTGGTTAAACTAAGCATAATATTTTCTTCAACAGTGCAATCAAAAACCCCATTACTCATAGGATTTTGCAGTAATCGACTTACTAACAAGGCTCGCTCAGACTCCGACTGATTTGTGACATCTTGATTGTCAATATACAAAGAACCAGAAAAAGGTTTTAATTGGCCCGAAAACAAATCAAACAATGTTGTTTTTCCAGAACCATTTGGACCTACAATAATAAGAAAGTCACCTTCTTGTACCGTACCTGAAAGATTACTCAAAATACATTTATTGTTACGATATAAATCAATATTTTCAAGCTTTATCACACAAACTCCCAATTTTGTTATGAAAAACTAACAAGACAAGAATAAATAACGCCGTTACCGCCTTATTTAAATCAGGATCAACATTAAGCTCATAAGTAATAAAAATAATAATTTGATAAAGACATGCACTGGCAATATATTGCAACCCATACTGAACATCATAAAGTTCGCCAAGAATAAGGCCTGCAAGCCCAATTACCAATACTCCAAACCCTGCCCACACGGAAAAAAAACCGGTATACTGAACAAATAAGGCACCTGAAAGCCCAGTCAATAAATTTGCAATCATAAATCCTAAAATAACGTATGCATCAGGTGATTTGCCCAGTGATGCAACAAACATAGGATTTGCCCCAACAGCTCTCATCAAAAGACCTATTTCTGTTTTAAAAAACCATGATAAAAAAAGATATACTACTAATGCAAAACAAGCAAAAAACAAAATAATTCTAAAATTCAAAAAATTCTGTGCCAATGGATTAATAACTCTATGGGCTCCTGCAATTTTTAATTGAATTGAAAATAGCGCACTTGAAACAATAAGCCCGGCAATAACATGATTAACTTTTATTTTTGTATGAATGATTCCCGTTAAAAAACCTGCACACATACCTGCAATCATTCCGGCACAAGTAGCAAAAAACATTGAATAACCACAGGATATAACACAGGCTGTCACTGCACCAGAAAAACCAAAACTTCCCTCTGTAGTTAAATCATCTCTTTTTAAAACTCGTGAAGTAATATACAAAGATGATACAACAATACTAAACAAGAAGCCTCGCTCCAAAACAGGCGTCAAAACTTTCAAAGTTTCATAAAAGTGATATATCAAATCAACAAGCATCTGATGGTCCTTATTTAATAATATTTTTATAATTATACAAAAATATTCAATTTAAAAAATCAAAATAAGGTTTAATCCCATATTACTGGATAATCAAACTGGACGGATGATAAAAAAAGTTTATCAAATCGCTTTTTATTAATGTGGCACACTGGTTTTGCAAGAGATTGAACAGGAAAATTTCTTAAAGAAAAGGGCTTATTCTGTAAATAATGTAAAACACGATCAGCCGTTTCAGTTCCAATTGCACCATAATCAACACCACATCCAGCAAGTGCACCATCTGCAACAAGAAGCGCATCACTGACAATTACGGGAATTGCATACTGATCAGTAATAGAAATTACTTGAGAAATCCCAATAGCAATAAGATTATCAACCGGTACTACCAAAACATCAATCACACGAACCGCCTGATTAATAGCAACTCCCAAATCCTGAACTCCCTGAACAACAACAGGAAAGACGGTATACCCTTGACTTTTAAAAAGAGCAACAAAATCTTTATATTGTATAATCGATCCTGGATCTGATGGATTATTAATAATTCCAACAGACCGAGCATTCGGAAGTAAATCATGTACTAAATGGACCTGGTTTTCTGGACTAATCATATCGGTAATCCCAGTCATACGATTTTTATTAAATTCTCCCAAGGCTGCAACATCTGTTACTGCTGCAAACATAATAGGCACAGAACCATGACAATTATAAAGGGCTTGTGTTGCAGGAGTTCCAACAGTAACTGCTACATCATATCCATGATTACTTATTCTTTGAGCAATAGTATGAATTGTGGAGATTACCCCTTGACCATTAAATGAAGAAATTGAAACCTTATCACCAAGTTTTGCTTTTAAGCTTTGAGAAAAATTTTGAACAACCAAATCAAGGGCAGGATGACTCAAAGTTTGCAAAACAGCAATGGAAAATTGTGACGTTGAATTATTTTTTTCAGATACAAAAAACTTAAAAAATAACAAGCCAACAAAAACAATTAAGAAAAAAGATAAAAAAGATAATTTTTTGCTCATGATCTCAATATAAGGCTTTTTGATTTTTTTGCAAATAAAGCACAATCAATGAGATTTTAAACTAAGGCGAATCATATTCAAAATCCCCAAAAAACAAACCCCGCCTAAAAAAATAGCCCTCACATTGAAAATTTTTGATTTTGTATTAGATTTTTTTAATGGTTGGTTTTCGCCTTTAATCGTATCAATACTATTTATAAAATTATTAACTACTTTATTTTTTTGTGTAATTTTTATACGATAATAATCATTATCATTACCCTCTTCATTATTACAAAAATAAAAAGTTTCTTCACTTCCAGGAAAACAATAAACTAAACCTTTTATTGTCATTATATTTATCAACTCGTTTTTATCTGGTAAATCGTTTATATTAAACTGTTGCAATTCAAAACTATCATTTCTATAAATAGTTAAAACAGCATCATCGCAAGTAACAATAAAATTATTACTTACTCCAATACATTTTATTTTTTCATGAGTTGTAGAAAAAGTTTTCATGCGTTCTGTACCATTAATATTCAATATTATTTGGCTGTTTAAAACAAACCCCATTGTTGTTTTTAAAATCAACACAACAATGAAAAGATTGTGCATTTGAACAATTTTTTTTATAATTATCACGAGTACAAAAAAAAGAAATGTTTTTTTGATATCTTGACAATTGAATATCGTAAGGTATTTTTGTCATTTTTTTTAAAATCACATTCATATTGTCCATTAAATAATTCTTTTGGTTGATAAGATGATCCGGATAAAACTAAAGGAAACAAAAAGAATATGAATATACTGCACATGTTATTTATTTATAAATTTTTTCTAAAAATACATGAAGATAAACAAATACTATCATTTTACAATTAAAAATTTTGCAATTCCCCATATAATAACAAAACTTAAACAAAGTCCTAAAAAAAATTTAAATCTAAGATATTTTTTAAAAAATGTTTCATTTGTATCAGATGCTTTTTTATTACCACCATCAGCTATGAGATTATCGTTTTTGTTAGTTATAGAACTACTTTTTAATTTTGCACTATCCTTTTTTTCTATAGTTAAAAGATATGCCTCTTTTTTATCAATTGCATCATAAGTAAAATAAAATTCACCCTCATTCCCCGCAAAACAATAAATCCGACTGTTTACAAATACACATAACTTTTTTTTAATTAAATCATTTATCCCTTTATCAAAATTTATTCTTTCTCCTTTTAAGAGCTTCCTATGATAATATACCGTTTCTTCCGTATTTGGATCTATTGAAGGTGGGATTTCTGCAATATAAAAATGACCATTTAATGTTAAATAAGCAATAATGTTTTTGTTTACTCCAAGAGCAATAGGCTTTTTAGATAATTGTTGAATACCATCAGATATATAATTTTTATAAGCAAACAGAATTTGATACAATTCCTTTTTATCAAATTTTTTCAAACAAACCCCAGTTTGATTTTTTAAATCGAAAGAATAATGAAAATTTTGCAGACCAGTAAAATGTCCTTCTAAAGACAGGTAAATTTCATGATTTATTTGATCTTTTTGACCAAACTTGCTGTAGTCATAACATACGATGTCAGAAGGTATGCTTTCAACTTGTTTAAAATTAAAACTATAATTACTTGAAAAAATTGAAAAGATAGATAGAAAAAAATACGTTACAATTAAAATTTTCATTTTTAAATTTTTTTATTTACACTTTATACATTATTGATAGTGTATATTTTTTCTAAAAAGACATGAAGATAAACAAATACTATCATTTTACAATTAAAAATTTTGCAATTCCCCATATAATAACAAAACTTAAACAAAGTCCTAAAAAAAATTTAAATCTAAGATATTTTTTAAAAAATGTTTCATTTGTATCAGATGCTTTTTTATTACCACCATCAGCTATGAGATTATCGTTTTTGTTAATTATAGAACTACTTTTTAATTTTGCATAATCGTTTTTTTCTATAGTTAAAAGATAGGTATTCGTCTTATTTACTACATCATAAGTAAAATAGAATTGGCCCTCATTGCCTGGAAAACAATAAACAGGACTATTTTTATATAAACCAGATTGATTTTTGATAGCATTGGTTACTGTTTGATCAAAATCCATTTTTTTTACTTGTTGAGGATTATTAGCAAAATACGTTTCTTTAAAAGTATTTTTATCAATTATAGGTGTGATTATTGTCATGTAAAAGTCACCTTCTAATGTCAAATAAACAATAATGTTTTTGTTCACACCAATAGCAAGAGGCTTTTTTTCAAAACTAGCAAGAGGAGAACAGGCAACACCTCCATCACTAAAACAAATCTTATAAAGGTCATCACGTAGCTTTTCCAAACAAACCCCAGTTGAATGTTGCAAATCTAAACAATAATCACTTTTTTCCCAATTAACAGAATGATTATTTAAAGATCGCAAAGTTTCATTATTATTTTTTTCACTTTGATCATACACTTTCCTATAGTCATAACATTGGATACTGGAAGGTATGCTTTCAACTTGTTTAAAATTAAAACTATAATTACTTGAAAAAATTGAAAAGATAGATAGAAAAAAATACGTTACAATTAAAATTTTCATTTTTAAATTTTTTTATTTACACTTTATACATTATTGATAGTGTATATTTTTTTTAAAAATAAACAAATGCCAATATTTATAATAATTTTTAAGTAATTTTACACAAATTGCATTTTATATAAACGTTCAACTTCATCAGTCGTTGTTATCTGATTAATATCTTTATCATGTACAAACTGAACAAATCGAGGAAATCGTAACGCATATCCATGAGTCGTATCTAATTTTTTACCTGCTGTATGCATTAAAGAAAGCGTTATCTCATCAGCTTTAATCAAAACAATCATACAAGGCTCAACCCAGACATCAGGATATAATCCTTTATCGCAGATAACTTCTTTGGGTTGTTTTAATACCACATGCGTATCAGCATCTTTTTTAATGGTAACCCACTCAGCATCAGAAATACCAGTTCCAACACGTGCTATTGTTTCAAAACAATCATTTTCCCGATTAAAAACAGCGACAAGTAATGCACCTATTCCTAACGATGCACGCCTGCCTTTTCCATAATAATATCCAATAATAACTGCATCAATTGTATCGTTTAAATGCGAATTATTTGAACGTTTAAATTTAATCCAATTAAAATTTCGCTTGCCAGGAGTATAAGGAACATCAATTTTTTTTGCAATGATTCCCTCAAGGCCTTTATCAAGCTGATGATAAAAATAATCCGAAACTGTTTTTTCATCTGTTGCAACAATTTCATCAATGGAAGTTATCAAATCATCTGAATTCAATGAAGCAACAAACAAATCAAGTTCTTTTTTGCGTTCTTGATGATGATTAAAAAAGCAGCTTGTGCCATTGCTATATAACACATCAAACACAATCATTTTCAAAGGAATTGCTTCCATAGCTGTTTCAATATTATATTTTCTTTTGCGTTTAGCAGTTTCTTGAAAGGGCAAAACATCACCGGTATTACTGTCATATGCAATTAATTCACCCTCAAATATAATGTTTTTCCAGGGTCCTTTATACTCGTTTAAACAATTAAAAATTTCTGGAAACATTTGTGAAACATTATGCAAATGCCGCGAAAACATAAAAATTTTATTTTTTTTATATTCCCATGAGCAATGAATTTGAACACGCATACCATCATATTTTGGTTGAATAACAACAGGATTGATTCGTTCAATAATTTCTGAAATATGAGAAACGCGTTCTGCAGCAGCAGGAATAACAGGAGTTCCAATCCTAATAACCATATTTTTAACTACTTCAAGCCCTTTATCTTTAAGTAAAAAAGCAATATGGCCCAGATCAGCAGAAATTGAATATGAATGCTCAATAATAATTCGTGCTTTTTTTGAATCTTGATACGATTTGGATAAAGCATCAACAATAGTCATATGCGAAAAACCAAGTCTCAATTTACCAATAATAATTCGGACAATAAAATCAGCCGAAAGAGAATCAACAGATTGAAAAATATGAATCAAATGTTTTTTTTTTAATTCTACAGAGCCCGTACCAACAATTTTTTCCAATGCAACAAGTTCTTGATATACATCAGATACAGAAAGCTTTTTGTCACAACATAAATTTGAATCTAAAAAAAGATCAGCAACATATGACAGTCGATTAGTTTTTATTTGGATATCTTTACCCAACAAAGAAAAAAATTGTGCCAAGACTTCAATCATCACTTTTTCTCCAATCAAAAACTGGGTAGTTTTATACACTGGATAAAGTTGACCAAGAGACAAATTTACAATAATATCTGCTTCAAAAGCTGTTGCTTGGTTTAGCAAATGTGCAAGCTCTGCAGTAATTTTTAATCGTTCCGTTATCGTTTCAATTTTTGCAAACGCATGCGCAACTGTTTTAAACTCCATGTAAATCTCTCACAGAATAAAATATTTCGTAACATTATACGATGAGTATAAAAAAGTATGGGATGAAGCACAATCAAAAAAAATTGTGTTTGGGCAGTGCTATTATAACAAAAAGAAACAATCGTAATAAAACACAAACTTAACAATGAAGCACATGTTGGAATTTTACAAATTAAAACAATTATAATCCAGACAATAATAAAAAGAAGAAAAAGTTTCATATTAAAATACAAAAGAGCTCCAAGCGCAGCCGACACTCCCTTGCCTTGAGGATATAAAGACCCAAATGAAAAAAGATTGCCCAAAATCAAAATGATACTTAAAAATAAGAAACCCAAACTATTGCTGGGCAAAAAAAAGGAAGCGAAAACAAAAAATCCATATGCTTTACCCATATCACATAAAAAAACCAAAATAAAACCAATTGGCCCTAAAACACGCCCGGCATTGCAAGCTCCAATAGTACCAGATCCAACCAACCTTAAATCGACATTTGAAAACAATCGCGCAAAAAAATAACCTGTAGGAAATGCTCCAACAAGGTACCCTCCAATTAAAAACAAAAATATATTAAAAAGAATTTGCATTGTTTATAGTTTTAAGATTTTCATATACAATAACACAATACTGATACGCACTAACTAAAGCACAGATCAAACTTGCACACAAAAAAAGAGTTTCATACAAAAACCATTGCCTATTAGTTGTTTGAAAAATAACTGACGCAATATACATCATTTCAAAAAATGTTTTGCACTTTGCAAGAAAAAACACGGGCACTTTAATTTGATGTTCAGAACCAATAAGACGAATACCCATAACAAAAAACTCACGCCCTATTAAAATAATAGCCCAAAAAAAATAGACCTTTCCTATTGCAACCAAAGGAATTAAGGTTGAATAGATCAAAAATTTATCTGCAATCGGATCAAGCAATGAACCAATCTTAGATAAATTTTCAAATTTACGTGCGTAATGCCCATCAAAAAAATCAGTTAAACAAAACACAAAAAATAATATCCCTACACAAAAATTAAGCAAAAAATAATCTAAGGGGATTAAATATACAATAAGAAAAGGAAAAATTAATGGAGAAATAATAAGACGAGCAAGGGTAAGCAAATTTGGCAGCCATGCTTTATTTATAATCATACAAGTTACCTATCAAATTTTGGTGGCGACGCAGGGACTCGAACCCCGGACCTACGGATTATGATTCCGCCGCTCTAACCAGCTGAGCTACGCCGCCACTTGTTGACTAAATTGACAATTTTTTTACTTCAAAATTAGCCAAATAAAATTTAAATAAAGCTTTCAAAAAGAAAAGACCGGTAACTAATGTCGCAACAATTCCAAGCATCATAGTTACTGCAAAACCTTGAACAGGACCAGAGCCAAAATGATACAAAACAATACCAACAATAAATGTGGTAATATTTCCGTCCAAAATTACAACCATCGCATCTTTAAATCCGGTATGTACTGCATTGCGAACTGAAACACCGCGCGCAATTTCTTCTTTAATTCTTTCAAAAATCAAAATTGACGCATCAATTGCCATTCCAATGGTCAAAACAATGCCAGAAATTCCCGGCAAAGTCAAGGTTGCTTGCAACTTTGCCAATCCCACCAAAATTAAAATCACATTGAAGCAAAGCGCAAGAAAGGCAAAAAATCCACACAAACGATAAAAAACAATACTAAAAATAAAAATTAAAATAATGCTAATAATACAAGATATCAGACCTTTTTGCTGCGATTCAATACCAAGCGCAGGTCCAATCAAACGTTCTTCCTCAAAAGAAACAGGGGCAACAAAAGCGCCTGACTTTAAGAGCAAAGCAGTTGTTTTTGCTTCATCGCTTGAAAAACCACCCGTAATTTCACCTTGATCTTTAATTGCTGCATCAATACGAGGCGCACTCATAACCTGACCATCTAAAACAATTGCCAGCTGACGACCAAAATTTTTACTTGTTAATTGATAAAAACGTTCACCACCTTCTGCATCAAAAGAAAAAACAACCGTCGCTTCAATTCCTGTTTTTCCACCCAAAGATGCACGAGCATCTTTTAACATACGACCAGTCACCTGTGGATATCGCTCAACAACGTAAAAAACTTTTCTATCATCTTCCCTACCTGCAAGAATTTCTTTATCATCGGGCAATTGACCATCGTATTCATAAAGAAGCTCTTGACGACTCGTTCCTATACGATCAACTAAACGAAAATCAAGCTGTGCATTTTTGCCTATGTAATCTTTTGCTTTTTGAATATCTGAAACATCAGGTAGCTCTACTGTAATATTTTTTTCTCCCTGAACTGCAATTGCAATCTCTGCCACAGAGAACTTATTCAATCGTAATCGTAAAACTTCAACATTTCTATAGAGTGCGTCTCTTTTTATTTTTTCCGCAGTCGCGTTATTACTGTATCGATATAAGACCTTTGTACCCACAACTTCAGGAGTTAAAGTATTAAATTCACTTTTTAAAATTTGAACTGCCTCCTGAGCCAATTGTAAAGTTTGAAATTCAAAAATAATTGATCCATTTTGAACCATTTTTTTTGATGGATTTTTGTGTACTTTTTTAAGTGCAGCAGTCATATTACTCATTTTAGCAATAAGATCAGCATTAACAGCCTCTTCTGTTTTAACACCAAGAGTTAAAAAGACTCCACCAACAAGATCACTCCCAAAGCGCAACGTATTTCGCAAAGGTAATAGATAGTAAAGAGAAAAGACGCAAAAAAGTATCCAAACAAACAACTCGGAAACAAAAAAATTTCTTGCTTTATTCATGTATCATCCTCAAATAAATTGCATCTTCATTTTGGTGCCGAAGAGGGGACTCGAACCCCTACAAGATTTCTCTCACAGCCCCCTCAAGGCTGCGTGTCTGCCAATTTCACCACTTCGGCAAATCTCCTTTTTAGCAAGTAAAAAGTATCACAGAAAAGGAATTTTAGCAAATAAATTAATGCTCATTTTTTGTTATTTGATTTTTTTATTTCCCAAAAAACCAAGTGCCGCATTAAAAGAAGAAACAAAAAATTCTTTGATTGCGCCAAAAAAAGCTGCTACTTTGAATTTTAATTCACTAAAAAAACTTCTTTTTTCAAAAGTAACTTCTTCATCTTGAGTATCAAGAACTGGTGCCACTTGATCGCTTGTTTGACTCGAATGCTCCTCTGGCAATTTTGAAATTTGTTTTTTAAAGTCAATTCCCTGCTCTTTCAACTTATTAACAACTCCTAATAATCGTTCAGTTTCAGAAGAAATCTGACGAATTAAGTCTTGAAAATAACGAGCAAAATCTTGCTGTAAGTATCGCTGAATATCTTTAATCTGCCTCATGTGAACATCTAAGTAATAAAAAAGCTCTCGCGCCTTTGAATCGCTTAACTCTTGACCAATTTGTTTATAATTTTGCCAAGCTTCTTGTTCGTATGTCCTTACTTTATTACACTCTGCAACTAATTGCTCCAAGGATTTATCAATAGATGCATCAAGTTTATAGACCATTTCAATATCTAGCTTAAATCGTTCTAAAACATCTTTGGTTGTCTCAACGTCATTATTCAATCCTCTTTCTGAGCCATCTAAAAGCATGGTACTATTTTTTTCGGTTTGAAGAGCCTGTAAGACTCTTTCAATAACTTCTTTGATTTGTCCTTGAGCAAATCCAACTTGTGAGTAAAAAGGATCAAGAACGACTCGATTAATTTCTGAACGATGCATAAAAAACTCCATACGATAATCCATAATTTGGGCAACCAAAATACGAACTTTTTCATATGTTTCTTGAGCACGCTCCCACCAAATTCTTTTAAATAACCAATTTCCTTGTGGCTCTTCAAGTGACACTGTATCAATTCCAAGAATAGGTGGATCTTGAAGATCTGTTCCTGCCGACTCATCTGTCAAATTTAAAGAGGTCTGCAAAGCAATTTGATTTTCAGCCTGACTTTTTACAGAATTATCCAGTGGCCCAGTCTTTAAAGTGGAATCGCTCAAAGAAGTATTTTCTGAATTGGTTAAATCATGCTTTAACAACTTTTGTGTTGCTTGGTTTTGCCCAATCAAGGAAGGTTGAAAAACATCGTCTGGCAAAGCCTGATTGTCAAGGGAGGTTTGGGCTTGCATTGCAGCAGGCTGATTTTGCTCATCTATAAAAGTTTTTTCAAACTTCATGCCATTATTATCAGCCGCCTGCAAAAAAACTAGCTGTATTAAAAAATTAATGAACAAACTATGTTTAATAAAACTTTTTATTTGCTTGCCACACATAAAACCTATCCCTTTGCTTATAATGTTGAAGCCAACTCTTTAAGCTCATCCATCAAGGCTTGCGAACATTGCTCTGCTTCCAAAGATGTATATTCCCACCGAACCCCTGATACTACTTTGCTCAAAGTAGACTTATCGCTTTTAATATCAATAATATCAATTCTTACCACATTCATTGAAGGATGAACCATAGAAGGAGCTCTTACAACCCCTGCTCTTCCTAAAACACTATAGGCAACATTATTTTCATCCAAAAATGAAAGCATCACTTTTTTTTGCCATACCATATTATGATACCCAGTATGATCTTTGTGTATAGTTAATAAAAGACTTTCAGGACCTTTTGGATAAATACATTGTAGCGGAGTTGTATTTGGCAGTCCTTTCTCAGAAAAAGTTGCTAAAATTGCTACCGTTTTTTCTTCTAAAAGCAACTGTATTAAATCTTCTGGTAATTTAATACCAACATGTTTTGCCATAAGCATCTCCATAATAAAAATAAACTATACCAATAATTCCATCACGACTTGATTTTCGACAATAAGCCCTTTAACCGTTAGACGTATGGTATTGTCATCTGTGCAAGTTAAAAAACCTTCTTGACAAAGCTCATCAATTTTTTGCTCCAAAAAAGGTCTCTTTTCTTGATCAACATTCATGTACAAATCTGTATAAGTAATACCCCACATGCAACGCAAACGAAGCATAATTTTTTCAAGATGAATCTGTTTTGGCGTAAGAGTTTCAAAAAACATTGTAGGCCCTCCACTCATTGTTGACTGAGCCAAATACTTTGTTAAACTTTTTTCATTTTGAAATCGAGAGGAACCATCAAAAGAACAAGCTCCCAGCCCAAATCCTTTATACGGCCTCCGTTCCCAATAGGCCATATTATGCTGACAATATCTATTATCGCGCGCAAAGTTAGAAAGCTCATAATGCACAAATCCAGCTGTCTTAAGTCGTGCTATTGTCCAATAGTATAAATCAATAATACGATCATCCGAAGGTAATTGAATGTTTTTTTTAGTAACACGGAAATAAAGCGGTGTATCTTCATGAACTGTCAAAAAGTAAATAGAAATGTGCTTAATTGGCCATAAAACAACTTCTTCTATATAACTTTTCCATTCACTATCCTTAACAGAAGGAAGACCTATAATAAGATCTATAGATATCGTTTCAATGTATTTATGGGCATAAGAAAAAAGTGCAATAACATCTTCATATTTTTGCATTCGATTTAAATCATGCAAAACACCATCTTTTAAACTTTGAACACCAACACTCATACGATTAATTCCAAGATCTTTCCATAACGCAATCTGTTTTTCTGAAACAGTTCCCGGATTTACTTCAATAGTAATTTCGGTTTTAGAGGTAATTACAAATTTTTTATTTAGTATAACAAACGTGTCAAGTAGCAACTCTGTTGGATATGTACTTGGGGTTCCACCCCCCAAAAAAATAGTATCTATAGACTTGTAACCATTATTATCAAGCGCGTCTGCATAAGAAACAATTTCAGACACTAATGCATTATGATATTCAGGCATAAATTGATCATGACCAGCAAGTGCAACAAAAGGACAATAATGACACCTATAAGGACAAAATGGCCAATGGATATACAAGGAGCGTGGCAAAACGGAAGAGTCATAGTGCATAAAAAACTGCTATTTCTTTGTTGTTATGGATTGATTTTTTTTTGCCATCGCTATTACATAATCAACATCATCATACACAATACTCCATACGATACTTTCTTTACCAAATCGAACACGTTCTGCATTTGTTAAGATAGAAATAAGTTGATCAGATGAATTATCTAATATTTTTTCATTATGACAGTTTTTGACCAAAAATACAAGTTCTTGCGTTGTATAGCTACTTTTTTCATTCTCATGCAAAAAAATAATTTTTACAACACGAATAACATAATCATACAAAATAATTGCAGAATCTTGACTTGTATCAAGAAGCGTACGATATAAAACAAGCTGTTCTAAATCAGTTAAAACGTTCTTTTTGTATACAAATTTATAAAAAATAAAAGCTGCAATAAGCAAAAACATAATAAGCGCACAAGATATCAAAGTATAAAAAAAAGGCGTTTTCCACCAAGGATAAGCCAAGGGCCCATAAACATCATAAAATCCAGTTGTATCTTGATTCATATGTACACTCCTTTATAATCTATAAAACGGTAGTATTGAATATCGAAATAAGTGCATTAATTCCTTCATCAATAGAAAATGCACTTACGATAGTCGCCCCAACAGAAGCCAATTGTCTTGTTTGATTTTGATGATAACGTTCAACTAACAGATTCAATGTATTTTCAAGTTTAATATACTGTGCAAAACCCGTTTCATTATCTTGAATCATTAACCAACCGCCTACAGGTAACTGATGTTCTCTCCTGTCCTGACAAAGCATAATATAAACATGGTATCGATGAACAAACAGATTAATCGTTTCATTAAAATCGTTTTCAAAGGCATCTGAAACAATAAATAAAAACGCGTTTTTAAGTTTTTGACTCAATAAAAAATCAACCGTTGATTTAATGTTGGTTTTTCTTTTTGCAGGAAGGCTAAAATTCATCATTGTTTCAAGAAGATGCTGCACATGCAAAGGCCCCTTTGCCGCAGGCACAGTCATATGTATTATATCACTATATAATACAAGCCCTACTGCATCACCTGAATAATAAGCCATCATGATGATTGCAGAAGCCAATTCAAATGCAATCTCAATTTTAGTTTTTCCCTGAGAACCAAAATCCATTGATCCAGAAACATCTATTGCAATCATAACAGCAAGCGATTGCTCTTGATAAAATTCTTTAACAAGAAGGGATTGAGACCGAGCAGAAGCCTTCCAGTCAATAAACCTAATATCATCACCAACCATATAATCACGCAAACTATCAAAATCCAGCCCCATTCCTTTACGTACAGAACGAGAGGCGCCTTGCGTAACACCCATCATAATACGCCGAGTTTTAATAGTAATTCGTTTTATTTTCTCAAGAATATCATTGCTTAATGGTACCACTTTCATCAAAAAACACTTTCGATTCCCAAAACAGCCGGTAGGGCTATAGAACCATCCGTCTGTTGATATGTTTCCATTAATGCTACCATCAATCGAGGCAAAGCTAAAGATGATGCATTAAGAGTATGCACTAACTCTGGCTTACATCCATCTCTTTTCATCCGCATCATTCCTCTGCGTGCTTGAAAATCGGTGCAATTACTTGCAGAAGAAACCTCCATAAACATTTTTTGAAATGGAAACCAGACCTCAATATCATATGTCTTTGCTGATTGAAACGAGCAATCTTGTGCTGCAAGCAAACTAATACGATAGCAAAGACCAAGAGACTGCAAAATTTTTTCAGCGCAGGCTATCATATAATCAAGCTCGTTCATAGAGTCTTCAGGTTTTGTAATGGAATAAAGCTCAACTTTTTCAAATTGATGCATTCTAATCAAACCACGTTCAACAGAACCATATGCACCTGCCTCTCTTCGAAAGCAACTGGTAAAAGCTGTCATTCGAATTGGCAAATCACTACTATTTATAATCTGGTTCCTATATATGTTTGCCAAATTAACCTCTGACGTTGGACTTAAAAAAAGATCATCTTGAGGCATTGAAAAAACCTGGTCTTTAAATTTAGGAAAATTTCCTGAAACAGCAAGTGATTCTTGATTGACAAGCACAGGAGGCAAAATTGGTTGAAAGCCGTGCTTTGTATTATTTTTTAACATAAACATACCAAGTGCATAAATCAATCGAACCGCATCATTTTTGTACAATGCAAAATTAGCACCAGTCATTTTTGCAGCAGACTCAAAATCAAACCACCCAAGAGCAGTTCCTAAATCTAAATGATGCTTAATAGGAAAATCAAAATGAGGTTTTTTACCCCATTCTTTGACAACATAATTTGATTCTTTATTTCCGTTAGGAACCGATTCATCAGGAATATTTGGCACTTTAAGATACAGTTCTTGAAATTGCTCATATATCACATTAAACGACGCTTGTTCTTGAGTAATTTGTGCTGCAAGTTCAATTGATTCAGCCTTTAAGGCATCAGTCAATCCTTTTTTTGAACGCTCCACACAATCATTTTTCTTTTGCTGAAGCAACTCTATGCTGCTTTTTTTTTTACGGACCTGCTCATCTAAGTCGACAAGCAAGTCAAAATTAAATAAAGGATCTTTTTTTAAAATAGCATTTTTTAACTGAGAGGCCTGACCATTTCTTAATAATGCAAGATTTATCATAACTGCAAACCTTTGAATATGATGACTTTAACACTTTTTATTTATTCTAACTCAAAAAAATAAATTCGTCATGATAAACTGAAAGCAATTTTTTATTTTTAACAATAATATAATGCTTGTAAAAGCAAAAAGATCGTTTTAAAAAACGATCTTTTTGCTGAATAAAGACATCTCTTGAAATTTAATTACTACTACTAACCCTATACTCTTACACGAATCGCTTCACGAACCGCTTCGCGCAAATTTTTTCCAGCCTTGAATCGTGGAACATTGACTGCGGGTAAATCAATTCGTTTTTTTGTTGAAGGATTAATACCTTTTCTTTCAGGTCGTCTTGAAAGCCAAAAACTTCCAAATCCTGTAATAGAAACTTTATCCCCCTTTTTCAATGCACGTCGAATAGCACCAACTAATGCATCAACAACACGAATTACGTCTTTTTTACTAAATGTTGTCTCTTCGCTCAACTCATTTATTAACTCACTTTTGTTCATGAGCACTCCTTCTTACGGTTTAACAAACACGGCATTACTAATACTGCTACAGCTTTTACACTCTTTCTTTTTTTTTTGCTCAGTGTAATATATAGTCATTTAGACATAATTTGTCAAATTTCAAATAAAAAAGGTGCATTTTGTTGATTGATACCCATGCCCACATTAATCTTTTAGTAACAGATTTTGATACACCAATAACATCTGATAGCTTTTCAGAAATAAACAAAATTTTAGAAATTTCGCACAAAAGCAATGTTACAAATATTATTAACGTTGGGACAAATCTTATTGAAAGTAAAAACAGCATTATACTTGCAAACAATTTTTCATCTGTTTTTGCGGCAATTGGAATTCATCCAACAGATTGGCATGCTGATTTCAAAAAAGATCTTGCTGAATTTAAAACATTGTTAAAAGATCATGAAAAAATTGTTGCCATAGGTGAGTGCGGTCTTGACTTATATCATCAAAATATATCACTTGAAAAACAAATTGCATTATTTCATGCTCAAATTGAAATTGCGCTATGCTATAAAAAACCACTTATCATACATAGCAGAGATGCATATGAACAAACATTAAAGATCTTAGAAGAGTATCACAAAGAACCCTTAAAAGGGGTGATTCATTGTTTTTCGTATGATTATGATTTTGCATGCACTGTTACAGATTGGAATTTTGTTCTGGGTATAGGAGGAACAATAACATACCCCAAAAATCACGAACTCAGAACTGCCGTAAAAAAAATTAATGAGTCATCACTCGTTCTTGAAACAGATACTCCTTTTTTACCAATTCAATCAATGCGAGGTAAAAAAAATCATCCTCAATACATTGCACACATTGCACAATGTATTGCAGAATTAAAAGAAACAACCTTTGAATCAATCGCAACTCAAACAACAAAAACCGGAAAGAAATTATTCAATATATAAGAGCATCACAATAAAAATTTACAGTTGATTTTATAGGTTAACCAAAAAATTGTTATGATTGCCGTAAATGACAAACAAAATAATCCAATGTTTCTTTTTAATGTATTAAATGATTTAATTTTTTCAGCTTTAACCTTTTGCGAATACTGCTTGGTCAACTCTATAGCCTTATCTTTAAAAATAGCTTTTGTGTTAAGATATGTATCATCAACTTTCATAAGTTCTTTTTCATCACAATTTAAATCTGCATAATTACATTTTTTAATTAAAGAAAGAAAATCTTTGATTGTAACATCTGCAATATCTTTTTTTTTCGTTTTTTCAAGCAGATGTTCAGTAACCAAAGGCGCAATGCCTTGATCAAACATTGAAAGTATAAGCTCTTGATTTATAGTTTGTTTCAAAAATTGCGAATTGTTTTTTATAACAATAGTAATATACCTTGGATCGCAACATAATTTTATTATTTTTTCAGAACAGTCGCCAAAAGGAACATCATCACTAAATTCCATTATAGTATTATCAGGCGATAAAAAATTTTCTCTTTTTAACAATGATTTTAAATTTTTATAATATGATTTAAAAGAATAATCATGAGCTTTTTGAGGATACATTTTTATACGTCCTTTATAGTCTTTAGAAAAATTATAGTATCGCAATAATGCACTTTGATTATTAAATGTTTTATTTCTGAAAAATTCTAATTCATATTTTCCATTAGGAATCAATTGAACAAAGCAACGTGCTCCTTGTTGGCTTAAAGCCCCAATTTCTTTTGGACTAATTTTTAAAAAACAATAAAAATTGCCTTGTTTAGCATGAAAAATTTTTAATTGATTGCTTCCTGCTGATAAAAAAGATACAAAAAATGATAAAAAAATAACGATCATTAAATTTAATTAAAAAATATTATTAATAATAATAACTTTTTATATAATTGCAATACCTGTAAAAATATTTCGATTTGAAATTTTTTAAAAGTGGTCACCATATATTAAAAATAACTTTTGATAAAACATGATAGCCAAAATGAAAAAAACAAAGCCACACTAAAAAAAGCAACTCTTTTTCGAAACATTTTTGAGTGCAAAATAGTAGCCTTAAAAGCAGCCTCTTTTAAAATTTTTTTTGCAGACAAATAATTTGGATCAAAAAATATTAAAATTTTTTCATACAATTTTAGCTGCAAACCATCAATAGCTTTAAAATTATTCACAATATCATTGAATGTATTTGATTGTATCACTGTATTAAAATGAGACATCAAACCAGGGTCAAGATTAATGAAATGACTTGTGAATGTAATATTATTGACTTGTATAAACCGAAATATATCATCACTCAAATTGATAGTAACATATGAATCATCAAAACACATTTGTAAGATACATTTAACAAAATCAACATTAAGACATTGTTGCATGTTTTCATTGTCAATAATTATTTTTGAACCTATACCATTATTATCAAAATTTTCATTACGTAGTAGAGATTTAATATTTGTTATAAAATCAGGTCTTATAACAATTTTATTCTGTTTTTTATAATAACGCGCACAATATGATTCAATAGTACATTCAAACACTTGTTTGTCTTGATTAAAATGCATGGTATAATTTCCAGCAGGAATTTTATAAACTTCTTTTTTTTCTATTACGAAGTTGTTTTTTAAGTATTTCACTTGATCTGCTGTTAAATTACCAAAAAAATAAATTGAGTTTTGTGAATCATAAATTTGTAATTTATTGCTGCAAAAAGAATCTAAAAAGCACAGCAAAAATAAAAAAATCATATCAATATCTTTTAATTAAAAATTTTTATGAAAATATTTTTTTAACAAAACGTTTTATCCCATAATCAAGAAGAAGATGACTCAGAGCGCCAATAAAAAAATAAAGCCCCTGCCACCAAAGATAGCGCAATTGAATTGAAAAAGTGCATGAAATACTCAAAGCACATATAACAATAATTGAACAAATAATCTTGGGGCTATGAAATGGTCCACGATGCGCAACAAGCAAAGGCACAATACCTGCAAAAGCCAAAAGAGAAATAACAAGAAATTGTCTGTGTAAAAATAAAACAGCAAATAAAATTCCAAGCAAACTATAAAAATATCGCTGTCCACGACTTTTAGTATCAATGTCAGGAAACAATGCGCCAAGACACGTTATAAGAAGAAGCTCTACTTGTCCAATCAAAGAAAATGGTGGCCGACATAGTATAGACAACAATCCAAAGGTTATTGCTCCTCCAATCAAATGACCACGATATCCTGGCATATTTTGTCATCCTTTATAATACACGGTACTTAATTTTATTTCAGAATAATAAAGTGCATGCAAAAATAATTCATCAAATGATTTAAGATCTATACTTTTCAATTCAGTTCCAGGATAATAAAATTTTAAAACCGCATCAAATAGCAAGCCTTGCTTTACCATTTCAAATGCTCCCCATTGACACAATCCATATGGATGACCATATCCTTTACCAAAAAATTCAATATGGTTTTTTGTATACTTAACAGAAAATGAAAAGCTTTTAATCCCTTTGATTGCTGAATAAAAAGTTTTACTTGAAATTGTAATCTCTTTTTTGCCATCTTTAATCTTAACTGATTTGACAACTCCGGCTTTATCACGTTTTGCAATACTCATATGCGAAATATTTTTTAATGCAATATCATGTGCTTTCAATAATTCAATCATATTTGACTTTTCACATGAAGCCTTCCATTCATATAAACTGCTTTTTTTGCAATAATGACAGGCATATAAACGACCCAGATAAGGAGCCTTTTTAAAATCTAATTCATCAATTAAACCAGGGATAATACCACCACAACACGAATCATACATAGCAAGAACTGGTCGTTGACAATATGTCAAACAAATTCCACGTGTCTGCTCAACAGCTGCACGAATTTTTTTGTTTTCATGATCCCCATAAAGATTATATTGCTGATGAATATTAGATGACTTTATATGATATAATGCCCGAGACTCAGCACGCTCTATCATTGCCATAGCATAACTTCGACATGCAATTGCCAAAGCCTTATTTACTTCAACTGGCCACCCTGGCCAACTTTCTGATCGTAATACTGCGTATACATACTCTTCTAAATCAACAACATTAATAAAAAAAATTTTTTCCTGATCAACGCAGACCATTAAAGAACCTTTATATAATTTTTTATTAAAGAAAAATTCATTATTAACCGTTTGAATATGATATACACCTTTTGCAAGCAATTGCTTATTTAAAAAAACAGAACCATTTTGAATATTAAAATGTAAATTTTTTTTTAAAAAATTTTTATTTTTTGACTTTTTTAAAATCAAAAATCCATCATCTGAATCAAAGCAAAACTCTTTTTGCCCATGTAATTTTTCATTCAATAGCAAAACTTTAATGAACAAAGGTTGTTTTTTGACCGTATGTATTAATTTTTTTCTAAAAAAAGAAGGTTTTTTTAACTTTTCATACTTCAAAAAAGAATTTTTTTTTTGCTCAGATAATGATGATAATATCATTCTATCGTCAAGAATTGTTAACAAAAAAGAACCTTGCAATCTTTGTCCATTAATCCATATATCCTCTGACTCAGACGGATTTGAAATAACAAACTGCTTATAAGAAATCTTTTTCCCATTAATAGTACAGATCCCATTAGAAAGAAAAACACGCGCACCATCTTGCAAAAGCCATTTTTTTGAATGATCCACAAGTGCAAGCGAGATCCCATGCAATGCATAAAAAGAAAGGCTCCTGCTAGCGCCACATAGAGCTAAAGCATGTACTCTTTCTGAAAATAACAATAGAAATAACAAACTAAAGCGCGATACCATGACGATTGCACAAATTAACAAATGAATGCAGCGGGTGACTGCGAGTATCAATACCATCATTAGCAGCTTTATCAGCTATTATATTTTTTTCACGAACGACATGAACTATTGAATAGTTAAGCTTATTGAGCAATGACAATGCAAGAGTATGCAATGGAACTAAATGCAAAGACTTAACCCGATAATAACCCAAAATTTGACGTACCAATAAAAGGGAATCTGCAAAAATTGTAAGTGTATCAGATGAATTTTTAAAATCAGTATGATTAGTTATATAATCAAGCCCCAATAAAAGGGCATAATATTCTGCTTGATTATTTGTTTTATGTCCTAAAAAAAAACCCTTATTTAGCAAAGGATATCCATCTTTAAGAATATAAAAACCTGCTCCTGCAGGCCCAGGATTACATCGAGAAGCACCATCAACATATAAATGCCATGAAACACCAGAATCAATACATTTATCATATATTTCATCAAAAAGAGAATATTGCTTTGTCATGAAACTCTTTCAAGAATTATTTGGATACACATTCCATTACTGAAGGCAAAAACAAAAGCCGATAACACGTTGTACATTGAACCAAGCCGCCTCTTTTTGCCTGTAACAAATTATTTCCAATAACATACGAGAAACAAGAACTACATGATTCATATTCTATTGGAACAATCGGATCATTGACACGCGCTTGCATGAGGTTATATTTTAAAAGCCACTCTTGTGGAACAGCAGCAGCTTTTTCATCTCGACCTTTTTGATACTCATCAAGATCGCTTCGTTTTTGTTGATCTTTATTTGTTACTTCTTGTAACAGATGCTCAAGCTCTTGAATTGCTTGGTCTGCAACCTTGACTCGTTTCTCTGTTTCACTATTTATTGTATCAAGCCCTTTCCATGCATTTTCCACAATCACTTCTTGCTCGTGAAGTTCAATACCCATATGCTCAAGCTCTGACTTTAAAAACTTAAATTCCTTATAATCACTTAAAGTTTCAAGAACTTTTTTTTTTAATTGGACTTGTGCATGAATCTCAGATAGGCGAAACTCAGCCTGATCAACATTTTTTTTTGCTTGAAGAGCATCCTGTAATGCATTTTTTTTAATTATTTTTTCTGCTTCGATACGTTGCTTGTAAAGAACAATTTCTTTTGAAAGTTCTTCAATTGAATTGCGTAAATCACGAACATGACTATCAAAATTAACAAGATCAATAAGCGCTTTGAAAGGCGATATATAATTACTCATTAAAACCCCTTTGATCATGAAATTGGTGGGCCCACCAGGATTTGAACCTGGGACCTCTCGGTTATGAGCCGATTGCTCTCACCGCTGAGCTATGGGCCCATATAAAATTACATTTATATAATAAAGGTTTTAAAAAAAATGTCTACTTTATTTCTTAACTAAAGAATATGAATCTTAAGTTTTTTATAAACATTGATTATATAAAAAAATGTCTTAAAATAAAAGATAAGAATTAATAAAGAATTGTATGTATATATTTTTTTCTGTCATATATTTTCTATTTTTAAATAATAATAGTTATGGAGCGCACATACATACCCCTACAAATAGTCAAACAATCGATTATTTTTCACAACTACCGACTGAAATAATTACAAAAATTTTTTTTTCTTTAATAGAAAAAAATGATTTCAAAGCACTTCATGCAATACTATGTACAAAAAAAATTTCTATGAGATAATACAAAAAAATATATCTACCCCTTTACCTTTCATAGATAACTCAATAGAATTTGAATACTATTTTGATGAAAATCCTAATGGAGATTTTCACAAACAAAATTATTGTATTTCCTCTTAACCCAATTAATACACAAAAAATGCTTTTTATAATATCCAATATCAAAAAATTGTATACCAAGGACAGCTCAAAAACGGCAAAACAAATTGCTCAAGAATTAAAATGTTTCCAATATATAATATTTCACGAAGAATATTGCTTTAGAGCAATATTTCCGAGCACAAGATTTTCCTAGACAGATAATTATAATTATTTTATAAGTACCACATGTCAAGAATATATTGATTTTTTTGATCAAAATTACATTTTACAAGAAGACTTTTTTAAAAATTTCGATACATCTGAATGGCTCAAAAATAAAACAAAATGGACCATTGAAAAAATACAAAATAGTAATTCTGTACTATCTAAAAAGAATCTGTCGAATCATACAATTAAAAATAACGAAGAAATATGGTCCGCTTATGGTGAAATAAAGATTGATTTTCCATGCTCATTATTCAATCTAATTGTTACTATAGGCTCTTCTAATTTCATGCACCCTATAAAAAAGGTAAATCTTTTGAAACATATGTTACAAATTTATTTAATAATTTTTTAGAAAAAAATAAATCAACAATAAGTAATACGACTAATTCTGAAAAACTGCTAGAGGCAAAGCCAGAGCTAGAGGCAATAATAATTCAAGAACCAAAACTATTGAACGAAGAAAATCAAAGTATTCCCAAAAAAGAGGAAACCTCAAAACTAGCAATAATTGAAAACAAAAATACTTCAAAAGAACTTTCTCATGGTAAACGCTCTAAAAAATATCATATCTTTTCCAGCAATATAGTAAAATGTTTTCTTTTTATAACATGCTTGATTTTTATCAAAAAAACTTTTAATTTTTTTCTAACTAAATTACATTCATTTAAAGGAGCTTAATCATGACAGCACAATTTTCAAACCAAAATAAAAAAACAATTGCATCAGCATTAAATCGGCTTCTTGCAACTGAATTTGGACTTTATACCAAAACACTAAATTTTCATTGGAATGTGGTTGGAAAATGGTTTGGACCATTGCACAAGTTATTTAATGATCAATATGAATCATTGCAAGATATCATCGACTTGGTTGCAGAACGAATCAGAGCACTTGATTGCAATGCTCTTGGAACCATGACTGAATACATGCAAATGATGGCAATCGAAGAAAAACCAAACATGTATCCTGATGATATTTCGATGTTAAAACAACTTGTACAGGATCATGACGTGGTTATTGGTTTATTGCGTACTATTACAGAACTGGCTCATGAAAATCATGATGCAGGAACAGAAAACATGACTGCAGGATTACTTGAAACGCATGAAAAAATGAATTGGATGCTCAAATCACATTTACTCTGATTTAATTATTGCATTATATCGATCAGTCAATGTTTGCCACAATTTTGATGTATCTTTTGAAAAAATTGAATTAAGCGTGTTAAATTGTTCAGTCAATTTTATTTTATTGGCTTCATTTTTGTTATTTTCATATTGAGTGAGCAATTGTTCAAAATGAGTTAGTTCATTAGTTTGATTGAAAAAATCTTTTGCTTGTTTTATAGAGGAATTTGTTTTTTCATTGGCAAGTGTCGATTCAAGTAATAATTTTTCTCTCCTTGCTGTTTCTAAATCAGATTCAGTCTGCTCAAGCTTTCTTTTCTTTACTTCTGTATCTTTTATTAATTCTTCTTGATTAACACTTGACTTAACAGCTTCATTTTTTTCTTCAACCACCCCTGGCACAAACACATCTGATACATTATATGTTCTTTCTTTCAATTCAACATTATGGAATAAAGACCCACTTAAAACCGTTACCTTATCTTCATCATCTTGATTCTTTCCAATATATTTCCCAATTAACATAATTTTTTGACCATCAATTGGATTATAGACAAAAACATAATCGTCTTTTTTAAGATTTTTTAAGTCTATATTTTTCAATGTAACTTCTGTGCATTTTGCATCAGAATTCTTTATCATTTTTTCTTTATTGCCAATCTTTAGAATTGTTTCAACTTCAAAACCATGTTCAGTTTTTTGTACTATTCCAAAAGCATTTTTATAGCCTGAATAAAGAAAATCATCTGAAAAATCAATCAAAACATTATCACCATTATTAATTTCTTCTGATTGATTCATGGTTAATTCAATTAATGGATTCAGATTTTGTGGTTGCTGTGGTAGTTCTGGATTGTTAATAGATGTTTCAATCTCTACTTCTTGCAGCTTTGATGATGCCTCTTGTTGACGTCGTCGTTCTAACACATCATCTTTAGTTTTATTTGTGGGCTTTTTCGGGCTTTTTAACCACCACCAAGCAGCACCAGCCACTGCCAAAGCCCCAACCCCTCCAATAACCATCTGCCTTTTTGTCAATGAAGGTCTTTTAATTGAAAAACCAGAAAATAAACTTTTAAACCAAACCCATTGATCACGCCAGCCCGCATCTATGTGTGAAAAACAAGCAAGAGAAGATATAATAAGTAAGCATTTTTTCATATTCATAGCATAACCTATGCTTTTTTATTTCAATTATAAAATATTGATGTCCGAAAAATAAAGAGTTTTTAAAAATTGCTTACTTTTTTATCAGATTATCGTATCGGTTTGCAATTCTTTTCCACAAAAGCTTTTGGTCGTTGGGAATATTGAAATTGAGTTCTTCAAATTTAGTTTTTAACTCATTTATTTCCAAAGCAGTTAAATTATCTTTTTTTTCATAACTATTAAGTAAATTTTGAAAATTTTGAATCGCTTTTTTTATATCAACCGTTTGATTTATTTGTTGATAACGTTGAGCAATTTTTTCTTCTTCTTCAATATTTTTCTTTTCTTGTATACTTGATTTATTGATACTTAAATCTGGATTTTGAGTTTCTTGAGGTATATCTTCTTCTTTTGGAATAATTTCTTCTTTGCTTAATAATGTATCTTTTTCTTTGTCTTTATCTTGATCTGATTTACTATCAGGTTGAATTCCTTTTGATATATCAGACGATTCTTTTGAATCTTGAACAACTGATTGTAAAGGCTGGTCATTATTAAAATTACTTGTTTTTGTATTGATTTCTTTTTTTGGACTATCATTTTTTTGAATTGGACCTTTTTTGGATGGCTTATTAAACCACCACCACGCAGCACCAACCACTGCCAAAGCCCCAACCCCTCCAACAACCATCTGCCTTTTTGTTAATGAAGGTCTTTTAATTGAAAAACCAGAAAAAAAACTTTTAAACCAAACCCATTGATCGCGCCAGCCAGCATCTATATTTGAAACAAAGACAATAGCAAACACAACAATAAGCAAAACTTTTATTCTGATATTCACGAAATAATACCCAATCATTTACATATTGTATTTCAATACTACATAATTGTTGATTAAAAAATAAACGGCTTTTCTCCAATCACTTAAAAATCTTTGTACACAATGAATTGAATAACAAAAAAAGACCTGCGTAATTTAATTCACACAGGCCTTTTTTCAAAAATAATTCTTTTTTGATTAATCATTAAGTATTGACATCAACAGTTACTGTTGGCTTTTTCTTTTCTTTTTTTTCTTTTTCGTTTCCTTTAAAAAAGGCATCATATCGATCACAAAAGTTGCTATATGTTGCACCAGCAATAACAATGCCAAACCAATAGGGCAATACGGTATTTAAACCTTTAAAAAATTCATTAATTTGCAATGATTGAGGAACCATATCATTAAACTGATCAGAATACAAAACAGCAATTCCTGCTCCACCACCAATAATAATTGAAAGATACTCTTTTAATACATCTGCATACTGAGCAAGCGACTCACATGTATTATATGCATACAAAAGAGTTCCTACCGCAGTTACCAGCACCACATCTTGATAATTAACCTGAGACCCAAAAAGGCCAGAAACCCCTTGAGTTACTGTTGCCTGGATAAGTAAACCCATTAATAATAATTTCTTTTTCATAGTAATACCTCATATATTAATAAATCCTCATATACATAAGGATATTATTCTTATATTAAGCATAACCATAAATTTCAAATTGTCAATTTTGGTCGCCATTCATCCATACTTTGCCAAAAAGTCGCATAATCGCTTGCTATAAGCCCATTCATTATCATACCACCCAAAAACATTGATCCAATCGCCATTGCAAGAGGTTAACAAACTATCAATAATGACTGAATGGGGATTTTTTAAAAAATCTGAAGAAACTAACGGTTTTTGCTCAAAGCCAATAATTCCCTGCAATTGAGCAGTTAAAGAGGCTTTTTTTAAGTATTCATTAATTACGCAAGCAGATTCGGGAAATTTAAGCCTAACCAAAATATCTATAAATGAAACATTTGCAACAGGAACACGTATTGCCATTCCATTAAGCTTGCCTGCAAGTTCTGGAATAATTTTTTCTATGGTTTTAAAAAAACCACTTGATGTAGGAACAATATTTGAAGCAGCACTGCGAGATCGACGATAATCTTTGACATCGGTGTCAAGAAGTGCTTGCGAATTTGTATATGCGTGAACAGTTTTAACAGATCCTTGAATAATTTCATACTGTTTGTTGAGTAAAAATAATATTGGAATTGCTGCATTGGTCGTGCAACTGGTCATTGAAATAATAAAATCTTTTTGCGCACTATATTCATGTTGATTGACACCCATTACAACTGAACGATCTTCATGTTGTGCCGGTGCAGAAATTAAAACTTTTTTTGCTCCGCCATCGACAATATGTTTACGTGCATCATCTGCAATTGTATATTGACCAGAACAGTCAACAACCCAATCGACTGCATGATCCTGCCACATGTTTTTAGAAATAATTCTTGTTTTTAAAAAATCTATCTTTTTGGTTCCAATAATCAATTGGTTTTCAACATATTGTACCGTTGCTTGATCATAGCGACCAAGAATTGAATCAAACTCAAAAAGATGTGCCGCATGCTCCAAATCGGTAGAGCCACTGTTAATTGCAACTATGTCAAAAAAATTATGATATGTCGCATCCTTTAAATATACCCACAGCATATTTCTGCCAATTCGACCAAAACCGTTAATCGCAACACGTATCATAAGCAATATTCCTTTTAATTCAGTATTTCACACAACTTGAAAAGAAACTTTTTTAACTGTACCGTCGAAAGAGCTGGCGGTTCAATAATTATAGGAATCGATTGAAAAATTTTATACGAAAAAAATTGCTTCAAAAAAGAAACCCCTAACAATCCTTTTCCGGGCAATTCATGTTGATCTTGTCCAGAACCGCATTCAAAATTAGTATCATTCAAATGAATGAGAGATATAAATCCCCCAAGCAAATCATTACATAATTGAGCAAACTGATCAACTCCTTTTTGCGTACTCAAGACATATCCAGCTGTAAATGCATGAGCTGTATCGATACAGAAAGAAAGCGGAACAGTTTTTGAAACATTATTAAGAATAAAATGTAAATCATGAATATCTGCACCTAAAAGATTTTTTTGATTTGGAGTATTTTCAATAATAAAATTAATACCAGGATATAATTCAGAAAAAAATGTAATCATTTTTGAAACAGTTTCTAATGCTTCATTTTTTTTTTCAGACCCTTTCCAAGAGCCTGGATGTAAAATATACTGATTAAATCCAAAATCATTCATACGAGCAAGTTCTTTTTTAATAACAGGATGAAAAGCCGATTTTTGTGCAAGATTTATACGATAAGAGCCATGAATATAGAGAGAACTATTATTAAAAAAACTATCTTGAAAAGAAATTTTTGACAAAGAAGGATAGATAAAAATCTGTCCCACTGATATTCCAAGAAACTGCATAGTTGTTTTAATATCAGAATCTAAAATATATTCACGGATTTGAATACCAATCTGCCTTTTCACTCCCCCTCCAATAATCTCCCCAAATCAATACCAATAGTGGTTGATTCTTTTATGATAGCAACAACCTGTTTTTTAATTGCAAGCAAATCATTTTTTGTTATTCCCTCGCATCGAATTGAAAGCGCAGGCTGTGTATTTGCAGCACGAATAATTGCCCAACCATTATTAAACGTAATACGAACACCATCGATTGTATTTAAAACAAGATCTGTTCTATTTTTTTTACAATACTGAATTACATCTTGAATAACTAAAAATTTATACTCATCTGCGCATGTTATTCGATACTCAGGCGATAAATAATATTGAGGAATTTGGTTCACTAATTGCTCAACAGATACCGCTTTTGATTGAACTATCAACTGGATAAACCTCAATGCTGCATAGATTCCATCGTCATAACCAAAATAGTGATCTTTAAAGAAAAAGTGACAGCTGCTTTCGCCTCCAACAAGAGCACCATATTCTCTCATTTTTGCTTCAATAATTGCATGCCCTGTTGGAACCATAATCAAATCAACCCCATGTGCTTTTGTGTAATCAAAAAGAAGTTGCGACATGGTAACATTGCACACTGCTTTAAAAGAACTTTTTTGCGATCTAATTTGCTTAATAAAAAGCGCTAACAAAAGATCTCCACTTAAAAGTCGCCCTTCATCTGTCATAACGCACATGCGATCTGCATCACCATCAAAACCAATCCCATATGCTAATTTATGTTTCACAATCGATTCTTTAACAAAAACCATGTTCTTTTCAACAACAGGATCTGCTGGATAAGAAGGATTAAGACCAACTTCGCTATGCAGCACATGAGTACCTTTAAATTGCATCGCCTCTATCAAAGAAGGTAAAACAATACCTGCTGTTGCATACGCACATTCAAAAACAACTGGCAAAAAAAGACCACGCAAATCAGGAAATAAGGTAACCATGTGATTAACATATTGAGTTACTGCATCAATTTCTTGCATTTTTCCTTGATTACCATAACTGATACTCTTTTTTTCTTGATAATAAGCATATATTTTTTGAATTTGCTTGCCCCATATTGGAGTTTTATTAACTACAATTTTAATACCATTATATTCAGGTGGATTGTGAGATGCAGTAATCATGAGCACTGCTGCTGATTTATAATAATGATGTGCAAAGTAAGCAACAGGTGAGGGAACAATCCCGATATCTATAATAGAAAAACCGCTTTTATTTAAGGCTTTTTTAATAATATCACTAATCAAGGGAGAACTTTGCCTTGCGTCTCTTGCAATAACAATAGAACGCGATACACATTTTTGCTCACTAATAAAAAATCCAATAGCATTAGCCAATCGATCAGTTTCTGATATCATAAAGTCAGTATCAACAACTCCTCGAATGTCATATTCACGAAAAATAGTTTTATTCATACATGGCACCTTGCAAAAAAAGAAATAATAGAATGATAAACAATGTAATAGTAATATATTGATTTAAAAAAATACATTCTGATTTGACCTAAAGGATTAAAAAATGATTCCTCATCAATTACAATTAAAAAATTTTTTGAGTTATGGTCCAACAACTCAAACAATTAATTTTGATCCTTATCATTTAATTTATCTTTCAGGCAAAAATGGTCATGGCAAATCTGCACTTCTTGAAGCATTAACATGGCTTATATGGGGAGCTGCCCGTAAAACATTAACAAGTGTAAAACCAGACCAAGGGCTCATGAGACTTGGTCAGACACATATGATGGTTATTGGAGAGTTTTCTTGCAATAATCAAAAATATAAAATTAGACGTGAATTAACCATTCAAAACAATAAAGCTCACCTACAATTGGAATTTGGCCTTTTAAATACGACCAACAATCAATGGATTGCCCTCACAGAAAAAACAACACGCGATACTCAAGAAAAAATAGAATCCGTCATTGGACTTTCTTATGAATCATTCATTAACTCAGCCTTTTTAAAACAAGGAAGCGCAAACGAATTTTCAAAAAAATCAGCAAAGGAACGAAAAGAAGTTTTTTCTGCAATTTTAGGATTGGGTCTTTATGACACAATTAGAACAAAAGCTTTGCAAAAAATAAAAATGGAACAGTCTCGCCTTGTAACACTTGATACATTTATAGGCAAAATTGACAATACCCTTGTATCAGAAAAAGAAACTGCCTTAGAGTATGAAAAAATTCAAACTGAACGAATAATAAAACATACAACCTTTGAACAAAATATACATCTTTACACAGCTGCAGAACAAGAATATAACTGCTTTCAAGAACAATCAAACCAACAAAAAAAACTCGAAGAAACAAAGGTAAAAATTTTAAATGACCTTGAAAATATAAAAACTCAAATTAAAAAAGAATATGCAATTTTTAAAAAAGAAAAAAAACAATATCAAGCCTATTCACTACAATCTTACCTCAAACAACAGAACGATTTAATGCATGAATTACATTTTCAACAAAAACTTCAAACAGATCAAATCGACCTTCAAAAAGAAATAATCTCGCTTGAAACGATACTCAATCAAGCAGAAACATTAAAAAACAATCAATCAAATGAACTAATACAACTATCAAATGTTGCGTGCCAACTTGAATTACAAAAAAATAATTGTCAAGAACAGTTAGAAAAAATACCTTCTTTGCATACATACGAACTACTTGAAATTGAATCTCACACTCTTGAGCAAAAAAAAACTTTTTTTGAAAAATGTCTTGAACAGCGAAAAACAACATATCAAGCCATTATTGCAAAAAGAAATAATCTTAATATATTACTTTCACAGATCTCAGATAAAAAAGATATGATTGCAAGCCAGCCAGGAAAAGATCCTGCATGTCCTTTGTGCAATCAAAACCTTTCTATTAATCGCAAAAAATTTTTACACCATTCTCTTGAACAAGAGGAATTATCGACTCAAAAAACAATTGAAAAAATTAAATCAATTTTACCAAAACTCAAAGAAAAAATTATTCTGCTTCACGAAAAAACAGTTGCGATTCAAAAAAATGCAACAGAAAAAAAACAACTTTTGCAAGCATATCAAATACATAGACAACAAGAGCCAATACTTTTACAAGAAAAAAAAGAACTTGATATTAAGCAACAAGCGCTAAAAAAATTAATTACAGAAGAAACAGAAAAAATAGAACAAAATTGGAATGATCAAAATTCACAATATCAATGCCAATTACGGTTGAAAAAAGAAAAAATAAAGCAACTTAATGAAATACACTATGACGCAAAAGCATCTCAAGATATTCAAAAAAAGCTTATTGAGATTAACCAAATATTATCACAAAGCGAACAGATGTCAAAACAATTCAAACAAAAACGTGAATTATTATTCACTCTTTTTTTGCACATGAAAAACAGTAAAACAGAACTTGCTTTTTTAGAAAAAAATCTTGACACAAAAATTCAAAATCTCTGCGATCAAAGTAAAGAAAAGCTAATTATTATTAAAGAAAAAATTATAAAAGCAAATCATGAAAAAGAGATCGTAGATACATCATATTTTGAACTCAAAACAAAAATTGCACATTATCAAACCTTGCATAAAGAAAAAGCCCAGTTAGTAGAAGAGAGGGAGACAGTTTCTCAAGCAATTAAAGATTATCAAATTATTGCACATGCAACAGGAAAAGATGGACTTCAAGCCCTTTTAATTGAAGAAGCAATTCCTGACATTGAACACGATGCAAACCTTCTTCTTTCAAAATTAACGAATAACCAAACACAACTTTTTATTGAATCATTAAAAGATTTAAAAAGCGGTGGAACAAAAGAAACTTTGGATATTAAAATAAGTGACAATATGGGTATTAGACCTTATGAAATGTTTTCTGGAGGAGAAGCATTTCGCATTGATTTGGCACTCAGAATTGCAATCTCAAAATTACTTGCCAAAAAAGCAGGCACCGCATTACAAACACTTATTATTGATGAAGGGTTTGGATCTCAAGATGAGGAAGGTCTTGCTGCTATCATGGATGCTATGTATAAAATTCAAGATGATTTTGAAAAAATTATTGTTGTTTCACATCTGCCTGCAATGAAAGATCAATTTCCTGTCCATTTTATTGTTGAAAAAAAACCTCAAGGAAGCGTTATTCAAATCAAAGAATTATGCTAACATCTTCTTATGATTATGGGCAAAGCTTTAATACATCTATTTAATAACTCAAAATACATAGTGCTATCTATAATGATTTTAATGCAGAAGGGTTTTTATTCTGAATAATATATTGATTAATTGTATCTGCTATGACATCTGGACTTTGCTCAATATCAACAATTAAATCATATTTCATGCCTTGATGCACAGTATTATAATGACTTCGTGCATGACCAACAGGAGAAGTTGCTCGTTTTTTTTCTCGCTCTTCTATAACTGATAAAGGCCCTTTAAAACCAACAAGATAAACCGTGTAATTATTCAAAACTTTTTTCAAATCAAGAATCCATTTAGGATCATATAAAATATAATCAACAATAATATTATTGCCTGCATCAGCATAGGCTGCAAGCGCATTATGCATTCCATGAATAATGCGAATCCCTGCAGAGCCAACTGTAAGCGGGACAATCTGGTTGTCATCTGTATCACGTGTCATTATAATCGAACGAATAAGCTCACCGTTTGGAGTATATTGCTTCAAAATTCCTTCCTTTTGAAACTGCGTCAAATCTGGCTCTACAATCAAAGCATCAAAAAATGAATCAATACCTATTCTTAAAAAAAATTCCTTTGAAATTGACTGTAACTTTTTTTGAGCCGTTGTTTTTCCTGCAGAAGAAGGACCATTAAAAATAACAATGATTCCTTTTTCAGGCTTGATTTTTGAGTTTTTTTGAAGAAAAAATAATACAGATAAAAAAATACTCAACGCAATTAAAGTTAACAAAAAAGTATTTGAAAAATGCATTTTTTTCTCATTTGCTATTTAATTGTATAAAAATATACCATAAAACAAAACTTATTTTAAAAAAAATTTTTTGCCTTCGCCATAATAGCCATACTTATACAAAGAAATAATGCTCCAAAACAAAAAAATTTAGCTATCTTAAAAAACCCATCTTTTGAAAAAAGCCGCACAGGATAATTATATTCTTTTTTTGATAATAAAACTTTTAAATATTTGTTGTCTTCATCATGATTTTTTATTGCTGAAGAATTATTAGTATTTAAATTTTTAAAACATTCTATAACATTTTCAGGTGCTTGTTTAAATATATCTAAAACTAACAATGAATTTTTATAATCATCAATACATTCATTAGGCAATGTGATTTGCAAAGCATCAAGAATAAAAGGATCATCAACCCACAATGAGATTGTATTACCAACAAAAGAGATTCGATCATAGGGCTGATCTTTATCACAAGTATATACTGTATGAGCGTTCAAATTAGGATTTAATAAGTCAATTAAAAGGACTTTTTTCTCAATTTCATTTTCTACCAACACAGCAATAAGACGTGCACGATCATTTAATGTTCTTTCTTCTTGGCATGCTGAAAAAGAAATGACACCATACTCTTTTTTTATCTCATCGTGATACACAAAAGACTGCTTTTTTACAATTAATTTTTCATCGTCAACCATAAAAAATAATTTTTTTGAACTCATTAATACAACAAATGTATCTTTTCCAATATATTCATGCTTTTTAACTTGAGAAAAACATGTTTCAATAGGTATTTTTTTTTCATTAACAGTATAAAATTGTTTGGAAAATTTATAAATGAACTTTTGACGATTCAAATAAAAAAAATTATCTTTTTCGGCAAAAAAAGAATATTCGATACCATCTGGATCATAATGCAAGCAAGGCGAATAAAAACTTTGACAAAAATATTGAATTACTATATTTTCAGCATTTACAATAGGCCGTATAGTAATCTTAAAATTATTTTCACTTCTTTGTGTTGCAATAAGAAACAATGTATCGTTCTTATCAAAAAAAACTCTATTTCTTGCAGCGATTCCACTTACATTTGTAAGGCTATTTTGAACTTTTTTTAAATCATCATCGATACGAAATGTGTGATAATTAAACCATAACTGAACATTGGGCAATACAGTGTTATTTTGCTCTAAAGACAGGAGATATTCAGTGCTTTCTGTCTGACCAGACATTGATTTTATAAAAACAAAAGAACCTGTTGATGGAAACACAAGACCTTCATAATTATCTACATGTTTTTGCAATGGAACTATATTTGGCTCTTTTTGACAAAGTATAAAATTAGCAATTTTTTTTTGTATATCCAAAGGCAATTGACATGAAAAAAGATTTGTTACAATAAAAAATAAAAATAGATAGTTCATACATTCCAAAAAAATAAATGTATTATAATTCAATAGTTATCGCTTTGCAATCTATATTTTTCAAAATCAATAGTGGCAGATTCAATAGCAAACATATTGCCGTGCATAATAGCATCAACACACAATGCACGAGCATTATACTGATTTAATTTTTCTTCAGCCAATGTTTTTGTACAACTATCAGGAATAAAATATGGATCAAATCCAAATCCACTTTCACCTTTTTTGCTAGAAATTACCCCAGCAACAGAACCTTTAAATATAAACACCGTATTTTGCTGACAAAAAGCCATATACACATTCCAAACAGCTTTGCACCCGATAGCATTTGCAAGTTCGTTTACTTTGTGTTTAATTGCAATTCCAAAATCATGCCCAACAACATCAAGTGACGTATCTTCTACAAAAATAGTATCTCCTACAGAAATTGCTTTATGAACAATAACTGTTATAGGATCTGCAATAATTTCATTAACGTCTTTATTAACAAAACTAATTACATGATTATAATTTTCAAACAAATTCTTAAATTCTTTTTGTTTATTTATATTACTTGTATTAATAACAGATGGTAAAATCATATATTCTTTCTTGAACAGTAAAAGATAAAAGCAGACACAAGAGACTCAAGTTCCTTCATTTTTTTTAAATCAATAAGTTTATCATATGCATCAAATGCCACATCAGCTTTTGACACTATAAACATTGTTGGATAAACATGAACTCCTAAGGCTTCAAAAGGGACACGAGTATGCCACAAACCTCTTACACCACCCAAAAAACTTGGAGAGGCTGAAAGAAGCAATAGTTGCTTGCCTTTAATCGGTAAAGGCTCAACTCGAGAAAGCCAATCAATACAATTTTTCAAAACCCCAGGAATCGATCCATTATATTCTGGTGTTGCAATCATTAAAGCATCAGCCAACGCTATGTGAGAACTCATTTTTTTAACTGATTCTGATATTCCATACATATCTTCCATATCTTGATCATATAAAGGAAATGGAAACTCTTTTAAATCTAATATTGTTGCCTTATGCCCACTATTTTCAATAAATTTTGATGCAATTATAATAAGCTTCTTATTTAACGAATCACCACGCAAAGAACCAGAAAACAAAAGAACGTTCATACATAAAATCCTTTAAAATTTTTTATATCGTTGTTGCTACTTTCAATGGATTGCCAACAAATGTAAAGCGATTCATATGTTGATTATTATACTCAACGGTCTCACAAAACATTACCTCAGGCCTTACCCAAAGGGCATAATCACCATATAATGATTGATACACAACAAGAGATTCCCCTGTTTCTGTATGACATGCAAGGCCAATGACTTGATAAAGGTTGCCTTTATAATGTTTATAAATTCCAAGTTTCATTGCACATATCCTCTTTAATAAATTTGCTTTATACAAACAACGCATTATAGCAAATTTTTTGCACTTTGGTATTATAATATGCATTATTGAAAACACATTATAGAAATTATAAAAAGGTGTCCAGTGAACCATCCAACAATTATTTCAAAGCCAACAATTAATCTTGTGGGTTTAAAAATGAGAACATCAAATGCATTAGAATCAAATGCAACAACGGCAGTTATTGGCAAGACAATTTCAAAATATTATTCCTTAATTGGTAAAAACCAACCACAGGGACTTATGTATTCTGTGTATACCGACTATGAAACCGATTATACAGGTTATTATACGTATTTTTGGGGACATGAGGCTTTAGCAAACCAAGAAATATCTTCTGACGAATTTGAAACCTTGCAAATTCCGGCTCAAACATATCTTCATTACAAAACAGATGCTGGCACAATGCCAGGCATTGTTGTTAATGCATGGCAATCAATATGGAAATCAGAAAAAAATAGAATCATTTCTGGTAAAAAACGCAACTATCAAGCTGATTTTGAAGTATATGGCGAAAGTCAAGCTCCTGAGGGCAGTGTCATTGTTGATATGTATATTGGAATAGAATAATGAATCAAATAACCTATGATGATTTTGCAAAAGTTGCATTACGATCAGGAACAATTATTAATGTTGAGTCATTTCCTCGTGCAAAAAAACCAGCCTACAAAATTAAGGTAGATTTTGGTCCTGAAATTGGGATATTACAAACTTCAGCACAAGTAACGATCAATTATAGCCCTAAGCAATTAATTGGGAAAAAAATTGTAGGGTGTGCGTTAATTTAGGTGAAAAAAATATTGCAGGCTTTATTTCTCAATTCCTACTTCTTGGATTTGAAGATGATAAGGGAGCAATATGTTTAATAACAACTGAGAAAAAAGTGCCTAATGGAAGTATTTTAAAATAATTCATAAGAATGATTAACCGTGATTATTATAAACCATACACAATTCATGGTTTATAATAATCATTGTTTGATTTACAGTTTAATTAATAAAATAAAATTTCTTATATATAAAATATTTTAGAAATTTTCTCATTAATCTTGATAATTATACAAAATCTTCATAAAATTGCTGATAAATATCTTTAAAATAGTCATTATGAAAAAAAATAAGATAAAAAATCATTCATTCATTAACTATTTTGGTATATATTTTTTTCTTTTGTTTGCTCATACTTTTTTTAAATGTTGTTTAATAGAGATGAAAAGCTTTAAAAATAAATCTTTTTCACAGGAAGAACTTTTTGCCAAATGTCTCTTTTTAATTGCTGACCACTTGAATCAACAACCAACAAAAATCATATATACATTGAGCCTTGTTAATAAAAAAACGCATACAATAATCGCAACGATGATTACAAATGCTATCACTATGATCAATGATTCAAAAGCGTATCGTGAAAAATATAATTGCACGAATCTTCGCAAAAATTGGTTAATCAAGCAAATAGCTCTTTGTGATGCGACTCTTTCGTTTACACTATTTCAAGAAAACAAAAAAATATTAATCGCATACACCAATTTGACATCACAACATACAGTATTATCAATGAGCAAATGCTTAAATTATTTAAGCAAAAAAACAGACCTTCCTATCTTTACATTAAGCCATTTATGCTCGTGTTTAATGTATTTAAAATATTATACTTTTTTATATAAAGATAGATTTAATTTGTGCAATTCGCATGATCAATGTATTATATTATAAGTAATTAGATTTCTAAAAAAATGCTATTTCAAAAACAGTTATTTTTTATTATTTTTGCAATTGGGCTTCTATATAATACAATAACATGCGCTGAAAATACTGTATCTGATGTTTGGGTTGCTATTATTACCCAGACCGGTAGTGATTTGAATACTCTTTATTCTTTAAAAAACACAAGCAAGCAGATGCGCAAAAAGGTTCATTATTTTCTTTCAAATGTGATTGTTCCGCTTATTAAAATAAAAGAAAATTCAGATGCAAATCCATTAATAAAGCATGATTGCACAGCAATACATAATCATGATCATGATTTTTTTAAAAATCTTAAATTGCTTGATCAATCAATTAAAATAAATCTGTGTTGGGATTACCGCCAAAAAAGTAAATTCATAGAATTTCCTAATCAAGCTGAAAAAAATAATATAAAAGATACCTTACGTATAATGCATTATTTTTTTCAGCATTTAACTAAAGAATACCAAGTTTCAACCTTATCTCTTGCATCATTACTTGAGTGTTTTGAATATAAGAAATATATTGTGTTTTTATTTTATACAAATCCTTATATTCCACAGTTTCATTTTTATATAAATCCTTATGTTCCAAAGTTTAATCTCATGTAAATCATTTTTTTTGTATATTTTTATGCTCACAAGGATTCAAACGCCTGTTCGTTTTGGATACATACAAATGCGCGCACAAGCATATTTTTAATTGCTTGAATCATGCAATCTATACGTAAAAGCCCAACATGAAAACGATTCATTATCAAAATAATGTCAAAACAAGAAAGCTCTTTTGTTTTATTAACAATTGAAATTCCCTCAATTAAAAAATTAATTGCAACTTCCATATTTTCTATTTTTTCAATAAGTGAGTCAAGCACAACAGGAAATGTCATTTTCCAACCAACACCCTTATCAAAACTAAATTCAATGTAAGAAATGGCTATAACAATCTCTTTATAAGGTTCTGTGATAATCGATTTTTTAATAACTTCCCGTTGATAATGAAAAACAGCTTTACTCTTTTGAATCATTTCTTGCGTGAGGGTAGTTCTTGAAGTGATGATGATGCAATCAAATAAAGCACGAACAATTTTTTCAATAGACAAAAGCCCTTTATGAAAACATCGAACAATAGTAATTACTTGGTCATACGAAAATTTTTTTTTACTTTCAATATATTTAAAATTTTTAATAAAAGGATTAAGCTCTTGATTGACCAAATCTATCAGAGCAATCGTCTCTGGTACTCGTTGCAATAAAAGTCGTTGCTCATCAAAGCTATTTTGCTTATGCAGCATTTTTGTAATTGCATAGATAACATCACGATAAATATCGGTAAAATTTTCAACAGTTTTATTCATTTTGTAACACCACTATTGTTTTTCACTCGTAATTCTTGTTCGCATTCAATTTCTTGATTCAGTATATCAATCGCATCTTGAATATCACGTGTTATATACAGTAATCGAGTAAGTCCACAAACAAAACGATTCATGATTAACACAATATCATAATAAGTAAATTTTCTTTGCGCTTTAACAATTGCAATTCCTTCAGATAAAAGATTGATATCAGGATTAACACCTTCAATTGCTTGTATCATTGCAGGAGCATTGATGAGAGATTTTTGTAATAGACCCTTTTGAATTACATCCAATGCATTAATAATATCTTTATAGATTTTAGTAATAGCTTTTTCTTTAAAAGTAACTTTTTTAGTAGAATAAGGGTTAAGATTTTTTTCATAATCATTGTAGTAATGACTAATATTTGATAATACTTGACAGGAAAGATTTATGATTTCATCAAGAATTTCATTTACTGAAAACAATCCTTGATCGAAATAAAAAAGTACCAATAAAGCTTTTTTGAAAGATACATCACCCTTGTTTACAATTAAAAATCCTTTACTAATGAGATTTGTCAAGCCACTACGCACTGTCAAACCTGCTATCAACTTTTGGACATTAAATGGATAAACTAATGAAGGATAATTGTGATTTGATTTTTCTAATTTATTAATCGCACGTGCTACACACTTATAAATAGACGTTATTTTTTTTACAAACATAACTTTCTTCCACTTACACGATTGCTTTTAGATTGATTACTTGAACCATCAAAATTTAAAACTCCAATAGGATTGCCATGCGAATCAAACCATTCAAATGCGCAAGATCAACATAAAAGCATTTTTTAATGATTAAACAAGAAGGTAATTGCGTTGGGCTGCCTTTCTTCAAAGGCAAAGATTCAACAGAAAATTTTTGCAATTCACTTGTTAAAAACAGTCATTTATTTTTTATTGCTTCTTGCCTCTTTCCTTCTTTTTATTCTTTAAAGATACAGTTGTTCCTTGTACCTCAAGAATTTCTTGTGATGCAAGTGAAACAACATTATGCACATCACGAATCATAACAGAGATGCGAATAAGACCAACATGAAATGCAACAACAAACCGAAGAATTTCTTCACCTGAGAATGATTTTTTATTTTCAATATTTTCAAGAGCGTCTTTAAGGATATCAATATCACATTCTTTTGATTCAACATTATGAGTCAATTCAACAAGGTCGATAGGACCTACCAAATCTCTTTTAAGAATTTTTTCAAATTTCTGAATTGCAAAAATAATTCTTTTGCATATATCTATTAATTGAAACTGTTTCATATCTTTCTTCCCATACTACGTACAGTTTTTGAGTCATTTTTTGTTCCATCAAGATTTAAAACCAATACTGCATCACCATGCTTAGTAAATACTTCAAGATGATCACAATGTGCACGATCAACATATATTTGATCACCTTTCTCAAGACCATATTCGGGAATTTTTTCAAGAACTCTATAAACCCGTACACCATGTACCTTCTTTTTGGTTGGTTCAATTTTACTTGCAATATCACGACCAAACTTTGTATTTTTCAAAAAATCATGCATCGAACAATATCGTTCTCTGCCTAACCTATAAAATTGAACCTCTCGTTTTGAGTTATTCTTTGAAAGAAGAATATTTTTCTCTTTATCCGTATCCTCAATAAGATAAAGCTTTTGTGGAACATTATTGAAAAATTCAACAGCAAATATAAAACCCGCATACAAAAGAGCGGCATATACATCATTAAGACGAAAAGTCATTTGATTGCCAACCAACTGAATAATTTCAAGAGGAATTTCAATCATATTATGAACAGGAATATCACTTTCTGTTATATAAAAAAGGTGGTTCCCCGAAATAATGATTTCATATAACTCAACTTCTTTTTCATCAATCGTTTTGCACACACAAGGATCATTCACACTCAATTCATGAGGAAAAACAAATGACTTTGTTACAGAATTGAAAATAAGTTGACTTGACCCTGCATAAAAATTATTTGATTCTGATCTGCAATGACATAGTTTCTCAGAATAATATTTTGTTGTTAAAATAACCTTTTCGTAAACCTTTTTGCCATCATGATCACAAGAAACAATCGTATCACCAACCACCAAAGTTGATATTGGTGTATATCCACCCGGAACTTTGACCAACGTTTCTGCTACAAAACCTGCAAAAAAATTTTGAAAAAATAAACAGTAAAAAATAAATCGAAAAAATAAAAAAGTCATATCCACAACGATACAAAAAATAATTCAATTCAATCTATTAAGCTGATTTAAAAAATCAAATTTCAAGTTCAAATTATTTAAAAAAAGATCTTGAAAAAAAAACAAGATATTTGCGCGTGAGGACTTGAAACTAAGTGGCTTGTATATCAAATATTCACAAATTTTACAAAAGTTGTTTATTTTAAGCATTACAATTTAATTGGCAATAGTGTTAAGATTAATTACATTACACTTGATAGATAAGAAATTTTTCTCACAATAAACAATCAGATAGTTTAGAATTTGCAGAAAGAGTATATCTGAATCTTTTTGTGAAAAATTAAAATACTTTTAAAAATAGCTCATGGTTTAAAATTAATCGCTTACTATGGCGATTATAGAAAAATTTTTTTTGATAAATAATTAATGCTGAACTTATTATAAAATTTAGTTAATTCTTTTTAACCTTATATGTGATTTGGATTTGTAGGATATAAATAGAAATAAAAATTTTTTATTTCTGTATCCATCCCATCGAGAAAGCAAAGTTAAGATAATGAATAAAACCAAAAACAAATCCTAATGTTGCTACTACCAAGCCAACCAATACTAATACAATTATGCCAATAACCCGTCCCGTCATTCGAAGACGCGCTGATTTATTGACATTTTCTACTTTTTCGTTACAAACTGAATTCTCTGAATTTGCCTTAACATCTAATACCGTTTGATCAACAATAACCGAATTTTTTAACATAGGGGCATATATAAAAGGAAGCCAACTTAACAGTCCCAAAATTAAAAATTTTTTTTTCATTATAATAACTCCATCATTTATGCATTTTTAAAAACTTTATCTAAAACAAATTGAAATAAGAGCTAATATAGAAGGGACAATTACAGCACCAAGCAATAAACCTCCAAGGACAGCTCCGAATATAACAGCAATTACAATGCCAAAAATTTTTCCACCACTCATCCTCTGGCGAGATTTAGATGTAGTTTTTTCAATTGGCTGATCATACAAATTTTTTTCAGACCCATGAGACCTGTCATGCAATAGATTTAAATCTTTAGATATTATCTCATTGGATATATTTTCACTACTACTTTGTATAGGAGTAAATAGATTTGAGCATAGCCCAAAACAAAGACTAAAAATAAACATCCTTATCAACTTAATCATACAGATTTCCTATTATTTTATATTCCCTAATTATTTTATAATTAAAATGATTACAATCGACACTAAAAATTTCAATTATACAATAAATTATTGAAAAAAGCTCTCAATTAAAAATACACTCTCAATAATAATACGCTTTGAAAATAAAAAATCAATAAAAATTTTATTAAATTCTAAAAAGGAATCATTCTATTGTTTTTTTAAAAAGACAAAGCATACCGAAACAAATCCAAGAATATAGCAATAATAAACCTGTGGACTAATTTCAAGTGGCGAAAGGCCTGCAAGAGAACTTGCAAGCAAAATTTGAGCCCCATAAGGAATTATTCCCTGAAAAACACACGAAAAAATATCAAGCCATGCCGCACTCACATGAGGTTTAATTGAAAAGCGCTGTGCAATAGAGCGAGCAATTGGGCCAGTCATAATAATTGCAACCGTATTATTTGCAATCAAAATATCAAAAAGACTGACCAATAGTATAATCAGACATTGACCAAACCGCTTATTTATGATTCCAATTTTGGCAATAAAATTTTCAATTCCCGCTTGAAGGTTTGTATTAATAAGACCTGAAAGAGCACCTATCAAAAGCGATAATATTAAAATATCCTGAATGCTGCTACATCCTTTCACAACATCAGCACTGTACTGAACTAATGAATAAGACCCTCCACAATATCCAATTACAACAGCCGTTGTAATACTTGTCATTAGGGCAACAAAAACATTAACCCCATATGTAGACAAAAGTATCAAAACAAGATACGGAAGCATTAAAACCATTTGATAGTCATACAAATCAACAGACACAGATTTTGCGTGATAAAAAGATAATAAGAAAACAGTAACTAATGCAGAAATAATAGCAACATAAGAATTCAGTTTTAACTTTTCAATTATATCTGCTTCTTGAGAAGCAACTGCAGCAATCGTAGTATCTGAAACAAGCGAAAGATTATCACCAAACATAGCTCCACCAACAACTGTTGCGATTGAAAGACCCATTGGAAAAATTCCCTGCTGACTTAATCCAACGGCAATTGGTCCAATAGTTGTAATCGTTCCCATAGACGTTCCAATCGCTGTTGAAATAAAAGCAGCAGTTAAAAATAACCCTATTAACAAAAACTCACCCTTGATCAATGAAAGGGCGCAACTAACAGTTGCATCAACACTCCCTATTGAGCGAGTTACCTGACTAAAAATAGCTGCCAAAACAAATATTAAACACATTCCTATTATATCAGGATGGCTGGCTCCTTTAATACAGGATTGCATGGTTTGATCAGCAGACTTATTATGCAATACCCATGCAAGAATCAAGGCAGGAAAAATTGCTGCAATTGGAGATACCTGATAAAACGCATTCAAATATCCTATGTATGCAAAATAAACTCCCGACCCCAAAAAAATACTTATAAATGTTATAATTGGCAAAAAAGCTTTAAAAATAAGCATACTGATTCCTTTTGTGGCAAATATACATTAAACATAGATACAATACATTATTATTCAGATTCGAATAGTTTTTAATGCATATTTTTAAATAATTGTTCATGGGCAAGCAATTGCAGCTTTTTTTCAACTCCTGCTACATAACCACTAAAAGCTCCATCTGATCGTATAATTCTATGACATGGGATAACAATTGCATGCAAGTTGGCAGCTAAAGCAGTTCCAACAGCACGCAAAGCTAATCTGTTTTCCATATCTTCAGCAAGACCTTTATAGCTGATTGTTTTTCCATACTCAACTTTAGAACAAAAATTCCACACTTGTTTTTGAAACTGTGTTCCATAAGTAAATAATGGGATCGTAAATTCTTTCAAAGCACCTTTGCAATAGCCCATAAGTTCTTGCTCAATCCTATTTGTCAAAAGCGTAGCGCCATCAATAATTTTTGTATGAAAGTTTTGCTCGATCTGCTCAAGCTTTTGTTTTAATAAATCAGCATCTGCAAACTGTAACAAATACAAAAAATTATCATCTGCGACAGAAACAACAGAACCAAAAGGAGTATTAAAAAAATATTTTTTTAACATCATGTATTAATGATTATTGTATTGGAGTAGACAGTTCAACCAAAATTCCATTGATATCGGTAACATAGGCAACGGTCTGGCCCCAATGTTTTTGAACAGGTTTAACTATTAATGTTGCGCCTGCGTTTAATGCTTTTTGTAAGGAAGAATCAATGTTTTGAGTAACAAATGCAATTTCAAAACCGGCAGGAATGGTACCATTTTTATTTTTTCTAAAATCAGAAACACAATGCTTGGAAACATATTGTTCATCTGCAAAGGCAAGTACAATAGATCCTTTTTCATTTTCCATTTCTGCATACTGATTTGTTTGATTGATAAATCTTGTCTTTAAACCGAATGCTTTTTCATAAAAATTAATAGTTTTGAGCAAATCCTCAACATACACAATAAAATATCCAAGTTTCATAATCAATCACCCCCTACTCATAATTTTCGATTATTTCTACATCAATTACTTCAACAATTTCTGCTTGCAATGCCTGCTTGAGACCTATATTAACAGTATACATTGATGCTGGACAATTAACACACGCACCTTCTAGACGAACAAAAACTATTCCATCTTTAAAATGATCAAAAATAATTTTGCCACCATGAGAAATAATAAAAGGTTGTACTTTTTCAAGCACAACCTCAATTTTTTTTATAATTGACATAAAAAACTACTCAACCCATTCAAGACGAGCAATTGAAGCAGTATCACTTGGACGTCTTCCAAGATTAATAACTCGTGTATATCCACCTGGTCTTTGAATATACAAAGGAGCTATCGAATTAAAAAGTTTAATAACAGCTTCTGGTTTATAAGGTAATAGAGCAGCAACTCGTCGACGAGCATTAAAATTATTACCTGTTTTTGCAACTGTAACAATTTTTTCAACGAATTTTTGTACTTCTTTGACGCGAGCTTTTGTTGTTGTTAAATGCCCAAAGGTAATCAAATGTATCGCTTGATTTCGCAATACAGAAATCCTATGAGATCCACTCATATTTAATTTTTTTCTACCATTCTGATGCATCATAAAGGTAACTCACTTTCAATTAGGGTTGTCACGTTGTTCAATTGCTTTTAATACATCTTCTTCTTTAAGATTCATTCCAAAATAAAGACCGGCAGCCTCTACGCTTTCTTTTACTTCAGTAAAAGATTTACGGCCAAAATTTTTAATTCCAAGTAATCCTTCTTCACTCAAATTAACAAGATCAATAACACGCTTGATTCCTGCAGTTTTTAAACAATTGTGAGCTCGAACTGTCAATTCAAGATCTTCTATTGGTTTTAAAATCAAATCGAGAGGAAGTGATTTAAAATTAGAAATAACGTGACTAGTTATTTCTTCTGATGAATAATTTTTTTCATCAACCATATCATGGGCAGAGCCAAGCTGATTAAATGGAATTTCAGCAGCATGTAAAAAATGCTCCAACTGAGTTCTTAAAACTGAGGTTGCATAATGAATCGCATCAATAGGGGTAATTGACCCATTAGTATCAATTTTTAAAATTAATTTATCATAATCAATTGCCTCACCAACACGAGTCTTTTCAACATCAATCATAACTCGAGTAATAGGACAAAAAAAAGCATCGATAAAAATTCGATCATCTTCTTGATATTGCTTATCATGAGGCCATTGCGCAGATTGATATCCACGTCCATTTTCAACAAAAAACTCAATTTCACAACTACCATTTACTGAAACAGTTCCAATCACATGATCTTTATTAATCAGTTCAAGATGTTGATCTGGAACAATGTCAGCCACTGTTACAGGACCCTGAGTATTCTTTTTAACCACCATTTTACCAGGTAACCCATTTGAACTTTTAATAACAATTTCTTTAATATTAAGTGCAATTTGCAAAGCATCTTCAACCATTCCTGGTATTGCAGCAAACTCGTTATTAGCGCCTTTAATAATAAAAGATGTAACTGCAGAACCTTCTATAGCACTCAAAAGAACTCGTCGTAAGGCATTACCAATAGTAATACCAAATCCAGGCTCTAGTGGCTGTGCAATTAACGTAGCACTTGTATTTGTAAATGTTTTTTTATCCCAACTTAATTTTGGAATAGTCAGCTGTTTATATGTTTTTTCCATCAATCCTCCTGCACACAAAACCGTATATCACCCAATCAGAACTATTTTGAATAAAATTCAACAATTAAATGTTCTTCAATAGGCATTTGAACATCAGCTCTTACTGGATTACGTAAAACATATCCAACGCGATTCTTCTTATCTAACTCAAGCCAATCAGGTGTTTTAATTCCAACCTTCAAGCGCTTATCAATAACAGACTCAACAAAGCTTTCATTTTGCATTGTACGTGGATCTACACTAATAACATCCTGTACGCCAACAAGATATGATGCCGTATGAACACGCGCATTATTAACAAAAATATGCCCATGAGAAACCATCTGACGAGCCTGTTTACGAGTTTTAGCAAATTTCAAGCGAAATACAACATTATCCAAACGACGCTCAAGTAAACTTAAAAAATTTTCACCAGTTGCACCTTCACGTTGACGCAATGCAATGTCAAAAAAGCGAGCAAATTGACGCTCCCTCATACCATATGCTTGTTTTACTTGTTGCTTTTGTCGCAATTGCCGACCATATTCAGAGGTTTTTTTCGGTAAAGATTTGTTTACATTCGCAGCGGTACCAGAACCTTCTTTTTTTCGATCTGAACTATTATTTATTAATTTTTTATCCATAGATACCATTATAGCTTATAAAGTTTATATTTTATTATGTACGACGCTTTTTTGCAGGACGACAACCATTATGAGGCAACGGTGTTACATCTCGAATTACTCTCACTCGAAGACCAGAAGCATTTATAGCACGTATAAAAGCTTCTCTACCTGAACCAGGCCCTTGAACTTGTACCTCAACATCTTTTGTTCCATGATTAGTTTTTAGTTCTTTAGAAACAATATTGCCGATTTGTGATCCTGCAAATGGGGTTCCTTTTCGAGAACCTTTAAAACCAAGTCTCCCTGAACTTGATTGCATCAAAACATCACCAGCCAAATTTGTTACAGAAACCATTGTATTATTAAAAGTTGATTTAACATGAGCAATAACTGTCTCAACTTTTAATTTTGTTTTTTTTGCTTTTTTCTTGTAGGCCATCTTTCACCTATGTTGACTCAAATTATTATATCTATTTTGATACGTTATTTTGTAACTTTACGTTTTAATGCAATTGGAGCTTTTTTCGGTCCCTTACGTGTTCGTGCATTGGTTTTTGTACGCTGTCCACGAACAGGCAGTCCCTTTTTATGCCTATCTCCACGATAACATTTTATTTCTTGAAGTCGCCGAATGTTAAGCGAAATCTCTTTGCGCAGCTCACCTTCAACCTTATAATTTGTTGCAATTTCTTTTTGAATTCGAGCTGCTTGCTCATCAGTTAAATCTTTTACTCTAATATCATAATTAATATTGAGCTTGGACAAAATGTCACGAGACAATTTCAACCCAATACCAAAAACATAGGTTAATCCATACTCAACACGTTTATTTTCAGGAAGCGGCACACCTTCTATTCTAACCATACAAAACCCTATCCTTGTCTTTGTTTATGTTTTGGTGCTTTTTGACAAATAACCCTAACAACGCCTTTGCGTTTTATAATGCGACAATCATTACAAATTTTTTTAATTGATGTTCTTACTTTCATCTGACAACCTCAAAAATTTCACTCATTATTCTTTATACCGCAGCACAATTCTGCCTCTTGTTAAATCATACGGAGAAAGCTCTAACGCAACACGATCTCCCGGCAACAATCGAATATAAAACATTCTCATTTTGCCTGAAACATGCGCCAAAATTTCATGTCCACCTTCTATTGCAACTCTAAACATTGCATTTGGAAGTGCTTCTTTAACAATTCCATCTATTTTTATTATATCATTTTTTTTCATATAGCCAATAACCTATCGCTTTGTTACAAACTGCAATGTCGAGTAATAATAAGTGGCTGCTCTTGCATAATAACAACAGTGTCTTCTCGATGCATAGCAATACCTTTATCTTTTGTTTTTACAGTCCATTTATCTGAATCAACAAACACAGCATATCCTTTTTCGGTAAACATTGGCTCAATGGCAAATGCCATACCAGTAACAAGCTTTGGACCAGTGCCTGCAATTCCATAATTAGGAACATCTGGTTCTTCATGCATCAAACGACCAATTCCATGACCAACAAAGTCACGTACAATGCCATATCCGTGCTGTTGCACTATTGCACCAATCGCTGCTGAAATATCATATAAACGATTTCCAGCAATTGCATTACTAATTCCTGCATCAAGAGACAGTTTGCTTACTTCTATCATTTTTGTTAATAAACCCGTATGATCTAACGTAACAATAAAAGGACGTGCCATATCAGCACAATACCCCTTGAAAGAAGCGCAAATATCAATTTTTACAAGATCTCCTTCTTTCAACACCTTATGCGCAGCTGGAATTCCATGAACTAATTCATCATTAAGCGAAATACAACTAACATGTCGATATCCAGCATATCCTTTAGTTTCTGAAGTCATACCTTTGGTTTTAATAAAAGCTTCTATATACCCATCAAGAAACAAAGTTGATATATCTGGTTTTATTAATGTTTCAATTTGATCAAAAAGATCAGCCAGATGTTGACCAGCAGTATACATCTTTTCTATAGCAAATTTATTTTTTATTGTAATCATTTTAAAACGCAAAAGTTAAGTTTTTAATTGCAAAAAACACAAATAAAACTTCTAAATAAAAAATATAATTGCACGGTATTATAGCCTTCATTGCCGCAACGCTCGCCGTTTAAATCTACCAGTCTTTAAAAAACCTTCATATCGATATTCGATTAAGTATGATTCAACCTGTGCAGCAGTATCAATTGCAACACCAACAACAATAAGCAATGATGTCCCACTTAAAAGCCCTGTTAAATAAAGAGGAACATTCAAAAGTGCCTTTACTATAGTTGGAAGTAACGCAAGAAATGCTAAATAAACAGCTCCAGACAACCCAATTCGAGTCAAAATAAAATTAAAAAATTCAGCTGTTTGCTTTCCTGGCCGCAGCCCAGGAACAAAACCCCCACTTTTTTTCATATTATCAGCAAGCTCATCTGGATTAAAAACAAGAGCTGTATATACAAACGAAAAAAAGATAATAAGTAAAAACGTTAAGACACTATGCAATATCGTTCCTTGGACAAGCATATCGACAACAATTTTTAAAGAAGGAAAATACCCACTCAAAAATGATGCAAGTGAAAGAGGCATACCAATAACAACAGAAGCAAAAATAACAGGCATTACCCCAACCGTGTTGATTTTAAAAGGAATATAAGTACTCTGAGCAGCATACATTTTATTACCAATAACACGCCTAGAATACTGCACCGGTATCTTTCTTTCCCCTTTTTCAAGAAACACAATGCAACTAATAATAGCGATTACAAGACTTAAAAGTAACAAGGCAACAAAAAAATCAATATAGCCTTCATAAACAGCCGTTATCATTTTAATTAAATCAGCAGGAAAGCGAGAAACAATTCCTGAAAAAATGATCATAGAACTTCCTTCACCGATCCCAAACAATGAAATTTGCTCACTTAACCACATGACAAAAAAAGACCCTACCATAAGTGAAAGAATAAACACAATTCTAAATGCCCATCCAGGATCAAGCACAAGACCATATCGCTCAATAACAAATGCAAATCCGGTACCTTGAATAACACTGACCAACAATGAAAGGTATCGTGTATATTGATTAATAACCTTCCGACCATATTCACCTTCTTTACTCAATACTTCCAACGAAGGAATTGATAAAGTAAGAATTTGCATCATAATCGAAGCAGAAATGTAAGGCTGAATTCCAAGTGCAAAAATAGAACATTGCTGTAAATTTCCGCCTGAAAAAAGATCGAAGTAAGCAAATATACCCCCTAACGTTGTTGGCTGATCCATGAGCTGCTTTAGCTTATCAATATCTACACCAATAACCGGCAAGTAGTTACCTAATCTATGTACAACTAAAACAATACCTATCGTAAAAAACAACTTTTTACGCAATTCTGGTATAAAAAAAATATTGACAAAATTTCTAAGCAGTACCACAGATTTACTCTCCTTTTGCTTGACAGACAACCACTCCACCAATTTTTTCAATTGATTCTTTAGCAGATTTACTAAAAGCATCTGCAATTACAGTCATTTTTTTTGTCAGTTCTCCATTACCTAAAACTTTAACAAAAAACCGATTTGAGATTTTATTTTTAATTAAACCTTTTAATATCAATGCGTCTCGATCAACAGTACAATCAGAAGCAAAAAGTCTTTCAAGATCACCGACATTTACAATGACCACCTCTTTTTGAAATGGATAATTTGTAAAACCTCTTTTAGGTAAACGACGATGAAGCGGCATTTGACCACCCTCAAACCCCGGCCTAGTACTTCCTCCAGAGCGCGCAGTTTGCCCTTTTCCACCACGACCAGATTGGCCTCCACGCGAACCACCGCGACCAACCCTTTTACGCGGCTTTAATAAACGAGAAATATTGTGTAATGCTAACATTGTATTATGCTCCTTTTACCATTTTGTCTACTGTTGTTCCACGAAGCTTTGCCAATTGTTCTGCAGAGCGTAATTGAGCCAACGCATGCATTGTCGCCTTAGCCACATTTTGACTATTTAATGATCCAAAAACTTTAGTTAAAACATCACCAATACCAGCAGAATTCATTATTGCACGTACAGCACCCCCTGCAATATTTCCGGTTCCTTTAGAAGCAGGCCGAACAACAACTTTACACGCTCCATGATATCCGATAACACCATATGGAACAGTTGCACCTCGTAATGGAACTTCCACCATACTCTTACGAGCTCTATTAGTAGCTTTTGCTATTGCTAAAGAAACCTCTCTACTTTTGCCCAGTGCAAAACCAACTTTACCTTGACCATCACCAGTAACAACAAATGCAGAAAATGCAAATCGCTTCCCACCCTTAGTAACTTTTGTTACTCGACGAATACTTACTACGTGGTCAATAAAATTTTTTTCTATATTTTTATCTTTATTATGTGAAGTATATTCTTTTGTTTTAGACATTGTAATAACTCAACCTCAGAGAAATCATGATTTATATAGTTATACCACCAGCACGTAACGCATCAGCTAATGCACTTATTCTCCCTGTATATCTTGACGTACCTCTGTCAAACACAGCGGCCTGTATACCTTGTATGCGCGCCTTTTGTGCAAGGTCAGCACCTACCAAACCAGCAATTTCAGTTTTTGTTATTCCTACACTTTTATCTTGTAAGCTCAAAGATGATGAGCTTGCAAGTGTCACACCAACTGAATCATCAATTATTTGTGCGTAAATATGCTTTAAACTTCGATAAACTGCTATACGCGGTTTATGCTGTGTACCAGGAGTCAAGCTTTTTTTTATGCGCTGACCACGGCGAACCATTCTTTTGCGATCTTTTTTATTAATTGCCATAAATTATAATCCTTAATTATCCTGTTTTTTTACCAGCTTTACGTCGAATAATTTCTAGCTCATGCTTAATGCCTGTGCCCTTATATGGCTCAGGAACACGTAATGCACGAATTTTACTTGCATATGTTCCTGCAAGCGAATTATCCACAGAACGAATAACAATAGTTTGCCCTATTTTGTCAATTTCAATATCAATAGACTCTGGAAATCCAAAATAATAATAATGACTATATCCAAGCTCTAATAAAAGACCTTTTCGTGTTTCTGAAGGAGTATCACCTACAAGAACTACCTTTTCACCCTTTTTTTCAAGATCTTTAACTCCACTTGTTGTCGAAAAAGATGCCTTAAACCCAAGCCCATTGATTTTTAATTTTTTTTCAAAAAGTGTTGAAGATCCTTTTATTTTATTCGCAAGTAACGCATGCTCAAGTCCCCATGCCTTGTTAACTTCACGTACACCTTTATCTTTTTCACTTCTCAAACGAAGATATAATTTGTCACCTTCTAGTAAGGGAATAAAACCTTCATGAACTCGGTGTGACCCAGTAGCCTTTGATCCCTTGTATTCAACCAGCTGCCCCGACACAGTTACAGAGCTACCTTTAATCTCAATAGGTTTTCTACCAATTTTTGACATATGTATTTCCTTTTACCAAACAGTACAAATTAACTCGCCACCAACTCGACGTCTGCGTGCCTCTTTGTCAGAGATCACTCCTTCAGGAGTGGTAAAAATTGCCAATCCAAGTCCACCAATAACACGCTGTTGTTGTGCTACTTTTTTATAAACACGAAGCCCAGGAGTACTAATTCGAGTAATTTCATGAATCACAGATTCGCCAAACGCATACTTTAACTCAATAAAAAGAGTTTTTTTATAAGTATCAATTTCACGAACTTCTACTTTCTTTACAAATCCCTCTTGCAAAAGAATATTTGCAATTTCAAAGCGCATTTTTGAATAAGAAGTCTGAATTGAAGGCTTTGTAACCATTGTCGCATTTCGAATAATAGTTAAAAAATCTCCAATAAAATCTTTTGACATTTTAATAACCCCTTATTACCAACTTGCTTTTTTTACACCTGGCAAAAAACCAAGCAAAGCATATTTTCTAAAACATATTCTACACAGATCAAATATACGTATATACGCACGAGCTCTTCCGCACAATCCACAACGATTTTTTGCTCGCACAGAAAACTTAGGCGTTAATTTTGATTTTTCTATTAATGCTTTTCGTGCCATAATACACTACCTATTTGTTTTTTAAACGGCATACCAAATTTTTCTAATAACAAAATCGCATCTTCATCATTTTTTGCAGAAGTATTAATTGTAATATTAAGACCAGAAATTTTTTGACCAACTGCAAAATCTACTTCTGGAAAAATAGTCCATTCTTTAAGACCAAGATTATAGTTTCCTCTGCCATCCATTTTTTTAGAAACACCTTGAAAATCACGAATTCGTGGTAACGCCAATGTAATCAATTTATCAAAAAACTCGTACATGTTTTTTCTACGCAATGTAACCATAACCCCGATTGGCATACCTTCGCGCAATTTAAAAGATGCTATAGACTTTCGCGCATTACATCTAACAGCTTTTTGACCTGCAATAGAAGTAATAACATCCTGCGCATACTGAACTAATTTAGAATCACCAATCGCTTCCTTAAGTCCAACATTAATAACGATTTTAAGTAATCGAGGAGCCTGCATTGGTGAAGAAAAATCAAGCTCTTTTATTAATTCGTTTTTTATTGTATTTAAATACAATTCTTCAAAACGGTTTTTTTTTGCCATAGTAACACAACCTTAATTATTATATTGCTTGCTTACAGCGATTACAAATACGAACACGCTTTTGCGAGCCTTCTACCAACCCACTATTGATACGACAAGGTATCTGGCAAACTGAACAAACAAGCATCACATTTGAAGCATTAATTAAAGCTTCAACACGTTTAATTTCAGACTTTTGATCTTGTTTTCGAGCTTTTATGTGTTTAGTTATTATATTAACACCTTGAACAAGAACGGAATTGCTCATTTTATTAATTAATAAAACAGCACCACGCTTACCAGTATCTTTACCAGAAATTACTTCTACTATATCATTTTTTTTAATTCGAGCCAACATGACAATCCTAAATCACTTCCGGAGCTTTGGATACAATTCCATTAAACCCATTATCACGCAACTCACGAGCAATAGGACCAAAAACACGCGTTGCGATCATTTCTCTTAAACTCAAATCATTTTTAACTATAATTGCAGCGTTTTCACCAAACCGAATATAGCTGCCATCTTTTCTTCGAAACTCTTTTCTGGTGCGAACAATAACAGCTCTCACCACATCACCTTTTTTAACCATACCATCAGGAATGGCTTTTTTGACCGCACATACAATCAAATCACCTAAATAGGCATATCTTTTACGAGTAGAACCGACAATATGAATACATTGCAATTCTTTTGCTCCAGAATTATCGGCAACGCTTAAACGGGACTGTTTCTGTATCATAAATTTTTATCTAACCTCACCATAGCTATATTGATTTATCTGAACTTACAACACGAGACAAATACATGCGCTTCATTTTTGATTGAGGCTTTCCTTCATAAATTTCAACAGTATCACCTTCTCGCGCAAGGTTTCCCTCATCATGTGCATAATACTTTTTAGAGGTCTTTAAAATTTTATGAAACTGAGGATGCTTAATAGTTCGCACAACCTTCACCACAATAGTTTTTTCCATTTTTGCAGAAACTACCTCTCCTCTTAGAAGCTGTCGTTTCTTTGTTATTTTTTCTTCAACGATCATTTTTAAAAACCTTATTAAAGCGATAACCGGTTACCTTGAGTACTAATATGCGTATTAATTCGCGCAATGACTTTTCTTAATTTACCAATAAGAGCAGTATCACGTATTTTTCCAAGCCTAACTTGCATTTTAATTTCAAAAAGCTTCTTTGATATTTCATTTTTCTGAGTCAGTAACTGCTCAAAAGTTAACCCTGAAAGTTCTTTTTTTATTTGTGTTATTTTCATATAGCAACCTCTTCTTTACGAACAAAGCGAGTTTTCATTGGCAACTTATACGATACACCTTTTAAAATTTTCTTTGCAGCTATCTCGTCAACCCCGCCCACTTCACAAATTACACGACCTCTTTTAACAACAGCAACCCAATGATCAACGCCGCCCTTACCTTTACCCATTCGAGTTTCAGCAGGTTTTTTACTAACAGGCTTATCTGGAAACATTCGAAGAAAAAATGATCCTTCTTTTTTCATTCCACGAGACAAAACAAGTCTTATTGCTTTAATTTGTTGGGCTGTAATCCTGTAAGGCTCAATTGCTTCCAATCCATACTCACCAAAATAAACAGTTCGAGCGCCTTTTGAAAGACCACCAATACGTCCTTTTTGCACTTTTCTAAATTTAACCTTTTTAGGCATTTCTTTCATAGCCATAACAAAACCCTTTATACAAGACTCTGTACGTTTGATGCATGGTAAATATTTTGATACTCACCTCGACAAATCCAAACTTTAACACCGATTCTACCATATGTTGTATGTGCTTCAAACAATGCATAGTCAATATCTGAACGAAGAGTATGAAGAGGAACAGATCCAACACGAACTGATTCACTACGCGCTATCTCAGCACCATTAAGACGACCAGAACAACAAATTCGTATACCACGAGCTCCACTTCGCATAGAAAAAACAGCAGCGTTCTTCATCGCTTTCTTATAACTTCCCCGTGCAGATAATTGTGCAGCAATGGCTTTTGCAACAAGTAATGCATCTAATTCGGGTTTCTTAATTTCTTGTACGCTAACATCTATAATTCTTGACGAATCATTAAGAAAGGATGCAATTTCTTTTTTCAGGCCTTCAATACCCTGACCACCCTTACCAATAATAGAACCAGGCTTTCCTGAGTGAAGAACAACTCGAACAGAATTTCCTGCTTTTTCTATTTCAACGCGAGATACATCAATAGAACGAACTTGTTGATCTATAAACTGCCGCAGACGAATATCTTCTATAACAGATTTACCATATTTATTAGGACGAACAAACCACCGAGCATCCCATGATCTATATATACCTAAACGAAACCCAATTGGATTAACTTTTTGACCCACGTTTTATACCTCTTTGCGAATATCAGTCAATTGTATAGAAAGATGACTGGATCGTCTTTTTTGCATACCTGCTCTACCCATTGCACCCGGTTTAAAATAATCATACGTTGGTCCATGGTCAACTGTAATACTCTGAATCATAAGCTCATCAGTATTTAAATTTTGCAAATCTTTTGCATTTGCAGCAGCTGAAAGAACCAATTTTTTAATAGGCTCAACACGTTTTAAGCGATGAGTAACCAACCAATGAATAGCTTGTTTAACATTTTTACCACGAATTACATCAACAATTGATCGTAATTTAAAAGGAGAAAATGGTACATACAAAGCTTTTGCAATAAACCTCATAAGAACCTAACTGTTTTATTATCTTTGTTTTTATTTAATGTAACTAAATTATCAATAAATGACAACTCGATTATTTTTCAACTCCAGCTTTTTTTTGCCCACTATGAGCTTTAAAAAATCTTGTCGGAGCAAATTCACCAAGGTAATGCCCAACCATATTTTCTGTAACAAAGACAGATATGAACTTTTTACCATTATGAACAGCAAACGTAATACCAACAAATTCTGGAATAATCATACTTCTGCGAGACCATGTTTGAATTTGCTCTCTTTTACTAGACTGTTTGGCTTGTTGAACCTTTTTCAATAAATGCGATTCAACATAAGGACCCTTATTTGTCGATCTTGCCATGTAAAACACCTTATGGTTTTCTTCTCGTTACTATAAGCGCATTTTTTCTACGAACACGCCTTGTTCTTGTACCTTTACAACCCTTACCCCATGGAGAAACAGGATGAGATCCGGACTTTGATCGACCCTCACCACCACCATGTGGATGATCAACGGGATTCATTGCCATACCACGAACACTTGGTCTGAAGCCCTTATGCCTAATGCGCCCAGCTTTGCCCCATGAAATATTCTTATAATCACTGTTACCCAAAACGCCGACTGTTGCCCATGATTCATCAGGAACCATCCTAACTTCACCTGAAGGCATTTTTAAAACAGCATAATTTTCATCCTTGCTAATAATCCGAACTGATGTACCAGCACTACGAGCAAACGTTCCTGCAGACCCAGGACGAATTTCAACATTATGTACAACAAATCCAGCAGGAATATTTTTTAACATTGTAGCATTTCCAGGTTTTGCCTCAACTGTAGAGCCGGCAATTACCATCGACCCAACTCCAAGACCTTCAGGAAGAAGCATATATCTTTTAGCCCCATTTTTATAAGAGACAAGGCCTAACCTCACGTTTCTATTTGGATCATATTCTACTGCAATAATTGTACCTTGAACGTCTCTTTCTTGTCGTCCAAAATCAATATATCTATATTTACGTTTAGCACCACCACCTCTGTGACGCACTGTTATTCTTCCATAAGAATTCCGACCACCAGATGACTTTTTGCCCTTAACAAGACTTCGCTCAGGAGTTTTTTTAGTAATATCTTTTGTTGTAAGATATGACTGAAAACGAAGAGCTGAACTACGTGGTTTTCTTTTTTGAATTGCCATTATTATTTCCCTCAATTACTCAGATGTGTCCAAAGCACTAGCGTCCTCCGTGCTATGCCGCGCTACTTGTTGCTCAAAAAAGTTGATTTCATAACCTTTTGCTAAAGTAACATATGCATATTTTTTTGTACCACCTGCATGAATAATTCGACCAACCCGTTTCGATTTCATTTTTTTTATATGGGTATTAACCCTTATAACCTTTACTTCAAACATTTGCTCAACAGCTTTTTTTACTAAAGGAGCATTTGCATTAATATCAACATGAAAAAGAATTTGTTTTTGATCTGAAAGTTTATATGCTTTTTGAGAAATAATTGGTCGCTTTATTATTTCATACATTGTCAAAGCCATTTGTTCACCATTTGCTTAAAAAGTTCTTTATCCGACTCTAAAACAATCCAATAATCAGCGGAAGCAAAATTTGCAACATCAGGTTGATCAAAAAATAATGGCTTTACAAAAGGAATATTTCTTAATGCCTGAAACAAATCTGTATTGTTATAATCTATAAAAACAATAACCTTTGAACCCCAAATGTTGATTTTTTGAAGTAAATTTTTGATAGATTTTGTTTGCAAATTTTCAAAAAAGTTAAACCCCTGGACAATCAATAAGCGTTCTTGCTCTATCATTTGACTACAAAGCGAACTTAAAACTTTTTTGCGAATATCTTTATTAATTTTCAAACGACTAACGCGAGCTTGAGGACCATGAATAACTCCACCACCTTTCCACAAAGGAGATCGGGCACTTCCGGCACGGGCACGCCCAGTACCCTTTTGCTTCCAAGGTTTTTTATTAGACCGAGCTACATCAGAACGCCCTTTACAAGCAACTGTTCCTTGACGTGAATTTTGATTCGAAACTCTCATCGCTTGGGCAAACATAAGAGAAAGAGCACCATCTTGACTGAAGTCAGAATGAGAACCTACGCCAATAAAGTCTTTCAGAATAAAAGGAACTGCTGAAATTTCTTGTTTGTTTTCCATATACTAATCCTTAACGCTTTTTTTAACGCAAACAAGAGTTTGCGATTTTCCAGGAATAGATCCCTTAACCAATAAAACATTTTTACTTGGTTCAATGGAAACAACAACAAGGTTTTGAATAGTAGTCCTTTGAATACCTTTATGACCGGCCATTTTTTGACCTTTCATAATCTCGCCTGACGAACGTGTAAAACCTATTGATCCCGGTCTACGTCCCATCATAGATCCATGAGATTTTGCCGCACCTCCAAAACCATGCCGTTTATAAACACCTGCAAAACCAAGCCCTTTTGACCATCCTGCAATATCAAGTTTTTGTCCGACCTCAAAAAGCCCTTCAATTGTAAAATTGTCTCCAATGGTATATTTATCAAGAGTATCAGAAATAAATTCACGCACATGCACAAAATAATGCTTTGGTTTTTTTAACCAATCAAAAGAAAATGGCATCTTACTGTATTTTTGACGAACCAATCCTATTTGAATAGCATTATAACCATCAATAGCTCGATTTTTAATTCTAATAACTATCCATCCATTGCAATCAATAACAGTAACAGGCATCGCTACTATTCCTGCATTGGAACCGGTACTAGTTGAAAAAAACTGGGTCATTCCAACTTTCAAACCCCAAATATTTTTAATCATAATATGCTCTCATCGATTACATAATCGTATCATTTAATTGTCACCTCTACACTAGGAGAAATAGAAAGCTTCATTAATGCATCCATAGTTTTATCTGATAGAGAATAAATATCTAACATGCGATTATGAACTACTAATTCAAACTGTTCACGAGCCTTTTTGTCAACATGAGGTGAAGAATTGACCGTCCAAACCCTACGATTAATAGGCAAAAAAACAGGACCCATTAACTGGGCTCCCGTTCTTTTTACTGTCAAGGCAATAAGCTTAACAGCTTTATCCAACAATCGATGATCATATGATTTGAGCCTTACCCGTATCCGCTGCTTTTTCATAACAAAGACCCTTTTAAATTACTCTATTATTTCAGTAACAACACCAGAACCAACTGTTCTTCCACCCTCGCGAATTGCAAAACGCAAATTCTTATCCATAGCAATTGTTGTAATCAATTCTACTGATAACTCAACATTGTTATCGCCAGGCATAACCATTTCGCGACCAGCAGGTAACGTAACAACACCTGTAACGTCTGTTGTTCTAAAATAAAACTGTGGACGATATCCATTAAAAAATGGACTGTGCCTTCCACCTTCTTCTTTACTCAAAATATAACATTTGCATTTAAATTTTTTATGCGGAGTAATAGTTGCAGGTTTTGCAAAAACCATTCCTCTTTCAATTTCTTCTTTCTTTGTCCCACGCAACAAAAGACCAACATTGTCCCCAGCACGACCATCTTTTAATTCCTTACGAAACATTTCGACGCCCGTAACAACAGTTTTAAGTGTATGCCCAAAGCCAACAATTTCAACTTCTTCACCAACTTTTACAACACCAGTTTCAATACGACCCGTTGCAACTGTACCACGACCTGTAATAGAAAAAACTGACTCGACAGGCATTAAAAATGGCTTATCTGTATCACGAACAGGATCTGGAATATATGCATCAACAGCATCCATTAAACGCTGAATAGATTGTTGACCAATTTCACTCTTATCACCTTCTAACGCTTTAAGCGCAGAACCACGGATAACGGGAATTGTATCACCAGGAAAATCATACTTTTTCAATAAATCTCGAATTTCTTCTTCGACCATATCTACCATTTCCGGATCACTTACAGCATCAACCTTATTAAGAAACACAACAAGCGCTGGTACATTTACGTTACGAGCCAAAACGATATGCTCTCTTGTTTGAGGCATAGCTCCGTCAACAGCAGATACCACCAAAATAGCACCATCCATTTGAGCTGCACCGGTGATCATATTTTTTACATAATCGGCGTGACCAGGACAATCGATATGTGCATAATGCCGCTTATCCGTCTCATATTCAACGTGCGATGTATTAATAGTAATACCGCGTTCTTTTTCTTCTGGAGCTGCATCAATTTCATCAAATTTTCTTGCTAACGCCAAACCTCGTGTAGAAAGATAGGTTGTAATTGCAGCAGTTAATGTTGTTTTTCCATGATCAACATGACCAATTGTGCCAATGTTGACATGTGGCTTTGTTCTTTCAAAAACACCTTTTGCCATTGTGTAAATCTCCTACGATTCATGCTTATTTATTTTTACTAATATTGCTTCTTGTGCACTCTTTGGAACCTCTCCATAGCGCTCAAACTCCATGGAATAGCTTGCTCTTCCTTTTGACATAGACCTCAAATCCGTTGCGTAACCAAACATTTGCCCTAATGGAACCTCTGCGGTAATTTCGTGCTTCCCATAGGAACCCTCCATACCCAAAATTTTACCACGCCGAGCATTTAAATCACCCATAACGTCACCCATATACTCTTCAGGTGTTTCTGCAACAACTTTCATGATTGGCTCCAAAAGAACTGGCGAAGCTTTTGACATAGCCTCTTTGAAAGCCATCGACGCTGCTATTTTAAATGCTATTTCCGATGAATCAACGTCGTGATACGAACCATCATAGACAGTTACCTGGCAATCGACAACAGGATACCCGCCAAGAACACCAGAGCTTATTGCTTCTTTAATTCCTTTTTCTATTCCCGGTATATACTCACGAGGAACAACTCCCCCAACTATCGCGTTAACAAATTTAAACCCTGATCCACGAGCAAGGGGCTCTAACCGAATCCAAACATGTCCATATTGCCCTCTACCGCCAGACTGACGTATAAATTTACCTTCAGCTTCGACAGGTTTTTGAATAGTTTCTTTATAAGCAACTTGAGGTCGCCCCTGAATAACTTCAACTTTGTGCTCACGCTTCAAACGATCAACAATAATTTCCAGATGAAGTTCACCCATTCCCTTAATCACTGTTTGACCAGTTTCATCATCATAACTAAATTGAAAAGAAGGGTCTTCTTGCATAAGCTTTCGCAAAGCCGAACCCATTTTTTCATAATCAGCTTTTTTTTGTGGCTCAACAGATGCATTAATTACCGGATTCGGTATCACAATGGACTCTAGTAAAGCCGCCTCCTTATCAGCGCTCAAGGTATCACCCGTAATTGTGTCTTTAACCCCAACAACTGCAGCAATATCTCCCGCATGAACAGACTGAATTTCTTCCCTTTTATTTGCATGCATCTTTAAAAGTCGTCCAACTCTTTCTTTTGATCCAGTCCTAACATTATAAACATAAGAACCTGCATCAAGCGAACCAGAATAGACACGAATAAAGTTTAAAACACCGACAAAAGGATCTGTCATAATTTTAAACGCTAATGCATAAAAAGGCTTTGATATATCCGATGAGAGCTCAAGTGTTTTTCCATCAGGCAAAATACCCTGTACGGGAGGGATATCAAGGGGGGAAGGTAGGTAGTCAACCACAGCATCCAACAATAATTGAATACCTTTATTTTTAAAAGCTGTTCCACAAAAAGCAGGAGCTATCTTTTGTTGGAGCACTCCTTTTCTTAAAGCAGCTTTGATTACATCAAGAGAAACATTTTTGCCATCCAAATAATCTTCAGCAAGAGAATCATCAAAATCACCTGCAGCCTCAATTATCATATTTTTCATTTCAGCCACTTTTTTGATTAATTCATCAGGAACTGGGGACCAAGAAATCGAAACCCCTCCATCATCTTGACTAAATCTTGCAAGACGACCAGTTAAAATATCAATTATACCTTCAAACGACTCCGCCTCTCCATACGGAAGCTGCATTGCCAAAGCACGTCCATTTAATTTTTTATTAATATCATTAATAACATGACTAAAGCTAGCCCCTATACGATCCATTTTATTGACAAAAATAATTCGCGGAACCTTGTATCGCGTTGCCTGTCTCCAAACAGTTTCAGATTGCGGTTGAACACCATCAACAGCAGAAAAAACAGCAACTACACCATCCAAAACACGCAATGAACGTTCAACTTCAATTGTAAAATCAACGTGACCAGGCGTATCAATAATATTTATTTGATGTCCATTCCAAGAACAAGTTGTCGCAGCAGAAGTAATCGTAATACCTCGCTCTCTCTCCTGCTCCATCCAATCCATAGTTGCTTCACCTTCGTGAACCTCACCTATTTTATGTGTAACACCCGTGTAGAACAAGATTCGCTCTGTTACAGTTGTTTTACCAGCATCAATATGCGCTGCAATTCCAATATTTCTATATTTTGCTAATGAAAGACTCATCAATTTCCCTACCATGCGTAATGAGAAAAGGCACGATTTGCTTCAGCCATACGGCGAACTTCGTCTCTCTTTTTTACAGCTCCACCACGCCCTTCTCCAGCCTCAAGTAACTCATGACCAAGCCTCAAACCCATCATTTTATCCGACCTAAGACGAGCAGCATCAACAATCCATCTTAAAGCAAGCGCAGTTTTACGCTTTTGATTGACTTCCGTTGGAACTTGATAAACACCACCACCAACTCTTTTTGATCTTACTTCAACATGAGGAACGACTTGCTCAAATGCCCGATTAAACAAATCTAAAGTCTTTTGAGCGTCACCATCAACTTTTTTTGCTAAAAGATTAAAGGCGTCATACACGATTTTTTGTGCAACACTTTTTTTACCATCTTGCATTACAACATTAATCAGTTTTTGAACTAAATTAGAGCTGTACTTTTCATCTACCCCAATATTTCTAACAAATTCTTTTTTTTTATTTCTAGGCATACAAAAACCCCTTAAAACTATTTTTTCGGACGCTTAGCACCATACAAAGAACGCGCTTGTTTTCTTCCAACCACACCTGCCGTATCTAAAGCACCCCTTACTATATGATACTTAACCCCTGGTAAATCAGGAACCCTGCCCCCGCGAACAAGAACGACAGAGTGCTCTTGTAAATTATGACCTTCACCACCAATATACGCCGTTACGATGGTACCAGTTGATTTGAGTCTAACACGAGCAACCTTTCTCAATGCAGAGTTAGGCTTTTTAGGAGTTGCTGTAAATACTTTCACGCACTCTCCGCGTGAAAATGGACTCTGAGAGCCATTTTTTCTCTTCAAAGCAGGACTCTTTGATTTTGTAAACTGCTTTTTTCTTCCTGAACGACATAATTGGCTAACTGTAGGCATAGGATTTCATCCCTTATTTTATAATACAGACAATTGATAAATTTTCACTTGCAATTTAAATATCTTTAAGAATGTTTTTAAATTACATTTACTACAGATCATTTTAACGTATTCTACTCTTTTTAACTTTTTTTTCAAGATTTTTTAGAAACATTATTAAAGTATCTTTGAGTAGTTCTTGCCAATTTGCGATCAATAGCATATGCTTCTTGGATCAATATCATCATTTGAAAGGACTTTAATGATCATAATTTCACACCTTATAAGCAAATTTTTTTTTATTATTCTTGGACTTTTAGGCTTAAGCGTCCTTATTGCAATTCATGAACTAGGACATTTTTTGTTATGTAAGCTCTTTAAAGTCTATACTCCTTCTTTTTCCATAGGATTTGGACCTATTATCGTATCAAAAAAATTTGGTGAAACAGATTTTAAACTATCGGCAATTCCACTGGGGGGCTATGTAGAAATTGGCTTAGCAGAAGAAGTAAAAATCCCCATCGAAAGCAATTCATTGTATTTCGAAACAATCAGTTGGTGGAAAAAACTTTTAATTATGCTTGGAGGAATCACTTTTAATCTTTTATCTGCATATTTTATTTTAATTATACTTTCAATAAAAAAAGAACCTTCAATCATTTACAAAAATTATGCCTTATGCACTATAGAGTATATTGCAAAAGAATCAGAGGCTTTTTATAAAAAACTCAATTCTAGTTTTTCTCTCGTGCAAATCAATGAACTTAATCTCGATCAAACACAACCACTCATAGAACAATTAGAAAAAATAAAAGTCTCTGACACTCAGCAAAAAGCAATATTTACAAATAATGCTCAAGAAAATATTGAATTTTTTTTTGAGATCCCGCAATTAAAAACAATGCCTGCTGAAAAAAAAGCAATGCTTTTTTTGGAAAAATTATCAGAACTTGGAATCACATTTGATATTAAAAAATCAATTACATTACGATCAGCAATTAACAACGGAATACAACAAACAAATAAGTTTATTTACGGAACATTTTTAGGTATTAAAGATGCTCTAACAGGCGCAACAAACGCTTCTTTGTCAGGACCAATTATGATTATTGCAATGAGTAGCAAAATCGTTGAAAAAAGCTTGAATCAGTTTTTGATTTTTCTTGCTCTTATCAGCATTAATCTGGCATTAATCAATCTTCTTCCTCTACCTATTCTTGATGGTGGTCAAATTTTTTTTCTTGCGATTGAATTAATACTCCAAAAGCCGCTTAATTCTAAAATTCGTGAATATATAAGTATCATGTGCTGGATAAGTTTTATGCTCCTATTTGGATATTTATCGTTGAAAGATATTTTTAAATTAGTATTTTAATAAAAAAAAGGCTGACTTTAAAAGTCAGCCTTTTTTTTATTAAATTTGAGCACTGTGTGGATGCTCAGAACCGGCATAAATTTTCAATTTTTTAAAAACGTCATTATTTAGATTATTTTTAGGTAACATTCTTTTAACCGCAAGCTCAAGAATACGTGTAGGATGCTTTGCAAAAACTTCTTTAGCAGTAGCTTGTTTTTTACCTGTACCCATATAACCACTATAACGAACATACACCTTGTCTGTCAGCTTGTCACCTGTAAGCTTTACCTTTTCGGCATTTACAACAATAACATAATCGCCACAATCTGTATGAGGGGTATAAAATGGCTTATTTTTACCTCGTAAAATATCAGCTATTTTGGTCGCAAGTCGACCCAAAACTTGACCTTGTGCATCAACAACTATCCATTTAGGACTTCTATCTTCGCGACGCAAATAAAACGCTCTGTTCATCAAAAAAACCTTTTTGTATATAAAATAAACTTTTTGTAATGTTAAAATAATTTTTAACTTTGGTCAAGGACTCTTTTAATACAAACATTGACAACAACATTAAGATTTGTCACAGTTTTCATTTGATATTCGATTATCTAGCCACGTTTTAAGGTTGCCACATGAATACAGTTATCGTGTCATTTACTCCATTTCTTATAATCATTTTGGGAACATTAATTTTTAATGAGCTCAGATATTCACTTTTAGCAGCGATTTGTACTACAGCACTAATAACAAATCAAAAAACCTTTTTTACGCCAATCCTTGCTATATTAAATTATGCATTTGATTTTTTAACAAGCAAAGAAACTATATTTTTGTATATTTTTCTAATTTGTATTCCTGCGCTTATTGCACTGCTTATCAAAACAAATGCTGCCCAAGAATTTGCAGCTCTTTTTATCTCTCGGTTTAAATCAAAAAAAAGCCTTTCTTATGCAACGTGCCTTGGGTCAATATTGCTTTCAATAGATGATTATTTTAGTATTCTAACAATAGGAAATGTTTTTCGGCCTCTTTTTGATACAATTGGAATTGCTCGAGCCAAACTAGCTTTTTTTATTCACGCACTCTCTGGCCCGATTGTTATTATGCTTCCAATATCAAGCTGGGTTGCAACTATTACAACATTTATTCATCAAGCTGGAGTCCACACTTATGCTTCAAAAGATACACTTCTTGTATGGGATCCATTTGCACTCTATCTTCAAAGCATCCCATTTATGCTTTACTCTCTTTTAACTCTTATTACTGTTTTTTTTATCATCAAACAAGAAATTACTTATGGCCCTATGCAAAAAGCAGAAAGGGATGCTTCACCATTATTGATTTTTGCAGATCACGATAAAAGCCTTGACGAACAACCAAAAGGATATGGCCTCATTTATTGCTTTTTACTTTTTTTTGTTACCATTATTATGGGAATGCTTCATCAAGGAGGATACTGGGTCTTTGGAGGAACATTATCTTTTATAGTTGCATTAAACAACCAAACAAGTATCTTCTCTGTTCTATGCTTTGCTTCTTTAACAACATTTACCTTGTCCCTTATCTATTTTATCACAAAAGGAAAAATTAAAATTCATGACATCCCTGAAATAATCAAGGAGGGATATATATTAATGGCACCAGTTCTTCAAATGATTTTACTTACGTCTATTTTAAGCTCTTTTGTAAAAAATGATTTAAAAACAGGTTTTTACCTTGCCGAATATATTCAAAGTTTTGCATCAATCAAATATATTCCTATTGGTTTTTTTATTATTTCATTTTTAATTGCTATTTCAACAGGCTCATCATGGACAACATTCGGGATACTTCTTCCTATTGCAATCCCAATTGTTACAACAGTATCAACGCCTGAAACCCTTTTGTCCCTTTTAAACCCGACGTTAGGAGCATTGTTTTCTGGAGGTTTATGCGGAGATCATATTTCACCCTTTTCTGAAACAACGATCATGAGCGCTCACGCTGCAATGATATTGCCACAAGAACACACAAAAACACAGTTGCCTTATGCAATTCCAGTCATTTTAGGATGCTTAAGTGGCTTTCTTACATTTGGCTTATGTCTAAATTATTCACTCATAATTCAATATGCAGCAAGTTTTTTGATTAGTATTATAACAACTATAGGATTGTTGAGCATGTTAAATCAAAAGAAAAAACCAAACCAAAAAAACCTTATTCCGTAACCTTTTGCATTAATTTTTCAACATCGATAATTTCTTGCGCAAGATGATCACTTAAGCAGATAGGCCCTTTTTCTGTAAGCCAATAGTTATCTTCAATTCTAATGCCAATTGCTTCGCCAGCTATATAAAGCCCTGGTTCTATAGTAAACACAACTCCAGGCTCCAAAGGCATTTGAATATCATCACAGTCGTGAACATCAAGCCCCAGCATATGACCAATTCCATGGTTAAAATACTCTTCAAATCCATATTTTTTGAAATACGCCTTTGCAATATGCTGCAAAGATTTTTCTGGGTACTTTTTATTGTTAAGCCAATATCCTGACTGCGCATACTGAACTGTATGCAAGTGGGCATCAAGAACAACTTGATACAACTCTTTCTGCCGTTTTGAAAATTTTCCAGACACTGGATATGTTCTTGCCAAATCAGCACAATAATGATTCTTTTGAGCTCCGATATCAATAATAACAGAGGAGCCAGATAATAAACAACCTGAATTGGCTACATAATGTAAGATGGTGCTAAAAAAACCACCTGCAACAATAGACGGAAATGCAATATCTGCACCAGACCCAGTAATAAGATATTCAACAGAAGCTTGAAGTTCTGCCTCTGTACAATCTGGTATAATAGTTAAAGCCGCCGTTTGCTGCGCTTTTACGGTTATATCAATCGCTTTAAAAATAGCCTCTATTTCATATTTATCTTTTATGCGACGCATTTTAATACAATATGGCGTAATATCTTTAATGGATCTTTGTAAATCAACAAGCTCTTTTTCTAAGCCGAATAACACAACTTGCTGGTCTAAAAGAGCATTTTGACCAGAAGGTTTAATAGTATAAACAGCTCTGCCTTTTTTTAAAATTTTTCGTATATATTCTATTAAATTAACATAATGATCCGAATAAAAAAATGGACTTGTATAATAACTTGCGTGAGCAGAACCCAAAACTTGAAGTCTATCAATTCCCCATTCAAACTTATTTTCATCGGTTAAATTATCCAAACAACTGATAGTCCATACATTTCTTTTAATTTGAAAATCAGGAGTAAAAAGAATGGTTTCCTGAGTATCCAAATCTATAAGCAAAATAACTCCAGGCTCATTAATCCCTGTTAAATACCAAAAAAAACTTTCTTGAACAAACCGTTTTTTTTCATCTTCAAAACCAGCAATAAGAAGAATAACCCCAGAAGAAATTCCTTCGTTTCCCAACAATTCAAGAAATTTTTTTCTTCTATCTTTATACAACCAAATAGGAATCATATCCTAGCTCTCCACATTATTTTCACAAAGGACGCCTATCAATTAAAGCTTTAAAAATAGTTACTGAATCCATTCCTTCAAGATGAGACCCTATCGGCAATCCTCTAGCAAGACAACTAATTTTGCAACAAAAGTCTTTGGTCGAACGAGCAATATATGCCGCTGTAGCCTCTCCAGAAGGTGTTTGATTAGTCGCAATGATAACCTCTCCTGAAAACGACTCAAGACGCTTAAATAAACTTTTAAGCGTTAAATCATCTGGATGAACACCCTCAAGAGGATTTATTGCTCCACCTAAAACATGATATAACCCATTATATCCTTTTGTTTTTTCAATAATTAAAAGATCTTGCCATCGTTCAACAACACAAATTAAATCTTTATTGCGTTTATTATTGAAACAAAATAAACATTGAAAACTTTTCTCTTGCCAAACAAAACAAACAGAACAACGAGAAACGTTATCACACAGATCTTTCAATTCAGCACAAAAAAGTTCAACATTTAGTGAATCTAAAGATAAAAAATGATCTGCAATACGATATAAATTTTTTGAAGATAAAGAAGGTATCTGTTGCAATAGTTTCAATAATTTTTGAATGGAAGGTACATTTTCTAACATTTCCTCTACCCTTATGGCAAAGCAACTCTACGAGCAGACCACCATTTTATAAGCCATGATTGAAATACATTAAATAATGCATTTGCAATAAAATAAAGAGCGAGCCCTGAAGCCAAACTTGCAGTAATACCCCCAAATATAATAGCCATTGCTATTAATGCGATTTGTTGTTTTTCATCAGCTTGAATTGCAGTTACAAGCATACTCACAAAAACTAACAGCGGCAATATATACCACTGATCTGGAGCTGACAAATCAGATATCCAAAAAAACGGCGCCTTATATAATTCAATTGCATATGTTAAAAGCCTACTCAAAGCAAAAAAGAATGGGATTTGTAATATCATTGGCAGACACCCTCCCAATGAAGGAAGTCCATATTTACGAATAAGCATTGCTTGCTCATACTTTAACTGCTCTGGATTATTTTTATATTTTGTTTGCAAGTAAGCCATTTTTTTCTGCAACTCTTTTTGTTGTTGCATATTACGTTCACTGTTAATAGCAAATGGAAGTAACAACATCTTCATTAAAAAGGTCAAAATAATAATAGCAACTCCATAATTTCCACAATATGTATATAAATACTTTAAAACACTCAATAAAAATTTTGATAAAATTGCAAACCAACCATGATAGTCAAGTGATTGCTCTAATCGATTGTCTACAGCTTGCAGCATTTCAAGATCTTTTGGTCCCATATAAAATGAAAAATTAAAGGTTTTTTCCTTTTCCACAGGAACAAATTGCATTGTAAGCGCAGTATATTTTGCATTCATATGAAAGTAAGAACGTGTCAAAGATTCTGGATTACTCTTAAATAAAGCATGAATAAAATACCTATCATCAATTCCAACCAATTTTGGCATCGATATGCAAAAAGGATTTCCATGAGATACTGATTCTTTTTTTAACTCAGTACCTTGATGCGGTATCATTACAAAATGGGAACCAAAGTCATAAGAAGGTCCATACATTCTCAAATATGGTACCAAAGAAACTTTTTTTAATGGAATAAAAGTCACATTTAAAGATATAACAGGGAGCTCTTTATTAATTTGAAACTCCTTAATAATACGAACATTTTTATTTTCCGCACTGTATCCAATCCGATATAGATTGTTTTCTTGCTCACAATAATCTAATCTGAATTGATAAGGAGCAAGAACACCATTATCAAACCCTATCAAAAAATTATGAAAATCATTACTTCCTTTATTTATAGAATCAAATGTTTTTACAAAAACTGATAATGCTTTACCAGGCTTTGTTTGGATATGCCAAATTGAACCACCTTCAGATGAAAACTGAATATCTCCCCACAACGTTGAAATAAGCGATCGCTGCTCAATTATTGCTGGATTATATTCGTCAAAAGCAAGATCAAATTCAAGTGGCTTTGTTGCATCACAATTTCCATTTGATAAACTTGTCGCATTATCTGTCACATTAAGCTGCTTATTAAAAAAATACCGTTGAATAATAGCAGTCATCGCAATAGAAAAAAAAATAGGAATTATGTATTCTTTTATATTCACAGAACAACCTTTTTAAAATTATATATTTTTATTATAAACAATATCTTTAAACGTAGCAAAAAAATAATTCTTTAACTTCAACAGTTAACTGTTTTACATTTGCATAGAGTTGGGATATAACGGTTGAAAATTCTGTCGCTCACATAAAAAAGGGGAAACAGTATGAAAATGCGTAAAAAAACATTTAGAATTGGTGAACTTGCAAAAAAGTTATTACTTGAACGTTTTGTTATTAGGTTCTGGGAAAAAGAATTTAAACTAAAAACAGATCGTTCTCAAGGAGGGCAAAGATTTTACACAGAAGACGATTATGCTCTTTTTAAAAGAATCAAAGATTTGCTTTATAACCGTGGCTTTACAATTCATGGAGCAAAACGAGAGATCACTGAAACAAAAAAAACAATTTCCCAAAAAAAAGAAATTATCGGATCAAAAAAAACAACATTTGAAGAAAACAACGATATTATTAAGTCATTGAAAAAAGAAAAAGCTCTTCTGGAACAAAAAGTACTTGTTTTACAACAACAGCTTTTAAAACTACGCGAACTTCTTTAATTATGCGCTAACATCTTTAATAAAAAAAGATACACTAAAGTAAAATCAAATTGGTAAATATATATGCATTATAGACATATTCATTTTGTTGGCATTGGTGGAATTGGTATGAGCGGGTTAGCGTTTTTAGCATCATGCCAAAATAGTGTTGTTTCTGGTTGCGATATAGATATCAAGCAGGATACCATTGACCATTTAAAAAATCATGACTGTAAGATTTATAAAGGTCATGGAAATACTGAATGCTTTGACAAGAGCATTGATTTGTATGTTTACTCAACACGCATAAGCATGAATTCTCCTGAAATTGTACACGCAAAAAACCTTGGAATTAAAATTCTTCATCGTGCCCAATTTTTAAATATATTACTTGAAAAGAAAAAAGGAATTGCTCTTACAGGCACACATGGCAAAACAACAACAACAAGCATGCTTGCACATTTACTTATATCTGCAAAGCATGATCCATCAGTTATCGTTGGTGCAATGGTACCTTCCGTTGGTGGAAACGCTCGCAACGGAATACATGGATCATTATTTGTAGCTGAAGCTGACGAAAGTGATCGATCTTTACTTGAATTGCATGCACCTATTAAGTTGATTACGACCATTGATTATGAACATCCAGAAACATACGCTGATCTTAACGACATCCAAAATACATTCAAAACATTTGTAACCAAAAAAGAAACCGAAGTCGTTTTTGCATGCATAGATAATCAAAACATTAACAATCTAATCACTTCTTTAAAAATACCTGTCATTACCTATAGTACAAAAATAGCAACTGCATCAGTATACTGCACAGAGATTTCTTTGTTACAAAATTCGTCAACATTTTTTGTTCATGCTCATTTTCAGGATCCATTTTTTATACAGCTACCCGTTCCAGGATTACATAATATCAGCAATTGTCTTGGAGCCATTGCAATTGCTCTTTATCTAGGAATTTCACATCAAGACATACAAATTGCTTTTAGTACTTTTCAAAGGCCAGAACGTCGCTTTTCCATTCGGGGCAACACAAAAAATGGAAGCATTGTTGTCGATGACTATGCTCATCACCCTGCCGAACTTGAAGCACTCATTAAAACAGCTCGCCGTTTTGCAAACAAAAACCTTACTTTGATTTTTCAACCCCACAAATATCAACGAACACAAGCATTGTGGAATGATTTTATAAAAACTTTAAGTAGTGAAATGATTGACCATTTATACATTACTGATATTTATTCATCTGGCGAACAACAAATTGAAGGTATTAATGCCGCTGCTCTTGCTCAATCAATAAAAGAAAAACATCCAAATAAAGATGTTGTATATATTCCTCTTGATATTCTTCAGTCAGCACTTCTTAAAAAGAACTCAAAGGACGAAGTTCTCCTTTTTGCTGGTGCTGGAAATGTTTATCAAATTGGACTAAAACTTGTTTGTTGATTCAATATCTTGAATAAAAAATTATTTTTTTGTGATTATAAGTAATAATTTAATCAAATAAGGGACTATTATGTCTTATAATAAAATTATACTTATAGCTACTTTTTTTAGTAATGTCTTTGCAGATGATATCTCAAATATTCTTGTTCCAACGGCAATCGGAGGAGCCTTGGGTGGCAGAAAAGGTGCGGTAATTGGATTAGGGGTAGGAGCAGCAACAAATGCAATTGCAAATGCTGCAAACAGTAATTCATCTCGCTCATCACGAAGAGATGATCTTTATTATGAAGCACGAGAACTTCGCAGAGAAAATAAAGCTCTCAATAACGAAATTCGTTTACTCAATAAAGAATTAAATAAAAAAGATGGCATAATTGACACACTCGAATCAAAAATAGAAACACTCGAATCAACTATTCAAGACAAAGATCAAACAATATTAGAACTAAAAGCTCAAATAAAAGATTTAAAAAAGGATAAAAAAAAATTATAAAATATGATGAAACAGAAGATTAATATTTAAAACATACTTGAATTTTTAGCAATTTATTTGTATAAATATCACAAAAAACAATTACAGAAAGCTTTGTTTTTTTAAATACAAATAAAAAAGAGTTCAAAAAAATCATTTCAACATCTAAATACCATCCAGCCTGATCGGCATGCACCAAAAAAAAATTTTTTATTTCATCTAAAGATTCACAAACAAGAAAGGTGATCATTGCCTGGTCTTTCTGATGCTGGCAACTTAGGGTACTTTTTTCATAAAATGGTAATGGAAAAATCTGTTCTAACTGGCCAAAACACTCAAGATCAAACTTTTCTTTTTTAAGAAAAAAATGTGTGGAAGCCTTATCTTGACAACCACACAAAACACAAAGACACAGTAAAATAAAATATACATTTATAATCATTTTACTTTTAATAAAGGAAAATTAAATCACTTTAGCATCATTACGAGCACTTACTTTTATAGCTTCTTTAACACGAGCAGTCTTTCCAACTCTATTACGCAAATAATAAAGCTTAGCTCTGCGTACAGCACCATGTCGTATTAATTTAACTTCACTGATAATAGGTGAATATAAAGGAAAAATTCTTTCAACTGCAATATTATGTGATGCAATTTTTCTTACTGTAAAAGTTGTTGAAATTCCATTATTGTGAAAAGCAATTACATCACCCTCAAAAGATTGCAATCGCTCCTTATCCCCTTCAAAAATACGTTGAACAACCGAAACAACATCACCTACAGTAAACTTTTTAAATGGAAGCTCTGGTAAAGCATAACAATTAATCGTTTCTTTAGTAAAATTTTTTGCGCGCATTTAAAATACCTTTACAAGAATAATAACTATATATTATAAGTACTATACACCATTTATTACACACTGCCAAATAAAATCTATTGAATTTTGGGATTCAATCCCAACCAGCGATCAAAAATAATTGCTGCTGCAGACCTTACAGATAAATGATTGTATGAAGTCAAACCACGTATTGGGATAAGAATAAAATCAGCCTTTTTAATGAGAGAATCAGCAAGACCTTGCCCGGTACCCAATAAAAATAGAACTGGTTTTTTTTCCTTCCAAACCTTATATCGATTATGAAAGTCAATAACTTTGCCTTCAATAAACTTTGCGGATGTAGCTATAATAACTGGCGATACTCCATTTTCAGCTTTTGCAATATGCACCAACACATCATCAAGAGAATCTACAACAAAAACTTGTTCAAGAGCAGAATGCCTTGTCTTATTGTAACTGACCCCTGGACCTTCATGCCAAAATTCTAAAAATTGTTTGACAATTTGCTGTTGATCGACAAGCGGTGTAACAATAAAATAACCTTTCAACCCATACGTTTTTGCTGATCTTGCAATATCATGAATATCAAGTGATGTCACCGATGTTGTACCATTTTGTTTTTCAGAACCAACTAAAACCTGATCGTGCATTAAAACAACATAATGAGAGGGCATATTTTCAAAAAACAATTTTTCATCAGCAACGCTTATTTGATTACTCTGGAAAAACCATTCCATATGGTATTTCATTGTTCTTTCAAAAGCTTTTAACCGCCTCCATTCATTGATTTTTTGATGATTTCCAGATAGCAAAACAGCAGGAACTTTATACCCTTGCCAAACAACAGGCAAACAGTAATGAGGAAAATCAACCAAAGCAGATGAAAATGAATCATTAATAACCGATTCTGAATCACCAATAACCCCAGGGATTAATCTTAAAAAGGCTTCTGTGAAAACCATTGCAGGCAAATCACCCGCCATTAAAACATAATCTCCTATTGAAAGAACCTCATCTGCATATAATTCTTCTGCTCGTACATCAACTCCTTCATATCTGCCTGCAACAAGAATAATGTGACGACTGTTTGTTTCAAAAATTTTTTTCATTATAGAAGACAATTTGGATTGATTAAGACGACTTCCATGAGGTGAAAAAAAAATTGTATATCCACTTCCTTGATCATCACGTGCTTTTTGAATAGCATCTTTAACAACATCAGGCGCTATAACCATTCCAGCACCATGACCACAAACCGGCTCATCTATTCTTTTTTTTGGTAATACAAAATCGGCAAATCGGTACCGATAAAATTGAACAATACCCTGACGAGACGCACGACTCAAAATTCCAGCTTGAAAAAAATTTTCATAAATTTCTGGAAAAACCGAACAAAAAGATATTTTTATGCCCATATTAACTCATTGATCAGCAACAATATCAACTATAATTTTTTTGCCAGGCTCAACAATAAGTCCTATAAAACTTCTTAATGCTTTAATCGTTTGACCTTCTTTTCCAATCACTTTACCTCTATCAGATGGGTCAACCAAAATTTCAAAGAGAACAGCTTCATTTTTAGTAGCTGAAACAATAGAAACGGCTGATGGATGCTCTACAAGCGATCTAACGATGTGCTCTATTAATTCTTTTATCATTCCAGAATCCTTTAGCTTTCTCCCTGCTGAGCATCAGTAACCACCAAAGACTCATTTTCATTCACGGCACTTGCAGCACGACCTGTTTTAGTTTTGGGTTGAGCAATAAAAACACCATTTTTTTTATACAATGATACTATTTTTTTTGCAGAATCAGTTAAAAGAGCCCCATTTTTCACCCATTTATCAAGCTCATCATTATAAAATTGTACAACTTTGTTTTCAAGTGCATCATATGTTCCAATATGAGCCAAAACTCGACCATCTCGTTTTTTTCTTGAATCAACTGCAACAAGCCTAAAAAATGGCACATGTTTTTTTCCCACACGAGATAAACGAATACGCACTGCCATAAATATAATCCTTTATTGTAAAATTGTGTTTACTATTACTTATTTTAAAACCAACGCTTTGCCCCTGTTGATCCTTTAAAGATTTTAGCAAATTCTTGGGCATGTTTAAAGCGGGCAAGCAAATTATCTATATCTTGCACAGCAACCCCAGCACCATTTGCTATTCTTTTTTTACGAGAATCGTTGATCAATTGGACATTTAAACGCTCTTGAGGGGTCATTGAATTAATAATTGCCCGAAAAGATTTCATCTCTTTTTGCCCTTTTTGAAGCTGCTCTGATGATAAAGAAGCACCTATCCCTGGAATATACTTTATGACTTGCTCAAGAGAGCCAAGAGAATCAACTATATCAATTTGTGAAGCAAAATCTTCAAGTGTTAAACGTCCACTGCTTACTGCAGCATACAATTGAGACTGCTTTTCAGCATGCATTTTTTCATCAAGACGTTCAGCCAATGTTTGCATATCACCAAAAGAAAGCATGCGTTGCGCAATTCTGTCCGGATGAAATTCTTCAAATTGATCAACTTTTTCACCAGTCCCAACAAAATAAATCTGCTTTTTTAAAACATAACGGAATGCAAATGCACAGCCAGCTCGCGCTCCGCTATCAAGTTTTGTTAAAATAGCTCCAGTAAATCCAACTTTGCTCTCAAAGGATTGAGCAACAGAAAGTGATTCTTGACCAGTCATTCCATCAAGCACTAAAAACTTATAGCGAGGATTTAAAGCAGCACAGACTTTGACAAGCTCATTGCACATTTGATCATCAATATGCATGCGCCCTGCAGTATCAAGTAATAAAAGCTCGACACCATTCTTTTTTGCATAATCAAAAATAGCAATTGCCGCTTTGACAGGATCAACTGTATCGGGCCTATAAAAGCCAACCCCAACTTTTTTTGCCAAAATTTCAAGTTGATCAATTGCAGCCGGACGATAAAAATCGATCGAAGCACATAAAATAGATCGGCTTTTTTGTTTTTTTATTGCTTGTGCTTGAATATAATGAGCCAATTTTGCAATCGTTGTTGTTTTCCCCGCTCCCTGAAGACCCATTAATAATATAGTACTTGGAAGCTGAAACGAAAAAGAACCCTTTGTAACAACTCCACCCAAAAAAGCAACAACTCGTTGATAAATGGCATAGGTAATTTGCTGATCAATCGGCACACCTTTTTTTAATGGTTTTCCGACCAAATCAGTTTTTACAGATGCAACAAAATCAGTTGCAACGGTGTAGGGAACATCTGCATCAATCAACAATTCTTTAATGTCATTACAAATTTTTTCGCTATTTTCAACGGTAAAGGTTTTTTGTTTTCCCAATCCTTCAAAAATTGAAAGAAATTTTTTTGATAAAAAATCAAACATGTAAAAACTCTTTTTTTGAACATAATTATAACACGTTTAGGATAAAAACAAAGTGCATAAAAAAAGAGTTATTTTTTTTCATCAGACAAACTTTGATCAATCTTATTTTTAAACTTATGTAATTTATATGTATATTCTGAATTTGCACACCATATGTTTAAAAAAAATAATGCTCCCGCAAACTTAAAGACAGGCCTCAAGTTGTGCAATTCTCCGTATTTGAATGAAATAATACAAATCAATGCACTAGGAACAAGAGCACCAAAAATTTTTAAAAGCTCTAATTCGTTGATAAATTTTTTTAAATTTACTTTTTGTTCATAACTCATCTTATCAATGTCATCAAAAGCTTTAACGTGTCCTTTTGAAACAATTGAAGGCTCAAATGTTGCAAAAGGATTTGCAAACAACAAAAGATCACGCGTTTTCCATTCCTTGGGCTTTAATTCATCGCAATTAAAAGTTGCTATAGCGACAACAAAAAACATACATAAAAATAATTTAAGTTTCATTTAAAATCCCATAAAAGCTCGTTTTAAATATTGTGTCAAAGATATCTTCAATCTTTTTTGCTTGGATTATTTGTTTTAGAAGACAAACTTTGATCAAGCTTTTTTTGAAATGTATTAACTTCAGATAAATATTTCATATTTAAAAATCCTCCACAGACAACAGGAACTGTAAAAATATTAAATTTTAATTTACCCATGACAAGAATAACAGTGACGATTGTTGAAAAAGCCCTGATATATTTCAAAGAATTCAAAAAAGATCGGAGATCTTTTTTTTCTTGGTCACTCAATATATCAATAGGTTTAAAATACTGAACATGGCCCCTTAAAACAATTGAAGGCTCAAATGTTGCAAAAGGATTAGCAAACAATAAAAGATCACTTGTTTTCCATTCCTTGGGCTTTAATTCGTCACAATTAAAAGTTGCTATAGCGACAACAAAAAACATACAGAAAAATAATTTAAGTTTCATTTAAAATCCCATAAAAACTAGTTTTTAAAATTATTGTCTCAAAGATACCTTCAATCTTTTTTGCTTGGATTATTTGTTTTGTTAGACAAACTTTGATCAAGTTTTTTTTCAAATTGGGTTACTTCATATGCATAAAATACATTAATAAGTACTGGAACAATCATATATTTTTCTTTTCTAAAAAACATCCGAAAGCCCCCAGCAAGAGCATAAGAAAACCTTAAATATCTTAACCGAGCGAGCATAATTTTGGTATCCGATTTTTGAATAGCGCTCAGTTGATTTTTTGATTCAAAGTACTGTGCATGCCCACTTGAAATAGATGAAGGTTGAAATGTGGCTATAGGATTTAAAAGATCTAAAAATCTTTTCACATCTTTTAAACTTCAAAATGAAGAATTTAAACTTATGCAAACCAAGACAAAAAGCATAAAAACATATCGTGTAAATTTCATATTCAATTCCAAAAAACTTAAATTAAAAATTAACAATAAAATAAAATGATTAAAGTATACTTTATTTTTTATCGATACTCATCTGTTTTACCTTTTTTTCAAATTTATTCAATTGTGACAAATAGGCAGCAGTCGGCATAAATACAATGGAAGTTAATATCAAACCTACAGGATTCTCACAATAAAAACTCGCACCATATGCCAATGAGGTAATACCGCAACCTACACAGAATTTTGCATATTTTAATCGTTTAAAGAACGAAAACAAATCTTCTTTTGAAGCATAATTAAGTTCAGGAATACAACCCATTTCTTCAATATCACCTTTTGAAATTTTTGAAGGCTGAAATGTTGAAAAAGGGTTTAAAGCAAGCTTACAAGCAAGCAGTGAAGAATTAAAAGCCTCAATTTGTAAAGAAAAAAACAAAAAATTAAAGATCGCAATGACAAAAAACATCTTAAATCTACCTTTCATATGTATATTTAATAAGTCTAATCAATTATTTAAATTATATCAAATTTTTCAAACTGACAATATTATTGTTCTGATGACAAATATCACAATTTGGCTATACTCATTATCAAAAAGAGGATTTTCATAAAAACATGAGTGCACAGTTCAAACCCTATATTCCCTCAATTCAAGAGCCAACATTACTTGTTGGTATCTGTTCTCCGACAAATAAAATAATTGATCCAACTGGGTATTACCAAGAATTTATATCACTTGCAAAGACTCGTGGAATTTCTGATGAACATACCTATTTTTTCAGGCTACGCTCCATTGATGCCGGTTATTTTATCACCAAGGGCAAACTCCAGGAAATCAATGATTACTGCCAAGAACATGGAATCTCCCGCGTTGTTATTTCTGAAATTTTATCGGCACAGCAGGAGCGTAATTTACACGATATCTTAAACTGCACTATTGTTGATCGAACCGAGCTTATCCTGCAAATTTTTGAAGCAGCCGCACATACGGCTGAAGGCAAGCTTCAAGTTGGTATTGCTGCCTATAAACATCGCAAATCACGACTTGCAGGCAAAGGTCTTTTTATGAGCCAACAAATGGGAGCAATTGGATTTCGGTCAGGTCCTGGTGAAACAGCAAAAGAACGTGAAACACGCTACCTTGAAAATATGATTCTTTCAATGAAAAGAAAGCTTGAAAAACTTGAACAGGTAAGAGCAACACAACGCAAACAAAGATTAACAGAAGGTATACCATTACTGTGCTTGGTTGGATATACCAATGCTGGCAAATCAACTATTTTAAATGGATTGACAAAAAGTGCTGTTCTTGCTCAAGACAAGCTTTTTGCAACACTTGATACAACAACACGTGAGCTATATATCAATGGCAAAAAGAAAGGCCTTTTATCAGATACCGTCGGCTTTATTCAAAATCTTCCCCATCAATTAATTGAAGCATTTAAATCAACACTTGGTGAACTGCAATACGCAGACTTGCTGCTTCATGTTATCGATTTATCCGATCCAAATTGGCAAACTCATATCAAAACAACAAATGATACCGTTAAGGAGTTAGGTATTGTAAAACCAATGGTATATGTGTTTAATAAAATTGATCGATTACCTGAAAAAGCGCTTGACCACATCTCTTATAAATCTTATGAGCCACATGTACTAATCAATGCAACTACAAAAGCAGGATTACAACCTTTAATTGATTTTCTTGGTCCATGGAAAAAAGAATAATTAAAACTTGCTAAAAAATATATGCATGTTAGGTATATTCTGACAATATACATTACGTCAGAGTAGCCTAATATGAATTATATTTTTATATTAATAATGTATACTTTTTTTCTGCACTCACTGCACAATAATGATCAAGAAAATCTTGATCGATTAAAAAAGGAATGTATTGAAAATCCCACAAGCCAAGAAGCTTGGACACAATTAGGCATCTTTTTATTGCGGCACAATTACATTCAAGAATCATTTGATGCTCACAAAAAAGCATTAGAAATTGATCAAAAAAACCTTAATACATGGTTTCATATTGCAAATTGTTATCTGAGTAATGAACAACCAGAAGTAGCACAAGAAATTTATGAATTAATTCTCAAACAAAGCCATTGCCAATCTATTGTATGGCATAATCTTGGATATGCATTTAAAAAACAAAATAAAGGATATGAAGCGCTTAAAGCTTTTGAATATGCATTGCGCTATGCACTTGAAGATGCCGGCAATCACTTAAGCTATGCATTAATGCTTTTGGGTCTTGGTAATTACCAAAAAGGATTTGAGGAATATGAGTGGCGCTGGTGCACCGCACTTAAAAAAATTACATTTAATGATATTCCCCTTTGGAATGGACAAGATCTTACAGGAAAAACATTGCTCGTTACTGCAGAGCAAGGATTTGGGGACAGCTTTCAATTTATGCGTTATTTAAAATTATTGCATGATCAAGGCGTATCAATCATTTTTCGAGCACAGTCACCAGTAATGCCCCTTGCCCAATTATGTCCCTATATTAAACAAGTAATTCACAAAGAAGATACCCCCTCTTGTCACATCGATGCACACATTCCTCTTATGAGTATTGCTTATATTATGCAGACAACGATTGACACAATTCCAAAAGAAGGACCTTATCTTTTTACTCATCCAGAACAAGATATGTATTGGGAAGAAAAATTGTCTCCCTATCAAAATTTCAAAATTGGGATCTGTTTTAAAGGCAATGATCATTTTGCAACAGCAAATTTTCAAACAACACTGGCAAAAAAATCACTTCCTACCGAACTACTCAAAGAACTGATTAATATACCCAATACAACATGGTTTTGTCTTCATAAAAAGAGCGATATCCACTTAGAAAAAGAAAATATTCCATTAATTTTTTTTGATGATTCATTTGATGTAACCCATGGATCGTTTATTGATACTGCATCAATCATGAAAAGCCTTGATTTAGTTATCACTGTTGATACGGCTACGGCGCATCTTGCAGGAGCATTACACATACCAACAATTGTCCTTCTTCCTTTTGTTGCTGATTGGAGATGGCTTATAAATCGTACTGACTCGCCCTGGTATCCAACATTATATTTATTACGACAAGAAAGTTTGAATGACTGGAACAGTATTATACTTCCATTAAAAATTAATATTCAAAAATTAATGAATCAAAAAGGATTTAACTATGTTTTATAAAAAATATTTAATTTGTTTTTTCTATCTTACCATGTATCCATTAATTCAAATTCCTCTTTCTGTTGGAGATTTTTTAGATAAATATTCAATTTTAACCATTAAAGCAAAAAAAATTCTTGCTACAGAAAAACAAAAAAACATTTTAAATGAGCTTTTACTTTTAAAAACGATATATCAAGAAATTATAACAATTCCCGGTATCGAAGAATTATATGAAGTATTGACATGTATCAATCAAGAACTTTGGAACATCGAATCAGAAAAAAGAATTTGCGAAAAACAAGGAATTGAAAAAATTATATGTAAAATAAAACACGGTGAAATGCTTTTACAAGATGAACTCTATCTTCTTATTACTTTTTTATCACTTGCAAGACAAGTATACATTAAAAATGATGAAAGAGCTCGTGTTAAAAAAGCAATAAATACTATTTCAAAATCAGAAATTATTGAAGAAAAATCACATTTTTAAAAGATTATTTAATTGCTTATTAATACAGTTATATTAGACTGAAAAACAATTTTAAAAACTGTAATTATGAGCAATACAATTAAAAATTTACATCTCAATCAACATCAATATCAAGCCGTAATTCATCAAAAGGGAGCCCTTTTGATCATTGCGGGAGCTGGTTCTGGAAAAACACGCGTCATTACCAGCAGAATCCTCTTTCTTTTACAAGAGTTAAACGTACATCATCAAGAGATTATTGCATTAACATTTACTAATAAAGCTGCATTAGAAATGAAAGAGCGCGTAAAAAAAGAATATTTACAAAATTATATTCCTTTTATTGGTACTTTTCATTCATACTGTTTTTTACTTCTCAAACGCTTCTATCATAATCAACCCTTTTCTATCATGGATAGCGACGATCAAGAAAAACTGTTAAAAAGAATTTGCCAAAAATATGCTCTCGATAAAAAAATTTCTATCAAACAACTTGTGTATTCAATATCACAAATCAAGTCACACTCAAATACACCAGCAGAACAAGCAACATTTTTTTTAAAAAACCCAGTAATATTTGAAGTCTATCAAGAATATGAACATGAAAAATCAATAAGTCATTGTTTTGATTTTGACGATATTATTTTAAAAACATTAGAATTATTCAAAAATGCTGAATTTAAAAAAAAATTTCAATCAACAATTCGTCATATTTTAGTTGATGAATATCAAGATACCAATGGAGTTCAGCACGCTCTGTTAAAAGCAATGTCTCTTGAAAAAGAAAATCTTGTACTTGATTCAATTTGTGCAGTTGGAGATCAAGACCAATCAATTTATTCTTGGAGAGGTGCAACACCTGAAAATATGGATCGTTTTAGTGCAGATTTTGGTAACACTACAATAATTAAAATTCAACAAAATTATCGCTCAATTCAACCAATACTGACTCTTGCAAACAACCTTATTGAAAACAACACTAATCGACACCCCAAAAAACTGTGGTCAGAAAAAAACGCTGATCATTCAATCGTTCTTCTTTGTTGCGGTTCTGAATATCAAGAAGCAGATGTTATTGCTCATGCGTTAAAACAATTACAAACAAAAAAACCTAATGAGTCGATTGGTATTTTATATCGAACACATACACAATCACGATCAATAGAAGAATCACTTGTTAAAGCAAATATTCGTTATACAATTGTTGGTGGTATTGAATTTTATGAACGAGCTGAAATCAAAGATATCATTGCGTATTTAAAAATCATTGTAAATCCTTATGATAAAATTTCCTTCTTGCGTATTGTCAATACACCTTCTCGTGGAATTGGTGCAAAGCTTCAAGAACAGATAATTGAAACCTGGATCGAACAACCACTTCTTAACTGCTTTTCATTAATTGAATATATTATTAGTAATAAAGACATTTCCGATGCAAAAAAATTATTACTTAAAAATTTTTTAACTCTTTTTCACGGATTAACACATATCAGTGATGTTGATTATGCGGTACGTACTATTCTTGAAAGAACACATTATTTTGCATATCTTAAAGAATCATATGATGATCAAGCTGATGATCGAATTGATAACGTCAAAGAATTTTTATCGGCAATCATTCATTTTAAAAATGAGGGTATTAGTTCATTAAATCTATTTCTTGATGAGATAGCATTAATGCAAGATAAACTTTCAAACAAAAAAAAATCTCAACATGTTTTTCTTATGACTTTGCATAGCGCAAAAGGACTTGAGTTTGATTCAGTTATTCTTGTAGGACTTGAAGAACAAATTATTCCTTCATCTAGATCAACACAAACGATTGAGGCTCTTGAAGAAGAACGCCGATTACTTTATGTGGGCATAACACGAGCACGAAATCGTCTTTTAATGCTTTATACAAAAAGTCGTTTTTTTTATGGATCATTGCAAAAACAACTTCCTTCGCGATTTATTAATGAGCTGAATTTCAAAGAAACCGCACACTATGACATAAGTTATTGGCAAGAAAAAACACTTTCTGAATCAATTTCAAATTGGATCTGTGATAAACAGTTCAATATACAAGATGCGATACTGTTTACAAAAAATGCTCCTTTATCTCAATCATTTGTAAAAGCAAAGTCCTCATTCACCGATAAAAAACTACTCAGTCAGACTGTTAATAAAATCGATTTACAAGAATCATTTAAAATCAATGAATCAGTTTTTCATGCAACATATGGTAGAGGAACTGTATGCGGAATTGAAAAAACAAATGAACACGCATACATCATTGTTCGCTTTAGTCGTGGAATAAAAAAAATTATTAATACTTACCTGACAAAAATTTCTTAATTATATGAAATTACTTTCTATCATAGCACTGATACATAGTTTTGGTGCACAAAGTTGCGCTGAAATACTTAAACGCATTCCTTGTGAGCTTATGCCAAAACTATTTAAAATTGATAATCAATATATTTCTATTTCAAGCATTTTAAAGTTACGACTTGTTTGCAAAGTTTTTGATGAGAAAATAATTGCAACAATTAACAATAATATGTACTTATTAGAACAATTTCAAAATTCTTTTATTCTTAAAAACCCAAACACTTTTTTAAAAAAAGAAATTTCATTTTTAAATAGATTACCCAATTTACATACTCATTTTTCTTTTAAAATTTCCATTTTAAATTATTATCTTTTTAGTCAAAATTTTTCATTCTGTAAAACAGATAAAGAATACAAAGCATTATACAAAAAACAAGAACAAATCGTTTTGGAAGGACTTTTGCTTTTTGATAAAGAATTTCAAACAGGCTTTTTTACTATAGATCTAGCATCTAAATACGGATGGTTAAACCACGGAATTGCTCAAAAAACAAGCCGAGAATGTAACTTTTCACAAATCGGTTTTTTATTTTTTGATGACCATTTTTCACCGCCATCAACATTTTGGAATATGCCATATGATAAAGATACAATTAATCCCATAAACGTTTTAATATCTTTATCTTTTAATTATTTTTTTGAAAAAGCACTTAAGAACTTTGTTATCAAAATTCCATAATTTGTTAAATCAGATATAATTAATCCAATTTTAGAACTAGAACCTCCACCAATGTTTTTTGGCGAAGATTATAAAACATATTTTGAAGATTTTACAAAACCACTATTGAAAAAAAGATTAGACGATAATTATATACTAAGCGCTATAAGAAAAATCAAACCTTCTTTAAACCATAATAAAAAGCATTTCAAATATTATTTGATTTTTATAGAAAAATTAAATAATAACTGGAAATTTATAATTTTTGTACCTATTTTATTGGTATGTTATACTTTATATACAAGCTTTAAAGCATGCTTTACTAACTTCATTGTTTCTTGAGCCTTGCATCGAACATTTTCAGTTGATTGTAATACAGAATCCAAAAGCCATCGATTGTCTTTTTCAACTTCCAAACGTTTTTTTCGAATTGGATCTAAAAAATTATTTAAAATTTCACTCAATCGTTTTTTCAAAACAACATCGCCAAGCCCTCCTGCTTGATATTGTTCTTTTAATCGAGCAACTTGATTGATATCAGAATCAAAAATATCAAGATAATCAAAAACAACATTACCCTCTATGCGACCAGGGTCTGAAACATGAATATGATTAGGATCGGTATACATGCTCATCACTTTTTTATGAACGGTATCTTTATTGTCTGAAAGATAAATTGCATTATTTAATGATTTACCCATTTTTGCTTGGCCATCTATCCCTGGTAATCGACCACCCTTTTGTGGAATTAATGGCTCAACTCGTTCAAATATTTTGCCATATAAACTATTAAATTTATCAATAATTTCATTCGTTTGCTCAATCATTGGCAATTGATCAGCACCAACAGGAACAAGGTTTGCTTGAACAATGGTAATATCTGCTGCTTGATGGACTGGATACATTAAAAATCCAGCTGTTACAAGATCACCAAAATTTTTTTGAGCAATTTCTGTTTTTACAGTAGGATTGCGCTTTAATCGATTAATAGTTACTAAATTTAAATATAAAAGCGCAAGCTCTGCAATTTCAGGAATAAGCGACTGTATAAAAATATGTGAAACAGTATAATCAATTCCCACCGCATAATAATCCATTAATAACTGCATCACATTGTTTTTAACTTTTTCTGGGTTATCAAAATTATCAGTTAATGCCTGCAAATCAGCGATCAAAACAAATTGATCATGCATATGTTGCAATAAAATACGTTGTTGCAAAGAACCAACATAATGACCAAGATGCAAAGAACCGGTTGGTCTATCACCAGTTAAAATTATTTTTTTCTGAGTCATAGGTATACATCTACACTAATAAAAAATGAAAAAATAAAAAATTTATACAAATTCACTATTATCTTAGTATACAGTAATAAAAAAAGAATAAAGCATAGAAATAATGAATAATATTATAATTTTCGATTTGCTTGAAATCGGCACAATAACAATCTTTTTATATCACAGTTTTGTATGGCTTGATCAGAATAAAGAAAGAGATCTTTTAAAACCCGTTTTAATCATTATCATTCTTAATAGTGTCGCATGGATATATAACCTTAAAGCGATAGAAATATTGTTCTTTTATATTGCCACTCCAGGCTCAATTATCTATTATCTTATCAATCAAGAATCATTCAAAAAAAATAATACCACCAATCAAAAAAGGCCTCAAACCATTTCATATAAAAATAATAATACAATTCAAACGACAATAGAATTACTGATACAAGAAGGCGTTTATGGATTATGCGACAATAAAGATATTGTGTATATTATAGAACAGTCAGATCATCTTAATAATATAATTGCTCCATCTCTTTATTTAAATACAAAAATATCAAAGGATATTCTTAATTTTTTTATTCGTTTAACAGATACAAATAAAATATGCAGTTTTTTGATAAAAAATAATGAAATTATAGGAACAAACATCCTCTTTTTTGATGATTTTAATTTTTGTACAATTCAAAATAAAATACAACTATCAATACAACCACATATCATTGATACTGATGCAATAATAGTATTAGGGTTTCATACAACACATACATGGGCTATTTTTTATAAAGAATATGGCTACTTTGATTTAACAACAAAAGAACTTTTTAAAATTCTCAACCATTTTTTGAACCCTGGAGACATACATTACTATGAAAATACAAAAAATAACAAAACCTCTGTTTCACAACATTCATTATAAAATATGGGCTTTTATTTGTGCATTAATGTGGTGGTATTTTATTCATGATACGTATCAAACAACTATTGCAATAAATATACCAATCACTCATTCAGAAATTAATTTTGAAGAAAAAAACCTCACTGTTTATCTTCAACTAAACAAATTTTCTTATTATTCAGGATATCACAAAGAAACAAGTTTTTTTTTAGCTAAAAAAGCAGTCCATGGTATAATAATCATTGAAAATCATATGATCTTAACACATCCAACAGTAAAAATTGTTGGTGTACATCCCACAGTAATACATATAAAAAAACCATTTGAAATCTAATATATCCAAAGGAAGCTTTGCAATGAATGAAAAATTAACCGACAAACTCGCACATCTATTTTTAACCGGACTTGTTACAATATTACCCATCACAATAACAATTGCACTGTTTAATAGTTCTTTAAAAATGGTTATTGTATGGCTTGAACCATTGCAGCAATTTATTAATCCACATATTCTTGTAATAATTCCGTACGCTGAAGTTATTCTTGCTATACTCATTATTATTATTATTGGTACCTTATACAACATGTTTTTACTCGATCATATAATTCATCTACTAGAATTATTTGTTCAAAAAATCCCTCTCGTAAGGCATGTTTATACTGGTATAAAACAACTAATTCATGCATTTGGAACACAAGATAAAGTAAATTTTAAAAAAGTAGTAATCATTGAATTTCCAAAAGCTGGCATTTTTAGCCTTGGTTTTTTAACAAGCGAGATTAATCCACTTATTGCACCAACAGAAGATAAAAAATATTTTAGTATTTTCATTCCAACGACACCTAATCCTACAAGTGGATTTTGCATTATTGCTCCTGAAAATGAACTTCATTTTACTCAATGGACGCAACAAGAAGCAATGACTATGATTATTTCAGGTGGTATAATACAACCAAATATTGCAAAAAAGTAAATCTACCGAATTTCAAAAAAAGCATTATTTAAAATTGTGTGAATATTGTTTTCTGAAACTCCACTTTTTATATTACAATCAAAATAAAACAAATCAGAATGGAGTTTTTGTAATTTTTTTATATTTAATTTTTTCCAGCCCCCATTAATAATTGAAAATGGAATTCGAAAAGAAATTTTTTTGGCAACATCGTGCATATTGTTTTTTTTATAAAAATAATACATAGTTGCTTTCAAGATTTGTTCAAGCCAAAACGAAATCCAAAACTGAACAGAGTAATGCGGAAAAAGATGATACCATATTTTAAAAAAAGATTTTTCTTTAAGAAAAAATGCTTCTGCTAAATGAAATAATGAATTATCCTGTACCAATAAGAGTGACATATACTGCTTACAAAATGAATCAATCATCAATCCACTAGTAACGCGAATATATAAAAATGCAATCATTGCCGCATTGAACGACAACTCTTTTTTAAAAGGAAAAGCTTCCTGAATAAATTCAATTAAATGGGATTTTTTTACTGGCTTATTAAATTTATCTGCTAGAAATAAAAAGTCGCTTACCGTAATCGATTCAGGAAAAGTAATTTTGTTAGATTGATTTAAAACTAAAGAATCATCCAAAAGAATAATAACAATTTTGTGAGGACCGTGATAATTTTTAAAAAAAATAAACCACTCTTTCCTTTCATTCTCGCTTAATTCATTGATACCGCGAATATAATAGCAATAAGTGGTATCAAAAAAAGACATTTGAAGTTTGCAAAAAAAATCAGAACGAACAACATACAGAGCACTCACAAAAAGATCAGATTTACAAGGCCAGGCTGATAAGCCAATACGCGATAATAAAAAAAAAGCTTGCTCTTGCTTTCCAACAATACAATAATTGATATAGTTTTTTTTTGAAGATTGCAAAAAACTAATTATTTCTGCTAGTACCAAAAAAAATCCTTTTTAATTTGTTTTACTTCTTTGTAAAGAAAACAACTGTTTTTCAAGAGTAAAAAAGGGTTCTGTTTCTTTTTTCAATACAATATTTTCTATATCACTTTGTTTTTTTAAGTAGCCTTTTTTTTCAAGTAAATCCAGAATTTGCTCAAATAATAAAAATGCCATTGTTTGAACATCATTAAAATTCTTTTGAGAAATTGCTTTTTTTTCAGCTCCACCCTGAATTTCAATTAAATTACCTAATGCTGTACCAATAACATTAAAATCTGCGTCAAGCATAAGATCATCAGAGAAATCAGGATCAACAATAATCTGACCATCTATAATTCCAATACTTACTGCGATTATTAAATCATGTAAAATTTCTGTCTTAATAAGCTTTTGCTTTATCCATTCAGATTGTGCCGCAACTAATGCCAAAGAAGTTCCGATGAGTGCAGCAACACGCGTACCGCCGTCTGCTTGCAAAACATCACAATCGATACGAATAGTTTTTTCACCATAAATTTTTGATAAATCCACAACAGATCGAAATGATCGTCCAATCATCCGAGAAATTTCAATTGAGCGACCATTTTTTTGATCAACATCTCTTGCTGACCTTTGATGCGTTGCATGTGGCAATAAACTATACTCTGCTGTAAGCCAACTAGCACCTTTACCGCGCAAAAAATGAGGAACACCATTTTCAAGCGAAACAGAACAGAATACTTTTGTATTTTTAAGCTCAATTAAGACTGAACCTGTTGCATAAGAAAATGGATTGTACGTAACTGTAATATCTCTTAATTGATCAAATAATCGACCACTCTTACGAATATGGCGTTCCATTAAAAACCTTATTTTGACTCATGCTGATATAATAATCGCAAACTTACTCGACCTGATACTTCATCATGATCAAGCACTTCAACTTTAACTACTTGATCTAAAGAGAAAATTTTGGAAAAAGTTTTTTGAATATCTCTTGGTATATTAGAAATATGTACTAATCCATCAAGACCTGGAACCAGCTCAACAAACATACCAAAATCAGCAAACTTCTTGATTTTACCAGTAAAAATAGTACCTTTCACTATTTGTCCAGCTAATGTTTTTACCCAATTAACTGCAACATCAAGTAACGATTCTGGTCCGCCAAATATCTTAACAGTTCCATCATCTTCTATATCAATTGCGGTCTTAGTAGCATCAATAATTTCTCGAATAATTTTTCCGCCAGACCCTATAACAGCTCCAATTTTTTCGGTAGCAATTTTAAAAGAAATAACCCGCGGAACAAGCATAGACATCTCTTTATTTGGCTCTGACATCACTTTTTGCATTTCAGTCATAATATGAAGACGACCAACCCGTGCTTGCTCTAAAGCCTTTTCAAAAATATCTCTTGTTAATCCACCTTTATATTTAATATCCATTTGAATTGCCGTTATTCCCTGATCTGTTCCAACAACTTTTAAGTCCATTGATCCAAATAAATCTTCAATCCCAGAGATATCAGAAACAATCATGCAATCATCTTTTTCACTTTGAAAAAGACCCATTGCAATTCCTGCAACCATTTTTTTAATAGGAACACCAGCTTGCATCAGTGCCATGGTCGAACCACATGCTGTTGCCATAGAACTAGACCCATCACAACTAACAATATCAGAAACAATTCTTATGGTATACGGAAACTCTTCTTTAGAAGGTCGAACATATTTTAACGAAGATAACGCCAAATGACCATGTCCAACTTCCCTTCGCCCAGGACCACGCATAGGACGAACTTCTCCAACAGAAAATGGAGGAAAGTTGTAATGAAGCATAAATGAACCATCCTCAACCCCCTCTTGTCCCATTAAGGATTCAATTTTTTGTTCATCTTGCCCACTTCCTAGTGTAAGACTAACCAACGCTTGTGTTTTGCCACGCATAAATAAAGCAGAACCGTGAACAAATGGTAAAACTCCAACCTCTATTGAAATAGGTCTAATTGTATCAGGTGTACGACCATCAATTCGCTTGCCTGTAACAAAAGAGTGCTCAGTCAATTTTTCTTTAAAAACTGAATCAAATATACAATCAATAACGCCTTCTGGTATACCTTGCGTAGCTATTTCTTGTTCATTCTCTGTTCCAAAAATAGTTCTTAACTCAGAAAAATAAATACCCCGCTTTTCTTTATCTTCTATATATGAAGCTTTGATTCGTTCTTCATTTAAAAATAAAAATACCCTATCTTTCCAAAAACTCCATTTATATATGTCAGGAATTTCCTCTTTTTTCTTACCAACAGCAGCTATAATTGTTTCTTGCCAGGTTACCATTTTTTTTATTTCTTCATGGGCTTTAAACATGATTTCAATAAAATCTTTTTCACTGAGTTGATTCATTGAACCCTCAGCCATGCAAATGCCTTCTTTAGTACCTGCTATTACAAGACGAACATCTGATTTAAGAGTATCAGCATACAAAGGATTAAAAATCCACTCGCCATTAACTCGACCAACTTCAACAACACCAACTGGCTGTAGAAATGGAATATCAGATATTGCAAGAGCAAGAGAACTTGCAAGCAATGAAAGGGTGTTAGGAGTATGTTCTTTATCAACCGAATAAACAGTCACCAAAACCTGAACTTGATCAAAATATTGCTCTGGAAATAATGGCCTTAAAGCGCGATCAATAAGACGAGAAGTTAATACTTCTCTGTCGCTTGATTTACCTTCTCGTTTATAATAACCTCCTGGTATTTTACCTGCAGCTGAATATAACTCTCTATAATCAACTGTCAAAGGAAAAAATCCAGGAAACTCTTTAGATTGACTTGATACTACAGTCGCTAGCATAATAGTACCGCCTTGCTTAAACCACACAGCTCCATTTGCTTGTTGCGCTATTTTACCAACCTCAACTTCTAAATTATATTCATCATAACGAAAATTTTTTACCATCAAACAACCTAATCTTATTACGTTTACTACGATATATTACCGACGCAAACCAAGTTTTTCTATAATTGACTTATATCCAGCTATATTTTTTTTAGCTAAATAATCTAAAAATCGTCTTCGCTTACAAACAAGCATCAAAAGACCTCTTCGTGTACTAAAGTCTTTAGGATTGGTTTTACAATGCTGTGTTAACAAAGTAATTCGATCTGATAATAAAGCTATTTGCACTTGTGTTGAACCAGTATCCCGACTATCTTGCGCAAAAGCTTCTATTATTTCTTTTTTATTTTTTGTATTACTCATTGTGAGCATAACTCCTTACAATTTTATTTTTTGGTAGGCGCGAGCGGAATCGAACCGCTGACCCTTGCTACGTCAAAGCAATGCTCTACCCCTGAGCTACGCGCCTCCATTATTTATCCCGATTAGTTAGTAGCAGTGCCGCTATTTTTCCATCCCTGTTCTAATTGATCACGCAATCGCTGCTCTTCTTTGCGAGCTTCGTTTTCAAGATCAGCACAATCATCACCAATATACTTCAAAGCAAAACTCTTAATACCTGTACCCGCTGGTATCACTTTACCAACAATGACATTTTCTTTAAGCCCGTATAGATTATCTGTTTGACCTGCAATTGCAACTTCTGACAAAATACGTGTCGTTTCTTGGAATGATGCTGCAGAAATAAAACTCTCAGTTTCCAAAGATGCCTGAGTTAATCCCATTAAAATTGGTCGTGCAAGAGCTGGTCGTTTTCCAGCAGCACGCAACGAAGCATTCACTAACTGAAAGTGCATCTTATCAACACGACTTCCAATCATAAAATCACTTTCACCTGCATCAACTATTTTAACCTTTCTCATCATCTGACGAACAATTAATTCATAATGTTTCGCATTAATAGAAACACCTTGCAAACGATAAATTTGTTCAACTTGGTCAACAAGATAACGCTGTACACAGTCAGGCCCAAGAATACGAAGCATATCTTGAAGAACAGGCAAGCCTGTAGTTAAAAGATCGCCTGCATTAACATGTTCGCCATTAACAACACTTAATTGCTTACCTCTTTGAATAAAATAATCATATGACTCGGAACCCGATACAACTGAAACTTTACGTAATCCTCGATGAACACCACCAATAACTACCTCACCGTCAATATCAGAAATAATAGCAATGTCTTTTGGAGCACGAGCCTCAAAAAGTTCTGCAATTCGAGGAAGTCCACCAGTAATATCTTTCGTTTTTGATGCTTCACGAGGCATTTTAACCAAAACATCACCAGATCCAACTTTCTGTCCATTTACAACTTGTAAATATGCACCAGCTGGCATAAAATAATGTGCTTTTTCCTCTCCATCAGCACCAACTATACTTAATGCTGGCTGATATTTTTCACCACGAGTTTCAAGTAAAACAAAGTTAGATTTCTTTGTTGCCTCGTCAAAACGTTCTTGATAGGTTATGTTTTCGATCAAATCGACAAAAACTATAGTACCTTCAGCCTCTGTAATTAAAACTCTGTTATTTGGATCCCATTCGGCAAGTTTATCACCTATGGCAACTTTTTGTTGATTTTTAACAAATAAAAGAGCCCCGTACTCAAGCAAATGATCTTGCAATTCTCGACCATCAGCAGAAACAATAACAATATGCGCTTTTCGACTCATAACCTTCACAAAACCATTACTTGTTGTAACAGTGCGAATTCCTCTTAAATGAACAACACCCTCATGTTTTGCAAAATATTGTGATTGCTCACCAAACCCAATTGCAGTACCACCAATATGGAACGTTTTCATTGTAAGCTGCGTTCCAGGTTCACCAATCGATTGTGCAGCAATAATCCCAACTGTTGTTCCTACATCGACAATAGCACTCTTTGAAAGATCGTACCCATAGCATTTAGCACAAACCCCTTGCCGTGCTTGACATGTCAAAACTGAGCGAACAGCAATTTTATTTACTGCAGCATCAGCTAACAATACCAAGGCATCTTTTTCAATTACATCACCTTGTTTGAGCAAAAAAGCACCTGTAATTGAGTCTTTAACATCAGAAGCAACAACGCGACCGAAAACTCGTTCAGCTAAAGGACATATGATATCACCAGATTCGCGTAAATCTTCTATTTCAACAAAACCAAGAGTTCCGCAATCATTAATTGTAACAACAACATCATGTGCAACATCAACTAATCGACGAGTAAGATATCCTGAATTTGCTGTTTTCAAAGCGGTATCTGATTGACCTTTTCGGGCACCATGAGTTGAAATAAAATATTCAAAAACTCGAAGACCCTCTTTAAAATTAGACTTAACAGGAGTCTCCATAATGTCACCATTTGGTTTTGACATTACACCTCGCATACCAACAAGCTGCTTAATTTGATCCTTGGTACCACGCGCCCCAGAATCTAGCATCATAAAAACAGGATTAAACGGTTTGTCTTTTTCAAGAAAAGCTTTTTTGTCTTGAGCCTCAAGGCTATCATACATGGCTGATGCTATGGAAGCGGTAGCTCTATACCAAATACTCAAAACTTTGTTATGTCTTTCACCATTTGTAATAACACCGTCCATATAAAGGTTTTCAGCTTTTTGAACATCTTTATCTGCTTCAGAAATAATAACAGACTTTTCTGATGGAACCGTCAAATTTGAAATAGCAATTGAAATTCCACCGTGAGTTGCATGAGAAAACCCAAGTTTTTTAATCTTATCAAGAGCTTTTACGGTAGAATCAGAGCCAAATCGATAATAAATTTTCTCAACCATCTTTGCAAGATCTGATTTGTTCATTACTTTGTTGACCCAAGAAAAATCAGAGCCACTTGGTAATGCATCATATAATAGCACACGACCAACCGTTGTTAATACCAACTCAAGAGGATTTATACGCAATTTAATCTGTGCATGCAAATCAACATAACCGCCTTGGTAGGCAGCAATAACATGCTTGATACTTGGAAAAACAATTCCAGATCCACGTGCTTGACTCCGCGCTTTAGTCAAATAATATAATCCCAATACCATATCTTGCGATGGAACAGGCAATGGTCTACCATTTGCAGGTGATAACACATTTTTGCTTGCAAGCACCAGTCGTTTAGTTTCTAATTGCGCTTTTTGACTCAACGGAACGTGAACAGCCATCTGGTCACCATCAAAGTCAGCATTAAATGCATGACAAACAAGAGGATGAACCTTAATAGCTTTTCCATCAACAAGAATTGGATAAAAGGCTTGAATACCAAGTCTATGCAATGTTGGTGCACGATTCAAAAGAACAGGCCTGTTTGCAACAACTTCTTCCAGCACATCCCATACCTCTGGTGCAAGTTCATCAACCAACCGACGAGCAACTCGCATATTTTGAATATGTTCCCTCTGCATCAAACCTTCATAAACATATGGTTTAAAAAGCTCCAACGCCATAGCCTTAGGCAATCCGCACTGATCCATTCTCAATTCAGGATCAACAACAATTACAGACCGACCAGAATAATCAACACGACGACCAAGTAAATTTTGTCTAAATCGACCCTGTTTTCCTCGAAGCATTTCACTCAAGGATTTTAATGGTCGCTTGTTTGAACCACGCACAACTTGACCCCGTCGACCGTTATCAATCAAAGCATCAACGGACTCTTGCAACATACGTTTTTCATTTTTAATAATGACACTTGGAGCATCAATTTCAATAAGCCTTTGCAGTCTAATGTTACGATTAAGAACACGTCTATAAAGATCATTTAAATCTGAACTTGCAAAACGACCTCCATCAATAGGCACCAAAGGTCGCAGATCTGGTGGCAAAACTGGAAGCACAGTCATTACCATCCACTCAGGACGTGTTTGACTTTTGGCCAAATCATTTAAAAGCTTTGTTCTACGAGCAAGCTTTGACCGAAGTGCAGCGGAAGTAGTCTGCGTATACTGGACTTTTAATGCGTTAATCTCAGCAGATAAATCAATCTGCCTGAGAATATGCAAGATAGCATCAGCTCCAATTTCTGCAAAAAAATCATTATCAATGCTAATAGTATCCATATAATCAACGTATTCTATCCAAGTCAAAAGAGTTTTTGGTGCATACGGAGATTTTCCCTGACGAACAACCAAATAAGCATCAAAATAAATTACTCTTTCAAGATCTTTGACAGACATGTCAAGAATAATACTTAAATAACTAGGAATCCCTTTAAAAAACCAGATATGTACAACCGGCGCTACAAGTTGGATATGCCCCATTCGTTCACGTCTAACACGTGATTGAATAACTTCAACTCCACATTTTTCACACGTAACACCTCGATGCTTCATGCGCTTATACTTACCGCAATTACATTCCCAATCTTTTACAGGACCAAAAATACGCGCACAAAAAAGACCATCACGCTCTGGTTTAAGCGTACGATAATTAATGGTTTCTATTTTCTTAACTTCTCCATAAGACAACGCTTTTATTTTTTCAGGAGAAGCAATACCAATACGAATAGCATTAAAACGCGCTGCGTTAATATATTCTTTAAATCGTTCTAATACCTGACTAGTCACCGTGATTCTCCTTGCCTACTTTAAGCAAATCAACTTGTAATCCCAAGCTTTGCAACTCTTTGATAAGAACATTAAATGATTCTGGAACACCTGGTTCTCCAATTGTTTCACCACGCACTATTGACTGGTAAACCTTATGTCGCCCAACAATATCATCAGACTTATACGTTAACATTTCTTGTAAAGTATATGCGGCTCCATATGCTTCCAACGCCCATACTTCCATTTCACCAAGTCGCTGTCCACCTTGTTTTGCTTTACCACCTAATGGTTGCTGAGTAACCAATGAATAAGGCCCAACAGATCGAGCGTGTAACTTATCATCCACCATATGATTAAGCTTCATAATATAAATAGTTCCAACGGTTACTGGTTGGTCAAAATATTCACCGGTCCGTCCATCTCGAAGTATAAATGCACCATCAACAGGATAGTTCAATGATTTTAAAAGAGGCTGAATATCTGATTCTAACGATGCGCTTTCAAAAACAGGAGTTTTAAATAAAACACCATCAGAAATAGTCTTTTTGGCCATTTCTTCTAAACCATTTTTTCCATATAAAAGTTCATACTGTTTGATTAATTCATCTCCATAAATAGAGCTCAAATCTTTTCTGATTTGTTCGTATCCAAGATTTAATGATTCTTGCAATTGTTCACCAAGCTTACGACCAGCAAAACCTAAAAGCGTTTCTAAAATTTGACCAACGTTCATACGAGAAGGAATACCCAATGGGTTCAAGACAATGTCAACCGGAGTTCCATCCTGCATGCATGGCATATCTTCACGAGGAACAAGAATAGAGACAACTCCCTTATTTCCATGTCTACCTGCAATTTTATCTCCAACTGAAATATGCCGCTTCATTGCAATATAAACCTTGACCATCTTAATAACACCAGACGGAAGCGTATCACCTTTTTTCAGCCTATTTATGCGATCTTCTTTTAAATTTACAAGAACACGTGCTTGTACTTCATAGCTATTTTTTATTTTACGCAACAATTCAGCAGTAATTTTATCTTTTACTTTTTGCTTACAAAGCTCTTCTAAATCGTAAGAAAGTAATTCTTGTTCAGTACCGATTTTTGTTTTTAATAACGAAATAGCTTTATTGCGAACCATATCATAAAGAAATGAAAGATGTTGCTGATGATCAAGCTCCATTTTTTCAATCTGTTTATCAACATCTTGCTTATACCGCTTGCTTTTTCGAACACCACCTCGAGCAAAAACCTTGATATCAACAACTGTTCCCTCTACTCCTGATGGTACTCGTAACGAAGTATCCCGAACTTCTCGAGATTTTTCTCCAAAAATAGCTCGCAAAAGTTTTTCTTCAGGAGAATACTGAACATCACCCTTAAGAGTAACCTTTCCAACAAGAATGTCCCCCGCTTTAACTCGAGTACCAACTCGAACAATTCCGTCCTCATCTAAATTTGCAAGTAAAGAATCACTTACATTCGGAATATCTTTTGTGATTTCTTCAGGTCCCATTTTTGTATCACGAGCATCTGCAATATACTCATCGATGTGAACAGATGTCAAAGCATTATCATGCACAAGATCACTATTAAGAACAATAGCATCTTCAAAATTATATCCATGCCAAGGCATAAACGCAACCAATAAATTAACACCCAAAGCAAGTTCGCCATTCTTAATTGCAGCACCAGACGTTATTATTTCTCTCGCTCTGATTTTTTGGCCTACAACAACAGATGGTTGATGATGTATCCAGGTACTATAACTTGAACGCTGAAACTTCTTCAAATAATATGTATCAATAGCATTAGAAATCCACTCTTCTGCTGTATGAAATTCAGTTTCATCAGTTCTAATAACAATTTTTTCACTTGAAACATATTCAACAACACCCGCCCTTAATGCAGAAATAACAGAACCTGAAGCCTTAACAATTTCAGATTCCATTCCTGTACCAACAATAGGTAATTGTGGCTTAATAAGAGGAATGCTTTGCCGCTGCATGTTTGCCCCCATTAAAGCCCTAACAGCATCATCATGCTCTAAAAACGGAATAAGCGCTGCAGAAACTGAAACTAATTGTTTTGGTGAGAGATCAACATGAGTTATTTTATCAGCACTCGTAGTAACAAAATTCCCTTGATGACGAGCAAAAACGTTTTCCTCCTTGATCAATTTATCTTCATCTTTACTTACCTCGTCAGATTGAGCAATGTACAAAGAAGATTCTTCAAACGCATCAAAAAAGATCACGCTATCTTTAACCCGACCATTTATAACAGGCCTATATGCTGTTTCAATAAAACCAAGATCATTGACTGTTGCATATGTTGCCAAGGACGAAATAAGACCAACAGTTTGACCTTCAGGCGTTTCAATTGGACAAATACGTCCATAGTGAGATGGGTGAACATCTCGAACTTCAAACGTCGCTCGATCCTTTAAAACTCCTCCAGGCCCGAGAGCAGATAGACGTCTTTTGTGCGCTATTTCTGCAAGAGGATTGGTTTGATCCATAAATTGCGATAATTGTCCAAGACCAAAAAACTCTCTAACCACAGCACCAAGAGGCTTTACATTTAAAAAATCTTGCGGCATAAGAGCAGCATGCGCTTCTTGAATTCTAAATCTTTCCCTTACAATACGCTCTATTCGACCAAAACCTTTAAGCATTTGATCAAGAAGCAGTTCCCCAACCAAACGGGTTCTTCTATTTCCCAAATGATCAATATCATCAAGCTCACCTTCTCCACGCTCACGAAGACTAACTAAATACTTAATGGTAGCAACAATATCTTCTCTTGTTAAAACGAATGTTTCAGGATCAATTTCTAAACCAAGCTTGCGATTCATTCGAATACGACCAACCTTAGTTAAGTCATAAAAACGCGGGTTGAACAACATTGCATCCAACCGATCTTTAACTTCTTTAATAGAAACACTATCTCCAGGCCACAATTTAATATGTAATTCACGCAACGCATCATCTTGAGAAAAACATTTATCATGAGACAAGGTTAAAGCAATCACTGGCTGAAAAACATACCCTGATGACTGAATGAGTTTAATTTTTGTTTGATCTTTATTAGATTTTAATACCTCTAAATGCATTTCATTAAGCGGGGTACCTTGCTCTAAAAGAACCTCACCCGTTTCCTCATCAATTAAATTTTGAGCTAAAACACGATTTAAAAGACTTTGATCGCGAAGAAACAACGCAGATACTTTTTTCTTTTTTAAGTAATCTAATAATGTAGTTGTAATACGCTGACCAAGCAACTCTTCTTCAAGCAAAGCCGGCAACATTTCTTTTTCAATTCTTTGACCCAAAACAGCTTCGTCAAGAACTTTTTTAAACGATCCTTTTTCAACAACAACTGTATCTACATGATAAAATTGTTGGAGAATGTCATTTCTTGAATAACCAAGAGCCTGTAAAAAGGTTGTAACTAAAATTTTTTTCTTTTTATCAATTTTAACATATAAAAAATCGTTACTATCAAACTCAAAATCCATCCAAGAACCACGCATTGGAATTAATCGAGCAACATAGTACGGTTTTCCACGATAATCTTTATTTTTTTTGCTTTGAGCAAAAACAACTCCAGGTGATCGATGTAACTGACTCACAACAACTCGGTCAATTCCATTAATTAAAAAAGTCCCAAGATTTCCAAGACGAATTCGACCATTAGATTCATAAATATCAGCCATCACAGGCAAGTCAACAAAAAAAACACTCTGTTCTTTTATGTCACGCACATACCGATCAGAACCTTCTTGATCACCATCGCTTGCCCAGGTAACTAACTGCATTGTAACACGAAGAGGCAATGAAAAAGTTTGCCCACTCGTGCGACATTCATCAAGAGTCATAGAAAGCTGAAGCGTAACTCGAGATAAACAATCTGTACATGTTTTATAAAAGGCAGTTTTTTTCTGACAAGCAGTACAAGAACCATGACTTAAAAAAGAACATCCAACGTGACCACAATCCGAACATTCCCATTGATAGCGGTTATAAATACCCGTCAATTTTCCACAAGTACATGCCCAATTTCCTAATTCATAACTTACATATTCCAAAGAAAGTTTGTCTTCGTATTGAATTGGGAAAACATCTTTTAGAGCCTTTTCAAGACCAATTATACGACGTTCTTCAGGAAGCATATCCAATTGAACAAAATCATTGAAAGAAGTTGATTGAATCTCTATTAAATTTGGTATTGGAACAATGTCTCTCATTCTACCAAATGATTTACGAACAATATGAGAACGGAGATTAGGCATTATGCAGCTCCTTTAAAATAGTGTATACCTACCATTATGTTGCACAAAATTTTATTGAACTGGCAAAAAACTTACCAGTTCAATAAAAAATTATTTAGGAAAGAGTAACTGTTGCACCAACAGCTTCAAGCGCTTTTTTCATTTTAAACGCATCATCTTTTGAAACCGACTCACCAAGAACATTAGGAGCCTCTTCAGCTTTTGCTTTTGCATCAGTCAAAGAAAGATTTGGGATCAATGCTCTCAACTCTTTAATGACTTTAATTTTTTCAGATCCAGAACTTTGTAGTGTTACTTTGTATTCAGTTTTTTCTTGCACTTGCTCAGCAGCAGGAGCTTGCCCTACAGATGCAGGAGCAGCTGCAGCAACAGGCATTGCAGCAGAAACACCAAAATACGCTTCAAGCTCTTTTACTAAATCATTTAAATCTATAGCAGACATCTTACCAATTTCTTCAATAAATTTTGCATGTTTTGATGACATTGAAATCTCCAATCAAATATATTTACCGTTTTTACACTTATTATAATTACATAAACCCAGCATCGGTTTTACCTAATTATCTATTATTTGCAACTTGTCGCAAGACCAACAACAATCGCAAAAGAATCATATGCAACACACCAACACAATTACGCATAGGTGCCCTTAAAACCCCACATAATTGCCCAAGGATAATTTCCCTTGATGGCAACTGAGCAATTTTTACAAAGCTATGGTGATCATAAACATGCTGCCCTATCATGCATCCAACAATTTTTAAAGCAGCATTTTTTTGCGAAAAAACATAAAGCGTTTTTGCAAACTTCGAGCTATCTGTCGGAGCAAAAACAAGCCCCACTTGATTTTTAAAAAGATCAAGACCATCATCAACTTTTTCTGTATTTATAAGCTGATATGCACGCTTTGTTAAACGAGCCTTTGCAACCTGAACAGAACCGCCATCGCGACGAACTGCACGTCTTAATTCTTCCATTTGCGCAACATTCATGCCTTGAAAATTGACTACAAATGCAGCATCATTTGATGCAAAATTCTTTTCAAGAGAATTAATAACTTCTAATTTTTTTTCCCTATTCACAGTCAACCTCCGTTATAAGACAGCAAATTCATCAAGCCCCAAACGCAACCCAACACCCATTGTTGAACTCAAAGACATTTTTTTTAAAAATTTTCCTTTTGCCGCTCCAGGACGTGACTGTACAAGTGCTTTAATAAAAGCAGTTAAATTATCACACAAACTGTTCACGTCAAAAGAAACTTTACCTATTGTAAAATGAACGAGGCCCTGCTTATCATTTTTGAAAAATACACGCCCTTTTTTAAGATCTTGAACAACTAGGCCTACATCAAATGTCACCGTACCAAGTTTCTTATTTGGTAACAAACCACGAGGCCCAAGAATTTTTGCAAGTTGTCCAACGGCACCCATAAGGTCAGGCGTTGCAACAGCAAACTCAAAATCAAGCCAACCGCCTTTAATTTTTTCAATTAAATCGACATCACCAACAACATCTGCACCAGCAGCTTGAGCTTGAAGCGCATAGTCACCTTTTGCAAAAACGATAACCCGCACTTTTTTACCCTTACCGTGAGGTAAAACAACTGAGCCACGAACGACTTGCTCGCCCTTTGTAGCGTCAATGCCCAAGACAACATCAACATCAACAGACTCATCAAATTTAGCATATGCAGCTTTTTTTATGTTTTCAATTGCATCTTTCATAGAGTAATAGTTATCTCTTGAAATCAACTCAGCAGACTTTCGATATTTTTTTCCGCCGCTTATCATGGCATACCCTTTATACTAATCAACAACCTCTATACCCATGCTTCGGGCACTACCCACTATAATTCTGCATGCAGCATCAAGATCATGCGCATTCAGGTCAACCATTTTTATTTTTGCTATTTCTTGAACATCACCATACGTAAGTCGACCAATTTTTTGCTCATGAGGACGAGCTGCGCCTTTTTGAACATTTGATCTTTTCTTAATTAAATCTGTTACGCAAGGAGTTTTTACCTCAAAAGTAAAAGTGTTGTCAGTATAAACAAGAACTTTAACTGGAAGTATTTGACCTTTTTTATCAGCAGTTCGAGCATTAAACTGCTTACAAAATTCAGGAATATTTACTTTAAGTTGACCAAGCATCGACCCAACAGGTGGCGCAGGAGTTGCTGCACCAGCAGGCAACTTAAATTTAATTCTTGCTTTTATTTCTTTTGTCATAATTTATTTCACCTATCGCTTTACTTGATGAAACCCAAGATCAACCGGGGTCATTCTGCCAAAAATACTTACCATCACTGTGAGCTTCTCAGCGTTTTTGTCCACTCTATCAACAATTCCAAGAAAACCACCAAACGGGCCATCGACTATTTCTACCTCTTGCCCAATTTCAAATTCAACTTTTCCTGTAACAATAGGAACCTCGCCTTTGTCTTGAAGTCTCACTCGATCAACTTCTCGAGCAGAGAGAGGAATAGGATTTACCCCACCAAGAAAACGCAACGCCTGAGGGCAAGCCAATACGACTCCCATCGCTTCTTGGTCAAGCTCCATTTCAACAAGGACATAACCCGGAAACAACTGCTGCTCAGTCTCTCCCTGAAGCGGATCAAAAAGCCCCTTTACTTTCGATGAAGGGACAAGAATTTCACCAAAGAAATCAAAAAGAGACTCTTTTGCTATCAGCCCGGCAAGATCTTTTTTAACTCTTTGTTCATACCCAGGATATACTTGTACAACATACCAACGTTTCACTATCACTACCTCAAAAACCAATATACCATCGAAACAAAAGTCGCGCACCTGCAGAAAACAAGAGATCCAAAATCCCAAGATAAACCGCAAAAAAAGAGACCAAAACTAAGACTATAAGAACAGAACCCACAAACTCAGCCCACTGAGGCCAAACAACCTTGGACAGCTCACTTCTAACTTCTTGAAAAAAACGAGTAACATTTTTGACGGCCATTTTATTGCCTTTATCGTTTATTAACTCTTTAATTAAAAATTTACAAAACTTATATGGCAGGCCAGGAGGGACTCGAACCCCCAACCGGCAGATTTGGAGTCTGCAACTCTACCATTGAGCTACTGGCCTTCATTACCTACTTTGTTTCTTTATGTTCCTGGTGAACTCTACACCGAGAGCAAAATTTTCTCAGCTTTAAAGAGCCAACTGCCCTTTTTTTTGATACTCTTTGCGTATAATTACGCTCTTTGCATGAACCACAAACTAACCGTGTGATAACTTTGTTTTTTGCCATCTCTATTATCCATCAATCAAAAATTATTTAACAACGTCTCTTGGAGCCCGCGACCGGGATTGAACCGGTGACCTCTCCCTTACCAAGGAAGTGCTCTACCAACTGAGCTACGTGGGCAGCTTCAAAAAACTATACATTTTATCATAAAGTAATCGAAAAAAGAGAAAATTTCAAACTTTTTATTTTTTTTAACAAACTGGAGCTGGCAACTGGACTTGAACCAGTGACCTGCTGATTACAAATCAGCTGCTCTACCAACTGAGCTATGCCAGCACCCTAAAATTTTGGAGCGGGAAACGGGGCTCGAACCCGCAACCTACAGCTTGGAAGGCTGTCGCTCTACCAATTGAGCTATTCCCGCACTTGGTGGTGAGAGTAGGATTCGAACCTACGAAGGCGGAGCCAACGGATTTACAGTCCGTCCCCTTTAACCACTCGGGAATCTCACCTTTCATTATGGATGACTATAATAACCTTTTTTACAACAATTTCAACTCCTTTAAAGAAATTTTTATTCTTTTTAAACGAACTGTCAAAGAGAAGAAATTGTAAAAATTCTTTGATCAATTTCAGACGTGTAATCAATGCTTATACGACACACTCCGCCGCCCAATAAAGGCAAAATTACATCGGGCCATTCGATAAAAACAATATGACGTTCATCAAAAATAATTTCTTCAAAACCCATGTCACAAAATGTATCTATTGATTGGAGACGATACAGATCAAAATGATAAAAATATTGTTCATTATCACTGTTTTTATAAATATTGTAATAAGTAAAAGTTGGACTCGTAACATCTAATATAGAAATTCCATAGTGCGATAAAAGAAATTTTACAAGAGTTGTTTTTCCCGCACCTAATGTACCAGTTAAAGTAAATATGCGACTCTTTTGAAACGTATTTAAAATAAGCTGGGAAACCTTATCTAATGAATTAAAATGACTTTGAATTGTTAAAGTATGACTCATAGCTTTTTTATAATAGTATATAGTTGAATTTCAAGCTTTGATAGATGTTTTTTTTTCAAAAAAATTTTATTTTCTTCTTCTGCAACTTCTTTAAATTCCCCTTGAAAACCAAACTCATCCATGAGATCGTTCATAACACCTCTTTCTTTAAATGAAATATTTAGATTATCTTTTTTTAAATTTTGCTTATTTTGTTTAGGTAATTCGATTGCTTTTTTAACAAATTCCCAAAAAAAAGCTACTTCTATTGACGGAATTTTATTGTTTTGTGCATAAACAACTAACTCTCTGTCACATGAAACCAACAAATGACACCTATATTTTTCATCTAAAAGTTCTTTTATACAATCATCTGCCTTTAAACCCGAGCCAACCCACCACAGTTGGCATAAATCAGAGTAATGTTTTTTTGTCAAGAACAAACCTTCTCCACCATCAAAAATGATAATAAGCCTATGGTTTTTCATCGAAGCATATTGAACCAACATTTGAATGCAAGACTCAATTTGATATCTTGAAGCAAAAGAACTCGAATATATTTTTTTTATTAAATTATACGCATCAATAATAATCTGCATGTTTCACTAAATTTCTTGCCAATTCATATAAGAATTATAAAGTAATATAAAGAACATTATTATACTATATATTTTTATGTCACATCTTGCTCACATTAAACAAAAAATTAAAACTGTTGAAACTATTTCTAAAGTAACTCACGCAATGAGATTAAGTGCGATGTCAAGCCACAACCAATTAAAACAAAATCTATTGAACGTGACTGAGTACGCAAGCAATCTATTTCGCCTTTTTAATCAAATGCGTTACGATAATCCATCATGGAACCATCAAGCACTTACAAAAAAAAACAATTCAAAACTATTAATAGTTATAGGGGCACAAAAAGGACTTTGTGGTAGCTTCACTAATACTATTGCACATAAAGCTATCTCTGCCTATACACCTATGGAATACCAAACTATTATTACTGTTGGTAAGCATATTAATGCTTTTTTGTCCACCCATTATGGCATAGTGTCTGCTTTATCATTTAATCAATTCAACAGTGATAATTATACCAACATTGCCCAATCAATTGTTGATTATATTTGGAATCAGGAACTAAAATTTAGCCACGTTACCATCATTTACATGAAAAGCAAAGGCTTTTTTATGCAAATTCCAACAATCCATGAATTTTTAGAACAAATAATAATCCCCAAAAAATTTCATTCATCAGATGAATATTACTATGAAAAAGATGTTCAATCAACACTTGACTCTCTTTTTAAGCAAACATCAGTAGCATTATTTATGCAATATTTACATGATTCATTAATAGCAGAGCAAGCAGCCCGCTTTCTTTCTATGGACAATTCAACCCGTAATGCAAAAAAAATTTTGGAAGCAACAAAGTTATATTACTGCAAACTTCGCCAAACAAAGATAACAACCCAACTCATGGAACTCATTACCGTATCTGAGAATCATTAAAAATTTTTATCAATATTCTGATTTTTAACTCATGCAATAAAAACATTACTGAATTAATTTACCATTTACACTCAAATCGTCAATTAATTCGATAGATGCTCCAAGCGATCTTAATCGAACATCTAAAAGATCAAATCCCCTTTTAAAATGATGTAACTCTTTTACTACAGTCTGTCCTTTGGCAACAAGGCCCGCAAGCACAAATGCACAAGCAGCTCTAATATCGGTTGGCATAAGATGACAACCATGTAATTCATCAACTCCGTAAATGACTGCTTTGTTTGAATGAACATGATCAATTTTTGCTCCAAGCATTTTAAATCCTTCAATATGTCGAAATCTATTCTCAAATACTGTTTCCTCAATAACAGAATTTCCTTGAGCAATTAATAATGCCGCCATCAATGGCGCTTGAAGATCTGTTGCAAACGAAGGAAATGGACCTGTTTTAAATGAAATAGCTCGCTGAGTTTTTGCGCCACGAATCCGAATACCGCCATGATCAGAATTAATAACATTACCCATTTCTTCAAGTTTTAATATTAATAAATCAAGAAAAGTGTGATCGATATTAGGAATAAAAATATCTCCAGCTGTCATTGCAGCAGCAATCAGCAAAGCTCCCGCTTCAAGACGATCTGGAATAATAGTATGATCAAATGGATATAATGTCTGTCCTCCGTTAATAACAATGGTTGCTGGAGCGTGCACTTTAATTGATGCACCCATTAACTGCAAAACAACAATTAAATCAAGAACTTCTGGCTCTATTGCAGCATTAATAATGGTTGTTTGCCCCGAAACAGCAAGCGCCCCCATAATAAGATTTTCTGTAGCACCAATACTTGGATAATCCAAAACAATGCGCGATGGCAACCAATTTTTTACATGTGCCTCAATTCCATTTTCTGAGTGAATAACCAAAACGCCCATTTTTTTCAAATTTTTAATGTGAAAGTCTATTGGACGAGCTCCAATAGAATCTCCACCAGGAACACCCTCAATTACTGCCTTACCAAATCGCACTAATAAAGGAGCTAAAATCAAAATTGATGCCCGAGTTTGATTCATTAGATTGTAAGGTATCTGATTAAATGAAAGGCAACTTGTATCGATAATCATAATTTTTTCTGCTTGATCATAACAAACTAAAGCCCCTAAATGCTCTAAAATTTTTACAATCGAAAATACATCAAGCAAAGCGGGAATATTACGAACAACTGATTTACCACGAGTTAAAATGGTTGAACACAAAATAACAAGAATGGCATTCTTCGCTCCAGATACCTGAACGGAACCTTCCAAGGGCACTTTTGAACAAGTTATTTTAAAATAAGAATTACTCATAATAACTTTCGATATTATCTTATTGAAAAAACTAATTATAATAAATCAGCACATGGACTTTATAATACGTATTTAGATAAAAGGTTTTAAAAAATTTTAATTATATCATTTTTATCAATAAAATTTAGTTATTTTGATTATAAAAAATCTTACCCTAAAAGAAAAAAATCAACATTTAACATTTCTATTGAGATTAATACACTCGCAAGATTATACTCATTTTTAACAAATTGATAAAGGTTATATAACAATGAGTTTTCAATTAAAAATTTTTTTTCTCTTTTCATATTGTATTTTGCTTAACAGCACTTTTATCTTAAAAAGCAGCAATAGCGATACTGATACTATAAGATCAAACAGTGATTCAGACGAATCTTCTCAAAATGATACTGCAAGTGATTATAACAACAGCGATTTCATAAGGCAATCAACAATAAAAGAAAAAAAAGATGATCCAATATATAGTACTCCACCTATTTTCATTCCAAATAAAAAAATTATTATTTTGGAACAAGAATTATTAAATCGTAATAATTCTTGTTTAGATCTAAGAAAAGCATCAAATGAAATCACCAGAAATCAAATGCAATCTTTACAGTCACAACAAAAAAAAATATTTCCCTTAAACAAAAAATATTCAAGCTTACCAAGTTTATCTTCTTCAGAAACATCAACAAAAAAACTTAAAGAAGAACTTGCCGCACAATCTACACGTTTTTTTATCATTCCCTATATTAACATTTATAATTTTTTCTTAAAAATGGAAAACCTCATAACCAAAGATCCAGAAAGTCAAAAAGAGTTATTTAAAGAAATACAAGAAACATTCATTTGGAAAACTATAAGCAAGATAGACAACCAAGATAACTCACCTTTATACTCACTAGAAAAATTTACTCAACATTCTATTTCTGTAAATGATCTTTACGATGACAACAAGGAACTTTTTTTAACAAATAACAATCCAGACTTTATTAAACCATTTTTAAGAAATGGATTATCACTCCCAATCCAAAATAATCTTTTTCAAGAAGTATTTAATCCAAACTCTCAGGCATATTTAAATGCAACCCTTGCACATACTTTGATTATTTATGGTTACTCAATAGAACTTCTAGAGCATTACCGAAATCAACAAGAAATTTCTAAACAAAATAGTAAATCTCAATCTATTACAGAAATCTGGGAATCAAACATTACAAATTTAAAAGAACTTTCAAAGCAAATTAAATCTTTTAATCCATGTATTCTTGAAGATGGAGTAAGCCAAGAACTTAAAGAAATAATAAAGAAAAAAATTACTTGTCTTATACGTTATTATAATATAAAAATGAATGATCTACACCAAATTGCATTAACTAATAAAGACAAACTTAACGCTCAAAAACTCTTGCAAATGAGTATTAATTATTTAAGTAAACACTCATATGAATCTATGACCAAAAAAGCAGTCGTTCGATATGAAAAAATACAATAATAAGCACCTAAAATTGTAATTTTTGAATTTCACAATGAGTAAGATAACGCCATCTTCCAACAGCAAGACCATCTTTCTTAATACGTGCAAAGGAAAATCGATCAAGAGAAATAATTTCATACCCATAAAATTCAAAAATTCTACGGATAATACGATTTTTACCGCTGTGAACAGTTACCGTAAGCATATTTGGCGATTTTTCATAAACAATAGAGTCAACAAGAGCAAGACCATCAAAAAGCATTGTCCCTTTTTTAATGTATTCAAAATGCTCTTTTGACAATGAAACATTCAACGTAACAGCATACCTTTTTTCTACTTCAAATTTTGGATGCGATAAACGATATGCACACTCACCATCATTGGTAAAAAGTAGAAGGCCTGTTGTTTTTCTATCCAATCTTCCAACAGGATACAATCGAGGCAAATGTGCACCCACAAAAAAATCCATAACCGTTTTACGACCTTTTTCATCACTAGTTGTTGTGATATACCCATTTGGTTTATTAAGTAAAATATAGATTGGATTTTTTGGTAATGATACAGGAGCTCCTTTAAAAGTTACCTTATCTGATGGATTTACACGAAATGAAGGATCGGTTACAACACGATTATTAATCATAACATGACCCTCTTTAATAAAAGGAACCACGGCACGCCTTGATGCAACACCAGCACGTGCAAGATAGGCGGTTAAAACGGGAAAAATTTTTTCAGATTGAAACATTTGCAAATTTCTAAATTTTTAATATAACACAATTTAAATATATCTTTAAAGGAAACATTATGTCTAAAGTATATATCATATTTTTATTTTTGCTAAGTGGAGCTGTACAATTATCTCACACAAACCAATCTCCATCATCACAAGTTTATGGCAATGTCTTTCTGTTCATAAATGGAAAATTTGACTCATTTCAAGAGCTCAACGATAATTCAAGACCATATCTTTCTATAAACACCACCTACAAAGACTATTCAACAAAGAATATTTTTTATTTCGAGGTAACACAAGAGGGCATTTGCTACCTTACCTGTTTAGACATTATGTTTGACAAAAAAAATAATATCCAAAACGCTCAAGTCAACGGCACTGGAATTTGCCTAAAAAACCAAACAATAAGTCGATGGCATATCCAAGGACCAGAAGAAATAGGAGAAAAGGAGTGTAAAACGTATGATTTTATTTTTGTCCGTGATACAAGCATAAAAATTAGAGAAGAAAGTTTGAAATATTTATCTATTAATCCAATAGCAGATTATAAAACAGCTGTTATACGGTTATTGTCACAATACATTTCAAACGAATTATAAAATTGACTTTTTTGATAAAATTATTGAAATAAGAACTATTATAATCAATAATTTTTCACATTAATGAGCCAAAAAAAAACATCCTTCTTTGCATGTACTCAATGCCAATACCAATCTCCCAAATGGATTGGTTTTTGTTCACATTGCAAAACATGGGGATCAATGGAGGAAATGAAAGTAGAGGCTGAATCAACTTCAGGATCATTATTTAATAAAAAAAAATCAACCTCTTTTCAAACTCAAAAAATTAGTAAAACCTATCAATTTGAAACAATTGTCACTGAAACAAAAGGACGCATTAAAACAGGAATAAGTGAATGGGACAGAGTTATGGGTGGGGGGCTCATGACTGCTTCATTTATTGTGCTTACCGGAGAACCCGGAATTGGTAAATCAACCCTTTTGCTTGCAGTATGCCAAAAATTATCTGAAAAAAATTCTATTCTTTTTATATCAACTGAAGAATCCCTGTCTCAAATCAAAGATCGAGCAGTTCGTCTTGGGTGTGAATTTGGTACAAATGCGCAGTTTGCAGATAATGCAGATCTTGATGAAATAATAACAACAACCCAAACTCTTAACCCCACAGTTTTAATAATTGATTCAATTCAAAATTGCTATTTAACTGAAAGTAGCTCAATCCCAGGAAGTATTGGCCAACTTAAAGAAAGCACTTTCAGGCTCATGCGTTTGGCAAAAGATTATGGAATCACTATTATTGTCACCGGTCACATTACCAAAGAAGGAATTATTGCAGGCCCCAAGACAATGGAACATATGGTTGATGCGGTATTTTATTTACAAGCTGAAGATCGTTTTGACACACGAATATTACGCAGCGTTAAAAATCGATTTGGAACCATTAACGAACTAGGCTTTTTTGAAATGACAGGACACGGACTTACTGAAGTTTCTAACATTAATCACTATCTTTTACATGATTTTGCAAATATTCCAGGATCAAGCATTGTAGCAACTATTGAAGGATCTCGGCCGCTACTACTTGAATTGCAAGCATTAGTTATTAGTTCAAAATTATCAATGCCACAAAGGGTTATTTCTGGTATTGATCCAAAGCAAGTTATTTTAATTGCTGCCATTTTAGAAAAATATCTTCATATCACGTTAAGCGCTCATGATATCTTTTTTAAAGTTGGGGGTGGTATCAAAATTAAAGAAAATGGATGTGACTTGGCAATCGCATTAACATTGCTTTCAAGTTTTTTTCAAAAAGAGCTCCCTACTGGATTTGTAGCAATAGGTGAAATTAGTCTTACGGGTTATATAAGACCTATCAATCAAGCAACAGTTCTTGTTAAAGAAGCCGAAAAATTTGGACTTACTATAATAATGATAGCCCACTCTCAAACAATTGAACACAGCAAAAAAGTAACTATTAAACGAATTAAACATGTTTATGAACTATTATTGCTTTTTGAATAGCATCAAATAAAAATGACACATAATCAAAAAGTGATATAATCAGAAAAAAATACTAAAAAGGACTATATGACATTTGTATCTCGATATCGATGGTCTATTTTAAGCGCAGTTTTTGGTTTTTTAGGTTATGTTGTAAGCTATGTCCTCTTTCCACATGCTTTTTCAATTCTTTCAATTAATCTAACTTCAGATAGAAACGAAATTGTAGCATATGCTCAAGAACTTGCTCAAAATCAAGATTTTTTACCGACTAATTTTTACAGCAGTGTTTCTTTTCAAACTGACTCAAATGCAAAAACATTTATTGAACGAGAATATGGAAAAGATACTTTTTTTTCAATAATTAAAGAGGATATATATCAACCATATCAATGGCAAGTGCGTCATTTTGTTCCTGATACTATTATAGAACAATCTTTTTTCATTACTCCTGATAAAAAGCCTTATGGATTTAGTACAAAAATTCCCGATTCATATATTTCACAAAACATATCAGAAGCGCAAGCGGCAAAACTTGCTATTCAAGAAAGTTCTTACTGGAATATCGATTTAAAAAATTATATTCTTGTTGCACCATCACATCAAACATCTCCTAGTGGAAGAATTGATCACACATTTATTTATGAAAGACATGATCAAAAATTAGGAGAAGGCACATATCGAGTTAAAATAGTAGTAAGCGGAAATAAAGTTTCAACGGTAAAACAATATATTCAGGTACCAGAATCGTTCATAAAAAAATATCAGGAAGAATCTTCGTTTAATAATTTTTTGGCTGCTATAGCTTTATTTTTTACATTGTTTTTCTTTATTTTAATTGGATGTGGATTTGGCGGTTTTTATTTGTTTAAAAACAGTTATTTAATAATGATGCCTCCATTAAAAGTGGGAATCATAGGAGGGATATTTGGGTTTTTAAATCATATTAATTCATTTCCATTGTTATGGATGCATTATCAAACAAGCCAATCAACAGCATCATTTCTTATTATGCATTTAAGCATTGCGTTAATTTCATCATTGCAAACATTTGGAATATTTTTCTTTATTCTTTTGATTGCCGAAGGACTTACTCGTCAGGCATTTAAACATCACCCTCAATTTTGGTTAAGTTTAACAAGTAATAAAACAAGTAATGCCACAATTGAACAAATAATTATAGGATATAGCGCAACAGGATTTCTTTTAAGTTTTGTTGTTATTTTTTATTTTTGTATGACTCGATTTTTTGGCTGGTGGATCCCAGTTGATACATTAATTAATCCCAACATGCTTGCCTCATATATTCCGTGTCTTTCTCCTATCTTTGCAGCGATTTCAGCTGGAGTTGTTGAAGAATCACTTTTTCGTGCAATACCACTTGCAGGAAGCCTATTAATTGGTAGATTTTTCAATAACGAAAGACTTTTTTTAACTCTTGGCTTCATTTTTCAAATATTTGCATTTGGTGCAGCACATGCAAATTATCCCTCTCAACCATATTATGCACGACTTATTGAACTCATGCTTCCTTCATCATTATTTGGAGGTATTTATATTTTTTTCGGACTATTTCCTGGTATTATAGCACATGCATTTTATGACCTCATTTTAATGGGACTACCTCTTTTTGTCTCAGATGCAAAAAATATAATTTTTCAGCAAATTATAATTATGATAGTTGGCTTAATTCCAATAATTATAACAACGTATTATCGCTTTAAAAAAGAAACTGAACCACAGCCTCAACTTAATTGTGATTGGATCAAGCCGATTGACACAGCCGTACAAGCAGACGAACAACAAGCAACACAAAAAATTGATTTTTCACGCCGACGTATCTGGATATGCAATATAATAGGACTTACAGGTTTTCTTTTCCTTATTTTATTTGGTCAAATAATACATGAAAAAACTCTTTTAAAAAAAGATGAACTAATAAAAAAACCCTTATTATTTGAAATACCTGAAAAGATTGCTATTCCTTTTATTACAAATGATTCAAGACATAACAATCAGTACTTACAATATCGTTATATTTGGCAAAAATCACCAGAGCTTTATCAAGAACTTATAAAGAAAGGCTTTTTACATATGCCACATTGGGCTGTTCGTTACACCCAATTTCATGGTTCAATAACAGAACGTACACATGAATCATATTTGTTTTATAAAGGTCAAGATCTCTATCGTCAAAAAATAATTATTCCTGAAAATAAAGACATTCCTTCCCTTTCTGAGAACGATGCATTAAAACTTGCTTATAAAACCATTTTTAATGAGTATGGGATTTCAAAAAGTGATCTTACCATCATTGAAAAAAATTCTCACAAACAAGTTGCTCGACTTGATTGGAATTTTATTTTTGAAATTACAGATAAAGCTTATTCGGACATCTCTCGAAGAATTATTATTACAATAGCTGGAAATGTCATTACTGATTATGCTCAATATATTTTTATCCCAGAACCATGGATTAGAGAAAATATACGCCAAGAAGGTATTTTGGCAAACATTCTACTGATTGTATGGATTCTTATCATTGGTATTTTATTAGTCGGTTTTTATAAAACAGCTCAATCCATATCACTTAACTCCATTAATTGGAAAATGATTATGATTGCAACAAGCATATTATCTTTCTTTGGTATATGTAACATCATTAATAATTGGAATATTCATTTTGCTTCTTTTGTTTCTATAGAATCACTGAGTACGCAAATAATAAAATTATTACTAGCAAATACACTGTTTATAATTATTAAATCAGGGTTATATAGTATAGCACTCTTTTTCTGCCTTCGATGCCAACAACCAACATATCTGTGGTCAAAAAAGAAGGATTATACACAAAACACTGGAAAATGGGATACCATAAAAAGAGAATGGCAATTAAATAATCGATATATCTTTCCTTTAATTTCAGCAGGAATAGTTCCTTTATGCTTACTTTTTATTGGAAAATATTTTACATTCGGTGAATCACCTTTTATTTCAAATCTCTATTACCAACAAGCGTATTTTCCTTCATATGCAATTGCATATGATACTCTTACGACTTTTATATCATTTTTGACTATTTTAATGCTCAGTAATAGTGCAATTGCATTGATTACATTAGAATGGAAAAAAAATTATTTTATAAGCTTTTTAATATATTGCATCATAGGTGGCCTTATCGCTTTGGAAATACCATTTTTTACTCCAATAACAGCATGCACATTCGTCATTTATGCCCTTCTATTAGGAGTAGGCTTAACTATTATGCATCACTTAATAACACGATATGACCGTTTTACTCTTTTATTAATGAGCCAAATGCTTACAACTTTTGCAATTACCTTAACTGTTCCTACTTGTTATAGCTTTAGTGTAATATACATAACAATAGTAATGGCTTTTTGGCTTCGGTCTTGTATTGACTATTAAATTATAAGACTGTTTTATTAATCCTTTTTTTGACAATATTCCAAACATATACAAATTGTTTGATTTTGTTTTCCACACCAACAGTCCAATTTGCATGATGTATTTTAATTCTTTCTGGCACATCAAGCATCATATTCGGTTCCCACATTTTACCAGTAAAAAAACCTGCCCCAAAATAAGTTTCTGGTAATAGGGCCCACTTAAAATTAAGATCTTTTGAATTATGACGCAAGACATAATTAAGCGCTCCCTGATCACTGTGTGAAGTCTCTTTCATATTGGATAAAACACGCTTCCATAGCGTCAACATTACATCATTTGCCCTACATCCAAAAAATCCTGAACAGGCAAAGCCTTTGGGATTATCTTGCTGTATTACTAAATCATATTCATTAAGCATATTACTAATTTCATCGCCTATAGGTTCAAAAAATTGAATATCTGCATCACTGTAAATAAACCATCCCCCCTTATGCTTTTTTATTGCTTCAATAATAATTTTTACTTTTTTTATCGTTGTTTTTTTCCATCCACGCTGTTTATATTTCCCCGTTGGGCACTCTTGAGGAAGATGATAGACATGAACAATAACAAAATCCTTAATAGAGGGTAAAAACCAATTTTCAATTAATGGACGATGTGACTCTGTATATAACGTGTATAAATGAATAGGCTCTGAATAAGATAGTAAAAAAAAAATAAAAAGGAAAAATTGTACTATTTTCATTCTATAGCCTTTCATGAAATATGTAACAAAGAATAGAGTTCTTTTTCTAGCAAAGCTGTTGTTTTTTTTATATCAAAAAACTTCTCAATCACCAGCCTGGCTTTTTGACCAAATGATTTGGCTTTTATTCGATTTTGAATGCAAAAAGCTATTTTTAATGCAATTTCTTTATAATTTTTTTCTTGCACTAAAAAACCAGATATTTCATTTTGTACAAGCTCTGAACCAACTCGTTGCGTTGTAATAACAGGCAAGCCAACAGCCATTCCTTCCTTAACTGCATTTGGAATACCTTCTTCGTCTCCATCTTTACTTGTAACTGATGGAAGGACCATAAGATCCATGGAAAGAAGTTGTTGTATAATTTCATCATGAGATTTCCACCCACAAAAGAAAACACTATTATTTATTCTCAAGTTATTTGCTAATTTGTTTAATCGTTCTTTTTCCGCCGAATTTCCAATTTCATCTCCAAAAATATAGTATTGAATATGTGGATACCGCTTCTTAAGTAATGCGATAGCCCGCAAAGCATATTCTATTCCCTTTTTTTCTACTAATCGAGCTATTGTAATAATCTTAAATACTTTTTTATTTTTACGTTGAACAGTTTTAACTGGAAAAACATCAAGATTAAGCCCTGAATAATGAACAAATATTTTTTCAGGAGGACATCCTAATTTTATCAGGCGTTCTTTAAAAAAAAGACATACCGGAAGGCACAAATCAATTTTTGAAAAAAGATCATCATAGTAATGAGGATTTTGTTGAAGAAACTTTGAAAGGTCATGCCCCCTAAACGAAACAACAATTTTCCCTTTATAATTTTGTTTTTCTGCTTGATCAATTACTTTTTTTGTAAGATTACCAAATTGTACAGCGATAATATCAAATGAATCCAAGGATGGTAAAATTTTACCGTATGTTGTACATGAATCTAGATTATACAATCTTACATCTGATTGAATAATAGTATTATCACCATTCTTAAACGAATGAATTTTAATATCGTGCCCTCTATTGATCAACTCTTTTATAAGCTCAAGTATAAACTGCTGTGAAACACAGGGAAATTGATTAACAACAACAAGTATTTTCATCGCAGTGATTGATTCAACATGTATCACTCCAATGCAAAAGAGCAGTAAAAGTTTTTTAAACATGCAAATCCTTAATTTTTTGGTAGATAGTACAATACCAATGGTACAATAATTGTAGACCTTGATTGCATGTGTACGATGGTTTATAGTTAAGCAACTCTTGCGCTTTTGAAATATCAGCACATGTTGATAACACATCTGCCTGATGTGGCTCATCATAAATAAGAATTGCATTTTTCCCTACAATCTTTTCGATTTCTTTAATAAAATCATTAATAAATATTGCAGTACCACTTGCGATATTGAGCACACTATACCCAAGCGGTTTATCAATAGCAGAAATAAAACCATTTACTGCATCTTGAATAAAAGTAAAGTCTCGTTTTGCAAAACCATCTCCCATAATTTTTATTGGTTTTTCAGTATAAATAGCATCCATAAATAAAAAAGGCGCCATATCCATTCGTCCAAATTCTCCATACACAGTAAACAACCTTAAACAGGTAACATTCATCCCATATAGTTCATGATATATTTTACCATAAAGTTCAATCGCACGTTTTGAAATTGCGTAAGGACTTTTTAATCGACTATCGTCTTGTATATCTTCAGTGAATGTATCATAATCACTATCTCCATAAACGCTACTACTTGAAGCAAGCACCATATTTACAACTCCATGATTTTTCATTACCTCTAAAAGATTAACAGTACCCTGAACATTGTATTGAACATAAAGTTGTGGATTTTCTAAACTATATCTCACATTACCAAGAGCTGCTAAATGACAGACTAAATTAATACAATACTCAGAAAAAATAGTATTTAAAGCTAGGCTATCTGTAATATTGCATTCATAAAAAATAAAAGTTTTTGGGTACTGTATACATAATTCAGTAATTTTATACTGTTTCATTACCTTGTACAAATAAGCATTTTGATGCGGAATTGTAAAAAAATTATCAATTCCAATAACAATATCACCTCTTTCAAGCAATGTTTTGCAAACGTGCGAACCAATAAAACCAGCAGCACCTGTCACTACTATTGTTCTTGCATGCAACGTCATAATACACATTACAAAAATAAGTTTCAGATTTAACATTATTATTCCTACTATATAGTCAAATTACAACATAGTCTGACAAAAAATAAAAAATAAAAAAAAGGATCTTTACTATAAAAGAGTAATTATAATATACTTTAAATTATTTATTGTTTTTTTATCTAAAGCATTATATGACTATTTTAATTACCTAATAACAAAAGATCATATGCTAACTAAAAAAAATTTGTTTTTCCTCAGCACCTATTTTTCATTAACAATTTCATTATGTTACAAAAATGGTATTAGTTATCAGTTAACAAAAGGAAGAGTCGGTGATCAAATGATTGTATATGCGCAAACACTTTGGTTTGCACATGAAAATAACTTAGATTTCTTTTATCATCCATTTAGTCGTGCAGAAAATTTTGCGCTTCACACAGCTCACGATCTTATATACGATAAAAACATTGAAAAAATATTTGATAAAGTTGTTCCTATAACAAAAAACACATCATTTAACTTGAATGATTATGAAAAAACCCTCTATTTTAATAGTCTCAATACCAAAAAAACTCCATTTGAAAATCTTGATAGCATTCAAATAGTCGCACTAGAAAACCCATGGTTTAAAAAATTATTACAGAAATTATTTACCCCAATTTTTTATATACAAAAATTAAATACACCCAAAGAATTTATTTCAGTTGCTGTACACATTCGAACTGGAAGCGGAACAGACAGAGGATGCATCAGTAAATCTTTTTTCAGTACACTTGAGTATTATAATTTACCAGAAAAGGCCATTGATAAGTCTAATTTAAAAAGCTTATTTTCAGATGAGCAATATCCAAATAAATTTCCTCCATATCAATTTTATATTGACCAAATTAATTTATTAATAAGATTGTTTCCAAATAAAAAATTTTTTATTTATATTTTTACCGACCATAAAAATCCTGTATATGTGGCTAATCTTCTCTCAACTCATATTAACTCAAAAAATCAATGTCTATTTAAAACAAGCTTACCAAAAAGAGAAAAAATAATTTCATCTGTTGAGCAAGATTTTTATTGGATGTCTCAATGCGATTTTTTAATTAGAGCAGGATCAAATCTTTCGCGCGCTGCACAACTTCTTGGAAATCATTCTCTGGTTATATATATAAAAAATGCTCGATGGCATAATGACGCTGTCATTCCAGATAGCGTTGGAATTTTAGCGTACAATAAAAAAAATGCCTCTTATAAAGAACTTTGTTTGTCAACTTCAGATATAGAAAATGAAAAAATTATTTACGATATTAAAAAAAAAACAACTACAATACTTGGATATTGATTTAATTAAAAAAAACTATTTTAAAGACAAAAAAGGAGTGAGTCTAAAATTTTTAGACTCACTCCTTTAATTTAAACCTGGCAGTACCTATATTTCCAGATCGTTACCAACCAAGTATTTTCAGCGCTGTAGACTTAACTGCCGTATTCGGAATGAGAACGGGTGTGACCCCACAGCTATTTCCACCAGGAAATTTTTAAAAGACAATGATGTCAAAATATTATCATGATCTTTGAAATTTTGCAACTTATTATTAAGGGCTACCATATAATTTTTAATATGTGATTAAAACATTCGATCTATTAGTAATGGTTAGCTTAATATATTACTATACTTACACACCCATCCTATCAACCTCGTAGTCTTCAAGGGATCTTAATGTATTTGATTGCTCAAATACGGGGTATCTTATCTTAGAGCGAGCTTCCCACTTAGATGCTTTCAGCGGTTATCTCTTACAAGCTTAGCTACCCAGCGTTGCTCTTGGGGAACAACTGGAACACTAGAGGCTTGCCCATCCCGGTCCTCTCGTACTAAGGACAGACCTCTTCAAATACCCTGCGCCCACAGCGGATAAGGACCGACCTGTCTTACGACGGTCTGAACCCAGCTCGCGTACCACTTTAATTGGCGAACAGCCAAACCCTTGGGACCTTCTCCAGCCCCAGGATGTGATGAGCCGACATCGAGGTGCCAAACCTCCTCGTCGATGTGGACTCTTAGAGGAGATCAGCCTGTTATCCCCGGCGTACCTTTTATCCGTTTAGCAATGACCCTTCCATACAGAATCACTGGATCACTAAGTCCTGCTTTCGCACCTGCTCGACTTGTTTGTCTCGCAGTCAAGCTCCCTTTTGCCTTTACGCTCTAAAGACGACGTTTATTCGTCTTGAGGGAACCTTTGAACGCCTCCGTTACTTTTTGGGAGGCGACCACCCCAGTCAAACTACCCACCAGACACTGTCTTTTGTCCGGATTACGGATCAAAGTTAGATTCTTAAACCAACAAGGGCGGTATTTCAAGGTTGACTCCATTGCAGCTAGCACCACAACTTCAAAGTCTCCCGCCTATCCTACACAAATTAATTCAAAAAACAATGTCAAGCTATAGTAAAGGTGCACGGGGTCTTTCCGTCCTTCTGCGGGTAGCCGGCATTTTCACCGGCACTACAAATTCACTGAGTTTATCATCAAGACAGCGCCCAACTCGTTACGCCATTCATGCGGGTCGGAATTTACCCGACAAGGTACTTCGCTACCTTAGGACCGTTATAGTTACGGCCGCCGTTTACCGGGGCTTCAGATCGAAGCTTTGTTTTTTCAAACTAACCTCTCCCATTAACCTTCCGGCACTGGGCAGGCGTCAGACTCTATACTTCCTCTTACGAGTTTGCAGAGCCCTGTGTTTTTGTTAAACAGTCGATTGGGCCTCTTTGGTGCCACCTAATCATGCATTAGTTAAAAAACATAATAGGCACCCCTTATCCCTAAGTTACGGGGTAATTTTGCCGAGTTCCTTAATGATAATTATCTCAACGCCTTAGAATTCTCATCTCGTCTACCTGTGTCAGATTGCGGTACGATCACTAAAACAATATCGCTAGAAGCTTTTCTTGTCAGTGTGAGATCAGCAAAACACGCAATTCATTAAGAATTACATGCTCATAACGCCTCAAAATATAAATGATTGGATTTACCAGATCATTTTTTCTTAACGCTTAAATTGACATCCATACATCAACTTTGCCTACCCTACTGCGTCACTCCATCACTCAAGCACTGATTAGTGGTACAGGAATATTTAACCTGTTTCTCATCACCTACTCCAATTGGCCTCGGCTTAGAGTCTCGACTAACCCTGAGTGGATGATCCATTCCCGAGGAAACCTTAGACTTACGGCGAACAGGAATCTCACCTGTTTTTTCGTTACTTATACCGACATACTCACTTCTTTAATCACGACATTTGTCCTCACGGTCAAACTTGTATCTATTAAAGAACGCTCCTCTACCTCTATTACAAAAATGTAATAAACCATAGCTTCGGTGACCCGCTTGAGCCCCGTTTATTCTTCAGCGCAAAAATACTTGACCAGTGAGCTGTTACGCTTTCTTTAAAGGATGACTGCTTCTAAGCCAACCTCCTGGCTGTCTTAGCGTTTTCACTTCTTTTCACACTTAGCGGGCACTTAGGGACCTTAACTGATGATCTGGGCTGTTTCCCTTTCGACCATGAAGCTTATCCCCCACAGTCTGTCTCCTGCTTTCTAATTGTTGTAGCATTCAGAGTTAGTAAAAACATGATAAGCTTGCGCCCTCAAAATTTAAACTGTGCTTTACCACCACAACAAATCAAACAAGGCTATACCTAAATATATTTCGAGGAGAACCAGCTATTTCCCAGCTTGATTAGCCTTTCACTCCTATCCACACCTCATCCGAGCAGTTTTCAACCCACACCGGTTCGGACCTCCATCTCGTGTAACCGAGACTTCATCCTGGACATGGATAGCTCGCTAGGTTTCGGGTCTATCCAGCGCTACTATTCGCCCTATTCAGACTCGCTTTCGCTACGGCTCCACTCTTTCAAAGCTTAACCTTGCAACGCAAGATAACTCGTCGGCTCATTATGCAAAAGGTACGTAGTCGCACATTCATATACCGTGCTTCTACCGTTATGTAAACAATTGGTTTCAGTTTCTATTTCACTCCCCTCCCGGGGTTCTTTTCACCTTTCCCTCACGGTACTCGTTCACTATCGGTCATTGAGGAATATTTAGCCTTACCCAATGGTCTGGGCAGATTCCTACGGAATTTCACGTGCTCCATAGTACTCGGGAGACATAATCTGCAAAAACTTTTATTTTAACCTACGAGACTATCACTCTGTATCGTTGTCCTTTCCAGAACTATTCAGCTAACAAAAACTTTAAACAGTCAGGCATAGCATCACCTGAACATATGATCCCACAACACCCAAATCACAACACATGCTCGCTATCACATGATTTAGGTTTAGGCTTTTCCCATTTCGCTCACCACTACTTAGGGAATCACTTTGTTTTCTTTTCCTGACGCTACTTAGATGTTTCAGTTCACGTCGTTCGCATTTTTATCTTATATATTCGGATAAAAACAACTAGTTTTAACTAGTTAGGTTTCCCCATTCGGAAACCGCCGGATCAAAGCCTAATTGACGACTCCCCGACGATTATGGCAGCCTTTCGCCTCCTTCATCGCTTCTCAATACCAAGGCATCCACCAAAAGCTCTTTTCAATTAATCACAAAACTGTGAATTTGTAGATACCCTTAATAATAAAATTACAAAAATTTCAAAGATCATAAATTTTTTAAAATCTTTAGAAAACGAAAACAAATCAATGGTGGAGATGAGCGGATTCGAACCGCTGACCTTCCGCGTGCAAAACGGACGCTCTACCAACTGAGCTACACCCCCAAACAAAATAAAAAACCTTGTTTAAATGGTGGGCCTAAGTCGAGTCGAACGACTGACCTCCCCGTTATCAGCGGGGTGCTCTAACCACTGAGCTATAGACCCAACGAATAACTGAAAGGCCCAAAGGCACCTGCATGCCAAAAATAACCATACACCTTGATATAAAATATCAAATATCTCCCTCGAAAGGAGGTGATCCAGCCGCAGGTTCTCCTACGGCTACCTTGTTACGACTTCACCCCGATCATCACCCACACCTTAGGTACTCGCCTCCTTTACAGGTTAGCTAAAATAACTTTGGGCATAAGCAACTCTCATGGCGTGACGGGCGGTGTGTACAAGGCCCGAGAACGTATTCACCGCGCCGTTCTGATACGCGATTACTAGCGATTTCAACTTCATGAGGTCGAATTGCAGACCTCAATCTGAACTTAGACTGATTTTAAGGATTTGCTCCTCCTTGCGGAATTGCGCCCCGTTGTGATCAACCATTGTAACACGTGTGTAGCCCTGGACATAAGGACCATGCTGACTTGACGTCATCCCCACCTTCCTCCTGGTTTCCCAGGCAGTCTCACTAAAGTGCCTTGCAAAGCAAGTAGCAACTAGCAACAAGGGTTGCGCTCGTTAAAGGACTTAACCCAACATCTCACGACACGAGCTGACGACAGC
>CAZGZQ010000002.1:0-291698 GCA_964529835.1 uncultured Pseudomonadota bacterium
CGTTTACGGCGTGGACTACCAGGGTATCTAATCCTGTTTGCTCCCCACGCTTTCGTGCATCAACGTCAGAAATGAGCCAAGAAGCTGCCTTCGCCATCGGTGTTCCTCTCGAGATCTACGCATTTGACCGCTACTCCGAGAATTCCACTTCTCTCTCTCACCCTCTAGCAAAACAGTATCCATTGCAGACTCTCAGTTAGGCCAAGAATTTTAACAACGAACTTATAATGCCGTCTACGCACCCTTTACGCCCAATGATTCCGAATAACGCTTGCACCTCTCGTATTACCGCGGCTGCTGGCACGAGATTAGCCAGTGCTTTCTCTAGTGGTACAATCATCCCTTTTTGGTATTAACAAAAAGTATTTTTTCCCACTTAACAGAAGTTTACAATCCGAAGACCTTCATCCTCCACGCGGCGTCGCTGCTTCAGGCTTTCGCCCATTGAGCAAGATTCCCCACTGCTGCCTCCCGTAGGAGTCTGGACCGTATCTCAGTTCCAATGTGACCGTACACCCTCTCAGGCCGGTTAACCATCAAAGCCTTGGTGGGCCATTACCTCACCAACTAGCTAATAGTCCGCAAGCCCATCTTTTAGCGGTAGCTAAAGCCACCTTTGTCTCGAAAGAATTATGCAGCATTAGCTTCGATTTCTCGAAGTTATTCTTCACTAAAAGGTAGGTAACTCACGTGTTACTCACCCGTCCGCCGCTTTACTCATCCCGAAGGACTTTCACGCTCGACTTGCATGTGTTAGGCGCGCCGCCAGCGTTCATTCTGAGCCAGGATCAAACTCTTCATCGCAAAATTTAAATAAAGGTTATAATATTGACATGCAGGTATAATGTTTTCGTAAATTTCAAAGATTTAGAAGCAACTTTTGTGTTGATTCGCGTTGTTTAAATTCGTTGTTTCAAATAACACTGTAAATTATACATACACTAACGCCGCTGTCAACATTTTTTTAAAAAAAATTAAAAATATTTGAAAGATTTTTTAAAAAACTCAAAAAAAACAATTTTAAAAAATGAATTATGTTGATTAGGTCACACTTTTTGATCTTTTTGCTGAAAATAAAAAAATTAGCGATTTTCACTTTCAACAAAATAACTAAACACTTTTTCTTGTTATTTGAGTATATTTAAAAAGAAAAATTGTTATAAACTTAAGGTCAACTATGATATATGACGAATTATATTCTTCTTTAAAAGAAGCTGAACCAGATATTATCCTTATAGATTCATTTTGGAAAACATCTCATTATTCTGAAACCCTTGAAAAACTGACAAGTCAATCGAAAGAAATTGATTTTTGGTCCAATCCAAGTCAGGCAACAATTTCAAAGGAACTCCAAAAAATACGCGGCTTACAAGAAAATTATACCGCAATACGCAATTCCTTTAATGAGCACAAAGAAATGATTCAATTATTTAAAGAGGATGAAAAAATGCTTGCCTCTCTTGTTAAGGATATTGAATCCCTTATTAAGGATATACATTCATTTAAACTAACACTTCTTTTAAATAAAGAACAGGACACAAGTAACTGCTTTCTTTCTATTAATGCAGGAGCAGGTGGCACTGAAGCTCAAGATTGGGCCATCATGATTTTGCGTATGTATCTCAGATTCTGCGAAGATAACAAGTTACACTGTAGCACAATTGATTATCAACCAGGTGAAAGCGCAGGAATTAAGTCAGCAACTCTTTTTATTAAAGGAAAATACGCATACGGAACACTCAAAAGCGAGCATGGCATTCACCGACTTGTCAGAGTCTCTCCATTTGATGCAAACAAAAGACGGCATACATCATTTTGCAGCGTTACCATTACACCAGAAATCCCTGATATGGAATTTCATATTGAACCAGGAGATTTGCGAATTGACACGTACCGGGCAAGTGGTGCTGGCGGACAACATGTCAATAAAACAGAATCGGCTGTTAGAATAACCCATATTCCAACAAATACCGTTGTCCAATGTCAAATTGAACGCTCTCAAATTCAAAACAGAGAAACTGCAATGAAAATGCTTCGAGCAAAACTTGCACAGCGCTATCAAGAAGAACATGAAGCAAAACTACTTGGTTCAATTGAAAAGAAAAAAAATGAATGGGGGTCTCAAATTCGCTCATATATTCTTCATCCATATAAAATGGTCAAAGATCACCGTACCGATTTTGAATCAATGCAACCAGAAAAAGTTCTTGATGGGGGATTAATAAATTTTATTGAAAAATTTCTTTTGTGGGAACATGAAAACAGTTTTTCAATACAATAAAGTTCTTTATATATCAAGCTAGTATTGTTTCAACATTTCATATACATTATTATTGATATCAATAATAATGTATATGAAATGTTTTTGCTTAATCCTATTAGTGATTCGCCTCAAGCTGTTTGGAGCAATACAAACTAATAATCAAGGTTATTTTGATTGCTTACCATCAGAAGTGATTTGTAAATTGATTGTCTCACAAGAACCTAAAAAGACATTAAAAAAACAGTTACATGAATCATTTCGATCAGACGAATTAAAAAGAAATATCTTACCCTGTTATCAATTATTAATCACATGCAAAAAATTTTATTTCAATGAAATAATCAAAGAAAATTTATACAAAACAATGTCAAATTTTTCATCAATCATATACAATTATATTTTTTTAAATCAAGCCATTAAAAATCAAAATTTTCAAGAATTAATAATCACTAATGGCAAAAAATATCTTAAAGACCATGAAATAGATCCATATAAACTCTTTTTTCAAAATAATTTAAATAAGATTATTTCTGTCGAAACAAAAATATCTGATATCATTAACTTCCCGACTTTAATGTTCGTACCAGAATTTTTAGTATCAAACTTAAAAGCTATATCCCAAATAACATCTTTAAAATTAGGTTTCAATCTTAAAGGAATAGCATTCTCCTTTGCTAATCATTTTTCAATGCTTGAATATATTTGTTTAAATGGAGATCTTTCTTTACCTTGTCTTTCAACGCCAGGCACAACAATCGCTCAATTCTTACTCAAGAATTTGCAAGATCCTGTTTTTATTTTTAAGCCTTCAATTTCAATCATTTCACAGGAAATGAATACAAACTACATTGAAAGATATAAAATAAGAAATCGCGTTAATGAAGTTCCTGAAAAAATATTATTGGATTGTTCATTGTTACTTTCAGATGCAGCATTTGAAAAATTACAAAATGCTATTAATAATCCTGAAAAAAAAGTTTTAGACAAAAAATTGCTTAATTGGATTCTTCCAGAACTTCCTGCAGAATCTACAGAATCTTTTTGGCACAGATATTGTATACAAAAAATCTGTTTAATTTATATATCATTTTTAAACAAAATAAACATGCTAATTACCATGATACAAAAAAGCTTTTATAATCATATATAGAGAATTGGCAGCAAAAACTCCTGAAGCCAATGGATACCAAAAATCTTTGTTTTTAACAAAAAATGAAATAGTTCCACCCATAATAAGACCTATTGCCGTTTCAAGTGGCATTAAAATACCTCCAAGTAATGTGCCCGTATTAATTTGCAATAATGAACAAAATGCTCCGGCACAAAAACCAAGAATTACGGGAACTATTTCAAAACTATTCAAATTAAGCAATAATGCTCGTGCATGGGCTTTGTATCCAGCAAGTTCAGACGATCCTAATTGCAAATAAGTACACAACCCCCACAAAACAAATCCCGTTGCAACACTTGCAACCAAAAGCCCAATCCATTGAATAACGACAAAACGATTGTCATGTAACCCTGCCAATTGCACAATCTTGCGCCCACTTAACACATCAACAGCTACCCCTCCTGCAATTTCAACAAAAGTTGAAAGAACAATGAGTTGTAGCCAAGAACATTTAAAAATCATCATCGCAGGAACCATTACAAAAGTTGCAAAACGACCTAAATATGCAAGACCTGTTTTGGCAGCAAGAATAACCATAAAATAAACAGCCACCATGGTTGTAAAGATTGCATACAGTATAAAAAAAATAGAAAAACAATAATAATAGGCACCCAAACTAATAAACGCCAAACTCAAAAAAATTCCACAATGGTGATAATTAAACATCTTTATTGCCTTAAACAAAGCACAAAGATCTTGCTGCATATTTTTTGAAAACAAAAATCGCACAGGTTTGTAAAAAGAGACAAATATACTTTGCATAATAATGCCCGTACAAAAAGCAAGAGAAAAATTTAAAGGTGTACACACATTGAACCAATACAAACGAATTACATCAACACATATAAAACGCATTAAAACACCCACAAACAGAGGAAATGCTATGACATGCCCGGTCACAAATCCAATTGAAATAAGCATTGGAACAATGGTCAAACTATTCATAAAAAAATAGAATCGCGTTAATTGAAAAAGACAAAGAAATAATTTCTGAACAAATAAAAATCCGGTATATAATAACGCACCACAAAGCAATTTTACTCGTTGTGCATATTGATCTGCTGATTGAAGCATACTGAAAATAAGCTGCGCCGATGGAAAAACTCCTTGCTTTACAATGTCAAATCTCATTTCATATTGATTTGCACAAAGTATCCCAAATGCTCCTGACAAAAAACAAAGTAAAGAAACTGCACCAACAAAATAAACAGGTGTTGCAAGCCATTGATTATAAAATACTGAATCAACAAAATAAATAGCAGGCAACGAAAAAGCACAAGCCGTTGCCAAAATTCCACCAATTGAACCTCCAATGACTGCAGCAACTTGATTAAATATTGTTGCAGGAGTGAAAAAAAATTTGAATAATGGAGGAATTAATAAAAGCAACAATGGCCCAACCCATGGACCAATTGACGTAGCAAGAGCTATATACATCATAACAGATGATGCAAAAAGAGATAAAAGAATAACTATGCATGTCAAAATTATCATAAGAAATTATTTAATTAAAAGAAACTATACCTATAATGACAGATAATTAGATTAATCCCAAATAATATATACAAACAAAGTAACAACTATAAAAATGAAATAAAATGCACTTTTCATTTCATTTAAAAATATATTTTGTATACTGAAAAAGTTTATTTTTAAATATAATTTCAAAATGTTTCACTTTTTAACAATAATTTTAATTTTTCCTTATTGCCTATTTTGCATGGAAAAGCATTCCAACCTATCAATAATTCCAAACGAACTTCAAATCAAAATTTTTACGATTCCCGATTACAGTTTGCTTACAAAAATTATTACCATTCAAAAAGAAATAAATCAGCTACAAAGCAATACAAATTATAAAATAAAAAAACCAAAACAAAAATCTTTTTTTGAAATACAAAAAGCACTGTTCCCTTGTTTTGCAATTACTCAAACATGCAAAAAATTTAATCAGTATGAATTCAAACAATTAATCGCACAAATATCACTCAACCTTTTATTAGAAGTTTTTCCCCAAGGTATTGCATTATTTTTGCTCCCAAAACCATTACAAATAACTTTTGTTGATCGATGTCAAAAAATTAATGATGATCTTTATGCAATAATTAATGTTTGTTTTGATGATAAAAACGAGTTTTGCCAATTCAAAAATTTACCATTTAATTCAATACTCAATAATCCAAATTCTATTATTTATGTAAAAAATAGTCTTAAAGGATCTGAACCAAATATAGAATCATATACAATAATTGAATACATATTGTGCAGATTATCATATAACATCGCATACTCTGGTAGAGTGTCTGATTATTTTCCTGATACTCAAGAAATCAAAGAAGGCTGGAAAAAATTTTTCATCGTTATTGATTATTTGTGCTCCTTGGATACTATTGATCTTTCATTGCCTGCTGCTCAAAGGAACACAACAATTGCACAAGCAATTAACGAAAAATTTAATAAAAGCCAATATCCAACAGATCTTTTTTCTGAAAAAAGTAATAATAATTTAAATAACCCAGTTCCATCAGGAGTTATAATACAAGAACAAGAGCTTTTATTGCACACTTTGGCTAACACTTATTTAGGGATAATATCTGAAGAAGAACAAAAAAATATTTCAGAATATAGATTAAAAAAAGAAGCTGAGGAAAAAAAACAAAAAATTTATGAAGAATCAGAAAAGACTAGAAAAAAAAATTCCAAAAAAAGAAAGTTTTTAAAGAACTTGATTAAAGTCTCTATTATCAGCATACTCTTTCTTGTCACCACAATATGCGTATTCAAAAAAAATATAATTCATGACACTTATTTTTCTGTTATACACCCTTTTTGCAAGCTCTTTTACCACCGGTAAATTATTAAGCGGACAAACAACGCCAATTTTTTTAACCGGCATTCGCATGATTTTGGGTGGTGGAATTTTATTGCTTTATCAATATTTTTCAAAAAAGCAGAAACAATCACTAACTTGGCATGATTTAATAAGCCTTTTACAAATAATGCTTTTTGGCGTTTATTTTAATTATATTTTGCGATTCTGGGCTCTTGCTTTTTTGCCTTCATTTAAAACATGCTTTTTTTTTAATTTTTCGCCATTTTTGTCTTCACTTTATTCTTATTTTGCTTTTAATGAGCGATTATCAAAAAACCAGTGGCTGGGCCTTTTGATTGGCTTTATTGGTATGATTCCAATGCTTATTTTAAATAATAATGATATTGCTTTGACAGAAACTTTTTTTATTTCCTTGCCTGAAATTGCCGTTTTAATTTCTGTTGCAATGCACAGTTACAGTTGGATTTTGGTACGACATTTAGTAAAAGAACGACACTACACTCCAACATTTATCAATAGCACAACAATGACTTTTGGTGGTATTCTTGCATTAATAACCTCATTGGCATGTGAAACGATTCCTGTTATTCACCACAAAGCAAATTTTTATACGTGGCTTTTATTTGTTGTTCTTGTAAGTAATGTCTTTTGTCATAATTTATATGGACATCTTTTAAAAACATATACTGCAACATTTTTGGCATTTTGTTCGTTTTTAACGCCATTGTTTGCAGCAGTTCTTGGCTCTGTGTTTCTTGGAGAAACAATTGGAAACGCTTTTTATCTTTCATCAATTGTTGTTTTTGCAGGTCTTTATCTTTTTTATCAAGACGAATTAAAAAAAATAATCTCAAAAAAAAATTGACAAAGAAAGAGAGCGCGCTTGTATCTTTCTTTGTCAATACTATCAATTTCTTGATTGTGTCTTAATAAAGCTTACCAGCCTTTACAGCTCGCTCTATCCACGCAGTCATTGCTTTACTTATCTTTGGAAAACCAGTATCATTTGAATCAAATTTTCCCTCTTTAAATGCTTGCCACAAGGTATTTTTTAAGTGTGGTGTATCTTTATACCATTCATCAACCAAACGCATCCATTCTTTTGCCAAAGCAATTGACTCTTTTGTCGTAGGATCAGTATTGTCGTAGGATCAGTATTTAAAACAGCTTCAACTTTTTCAATCAAAATATCCCACTTTTTGCCATATGCAATTGCTTGTTCTTCAGAAAAATTTTGACGCAATGCTGCAAAGTGTTGTAAATCAACTTCATTTAATATCTTACCTAATGATGTTTTTTTCAAATCATTGATCATATGTAATCCCTCAATAGTTTTAAAAATTTTTGTTAATGAAATACAATGATTCAGCCTACCTTGTTCAATGCATTGCTCTAAAATATTAATAATAGAATTCAAATGCGCTACTTCGTGCAAAAGCATTTTTTTTTGCATTATTAAATGATCTAATGGATCAATTTTTTTCAAAAATATCTTTTTAATATTCTCCAAAGAAAGTCCAAAAAACTTTAAAACACAAATTTGTTGCAAACGAATCATATCCTCATCAGAGTACATTCGATATCCATTGTCAGCACGATATGATGGTTTGAGTAATCCAATCTCATCCTAATAATGCAAAGTTCGAACCGATACGCGCGCGTTAATCGACTTACTTCTTTAACTTTAAACATCGCTTTTCCTCTGTAAAAAAGAATATAAAGTATATCCTAACGTGAGAGTCAAACTTTTTAAAAAACCATTTTTGCCTTATAATAAGTTTTGCCTTTGGTGCGGCCAACAACTTGAGCCATCGCTTCGCGATTTGTGGGCAAAATTGCTACAAAAAGAGCATGGCATTGCAAATCCTTTTACCACTCCAATTGCCCAACTACCCAAAAGCTTTCGCACCGATGAATGGTGGAAATGCCGAGGACTGTAAAAATAAAACCATTGCTCTTTCAAAAAAACATACCATTGTTATCAATTGACAAAAAGCAATCCTGTTTTAAATTGGCAGAAATAATTGTTATTTTTGCCGTGCATGAAAAATAGTAACAACCTTTTTGTAATTGTATGTTTTTTTCAATGGATTAGTTGCTGTTATCATTATGAAAATGGTCCTCTTTACAGGCAATTTCATGGACCTTTTGTAAATCAACAAAGAACTTTTTATCAGCCGCATCTTCAAGAAGAAATCAAATCAAAACCGTTAATCAACTTTGATTTAAAGCCAAATTACACGAGCCAACCAATTGATTTTAAAACTGTTTTTCAAGATCATACTCATTCAAAAATTAATTATTCATTTGAAACAACACCGATCAAAGCACCTGCGTATTTGTATGCGATGATTGCTGCAGATCACGCAAAAAACAAAACTGACCAATCACATGATTTTTCGTCTCATACTGTTTTAAAAGACCCTTGTTTGCAAAAGGTGCCCCTTAAAAAAGCTGATTTACAATTGGCGCATGAATGGCGACAATCATTGCATGTATATGAACAATATGGATCTGATTCTGCAGATCGATTTTTAAATCGAATTCAAGCTATTTCTGACCGCACTTTGAGTAATAAAACAGTTGCAATTGAGCAATTATTACTTCAAGAAACTCATGATTTGACAAACATTATTGAAACGACAACAAATCCTTTGATTCAAAAACAGAGTGATTCATTGCGCCAGTGCATCAAAGCAGCACAAGAATTTGTCGCATTAAAAGAGATCAAAACCGCATCAACAATTCTTGATTTTTGTTGGAGCTTTGTAGAGCTTGCAACAGCTGTTGGACAAGGATTTTGCAATGCAATAATCAATGTACAAAATCATCCACAAGAAGTTGCAATAGTGATTACTGGATCGATGTTTGCACCACAAATTCTTTGCGCATATCACGCATATCAGATGATGCGCCACTGTTATCCGATTGCCAAAGATCTTGCAAACATTGCAATGACTGCTTTGCATGATCCAACACAAGGATTGGACGATTTTAAAGCGTATATAAATCCCCTTACTGCCTTTATTGATTCTATTAATAATAAAGAGTTTCAGCTGAATCATTTGATCAAATCAGGCATCATGATTGCTGCTCAATGGTATGCTGAACAAAAATTATATGCCGGTCTTTCAACGCTTTATGGCTCACTCAAAGACACCGCAGTTGCCTGGGTTTGCAACAATCCATCTCTTTCGTTCAATCATTATTTAAAAACCCCTGACGGCATACTCTTAAAAGCTGCTTCAGGCAACCTACTTCCTTCACAAGAGCGAATCACTCAAACCCTCAATCGAACTGAAGATTTTTTTACCATAACTGAGTTTGGAAAAAAACATGCAAAAGATTTTGTACGAACAATATATGGACACCGACCCAATCGTGCCTTTCAAGCAATAATCACTATCAATGACCAAATCAAAAAAGGGTACTATATTGTATTAGATGGGTTACATAAAAACCACTTAGAGGTATATGGTTCAAATAAAAAATGGCTTAAAGTTATTAATTTTGATGGTACATTAAATGAACATTTAACTGTAAAAGCATTACAAAGCGATCCAAGAAAACCTCTTTCAATTATAAAGTGATATCAATAATGGCAACACTACGAGAAATATACAAACGTTTTTTTAAAAAAATAGAAGAAAAAAGACCAACTTTTACTCTTTTTCATTGCTGTAAAAAAATAGACAAATCAATGCATACCCCAAAATCAATCTATGTCTATTTTGCATATAAACGTGAGTATGGGTTTTTAGTAAATAAATTTACCGGTAGTATACTTATAGATTACTGTATTCATTGCGGGACAAAAATGCCTGATTCGCTATCAGATAAATGGTTTTTTATATTGCGAGCAAAGTACAAAATATCAAATCAAGACATTGATAACGAAAAAATACCATCAGAATTTTTAACAGATGAATGGTGGAAAAAAAGAAATATTCCTAACAAACTTTCATATCTAAGCAAATACGAACGAGATAACAAACGTAGACGCAAACGTCGTGATGGTTGTTTTTGCTTCAATGGAAAAGAACTCAATAAATATCGTCAAACAGATCTCATTTACAATACTCGTTTTCGTGAATACGGAGTTAAAGCTGTGCGAAAAAGAGGACCATATACTCCTATGAACTTTTGCCTTTCATGCGGCCGACAACTTGAGCCATCGCTTCGCGATTTGTGGGCAAAATTGCTACAAAAAGAGCATGGCATTGCAAATCCTTTTATCACTCCAATTGCCCAACTACCCAAAAGCTTTCGCACTGATGAATGGTGGAAACGACGCGGATTATAAGGTTTTTAAAAACAATCGCGATTAAAAATTATTTTTTATAATAAAAATTTGTATTCTATCTTTTTAGTGTATTATCTATCTAAATAAAACAATCACTCTTGCAAAAAAGTATAATTTTTATAAAAAGATAAAAACAAATCAGTTATGTACAACAATAAATTAATAATAACATTGATCACCGTATTTTGTATGATTACTTCAATTGTAATCTTATATTATCACTCAATAAAATATGATCGCATAACAACAATAAAGTCATTTTCTGAATTTGATTTTTCAAATCTTACACCTCATGATCTTGTTGTTTTTGATATTGACGAGACTCTTATTCAACCAACTGATTCTTATTTAATTCATCGACATAGTGCAAAGGCGCGATTTATTCTTTCTTTGTTTGGTTTGTATAATAATGAATTTAACCTTCAAGAATATCATGAAATTCGATTGAAACAAGCAAATCGTATACTTATTGAACCAAACATTATTCCAACAATACAAACACTTCAAAAAAATAAAATTCCTGTAATTGGATGCACAGCAATAAAAAGCGGCAGGCTTAAAACATTACAAATAGATGAATGGAGATATCAAGATCTTAAGTCCCTTGGCTTTGAAGGTTCATGGCAAAACAAAATTATTATGTTTGATGAATTACCTGGAAGGCAACTTTTTTACAAAGGCTGTATCTTTACAGATCTTTATGAAAAAGGCCCTGCGCTTGCAACATTTCTTAAAGCTATTTCTTTTAAGCCAAAGAAAATTATTTTTTTTGATGACTGTATTAGTTATTTAGAATCAATACGAATAATGTGTGACTCTCTCTCAATTATATTTGAAGGGTACTTATATAAAGGCTTACAGGATAAAAACTTTGACATAAAACGTGCATGGAGCCAATTAAAACATGTTGCTCAATACAAAGCATGGATCTCTGATGAAGCATTAACACGATATTAATATATTCAAGATAAAGCTATAATGTATAAACAGTACACCAACCCTTAACAAAAGAGTTTTATATCGAATCATTTTCAAAAACTGAAAACTCATACACATATTTTCTATGTCTATTAGATCAAAAAAAGCTCAAAAAGTTTTGTGGATATATGTATAGATTGAAAATATACTGCTGTTAAAAAAATCTTGTATTATTTCAAATTTCTATTTTTTTTGAAACCATTTATTATAAAATATGATAAAAAGTGAAAAAGAAAAATGAATAAATATATTTTATATGTATCACTATTGATCATATCATGTTTTTTTATTAAAACAACACCAAACATTGTGCGATTACCTTCTTTTGCAGGACTATTTTACCCACAGGATCAAAAAAATCTTATTCAGACTATTAAAAATTTGGAGCAAACAATAACGCTCACAAAATTTCAAAATTTCTCTGAACCAAAGATTTTAATTGTGCCACATGCAGGATACCCATATTCAGGACCAATCGCAATGCAAGGATATGCAACAATAAAAGATCAACCGATTGAAACCTTTATTATTATCGGTCCTTATCACAAAGAAAATTTTTCAGGAGTTTCAATCTGGACTGAAGGAACATGGCAAACTCCATTGGGCAATATTGCTATTGATGAACAATTGGCAAAAGCAATTCAAAAACATAATACTCAGTTTAATTATAAAATAGACATTCACAATCAAGAACATTCTCTTGAAGTTCAAATCCCATTAATTCAATATTTTTTTCCAAACGCACGTATTGTTCCTGTTTTAATCAGCGATTTGCATTATGCACAAGAACTTGCAAATGCTTTATACAAAACAATAACAACAACCAAAAAGTCAATCGCGTTAATTTTTTCAACCGATATGAGTCATTATCACAATCAAGAAACTGCATATGCAATTGATTCAGAAACAATTGAAATTTTAAAAAAAATTGATGCATCACTTTTTTTTGATTCAATGGTAAATCATAAAAGTGAACTTTGTGGAGCTGCAGCAGTTCAAACAGCCCTTTTGTTAGCTAAAAAACTTAAGAATCGAAACTTTGTATTGTACAACTATCAAACAAGTGGTGATATTACAAAATCCTATAATTCAGTTGTTGGATACGTAACTGCAGGACTTACTGAACGCGAAACATCTGGGAAAAATGACACGGTATTGCGCAATCCATCGTACTCAAAAGAAGAACAAAAACAGATGCTTTCAATAGCTCGAACAACTTTAATTCATCATGTAACCAAAAAAGAGATTGCGCAATTTAAGCTCCAAGATCAATTTTTAAAAAAAGAAAAAGGAGTATTTATAACACTTTGGAAAAACAAAACAGAATTACGCGGTTGCATTGGCACCATCAATGCACAAGAATCATTACTTGAAGCAATAATCCACATGACAATTAATGCAGCAAGTACTGATTCACGCTTTGAACCTGTAACTGCCAAAGAACTTGATTCCATAACAATCGAAATTTCTGTTTTAAGCACACCCAAACCAATTGAATCAATAGATCAAATTATTTTTAAAAAACATGGAGTTATTATTTCAAATAACAACCATCAAGGAGTTTTTTTACCAGAGGTAGCTGAAAATTTTTCAACAAAAGAAGATTTTTTAAATACGCTATGTACTCAAAAAGCAGGACTTGCTCCTTTGTGCTGGAAAGATAAAAATACTGCCATAAAGACATTTACCACAGAATCATTTAAAGAATAAATAATCTATTTAATTTAAATAATAAAACGCACTATTTAATAAAAGCGCAAACAAAACCCATATAACATAAGGAATCCATAAATAAAAAAGCATGCGATCTTTTATAACAAGCCAAAGAAACATCACCAAAAGTCCCCACAAAATAACAATATCAATCAAAGCAATTAAAAGAGCATGATAATAAAAAAACAGTGGAGACCATATAAAATTTAAACTTAATTGCACAATAAAAAGCATCATTAATGTTGGATTTTTTTGTCTTTGCTTCCATACAATTCCTCCAACAATGCCAATCATAATATATAACACTGTCCATACAGGTCCAAAAACCCATGAAGGTGGACTAAAGAATGGTCTTTGTAAAGTTTGATACCACATTAAATCAGGATCAACACTGAGGCCAAAAAACATTCCTAAAAAAAGACAAAGAAAAATTCCAATAATTTCTGGATAATATTTTTGAATCATTATAATCTCCTTTGTTTAAAAAATATCATTTTGATGCCATGCTTATTAAGAAAAAATATTAAAAAGGTTTTGATATGTTTGATCATGTCCAAATAAAAGTTAACAATTTAAAAACAAGTCGTTTATTTTATGACTCTATCATGAAAGTATTAGAGCATACAATTGTGTTAGAAATAGAAAATACCGTTATTGGATATGGCAAACATACTCACAACATGTTTGAGATACGCCAATCCAATGAAATATTTCATATTTCACAAAATGTACACATTGCATTTTCCGTACAAAATAAAGCAATGGTTGATACATTTTATACAACTGCATTAAAAAATGGTGGCTTTTGTAACGGAAAACCAGGATATAGAAATGAATATGAAAAAGGATATTATGCTGCTTTTATTATCGATCCAGATGGTCACAATATTGAAGCCATTTACAAAGAAATGTAAAAATTAACAGCACCTTTCAAATTTTGTAATATGCCCAATATGCGCTTTCAACTGTTCTTTTTGGTAAAAAATTAGATTGCAAATAAAATAATAATAATGCACCACTTTTGTTATCTGCGAATGAAAAAATTTTATCGTATTATTCAACAACATCTTGAATAATACGATAAAATCGATAATATGCTAAAAATATATAGCTAATATTTATAGAACCATATCCTTGATAAAATAACATCATTTCATCTAAAAGTATTTCCATAAAATATCTTTATTATTTTTAATTACATCCATATATATTCATACTCACAAAAAACTTTATTTAGCAATTTTGATGCACGAATCCAAGCATCTTTATCAAGTAACTGAGGAATCTTTGCAGAAGGAAAAACATGAAACCATTTCAAATCAAAACCCCATTCAATACCGCCAAAACAATAAATCATTTTATTATCACGATCAATCCTTACCGCAAAAGCATTACCTTTCCAAACACTTAATGGTTTTTGAAAAAAAGAATATGCCCACAAGGGTGCATCATAAAAATCTTTTTCATGGGTATAAAAAGGGTAAATAGAATTTTTTTGATTTGGATCTACACTATCAATAAAGACCTTATATTGTTCTAAAAAAGAATCAGTATAAACAACATGAATCCATCCATCATGCAAAAAATTTGTTTTAATATGTATAGTAGGGAAAAATGGGTTTAAAGAATTTTTTACATTATTTTCAATCAATTCAATAAAATATCCAAATCCATTTGACGATATATATGAAAAATATTTTTTATTTGTTATTGAAGAATACATAGTAAAACAAAATGAAATTATGCATAATCCTATGAAGAAAAAAATCATCCACGCATAGTTATTTTTCATGCAAAACCTCCTTGATAATCTTTTTTTGCACGCATGCATCAAATCCAGTTTGATCTTTTATCTGACAGAGTTCAAATGTAGCCTTCCACAAAGCCCAAGCACGTGCGCGAAGCCATGTATCAGAATCAAAATTCATTACATCGATAAAGATTTGACGAGATTTTCCAGATAAATAGGTCCATGCAATTACAAGATCACAGGCAGGATCTCCAACGGCAACACCACCAAAGTCAATGACAGCAGATAATTTACGCCTATTCATCAGTATATTTCCAATCGCAAAATCGCCATGAATCCATATTGGGGCCTTATTCCATCTTGTCGCACAAGCCCTATTCCATAAAGCTAATGCTCGAGTTATATCTGTAATGTCAGCCAGCTGTCCAATTTGTTCTCGCGCTTCTTTATCGTAAATACTGACATGATCACCGCGCCACCAGTTGTGTTGACCTGGCTCAGGTCCTTCAACATCAGTAATCGCCTGCAACTGTTTTAAAAAATTTGCCAAATCAAAGGCAAGTTGTTCTTTATCTTGATCGGTTAACGTTAATAGGTTGATACTTTTTCCAGGCAACCATTTATATATAGAAAATGGATAAGGATAATCTGCAGATGGCTTTCCCATTTTAATCGGAACTGGAATGCTAACGCTTAAACGTTTTGCTAATTGCGGCAGCAGCTTTTGCTCTTTTGGAACTTTTAAAGCATAATCTACGGCTGTTGGCATGCGAATTAACATATCATTGCCAAGCCTATATGTTCGATTATCATGTCCTTGTTTTTCAACATCAACGACAGTTAAGCTGGCGTATTCTGGAAACTGATTAAGGATAAGTCTATGTGCAAGATCACGCGTAGGAAAAAATGGAAAATCCATAAATTTTTTTTAGTATCATATACTCTTATTAAGAATTATATAGAACACATCAAAGAGTGCAATATACCAGCTACTTCTTTTGGTGAATAATGAGTTGTATCAATAAACTTAACTTTTGCATAATCAGAGTAATTTTTTAGATTTTTTATAATACTAAAATCCAACAAAGATGATGAAAAATCTTGAATAACATGGATTTCCCACGAAGGATCCTGATGATGCATGCGAAGCCAGGAAGCCCAATTGAGCATAGTTTGATTTATACCATATGTATTACGCTTCTTAAGTCTTGAAATTCGCTCAAAATCAGCACAATCTAAAAAAATAAAATTAATAATTCCTAATTGACTTGATGATGGACAAGCCAAAATTTCACCTAAAACAATCTGCCCAAGCAAACACGCATCTTTGCCATCGATTAATAATTTTTGTAACCATTTTTCAGTAGACTCCTGTCTCCATTTTTTATCAGCATCTTCTGGTACGCCAATATCATCAAAATCATAAAAAGCTATATGATTACCTAAAACATTTTTTAAATAAGGCATCACTGCTGTTTTGCCACTTCCACTGGCTCCGGCTATAAAATATAATTTGCTCATTCTTAACCTTTAAATTTGCTATTTTTATACAATAAAAGATTACAAAAAATCTTTAAAAGGACAATAAAGGAACCAATGTAACAAAAACTCGATATTAATCGATTTAAAATAATGAGTTTTTACTATTCAAAATCACTTCTTAGTCAATAAAACTCATACCCTTAACTATCGAAAAATCCAATAAGCAAAGACTTTTAATTGACAAAATAGTTTTCAGATTGTCATAATAAAAGATATAAAAACGATATTATTTAAGAAAGATTTTACAATGAATCATTTAAAAAAATTGTTATTAATAACCTTTGTAATATTTGCACGGGTTGAAAGCAGTGATGCTGGGACACAAAAGAGATTAAAGCCAAAAATTCAAAGAACGAACAAAAAAATAGTAAAAGAAGTTGGACAAATTTTTACAACAGATGATCAAAGCCAAATAGCAAAAGAAGTAAACGATGTGCAACTTCTTGCACAAACCCATGAACAAAAGAAAGAAGTTGCACAAGCCTTACAAAAAGAAATAATAAAACAAACCAAAGAAATCAAAAATGATTTGGAAAAAGATAACAAGAGTATACCTAAATATATAGAATATATGGATGCTCTTGATATCATCAAATCAAAAAAAGAGCTTTCAGAAATAAAAAACTCAAGCTGGACAAACAGTTATATTATCAAACCATTAACCAAAACATATCGACTCTTTTTGCGCGTCTGGGATCAAAAAAAATATACAGCACTTCTTGAACAAGAACGCAAATCGCTTGAACATGCACTTAACGTTCAAGCACACAACAACATTATGCTGTTGTATGTTGCACTTGACCTTGCAATAAAAGATGCTGCATTAAACACTGAACATATGTTTAAAAAAGAGAATTTTTATAAAACAATGATACACGCCTTTGAAGGCGGTGCACTTTTTGCCTCAGATATTCAATTGTCAAACAAAGTTAAAGATTTAATCACAGAATTGAATATGTTGATAACTCAAAACTTTGAAAAAATCAGCACTAATAAAGCTATTGTTCAATCAATATGGCAGATGAACGAGATTTTTGAACAATTAGATTCACAAAAAAAACCTATTCAGACAAAACTTCGTATTGAAAAAGATTTTAAATATGAATCTCTGTTAATCAAAGAATTGTGTGTTAATGCAGCAAACAAAAACGGACAAATATTGGTTGATAGCAAAGAATCATACGCACAATATCTTCAAAAATGGATCTCAGAACCAAAAAATGTTGCCAAAGTTGGTTTTGTAATGGCTGCAATCGGCGGGCTTTATATCTATGGACCTGCAGTGCCTGCATGGCTCAAAGAGTATTCAACCAGCTCAATTGGATCAATAAAAAGTGCGCTTTCAAAAGGATATAACGCAACAATATCTTCAGTCAAAAATTTGTGGAATAAACTTGCCAATAAAAAAGCCCAAGAAATGCCTGATTTCAAAGAAAACAAAGAAAAATCAAAGCGAATTACAAACTTAGAAAATGAAATTGATCAGGGTTTTGCATTCAAAGATGAGCGATCAGCCCAAAACATTGAAAATTCAGGATACGAATCATCATGGCAATATTATGCTGATAATTTAGAGGCAGAACGAGAAACAAAAGCCAGAGAAGAGCAATTTAAAAAAGATAACGAAGAAAGAAGAGAAAAAATATTAGAAAATGATGCTATAGCAACCCTTTTTGATATACAAAAGATTCAAACTGAAGATGCTTTTCAAGAAAATGAGAAAGCACGTGGCTTGCAACAACAAGGACAAATGCTTAATGATTTTGATGATGAAATAAAAAGTGATGAGCTGGCACAAGCCCTTGCGCAAAGAAACTGGGATGCAGACAGAAAAAAAGCATTACAGGCAGAAGCAATAGAAAAAGCACAGCAAACTCTTACTGATCCAATAGAAAGAGAAACATTTGATGAAGTTGAAGCTATGGCACAATTTAAAATTGATAACACATTAAATCAATCAGCTGAAAATAAACGAATGGAAAGATTTAAAGCTGAACAAGCAAGAGCCTTGGAAGATATAAATTATATAAAGGAAAGAATAGCAAAAAGCTCTCAAGATAACTCAAAAATCTCTCAAGAAAACAAACAATATTGGACAGAGCTTCTTGAGCAATCAAAAAAAGAGTGGACCGAAGAATTAAGCAATCTTGAAAAACAATTAGAGGGTGCTCGTGAACGTGAACGAATTTTAAATAAAGAATCTTTTAAAGACCTGCAACAACAAGGACAAATGCTTAATAATTCTGATTTGGAATAAAAGAGGAAAAAACGCTAGGAAGATTATATAAAAGAACTTAAAGATGAATTAAAGACTTTTTCAAAATAAATTAAGTTTCAACAGCTTTTTAAAAGCATAAAGGATTGCTTAATGACTTATTCGGCAATCCTTTTTTTATTCTCAAACAAAGAGTCACAATTCAGTGATCAAAGTTTAAATCAGCCTTGGATAAATGCTCAACTGCATATCGAAACATTACTTTTGGCATTACTGCTTTATGTTTTTTTAAAAAATCTATCAAAATATTTTTATCACGTTTTCCTACTTCACGAAGCATCCACCCGACTGCTTTATGAATCAAATCATGCTCATCTTCAAGTAATATAAACGCAATTTTTAATGTGGTTGAAAAATCATTTTTACGAATAAAAAATAAGGTTGCAACAATTGCAATGCGACGCGTCCACAAATTATTACTTTTTGCAAGTTTAAAAAGAAGAGTTCGATCTTTATCGTATAGATAATGACCAACAATATGATATGCTGATGAATCAACAAGATTCCAATTATTAACGCGAGCAAAATTTTTGCAATAAAATGTATAAAGTCTTTTTTTATCGTCAAGAGAACCTTTTTGATAATACAAAACCATCATAAAAAGAGCACACAAGCGCTCTTGGTTGATCGAAGAATTTAAAAGTTTTTGAAAAACATTAAAATCATTAGTCAAAAAACGCTTTGCAATTTGTTTCAAATGGGGCACTGACACTGGAATAAATTGATCATATTGGGCATATTGCCCAGGTCCTGTTTTGAAAAACGAAGAAACATTGTTAATGCCAAGACCCTTTGCAAGATTAATTGCTTGGCAAATATCTTTAAAAATAGTATCAGTCATCATTCTATTTCATATATATAAAATTACTTAATTTTTATTTTTCTCAGGTGGTAAATAAATTGAAACAAGATCAGTTATAATCGGCTTATTTTGTAATAACATTTCTTGAGGATATTCACTAATCGATAATATGCGATTTTGATTAATTTTTTCTTTTGCTTGTTCAGAAAAAAATTTTTCAAAAATATCTTGATACTTAGAGTTATTCAAAGTATCAAAAACAAACTGTGCCAAATTTTTAGTCCCTGTATTAACTCCTGCAACATTTAATTGAGTCTCTTTTAAACAACAAAGATAATCAAGAATAGCAATACAGTTATAAATCGCTGCCCTGTTGTGAGCCCTCATAAATGAATTAAGACTTTTTATAATTCTTTCTAATAGGGTAAACATTTCAGACCGAGGAAGAAATTTATACATCACAATAGTATTTCCATTCATGTTTCCAAGATATTTTTGAATTAACATTGGATTATTTACTAAAGAATCATTATAAATAGCACGTATCATTTCTCGCGACATATCACGATAATATCTATTTTTTATTCCGACAACCATTTTTTGAGGAAATAAAAAAATAGGAAGCCCTGGCAAAAAACAAGGATATAATCCATTGACTGAAGCATCTTTTAAAAAAATGCGTTTGGCATAATAATACTTACACGTTAATAACAAGGCATATCCCAAAAAAAGCGCTTTACCTATTTTAACAAAATCTGATTTATCATTAATTAATTGATTATTATTCCTTCTTTTTGAATCGATAATAGCATTGAGTTGTTCACAATCAGGCATCGCAACAATTTTTAGTATAATATCATTGACTAAAGGAAGTTCAATTGAACCCAACAAAACAGTAGTGCTTAAAAAAAACAGTGAATAAAATTTGCCAAAATGCATTTTGATCAAATTCAATAATTGTTATCTTTTTAAGCATAATCAGTTTAATATCAAAATTGAAATATTTTTGTTGTTTTCTTAAAATAAAATTTTCGATTCGCAAATTAGATAGAGAAAAGATCAAAAATTAATGACATTCACTTCTTCAAGTTTTAAATTAAGCAATAATTGGCACATATATTGAAACGCATTGTTCTGAAAAATCATTAGGGAATTTATCCATAATCATAAAAGCCGGCTTTGTACCATCAATTTTTACTATTGATTTATCAAGCCATGAGCCATAAATATAGTGATATGCAAGACCTATATTATTTAACTTGCCCGTATAATTGAATTTAGCATAACCACCCCCTGCAATAGTAATCTGCTCAAGCTTTAGATCTATACTTAAACAACTGATTCCTGCTGAAAAACGAACCTTATCCTCTGCAACCTTGCCATCATGTGGATTATCGTGCCCAATAGCTATAAAGATTCCAGTAAAATCATCTTTCAACAGTTGATCGCCTACTCTCTCTAAAAGAGTCTTCCAAGCAAGTGGTGCAGCTTGAAAATACAATCCTTGTTTTGTTATAGCTTGAATTTTAAATTCATCAATCTCAATTATTTCAGGATCCTCTAAAGATACACATTCAAGCTCATTAACTATATTTGATTTGTTACGTGCAAAACTTGGGCTGTAGCCAAAATTAGATTTAAATGCACGAGCAAAGCTGCTTGCATCTTGAAAGCCAGACTTTAATGCAATTTCAAGAATAGATTCTTCTTTACTTTTTAATGATCTAAAGGCTCGCTCCATTCTAAGCCTTCTAATAAAGCTCCCTATAGAAATTCCACAGGCCTCTAAAAATACTCTTTTTAAAGTCGAAACAGAAACAGCAACCTCTTGAGCTATCAATTCAAGACCTATTGGCTCATCTATATTTTTATAAATAAACTTGATAGCCTTTACGAAGGTGTTATTGTTAACGTATGTCATAATAAATACTCCATCTATTTAGGATTGTTTATAATACTAATATACAACCTTGAAAAGATAATTGCTGTGCATAATAGTCCAAATATTTAATTTTCATCAATTGTGCTTTTATCAAAAAAACTTACATCATAAGATATTTTCAAACCGATAATTTGCATATATCAAAAGCAAATAATATAAAAATCGATAAAAAAACCAATGAGCAAAAGACTATGAATGAAAACTATAACACAAAAATCTTTAAATATTTTTTGTATTCGAAAAGAGGATAAATCATTATACAAATAAGAGTGGAGGAGAGAGGGGGATTCGAACCCCCGATTCCCATCGCTGGGAATAACGGTTTTCAAGACCGCCGCATTCAACCGCTCTGCCATCTCTCCAAAAAGTATTAAAATTTTAACATAAACGATTATTTTAGCAACAGGATTTTTCTAAAAAAAATATTTACATTTTATTCAATACCTCTGCAGTAATGATACCAAGCAAATAAGCAACAAAAAGGGAATCCCTACTTACATATTGTTTTTGAGTCAGGAAATTTTTAAATACACCAAACCCATATAAAGCTGAGTTTTTGTATGATAAGTACTTATAAAAATAATATGAGATAGAAACACCCTTACTTCTCAAATAATCAAATGTAAAGACACCTTTATGATTATTTAAAAATTGATTAAAAGAAACATATGCTCCTTTTGAGGTAATATAAAGATCATGTGTATTATGGTCTTTTGCACGATATTTTTCTAAAAATGAAACCTCTTGGGCTGTTGCAAGCAATGTTGTCGGTAATTTTTTAACATAAAATAATCGCTCACTTGAGCCTTGAAAAGCAATATTTTCAGAATTTTGAAATAAAAAATTAAGCATATTTGGAATCCGATAGCTTCCATCCGATAGTTTTCCGGTAATCATTTTTCCCCATACAAGCGCATCTAGAAAACAAGAATACGAATCAGACTGACGCCGATCCTGAATAATAAAAACAGGAATATTTAATGCGCAACACATCTCAGAACTAGTGATACACGACAATGAAAAATTTGCTTGACCCAGAGAATCTGCAATTAAAATCGCTTTTTTACCATTTTCTTGAAAATAAAAGACCGGTACAGCATGACCACCGCCAATTCCGATAAACCACATCAATCGAACATCATCTTTTTTTGATAATAATTCGAATATTTAAAGCAATACCAAAAAGACTTTTCATTTAAAAAACAGCCTAAATCATTACTTGTTGAACTGACAATCTCAGCATTATATTTTTTACGATAATGATCTACCAATGAATGCCGAAACAAAGATGAAAGCATAAATCGATCATACTGACACAATACAGCATTAAAACATGCTATTAATATTAAAGCTGTTAATGATTTTTTAATATTTGACATATTAACCCTTATTAACGTATTAATAAAAGAATATCATTTTATTAAAAATTGTCAATTTGAAAAATTTTTAATAAAAAACAGCCTGCCACAACTAAAAATTTTAAATACAATAGATGAAAATGAAATGGTGCGCCTAAAAGGAGTCGAACCTTTAACCTTCAGATCCGTAGTCTGACGCTCTATCCAATTGAGCTATAGGCGCATAAAGATATGGCGGAGAGAGAGGGATTCGAACCCTCGCGCCCGGATTTAACCGAACTCTTGCTTAGCAGGCAAGCGCTATAGACCACTCAGCCATCTCTCCTTGCAATAATTAGCAAAATCATAGCAATATTTGCTTTTTTTGCAAACTATTTTCATGATAAGAACATTATCTTAATCCATCAAATCCATATGCCACTTACAGTAACTATTCGTGCAAAACCAGCAAGTTCACGTCAATATGTCGCCCTTGACAGCAGAGGAACAATTAAATTGCATATTATTAGTCAACCTGAAAAAGGAAAAGCCAATGATGAAATTATAGCTTTTTTTGCAAAAACTTTATCTTGCGCAAAAAAAGAAATTAGAATTATCTCTGGATATACAAGTCCAACAAAAAAAATAACTTTTGAAACAATAAATAGCATTGAAGAATTTTTTAAACTATTAAAACTTGATCGACAAACCGTATTACCATAAAGAGAGAAAAGATGCCATATTATCAATGGCTTGGCGTTACAATTGAAGGCGAGAAAAAAAAAGGTGCTCAAGCTGCATTATCAGATGAAGCATTAACTCAAATCCTTTTAAATCAAAATATTGCACCATTAATAATTAAAAAAAAAATACTGTTATTCAAAACAAAGCCTTCTCTTGCAATACGTGCTCAACTGTATCAACAACTCCTATTATTACTTCAAGCAGGAATTCGTTTCCCCATAGCCCTTTCTATTACTGCAACACATTACAATCAATATCCATTACTTCAAGAATTTCTTTATGATGCAGCAGCACAAATGGAAAAAGGATTATCATTAGATAGCTGCATTAAAAACAGCAACCTTTTTTCAGAATTAGAACAAAATCTTTTTAAAATGGGACAAGAAGCAAATCATTTGATTGCAACAATTCAATTTGTTGCTCATTTTTTAATTCAGAAAGCAAAACACAAAGAAAAATTAAAATCAGCACTTACAATGCCAATTATTATTGCTGCTATCACTGCAAGCCTCTTTATTGGTATTGTTATTTTTGTTATTCCTCAATTTGCAACTTTTTTACAAACAAATAATCAACACCTTGACCCCACAATTGCAAAACTCATGATTATTCGAAGTTGGATTATAGATCCATTGTCAATCATGCTTTTTGGAATATGCTTGTTGGGCATATTATATATCCTTAACCAAATAAACCGTATAAAAAAAGTAAATATATATCTGTGTAAATTCAAGCAGTGGATCCCCTTTTATAAATCCATGAGCACATATTCATTTCTTGTATCATTTTTTCACACATTACATCTTATGCTTGAATCTGGAAACACCATTGAACAATCACTTTCATTGATTTCTATCAGTACATCACATCAAGAAAAAAAAGAAGTCATAGACGCTTTGTTTAAAGAAGTGACCATTGGAAAAACATTAAGCAGCGCATTAAAAGAACATTCTGAATTATTTCAAATCGACGATATTTTTTTAATCCATGCCGCTGAACTTTCAGGCTCGACTGATAAAGCAGCAAAAAATCTTTATGAAAAGTACTCAAAAAAACTTGATTCACTTATGCTTGCTATTCAAAATTATGCGCAACCTGCCGCAATTATTATTATTGGTATTTTTATTGGATTAATGGTTATTGGCATTTATAAACCTATTCTTTCTATAGCTCTCGGTATTTGACAGATTGAATTATTTGGTTTATTCTTATTTTTAATTAAAATTTAAAATTTTTGAACCATTATCATATATTATGCAAAATAGGTTTGACCATGTTTAATGTATTTGTAGTATTGTTATTATTTTTTTTAAATCTTGATAGTCACACTCCCTTTATCACAAATAGAGAAAAATCAGATCTTGAAATTACTCAATTAATCAATGCCCTTGATTCAACATATACATTGCATGGAAGAAAGGCATTAGAAAAACTTCTTGAACCAACGTATGATATAGCTATCATAAAAGAACGGCAATCAATACTTCAGTTGCTTCTTGAGAACACTGCTTTATGTGATCAATTAGAATCATGGTTACTAAAAACAAAAACATACGAATCAGAAATCACTGCTTATTTAGAAAAAAAACAGGACACTATTTCTTTGCAAGCAGAACCGCTTTATTTTCAACAATTACTTGAAGGAAATTTTTTTAAAAAAGTTGCAACATTTTGCAATAAATATCCTCTCATATTGGAAGGATCAATTTTAAAGCAATTGTGGAATTCTTTTTATCCGATTATTCTTCAACTTGGTGCAGCAGGAATTGCATTCAAATATAATCAATGGCTTTTTGAACAAACAAACCACTTTGAATGGTGGGAAGGCTTTAAATTGGGACTTGAAAAACCTATCAAGGATCATTCATGGACACCCTATTTAACCCAAGAAAAAGTTGAATCTCATGACACAGGACTTACGTCTCATCTTTTATATACAAAAGCATTTCTTAATGGGTCATTAAGAGACCGATATGAAGTTGCCAAAAGCGGATTTAATTCAAGAACATACTTTTACAAAGATTGGTCATTTGCTATAGGGCATAATCCATTATCACAACCAATTGCTTTTTTGATGGCTCTTTCTGTTACAGCTTTTTCTGATATTGTGCAAGGCTTTTCAATTCTTTCAGCATGGAGATCATTTGCAAGCCAATACAGCATAATACAGGTATTAAAAAAACAGCTATATTATTTAAAAAAATATCTTGATCATATTCATGATTTGCCGATTATTATTAATCACTCAAATAATCCAGCACTACTGAAAAGCGTCTTAATTCCACTGTCACCATTCAATAGTGACCAATTAAAAGAACTTGAAGCATATCTTTCAAAAAGAACCTTTAATTCTCCTGATGGTCACTTTTATCGACGAGGGCTTGTTTTGTGGATGCACAAAAAAGTATCTGAGTTTGGCTCTTTAACTGATCATTACGTACGACAAGTAGGAATAATTGATGCTTACATGTCAATTGCACGTTTAATTAAAAATTTACAAGCAAACAACTTTCCTGTCTGTTTTGCTTCTTTTGAAAAAACACCTAATATTTGTCACATTGAAAATGGCTGGATTTTAACAACTCCTGATAAATGCATACAAAACACGATTGAACTTGGCCTTACATCTCCTCGTGCAATCATTCTTTCAGGTCCACATGGATGTGGCAAGTCAACTATTTTAAAACTTTTAGGGCACGTTGGCGTGTTAAGCCATTCAATTGGAATCAGTTTTTCATCAAAAACTACCATTTCAGAACTGCAAGGAATCCGCACCAGTTTTTCAACTGATTCAGTTTCAGAAAAAGGCCTTTCAACCTTCATGGCTGCACAACAAGCTATTCAACAGATTCAAGAATTCATGAAACATATTACTCATAATCAAACAGGAATGATTCTTTTAAGCGAACCTTATAAAGGAACCGTTGAAGCTGAAGCAGCATATCGAATCAACCAATTTTGCACCGAATATTTTCTGAAGCATCCAACAATCATCATGGGATTGGAAAGTCACGTTTTTGCACCAATAGAATTGGCAAAAAAATTCCCTCAATCATTTGCAAACAAGCAAATGACAATTAAACTTCTTGATAACGGCACATTTGAAAGAACATTTCTTATGAGTGACGGAGCAGCTGATTGGTGGTTTGAAAATAATCAATTGAGATCACAATATGTTGATTGGATTAATGATTTTGTCAAAAGAAGGAATTAATCAAAAAACTGTTTTTGCAATAACGCTTGTTTTTTCTTAAGACATTCAACTATTATTTTCTTGGGTTTACGAATAAAGAAAATAATATGAAATTAAAAATCGAAAAATATAAACTTCTATGGAATAGTTATCTTGAAAAATTTAAAATTTCTGAGTTTAATGATTGGTTTAAAGCATATTTACATGTTTCTGCAAAAGTATTTTTTATTGCATTATTAAGCTATTTATTGTTTGTTGTATTTACACAAAAATCAGCATCATTGATTTTTGAAAACAAAGAAATAAAATTTTTGATTGCGACAATTATTCTTTTTATATTTTTTTGGATTATTGGATCAGCTTTTGCAGCTCTACAATCTGTCGTTTATTTTCGATACATACCTAAAATTTCAATAACATATATTTTACTATATAATGCGGGATTAAGTATTTTTGTAACAAATATTGTCAAAAACAAGCTGAGTCCACATATTACAAATCCACCCTATTTTTATTATTCCACCCTATTTTTATTATATTTTTAATAACTCTTTTTATGGTTTATGTTTTAAAACAGGTCGCTTACCAGGTAGACTTTCGATTGCAAAACCATAAAAAGGAATTCTAAAATAAAAAAAGGATTACTCATGAATGGAATTCAAAGATTATGGCAAATAATTACGAAAAACACACAAAAGCAAACTAATTCAATTAGATTATTCGATTTAATAAAAGGAATGCTCGTTGTTACGATTTTTTCGTTAGCAGCGAGACTAATTCTAAAATATATTATGATTTATTTTTTAAATTACCCAATAAGATACGATTATCCCTATGTTTACATACGAATTATTATTATTATTGGATCAATTGCAACATCAATCATTTCTTTTTTGCTTTTTCGGTATCAAACAATCTATAAAATTTATATTGGGTTCATAGTACCAATTATTGTGATGCAAGTTATGATCTATATACTCAAGGTTCCGATAGTAGGAGCAATACTATGTGCGTGGCCATGGACATTACTACGAGAAGCATATGGAATTGAGTATGCCATTAAAAAAAGCCAAAAATAACTTTGCATTTTAATTATAAAAAATTACGGAAAATATTAAAGGTAATAATGAAAATTCCAAATAACAATAATCAAATGAAAACAAACCTCCAAAAAGCTTGCTATATCGATTGGTTTAAGGGATATTTACTTGCAATTATTCCAACAACAATTATTGGTTTTTTTCCTTTACTAACGATTCTGATTCCTTCTGCAATAACAATAGAAAACAAATTAACAGCTCATAAAACAGAATTTGGTATTCCAATTCTTATCTTAATATCGGTAATAATATTAATAATTATATGCGCAAGTGTAGCATTCACATCACTTTTCATTTTCAAATATATATCCAAAACAATCAGTTCTTTTCTTACCATTCAAAGTAGTTTATTAGGAGTCTTTATCTTATGGATTTTAAAAAGATCTTATTTTAATAGCTTTACCTCTTTTGTGGCATTTAACATTATTATTCTTTATGTGCTTGTTGTCTTTTATATCTACCTTGCCATAAAACTTGTTACTTACAAGATGACAACAAAGCTCAAAAGTTTTTAGTTCACGTTGTTTGCACATCAAACTTGATTTTTATTCAATTTATTATACAATAAATCTGCTATTATTTCATTTTTGCCGGAGTGGCGAAATGGTAGACGCACGGGACTCAAAATCCCGCGGTGGCAACACCGTGCCGGTTCAAGTCCGGCCTCCGGCACCAAAATCCATTTACATTATTCTACTTTTGTTAAACAACTCTTTCTTGTTTTCTGTAAAATAATTGATATAATTCGTCCACAATATCCTTGTATAATTCAATGGAGAAAAATTGGTGGATAATTGTATCTTTTGCAAAATTATTGCAAATCAAGTTCCTGCAAAAAAAATTTTTGAATCTGAAACAATTATCTGTATTCAAGATATTAATCCAAAAGCTCCTATTCATTATTTAATAATTCCCAAAAAACATTGCGTAAATGTTTCATCACTCTCTCATGTTGAAAAAACAATTCCTTTTGATATGTTTTGCGCAGCAAAAGAGCTTTCAAAAATAAACCACAATCATACAGACTATCGACTAATCATTAATAATGGAACAAAAGTAGGGCAATCGGTACTTCATCTTCATATGCATTTTTTAAGCGGAACAATTCTATCAGATTTTTAATAAAAAGGATTAAATAATAATGAAAAATATTTTTTTATCTTTTATTACAGGTATTGTAACACAAGCATGTATGTGTGCAGAGACAGAACTCGATTTAAAAAAATACATTGTCCGTGACTATACTCAACTCAGTTACGAGCAAAGAAAAGAGTATGCAGGAAATGAAATTGGCAAAAAATTATTTGAAATTATGCATACAAAAGAAACAAACATTGCAGTTGCTCTTGATATTGAGTCCCTTGAGCAAATTATAAACATTGCCACACTTATTGGGCCATATATTTGCTTACTTAAAATTCATGCTGACACTTTGAAAGATTTTTTTTCAGAAAATCAATCTAGTCTTACATCTTTTGATTCAGAAAAATTTGTACTTAAAAAAATACCTTTAATTCATCAATTAAAAACGATTGCAAATCAACTGAATTTTTTAATTATGGAAGATCGAAAATTTGCTGATATTGCAAGCGTTGTTGAACAACAATACATTGGTGGAACATTTCAAATAGCAGATTGGGCAGATCTTGTTACCGCTCATTCGCTTGCAGGACCTGGAATGATTGAAGGGATGCAAGAAGCTTTAAAAAAAGCAAATATCAAAGACCCACGTGGTGTTATTATCCTTCCTCAAATGAGCACAAAAGATAATTTACTTACACAAGAATATACTCTTAATACACTGATGCAAATTATCAAATTAATAGAAGGTAAAAATTCACTTCCAACAGGGCTTATCACTCGAAGCAAAATTCATTTTAACAATAAACAACTTGACTACGGTATGCTGCGTATGACACCAGGAATTGGATTATCTGAACATACAAATAAAGATCAGCAATATATCACACCACAAAAAGCATTTGAAAATCTAGGTACAGACATTGCAATTGTGGGAAGAGCTATCTACAATTCAAACAATCCAATTGAAACAACAAAACATTTTAAGGAAATATGTTGGACTGCATACAGTAATAGAACTAAGACATAATACATAAATATAATTTTTTAATCTTATACGTGAAAACAAAGCTGCTCTCTTTTGCTTTCTTTGTATATTTATGAAATAATAACTTCATTGAGATGTATTTCAAAATAATGTATAAAAACTTTATCATGACTTATTTAAGATTTTTAATTTATTTATTATTCCTATCCCAATCAATAATGAACATGGAAAGATCTGAAGGTCTTGCAGACAAAGCATTAGCTCAGATTATTGCATATAAAAAAACCTTAACTGGTCTTTCTGTTCCACTTGATTTGCTAGAAAATATTTTACCCGACATTCCTTCTATTGCACCGTATATATGCTGTATAGAAATTATCATGAAAGAATTAGATTATAATAAAAAATGGAATACAATAAATACAATAAAAGCATTATCTATAAAACATAACTTTATGCTCATTGCAGAAGATAATTTTTTTAAAGAAAGTAGCTATAGACAAAACTGTACATGGGCTGATTTTGCAACGGTTATGAATTTTGAAGATATTATTGCATTAAAAGAAATTTTATTAGAAAAGCAAATAAAAGCTCCACGTGGAGCCTTTGTTAAAGTACAACAACTTAACAAAATATTTCCGCATACTACAAATATGATGCTAGAAAAAATAAAAAACAGCCAAGACCCATTTATTATAGGGGTAATGCACATTACTGATATTAACCATAAATATAGCCATCTATTAAAAATAAGCGAAGAAAAAATTCCTTTAAATCTTGATATTGAAAAAATTTACTCTCTTTTCCAATATCTTATTGCATTCAGAAGGACAGATATTTGTTTGCTTAGTCTTTCTAATCCTTCGGATTTAAATAAAATTTCTAATTTATCAAATTTTTACTTTAACATTTATAAATTAACAAATTTTTCTAATACTTTATAACAAAAAATATACTTAATTTTTAGTTTTTCTTAAATTATATACCTATTTTTTACGTGATAACTTTGTTTTTAATTTTTTTTGTGGTTCTTTTTTTGGATCCCATGCAATAATGACTATTGATTGATCACCTTGTATCTTGCCAATCTCTTTTACAATAATTTCTTTTGTAGTTTTTTGTTTTAAAAACCACCCCTTAATTTTTTGAAAAAATGATTTTTTCTGAACAATTTCAGGATTAATAAATGAACTCAAGTTAAATTTTTCTTTTTGAACGGTTGCAACATGAAGCAACTCGGTTGCAAGTTGAATCGATTTATCAGTAAGTCCATATTGGGTAAAGACTGATTCAACAATATGTGTTGCAATTTCTGCTGATCCCAAACGATTACAATGATGGTCAACAAGCACTTTATCATTGGCATGATTTTCATCTTCATCTACAGCAGCACTGCATGCAGCAAAATCCCATGAAAAATAATCTTGAATACGAGTAGGCAACGATTTCCATACATCATTATTTGCTATAATAATAAACCGATACCCACTCAATGCTTTAGTATTATGCTCATTTCCTTTTCTTGTTAGTGCTTTATTTTTTGCATAAAGCTGGAAATCCATTTTTTTTAACGATTGCGCAACCGGAAAAAATTCTATATCAAAATCATGCGAGGTGGTTGCAAGTAGTTTGAAATTATAATCAAAAATAGAAACATCTGGTTCTGCAGTAATTCCGGCAAGTTTTGTGTTGCCAAACATTCGACTTATCCACCAACGCGCAAACTGATTATTATCTTTTTGAAAAAGTGTATTATTTTGAACAATTCCACCAGCTTTTTCAATTCGCTTTTTTTCATGGGGTAAAAAAGGCTTGTGATCATGCGTCATAATTGAATTCAAATCAGAACTTACTGCGCGACTATCACCAACATGCGCAACAACAATTTTATCCGGTAAGAAAAGAGTCACAACTCCAGAAGAATAACTTTGTGTATCTGCAAAATTAGTTTCATTAAAAGTAAGAAAAATTTCTTTTACTTTTTTTATCAATACATCATTTGATGTTTTATGATTTACAATTATTGGATCTTCAAGCAAATCAAAAACCAATGCATTGTATGACAAACGAGCTAATGGCAAAACTTGCTCTAATTTTTGCTCCGTATCAACAATACCAAAAATTTCATTTACATTAAAATGAGCAATACCATATGCAGACTGACCTGAAGATAAATTTTTTTTATAAAGCTTTATTTGCTTATTATCTCTATCTGAAGTATTGCTCACATCGCTTATACTTAAAAAACCATCCTGTTTTGAAAGCTTAACTTTTGCACTAAATGAGCCCCAAACAACATCTTTGCCACTTATATGTAAAAAAAAAAGAAGTAATAATAAAATTATATTCATGATAAAACCTCAAAACCCATTTTTATTGAATCTAGAAAACAATTGAAAAATTAGTCAATAAAAAAAAGTGCTGCTCTTTTTTCAAAGAACAGCACTTACAAAATAGTATTTAATCAAAGCTTTTAAAAACGATCATTATCCCGATGAGATGAATTTCGCTTTTTAAAAGAATCTTGTTGATCAAAAAAACTTATTCGTGAACGATTTTTATCATTTGATGATGATCGACGACGATCAGTACCAAAAGCAGATGATTGATCACGAGAAGAACCATTTTCAGATGAACGATTCCACTTATCCTGATACGATTTTTTATGTTCAGTACCACGATTCATAAATCCATCAGTTTTTTTAAATCCTTCAGACTTTCTTTCAGCTCTAAACATTGATCTTTGTTCATCACTTGCAGGCTTTACAAAACCATCGCGAGGAACAAAAGAACTATCTCTTGATGCATCATTTGAGCGAGATCGTGAAAATCTACCCCCAAAAGATCCACGTCTTTCATCTTCAAAAGATTTAGAGCTACCACCACCGCCGCCATTACGACCAGCACCACCATATCTTTTAAATCTATCTTGACCACCACCGCGTGCGCCACCACGACTGCCGCCAAAACCACGCGATGAAAAACGTCCACCACCACGATAGTTATTGCCATATGAAGAGCCTTCAGACTCACTCCCTGCTTTTCCAGGATTTAACATCCGATCAATTGCAACCCATAAACGCTTTTCATGAGGAGCGATCAAACAAACTGCAGCACCTTGAGCACCAGCACGAGCCGTTCTTCCAATGCGATGAATATAATCTTCAGCACATTGTGGCAAATCATAATTAATTACAAGTTTAATATTTTGAATATCAAGACCACGGGCTGCAATATCAGTTGCAACCAAAATACGAAATCTCCCCTTGCGAAATCCAAGCACAACAGACTCACGTTTACTTTGGCGCAAATCGCCGTGCATTGCTACTGCCAAGTGATGATCCTCACTTAACCTCTCTGCAAGCCGAGCAGCTCCCATTTTTGTTTTCACAAAAACAATAATTGCACCTTCGTTTTGATTAAGCTGAGTAACAAGAGCTTCGTACTTTCCATGCTCTTGAACATGAATAATTTCTTGAGTTATATTTGCAGCAGGAGTACTCACTGGACCAACAGAAATCCGAACCGGAGTTTTAAGATATTTTTGGGCACGTACCTCAATTTCTTTTGGTAATGTCGCTGAAAACATCATTGTTTGACGATTTTCGCTTAAATGGCTAATAATCTCTGCAACCTGTAAATCAAAGCCCATGTCAAACATGCGATCCATTTCATCCAAAACGAGAAAAGTAACCTGCTTTGGATTATATGTACCCTGCTCTAAATGATCAATGATACGACCAGGAGTCCCTACGACAATTCGAGGATTTGCACGAAGCTGACGATACTGCCTAAAAATTGGTTCACCACCAATTAAAAGAGCTGTCATAATTCGTAAATCTCGACCAATCAATGTCTGCAAAGCTTGCTGAACTTGTGTTGCAAGTTCACGAGTTGGCACAACAATCAATGCACAATCATGCTGATTTTCAAGAAGGCGTGCAAGTAATGGAATAGAAAACGCAAGCGTTTTACCAGTTCCAGTTTGCGCAGAGCCCAAAACGTCCAAACCTTTTAACGCCACAGGAAGCACTTCTTGTTGTATTGGCGTCGGATGTATAAATTTATTTAATGTCAGCGCATTTAGAATTGAACTCGGCACTTCAAAGTGCTCAAACAATGCTACTGACTCTTTGATTTGATCTTTATTCACAAATTACTCGCCATTCAAAATTTGAAGGGATCCTGCAGATATTTTCCCTTTATTTGTTACCAAATCGTAATTTAAACGTTGCCCTTCTTGCAAGTTTGAAATTCCGGCTTTTTGCAACGCACTGATATGCACAAACACATCATTACCACCTTCATCAGGTTGAATAAAGCCATATCCTTTAGTAACATTAAACCATTTAACAACACCTGTTTTCATAAACAGACTCCTTAAAAACTATCGCTCATCATAACACTACACACCTTTATACATCGAAAAACTAACATGAAAATGAATCCATAGAAACAGCTTGAACGAAGAAAAGATATGATGCTCATAACAGATAATAGTAGAAATAAACATATACACTTATAGTATTTTCATTGTATACTATAATTTTAAGAAAAGCAAAGTACAAAAAAAAATCCCTCAAATAAAGCTAGTTACATAGTTTTAAAGCAGTTTTATAGATTCTTTATATTAACCTAAAAACAGACCATGACCTCACAAAGCAGCCCCATAATTAAAAATTCATCTTTTTTGTTAATTTTGTGCCTTATTCTTTTAATTTCAGCTAAATTTACTTATACAATGGAAAATAATCTGTCAAAAACAGTTCATTGTCAAAACTTTTTCAAGCAGTCTCTTACCATGGTGACTAATATTATAAAAACATATGTAAAGGACTCTTCAAGCTACTTAAAAGAAAAAATTCCTACAAAAATGCAAAAGTCATTTTACTGGAAGAATTCATTCATCAATGGCTTTAAAACAAACACCGCTTTTGCTCTTTTTGCAACATTTGCATACCCTCTTAATATTGTAAGCGGTAAAAAAGCCATTCTGTTACAAACCCTTTTTATTATAAAAAACATTATTTGTTTAAGAATGTTTTCAAATAACTCAGATAGCACATATTGCAGCTGTAAATCTTATGATAAAAAATCAGTGAATTTTGATCATGCAATATTTCTTAATGACTTTATCGCACCATATAGTGTAACTTTACTTGGCACTGGTTTATTATATGGAGGAATGAAACAAATAATACAATTAACTCATAAAACAAGTGTTCATCAACTTTTTTCAACTATCACTTAATTTAAAAAAGCATTTCGTAGAAAAATTAACAATTTTTCAGCTTCTTTTAATGCGCAAATACCCGCACGATAGCACCACTCAGGATTTTTATCTTCAAAAACATCATTCAAAAATTCAGTCAATGGCTTTACATAAAAAACATTTTGTTGAGCTTGTATAGAATTTTTATCAGCTATTTCAAGCATCCAAAAAGCAAACTTTGCACAAACAAACGCTTTAAATATAGCAAACTGAAACAAATCGTGCTGGCTTATCTGTCTATTCCAATATTGCTCTAATAAGTATTTTTCTTCTTGTTTATCACAACCAAAAAAAACTGCTAAATGAGCTAAGTCAACATACGGATGATCATAACGAACAGTTTCAAAATCAATAAGTTTGATTTTTTCATCATAAAAAAAAATATTAAGTCGATGCAAATCTCCATGAACTAGAACAGGTGCTACATTTGTATCAATGCAAGACTCAAAAAACGCCAATAGCTCTTTTAATGGAATGAGATTCATTCCACAAAGTTTATTCTGTTTTAAAACATATGAAAAACGCTTATTTATAATCGAAGTAAATACATCTTGTTGTCGACGCACAACAAATTCATCAGTTGATATTTCATGAATTTTTTTTACGCAAGAAAGCAATAGATCAATTTGCTTATAACGGTCTAATGAAACCTTATCGTATTGCGATGGAGTCAAGTATTCCATAATAATAATACCTGCCTGTGCATCTGAATATATTACTTCTGGACCAAAACCTTCCTTTTCTGCATATTGATGAAAAGCAATCTCATTCATACGACCAGGAGTAAAAAATTTTTCATTAAATCGAACTATGCATGATTTGTTGGCATAGTCAACTTTATAAATCAATGGCTCTTTATCCTGTGACTTTAAAACATTAAAAGTATAAGGACCTTCATAACCAGTAATGCCGAATAAAATATCAACAATCTGACTTCGTTTATCGATTAATTTAATTGGTTTTGCAAAACAATAATTAAAAAAAGAAATTAAAAAAAATAAAACAAACATAAAGAACCCAAAAAACTAATAAAAATATTTACTATCAGTATATATTTTTAAAATAATAAGTCAAATTTAATTTTTATTGTTTTTAAAAAATAAAAATTAAATTTTATAATAAAACAACCATTTTTTAAAAAATAAAAAATGAGCAACATACTCAATAGATTCTTCAATGTCTATTTTCTGCAAAAGGCAAAATTCCACCTATTTGTGCTTTCCAAAGCTTTGCATACAACCCATCACTTGCAAGTAGCTGAGCATGTGTTCCGTCTTCAACTATCTTACCTTGATCAAAAACCAAAATACGATCCATTTGTTCAAGAGTTGAAAGCCGATGCGCAATCACAATAGTCGTTGATTGGTCCATTAACTCATGAAGTCCTTTTTGAAGATCAGATTCAGTCATCGAATCAAGAGCACTGGTGGCCTCATCAAGAATTAAAATTTTTGGCTTTTTTAAAAATGCCCGCGCAATTGCAATTCTTTGACGTTGTCCACCAGAAAGCTTGCCACCACGTTCACCAACAACCGTATCATAGCCTCCTGGTTGTTGCATAATAAAATCATGGGCGCAGGCATTTTGAGCAGCAGCAATAACTTCTTGATCCGTTGCCGTACGCCTTGAATAACGAATATTTTCCATAATGGTACGATGAAATAAAACCGTCTCTTGCGGAATCATTGCAATTGCATCACGTAACGATTCTTGGGTAACAAGAGCAATATCTTGCTCATCTATCAAAATTCGGCCAGAATTAACCTCAAAAAGACGCAATAACAAATTAACAAAAGTTGACTTTCCAGATCCAGATGGCCCCACCAATCCAACTTTTTGCCCAGAAGGAATTACGACTGATTTATCATTAAAAAATGGCAAAGCACCTTTATAATGAAAATGAACTTTTTCAAACACAATTTCTCCACCCAAAACAATGAGTGATTGCGCATTTGGGGCATCCTTTAACTCGATGTCCGCTTCAATTGAACGAAGCCCTTGTACAACAGCACCATATGATTCAGAAAAATCTTTTATATCTTTTGACAAATACCACAAATTACCCACAATAGAAAGATTAATTGTTGTAATCAAAGAAAAATCACCTGGCGTAATCGTTCCTTTTGAAAAGCCATCAATTAACCACCAAAAACAGACTCCTTGAAAAATAACAAACGAAAGGCCTTGTAAAAAATAAATGATTAAATAAAACCATTTCATCCGCTGATCAACAGAGACATACGTAGAAAATTTATTATTCAAGTGATCATATTCATCAGCACGCCCATTAAATAATCTCACATTCATAATATTTACCAAAACATCAACAATCGATCCTATGACAGTTGTTTTTTGTTCTGCTGCATCATCTGCAAGTTGCGCACCATAACGAGACAAAAAACAAGATATAAAAACAAACGATAAAACCCAAAAAATCATTCCGATTGCAAATGTTCCACCAACAGATAAAACAGCAAAAATAGCAAAAATAACACTGATACCATGACTAAAAAAATTATCTAAAAAAATTTTAACAAGAGTTGGAACATGAGAGATAGCATCATTAACACGATTTGAAAGCGATCCTGCAAAATTGTTTTGATAAAAATAATGAGACTGATTAAGCATTCGATCCATTGCATATAAACCAATATATTTGCGAAGTGGAGCACTTGTTTTAAGCCAACACCAATCATGAAGCCTCAAGATAAAAAGTAACACAAATCCAATCATCCAATATGCAAGAATAAAAGGGCCAAGTTCAGAAAATGCTTGCTCTGGTGCAATGGAACTTGCCTTGTTTAAAATATATTTTATTAATAATGGACGCATTGCAAGATCTATTGCCCAAATAATTGAAATAACAATTTGAACAAATAAATAAATTCGAAATGGCTTAATAACCTTAAGAACAAATGGGATGATTAAATTTTTTTTAGTATGCATAGAGCACATCCTTACATAAATCAAATACATGATGCAGCATCTACTTTTAAGATACTATATTTGTTAATTTTAGTAAAATGGAAGAAATAAGTTGTTTTATATATGCATACATTGGAAAAAATAAACGTTTAATAGACAACCATAGCGTCAGCTTTTTAGTCTCTCCAATGCGTTTTGATAAAAAATTTGCATCATCATATGAAAGTCTTAGAAATGATTTTTTCTCATTTTCTGTACATTTTAAAAAATCATCAATTTGATGAGGAAAGACCAAACAAACAATCCTCCAATCAGGAGAAATAAACAAGAGCGAAAATCTGCTATATAAAAGATCAAAACGTCTTTTTTCAACTAAATAGCCATCTTCATTTTGAAAACAAGGCACATGTGTATCTGTATCATAAAATGCATAAAAAGGTTTATTTTCATGCGAATAATCAAAAATTTGTGGTAAAAATTGCCATGATGCATTTCTTTTAAATCTAATTTCTTCGTGATACCTTGGCTTTACTACATCAAATTTTTCAGCCTCAAAACTTACTGCGGCGGGCCATACTTCATAATCATATTGACCAGCAAATGCAATTCTTGGTTTACAATTATCTATAATCTTTTTCTTTTCAAACACTTTTTTCTTTTCAATTAATGTGCCGTTTAAAAATTCATCCAAGCGCACATTGTTTGATTTTTCAAGCCAAAAATAAGTACCTTGAACAGGAGCATTATACATCTTTTGTTTGACATTAACCCATTCACATAAAATTGGCTTAATAGCCAAATCCACACAATCAATAATCCTTTCGATAATTTCATGTGGTAAAGTAATTTTTTGCACATGACTGTTCTGTCCGCATACAAAAAAAGGCTTTGAAAGAAAAAAACCTGCAAGAAATAAAGCAGCTGTGTGTGTATCTTCTTCAATACGACTTGGCCAAAAATCACGACCAGAAAGTGGAATTTTAATTTTAAAAAATGCCTGTCTTATATACTTTTTATTCAAATAATGTGTTGTTTTATGATACTCAAACAATTCCTTTTCACTCGATCTTAAAAAACCAAGCTGATTGGTTATCAATCGATCACCAGAAACCAATTTGCAGCAATTAAAACTAAAAATTAAGATCAGAAATTGCGCTAGCTGCTTTTTTGATAACCATTTCAAGAGCTTCTGCACTTTCTGAAAAAGGTTGCAAAACATACTCAGGTACCAACTCCTTGTGCAATGGCCTGCCAATTCCAATTTTAAGACGCCAGAAATCAGGTCCAATAATGCCCATAATTGATTTTAAACCATTGTGACCTTTATGGCTTGTACCAAAAGAAAATCCAATAAATCCAAATGGTTTTTCAAGTTCATCATGCACAACCAAAATCTCTGATGGCTTTATTCCTTTTTTTTGCAAATAAGGAATAACCTCTCCCGAATTATTCATAAATGTTTGAGGCTTGATTAAAAGTAAACCAGAAGAAAAAACTTCACTATATAAAAAATTGTTTTTCAATTTCCAGTCAACTTTTTCTTGAAATGCAAGCTCATCAAGAACGCGAAAACCTATTGAATGCCGTTGCTTATAATAGCTTGAGCCAGGATTGCCAAGACCAATACAGGCTTTAATTCCAACAGGAGGCTGCATTATACTTTTTTAACTGAACTATCTTTTGATTTTTCAGCACTTACAGAAGCCAACTTTTTATCACTGCTTTTTTTATTCATGCATGCAATGATTTCATCAGTATGCTTCAGTTTATTATCAACATACAATGGCTTTCCTGAAACCTCATCCCATACTTTTTCAAATTCCTGCTCACGAGCCCAATCAGAAACAACCTGCTGAAATTCCTGAGCCCATGCCTGTTCTTTCTTTGCAGCCATTATTTGAAAATCTTCTTCTTTTTCTTTAATTTGAATAGATAAATCTCTTTCAAGTTGAGCTATTCTCTTTTCTTCTTGACGAACAGCTTCAGGAGACATTGCTGCCGCTTTATTAGATAACTCTTTTTTTGAGCGCTCAATATCTTTACCTTGCTCTTCTAATGCTTTTTGAAATTTTCGCGCTTGCTCAACCATTTCTTGATGCAATTCTTTTCCCATAAGCGATTGATCAAAAATCATCGGAACATTAACAAAGGCTTCCTTTCCTTGTAATGCTTGCCGTGTAACAGTTGATTTGTTTGTTTGCTTTGCTGGCATAACAGAATCTGAGCGTACTATAGCAACAAAAAAGAAAAGTATAAGAGAAACGTTAATTTTTTGCATTTTAATCCCTAATATTGTATTAAAAAGTTACAAATTTTCTAAACATCAAACTTTTTATTTTTGGTTAATCTTAAGGAGCTTAAAAATTTCGTCAAGATTTAAACGCAAATCTAGTTGTGTCTTTTCAAAACTCTTAACACATTTAAACCCATGTTGATTGATTGGTTTAAACGTCATAAAATAATAATTAAGTAAGGCAGCTTGAAAAACAAAAGCCTTCATTTTTTCATCAACAACCTCAACGCCATTTTTTAAAGCAGCTGAATAAATTGAAAAAAGCTTTGCATTAACTCGCTCAATCAGTAATGCTAAATTGTCACTACGAACATAATTTTTTTTATTAAACTGACTTACTTGAAAAATCTGAGGAATCAATAAAGAAGACGGCATCATAACATTTTTATCTTTAAAACGAGGCAAAACGTGCACATCATAGAGACTTTTCAATATATAATACGTAGAATCTTTTTTGACAGAATTTGTAGACTCAATTACAAAAAGATGCTGCGCAACAACACTAGCGGCAAAACACCAAGCCCGCGAAGTTACAGGTTGAGATTTTTGAAAAAACCCAGCAAAAACTTCAACCGACTGAGCCAGCTTCTGATCAAACGACTGACCAGACATCTTTGAATCTTTACCAAAAAGTACCCATCGATGAATTTGAGCTATATTTAAGGCTGATTGTTCGATTAAATCTTCATTATTACGTTCAACTTTGTTATCAGGTTCAACTCCGTTATCAAGTTTGCCATATCTAACCAACCTACGTAATGTTTTAAGGGATGGATATATTTTTTGAAATATATCTTCACGAGCCTGCAACAAATTTTGAGTTTCTGGCCTCAATAATAATAACCAATCCTTATACAAAGGAACATGTCGTTTGGTTCCAAGCAGCTTAACAAGCGTATAAAGATTTTCAACAGTAACCGGATTAAGAGATTTGTTATCACCATCTTTTGTATATTTTTGCAACAACGAATAAAGAGCATCTGCAGATTCATGCATTCTATCAATGTGCTTGGTCTGGCAATGATACTTAAATTGCTCCACTTTAAGCTTAAATTCATCTTGTGAAGAAAAAAGAGTAAAAATGAAAAAAGAAAACAAATATATATACAACATAATTTTTTTTGGTGGAGGCGATGGGAGTCGAACCCATGTCCGCATTATTAACACAATTTAATACTACATGCTTATTTTGCAATTATACTATCAGAACTCCTTGCAAACACAGATTGTCCTGCCAGATTTTTTTGTTTTTTCCATAGGCCTACAAAAAAACGTAACCTCAACCCTGAAGTTCTATCTGGGTAATACGAGCTTGTTATACTGATAGACACGCATAACAGCAAGATTTTATTTCACTCGGAAATAAAATAGGGCTTTAAGCCGCTGCTTTTCTTGTTTATTCAATTGTTTTACGAGCACTTGAACAACGCTCGGCATGCATTAAAAGGCATTCGTAACACGTCGAAACCAGTACGCCCCCTTATAATTTGTATGTTAATAAACAACTGAAAATTTGTCAATATTTAGCCTGATTTAGAGGTAAAAATATAACATCACTACTTATTTATTTTTAAGCTCTCTTTTTGCCTCGCGAGAAAGATCCCTTTCTTTAATTATCTGCTTTTTATCAACAAATTTTTTGTGTCTGCCAAGCCCAACGGCAACTTTTAACTTATTTTTGTCAGAAAAATACATTTTCACGGGAAGCATTGCAACACCTTTTTGTGCAACAAAACCAATCAAATGTGCAAGTTGACGCTTATGAACCAAAAGTTTTCTACGACGACTTGTTTGACTTTCATCCTTTGTGTACGCTTGTGCATACTGCTTAATGTGACAATTAATCAAATAGAGCTCTCCGCCATGGATTGTAACAAATGCACCCGTTAAAGTTACACCATAGACACGTAATGCTTTGACCTCATCACCCGTCAATACAATTCCTGCTTCAATTGTCTCAAAAAATTCATAATCAAAAAATGCTTTTTTATTCTGAGCAATAACCTTCATACCCAAACTAACTCCGATGTGATACCCTTTGATAATAATGTCTTAATAATAGAAATGCAAAGCAATACGTTATTATTCCAGCAACAAGGCCAACAAGGTTCCCTCCTATTAAAAATGCCCATCCTGAAATAGAAATTTCTTTAAAATAGGCCTGAAGTAAATTGTTGATCCATATCATAAAAGCAGGCTCCTGCATATTCTCTAGTCCAAAAAAAATTATAAGTTTAGTTCCAACCCAATAATCAAAAAAATACACCGGTATCATTGTCCAAGGATTATTAATCAAATATGAAAAACAAATCATCAAGGGACCATTAAGAGACCATGCCCACGAAAAAAACAACATCATTACAGTATGAAATCCTATAAATGGGCAAAAGGCTACATAAGTCCCAAGAGCAAGCGATATTGCTTGTTGCTGAGTCGTATAAACCCCTGTTAAAAAAAGGTTTTTAAATCGATTAATTAACCGAAAAAGCATGTTGAAAAAGATTTTCATTTCGAGTATTCTAATAATAATTACTCTTTATAAAGTATCATATATGTATAAAAATTTACAGCATATTTCACTTTTTATCTTTATATCTGGATTTATTCACTCAAACTTCAACTCATTTTATTTTGGTCAAATTAAAAGTACAAAAGAATCAATTTCAAGTTCCATTACTTACTACTATTGTGGGAATTCAGGGGTTTTAATGCCACAGAACGACTTAATAACCTTTGAAATTCCTGCTAACACAAAAGAAAAGCGATTATATCTTTTAATCACAGACCTTGAATTACAACCAGTTCCAGAACAAACCAATGACGGATCAATCATTTTTAATACATTTCAACGTCTTGAACTTGCAAGCAATGCTTCATATCGTTTTTTTGTTCTTGATCAATCTGAGACTGGACAATGGACTGTTTCAGAAGAAAAACTTCCAAACAACCGAACTATTCCAAATCAAACAATTGTTCTGCTTTATTTTCCAGAATTAATCTCCCATATTGCAGGTGGCTCTTTAAGCGAACTACCAACAATCTTTATTGACCCACTACCTGAAGAAAAAGAGCCTCATTCTTTACAAGCAAAAACAACCGAACGTCTTTTGAAAATGCACTTAAGCGCAATAAATCTCAATACTATCCATACACCAGTAAAACAGTTGTTCCACCATAAAAACAATAAAATTTTGATAGCACATTATGTATAATACAACAAGTGATTCGATAGTAACGCTTGGCATTGAAACATCATGCGACGAAACAGGTGTAGCTCTTTATTGTTCAAAAAAAGGTCTTATTGGACAAACACTTTTTTCACAAATTCCACTGCATACGCTCTATGGTGGAGTAATTCCTGAAATTGCTTCTCGGACACAACTTGAAAAAATTGTTCCTGTCTTTCAAGAGACTCTTAATAAAACCGGTTTGACAATTAAAAACATTGATGTTATTGCAGTAACCAATAGACCTGGTCTTGCTGGCTCTCTCTTAATTGGAACCTGTTTTGCAAAAACAATTGCATGGGCGCATCAAAAAACTTTAATTGGAATAAATCATCTTGAAGGTCACATTTTTTCATCATTTCTTGAATATAATGTACCGTTTCCCCACCTCTGCCTAACGGCTTCAGGTGGACATACAGCTCTTTATTACGTAACTAATTTTGGAGAGTATACTTTAATTGGAAAAACACGTGATGATGCTGCAGGTGAAGCATTTGATAAAATCGCAAAAATGATGGACCTTGGATATCCAGGTGGCCCTTTAATCGAAAAATATAGCCAAACAGTTAATTTTGAAGATTTCTTCGAATATCCTCGACCAATGCAAGACATGCTTGATTTTAGTTTCTCTGGATTAAAAACCGCTATTTTATACGATTTAATGCAAAAAAATGCTTTTGATCCAAAAACAAAAGAGTTTTTAAAAAAAAATGACCAATTCTTTATTGCATCTGTTGCAAGCTCATTTTCTGTTGCCATTGGCGATATTTTTGTCAATAAAATCAAGACCGCATTAAAAGAATATCCCCTTACCAAAGCTATCACCTTTGTTGGAGGATGCGCTTGCAATAAATATTTGAAAAAAAGACTCAAAGAAACAGCTGATCAAAATAATAAAGATTTTTTTAGTCCATCACCAGCATATTGCACTGATAATGGAGCAATGATTGCTTTTGTTGGTTCATATAAAGCCTTGCAAGGCTATAAAGATTCATATGTTTTAGACATACTACCCTAAATAAGTACAATTTGTGTCAAACCAAGTACATATCCAAAAATTATATCTTATTTTACAATACAAGAACCATTTCTTACAATTTCTTTATCAAATAAAACATATTTAGAAATTGATTCTATGTTTACAGTGGAATAATTAGTTGCATATATATCTTCAATATAAACATTAATATTTTGAAAAAATGGCTGTAAAAAACAAATTTTAGAACTATCAGAACATATAATACGATCAATATAATATTTTCCAGGCCTTGAAAATTCTACCATTAAAGCAGAACTCAAAAGACAAGAAATATTATACTTTTTATCTGGCGCCAAAACAAGTTTATGAGTAACAGAATCAGAAATACTCACATAAGATATTTCTTTTTCAGCTGAATAAAATTCAAATAAAAAGCAAAAACAAAAAAAGCAATTATCATTGTAAACCTCAAGAGTTTGAAATAAAATCATCACCATTATGCTCACGATGTGCTGCTTTTTCACGCTTATTCATTGAATCAAGAAATTCACGATTAACCTTGTGTTTGCCCATTTTTTCAATAAGAAACTCAACTGCTTCAATAGTATTCATTGTTGATAAAAATTTTTGCAAAACCCACACTTTGTTCAAATCATCATCATGATGCAATAAATCATCGCGGCGTGTACCTGAAACAAGAAGATCAAACGCAGGAAAAACTCGGCGATTTGATAATTTACGGGTCATATGCATTTCCATGTTACCAGTACCTTTGAATTCTTCGTAAATAACTTCATCCATTCGAGAACCAGTATCAATCATTGCGCTTGCCAAAATCGTTAAGGACCCACCCTCTTCTGTTGCACGAGCAGCCCCAAAAAAGCGTTTTGGTCGCTGTAAAGCATTTGCGTCAACACCGCCGGTCAAAATCTTTCCTGATGCAGGCGCAACGGTATTATAGGCTCGCGCAAGACGCGTCAATGAATCAAGTAAAATAACAACATCTTTTCCCGACTCAACTAATCGCTTTGCCATTTCCAAAACAGCCTCTGCAACCTGAACGTGTCGCTCTGCAGCTTCATCAAAAGTTGAACTAATAACCTTTGCTGAAGAGTTTCGAAGAGTCCTTTTCATATCAGCAACCTCTTCAGGACGCTCGTCAACAAGTAAAACAATCAACACAACTTCAGGGTGATTTACAACAAGAGCTTGTGCTATTTCTTTTAAAAGAAGTGTTTTACCAACCTTTGGAGGCGCAACAATTAAACCCCGTTGCCCTTTACCAACAGGAGTAAAAAGATCCATTATCCGAGTTGCCAATTTACCTGGCTCATATTCCAAGCTAAATTTTTTAGAAGGATGCAACGGACTCAATCGATCAAAATGAGGACGATCTGCCAATTCAACAGGATCCTTTCCGTCAATTGTATTAACTTTTAATAATGCAAAATATTTTTCATTTTCCTTAGGTTTGCGAATAACACCAGAAACAATATCCCCTGTTCTCAATCCAAACCTTCTAATTTGAGAAGGAGAAACATAGACATCATCAGGACCAGAGACATAATCATAATGTTCAGATCTTAAAAAACCAAACCCATCAGGCAATTTCTCCAATACCCCAGAAACTTCTATTTCAAATTCAGGATTTGCCTGGATAAATTTTATTCGCTCAACAAGCTTATCTTTTGACATAAGCAAGCCGCCAACTATTCCTAATTTGCGTGCTAAAATATTTAAATCACCCAAAGATCGCTCTTCAAGGGGCCGTACCTCTTGAACAACAGGAACTTGCACATGAGCTGAAACCTTATTTTCACTAGGCAACGTTTGTTGATAAGTACCAACCTCTTTCAATCCACTTGGTTGATTATGGTTAGTTTGGTTTTGATTATTATGATATCCCCTTGAACGACGGTACCCACCGCCACTACGATGCCGTTTATTGTATTCTTGTTGATCCGGGCGCTCAGCGCTTACCACTGCTGCCTCATTATTGCTTTGATCAGCAACCTGAGAAACACCATTTTGATTTAACAAAGGAGTATTTTGTTCAACAACACCATCAGCTTGCACGATTTCTTCTTTTTTCAAATCGATTTCACTCATACTTTTTTCCTATTGATATTTTACGACTCAATAATGTCAAGCATTATTATCTAAATCAGTTTCTATATAATGCATGCCGCGTATAACACCTCAAGATAAAATCGATCTCGAATCATCAAAAAGAGGGAAAGGCTAGCAAGACTAATGATCTTCTTTATAAAGCAACATCATAATGGGACTTGCAATATAAACAGAAGAAAACGTACCAAAAATTACCCCAACAAATAATGTAAATGCTAATGGAAACAACGCATCACCACCCAATAAAAGCATTACAGTAACCGGAATTAAGGTTGAAAGACTTGTCAAAATTGTTCTTCTTAAGGTAAAATTCAAACTTTCATTCACAATATCTTCTAAACGCCTACCTGCCGAGCGAGATATTGTGTCACGAATTTGAGAAAAAATAACTATCGTATCATTAATCGAATACCCTATTACTAATAAAATCGCACCAATAACGTTTGAAGATATTTCTTGATTAAAAAACAAAAGCATTGCAAGCATAGCAAAAGCATCATGAACAAGAGCAACAAAAGCCCCAACCGCATACGCATAAGACCAAAAACGAAATCCAATATAAGTCAACATAGCAAAAAGAGCAATAATTGTTGCTTTGACTAAATTAGAGCGAAGCTCCTCCCCAACAGCAGGACCAACACTATCATTTTGTAAAACAAAAACATCTCCGAAGTTTTCTTTCAAAACAAGTGCCATTTGATTGGCAACCCCGTCTACATTGTGAGCAAACTCTTTAACGCGAACCATAACTTCTTCTGGTCCAAAAGCACGCGCGTCAACATCTTGCCAACCAGCTTTGTTCAAAGCCATTTTAACCGCCTCTGCATTTGCCCCACACTTGAATAAGACGGCTGTCCCACCAGTGAAATCAACACTATAAGAAAAAACTCGTCCACTCTTATTATAAAGAAACAGAGACCTTGCAATAAAAGCACCAAAAAAGATAAGCGTAAAAAGGCCGGTCAAAAATCGATACCTAAGAAATTGTATCATTTACTCTCCCATCTAGCTAATTAAAATAGACACGATACAAGGACACCAAAAAATGTTACTCGCCAGACACTATTGAAATATACCTTCGTCCTTTTGCACCATAGTGAAATGATAAACGACCTTCCTGCATCGCAAATAAAGTGTCATCTCCCCCTCGACCAACCCCTTGACCAGGATGAAAACGAGTACCTCTTTGACGAACAATAATCTCACCACCGGTAACCATCTGCCCATCAAACAACTTAACGCCCAATCGTTTACTTATACTATCACGACCATTTTGTGTAGAACCACCAGATTTACTTGTTGCCACCTGAATTCCTTTTGAAAAATTTAAATTATCTGCAAAAATGTGAGAAAAGTTAAGAAAAGTCTATTTTTTAACTTCCCCAATCAGTATCAAGAGTTATAAAAAAAAGTCAAGAGCCCTTGATAAACTTTATTTTTCTATTGCGATACCTCCCACCAACTCATTCCTTCTTGAATATCAACTGTTAATGGAACAGTCCAATTTACAACATACTCAAGTGCATTTTTAATGCTTTTCTTGAATGAAAAATCACTGTTCATAGGTACTTGAACAATTACTTCATCATGTATTTGTAAAATAAGTTGTCCTCCCAAACCACTAACTGCTTTATCAACGGCTTGCATTCCCAATTTTACGATATCAGCAGCACTCCCTTGCAAAACAGTATTAATAGCAATTCGACAGGCCTCTTGAAACAAATACTGATTCTTTGCATTAATATGCTCAATAAAACGCCTTCTTCCCCATAAAGTCTCAACAAAACCCTTTTTTTGCGCATATTCAATGACATCACTCATCCAAACACGAACCGATGGATAATGGTCAAAATACTTATCAATATACGTTTTTGCGTCGTGAACAGATATTCCTAACTCTTGAGATAACCCAAACGGTGTTTTCCCATACAAAATACTAAAATTAATCTTTTTACCAAATTGGCGTTGCTCATGAGTAATTTGATCAATAGAACAACCAAAAAGCCCCGATGCTGTTTGCGCATGAATATCATAGTTATTTAAAAATGCATAAAGAAGATTTTTGTCTTGGGAAACATGAGCAAGAACCCGTAACTCAATTTGCGAATAATCACCAGAAATAAAGATATACCCCTTTTCAGGAATAAATGCTTTTCGAATCTCAAAACCAATTCCTACGGCAGGAATATTTTGCATATTAGGCTCTGACGAAGACAATCTTCCTGTCGCAACGGTTGTTTGATTAAAAGATGTATGAATTTTCTGAGTAATTGGATCAATAAATTTTAAAAGGCCTTCAATATATGTTTGCTGCAACTTTATAAGCTCTCGATATTGCAGTAATAGTTTTGGCACAGGATGCACTGATGCCAATTTGGTAAGAACCTGTACATCAGTAGAAAAACCTGTTTTTTTTGCACTCTTTTTTTGAGGAGGCAACCCAAGTTTTACAAATAATAACTGCTCAATTTGGCGTGGAGAATTAAGATTAATATCTCCAACCAAAAAACCACCTTGACTTGCAATTAAAGACTCTAACTCAGTAATTTTTTTGTTAACAACAATTCCCAATTCTTCTAATACCTTCGGTTGGACAATAATTCCAACTTGCTCCATTTTTTTTAAAATAAGCATTATTGGTTGCTCGACTTCTTGGTAAAGATGCAATAAATTTTCTTTATTTAACTTTTCACACAACAAAAAATATAACCGATATGTTTGAAAAGCATCTGCCCCTGCATATGCAACTGCAAGATCGAGAGGAACTGCAGCAAATGAATCAACGCGTGCCTTTTGAATAACATCATCAAACGTAAGCATTGATTCATTAAAAAAATAAATTGATAAAGCTTTTAATCCAACTTTTTCCCACTCAGGAAGTAATAAACGCGCCATAATCATCGTATCATACAAAACTCCAGCAAGAGACAACCCATACCGCTCAAAAACAAGAATGTCATATTTTGCATTATGCATTATTTTTTTTATAGTCGGATCTTCAAGCATTTCTTTCAAGCAATCAAGAATTATTGATCGCTCAAGACAACTGTGATGATAGTCTGACGCACAAGGTATATAAAAAGATTGCGTATCAGTAAATGCACATGAAATGCCAACAAGTTCAACATGGGTTGGATGACCCCTACCAGTTGTTTCTGTATCAATAGCACAGATCTTTCGTTCTTTAATGCTTTTAATAAGAACATCCAACTGTTCTTTTTTCGTAACCAAAGAAAAGTTCTTACTGTGCCAGTACTCAAACTTTTTATCGATTTCTTGATCCATAAAAACAGCATTGTTATGTTGATCTGATTTGTCTAAAAGTGATTTAAATCCAAATCTTTTAAAAAATGATTGAGCGTTGTGATACTGATCATAATTAAATACATATATATTTGAATCATACTCAATTGAAACATCTGATAATAAAAATAACTGATAACTTAAATAAACATTGTCCTTACTTTCGGTTAATAATTTTTGTATTTTTGTGCTGAGTAAAGAAATATTTTTATAAAGAATATCTAAAGATTCAAACTGGCAAACAAGGGTTGTTGCTGTTTTTTTACCAATTCCATGCGCACCAGGAATATTATCTGACGCATCACCCAAAAGAGCATAAAACATAGGCAATCTTGATGGTTCAAAACCATATCGCTCCTTAAAAGCATTTTGATCAATATACTCATGCTTCACTGGATCATATTGAATAATTTTATCAGAAATTATCTGTCCTATATCTTTGTCAGAACTAATGATAACAACATCAAAACCATCAGATTTTGCTTTTTTTGCAAGCGAGAACATAACATCATCAGCTTCAAAACCATTGATTCCAATCTGTGCAATACCCACTAAATTTGCAAATTCAATAATAAACTCTTTTTGCATAAATAAATCAGAAGGAGGAGCTTGACGTGTTGCTTTATATTGGGGAAAAATTTCATGACGCTTTGTTGTTCCAGGCATATCCCATACAAGAACAAGAAATTTCATCTGATGATCGTCAATTAATTTTTTTATCATTCGACAAAAACCATACACAGCCTGAACAGGCAAACCATCCGATGTATGAAGTGGTTTGAGGGCATAATAGGCCCGATATAAAAAAGCAGACCCATCAATAATAAAAAATTTTTTTCTCAAATTTTGATCATTCATATAGCAACATTACGGTAAAAAAACAAACTTAATTAAATGTATACCATAAAATCTTTTTTATAAAAACCAAAAAAATCTATAGACAATTTCGATTATTGACTCGTAAGAATGAAAATTGATATCGTTTTTTTAAATCAGACACAAAGGATTTGTAATATGAAAAAATTATTCTTACATTTTATATTTATATGTACAATTTATACAACAACAAAAGCAAAAGAACAGCTCACGCCTAAAAACTGTATTATTGCATTTGACCTTGATGATACATTAATAAAATATGCTCCACTATATAAAATAAAAATTCTGGGATATGGACTTTCATTAAACCCATTTAAATCACAAGCATCATGGAACTATATTAAAGCCCTTAATGCAATGCGCACATTAAAAAATAAAAAACCATCTGCAGGTAATCAAGATACCACATATCCAAAACTTATTGGAGGTGCATTTTTACAATTAACATATGCAGGAATTCAAGAAAAAAATCTAAGGCCATATGTCAAAGGACTTATAGATCTTGTTTGGAAAAATGCAACATTTAAAGAAAGCATTCCTCAACTTCTTACATATCTTTATGAACAGGGATATGAGTTGTGGATAGCAACCAACAAAGACCATGTTTCATATACTGGATTTCTTGACAACAATCAATGCTTTAAATTAGCCCCCCTTATTAAACATAGTTTTGTTGTTTGGCCAAAAAAAGAAACTTTAGAAAAATTATACACTTTTGAATCTCAAGAAAATTCTGAATTTCAACAACTTATTAATATGATTCCAACAATAAAAGAAACAACTTTTATACATCATTCACATGAACCAAAACCAAGTGATCTTTATTATGAAAAAATGAAACAAATAGCCGAAGGAAAGAAAATTATTTTTTTTGATGATATAAATGAAAATATTGTAAAAGCAAAAAAAAATGGAATTTTGGGTTATCGCACTACCAACCCTAAAGACATAATCCAGCGACTAGAATCATTAAACATTTTAAGCCCAGAACGCGATCATCAATTTTATGAAGAATTAAAAAAAAGTACATTTTTTAAAAAAATTCTTTTTTGGGTCTAACTCATTAATTATTTCAAATCACACGATTATTGATGCGATTGTTTTTTTGTTTTAAACTAGAATAAAAAGACAATCGCATGCTCTACGAAATTGTTTTCCTTCAATTACTCTTTGCGCTTGGCATTCCTCTTAACAAAGCACTATTGAGCTACTGTTCTTTTTTAACCCTTACTGTAATTCGACTCTTTGTTGCAAGCCTTGCATTATTGTCATGTCACTTTTTATTTTTTAAAGACAAGCCGCTTTATAATGGGCATCCACTATTATTAGGAAAAAAAATAATCTTTGGTTCTTTTTTAAAATATATTTTAAAATACTGGGGATTTCAATTTATTAGTACTGTACATATGGCCTTTTTATTACACACAACACCTTTATGGACAGGTCTTCTTGATTACCTCTGCTACAACACACGATTAAATCGTTATAATATTGCAGGAATACTCATTGGTTTTGTTGGATCGGTTCCGCTCGTTTTGAACAATACTTACGATTATTTTTCTGCTTCACTATTTTCCTTTCCGGCATGTGCAATAATGATTGCAGTTGCATCCCATAGCTATGGAATTTTGTGCACCAAAGAACTTGTCGCTATTCACAATTATTCTCCATTTGCCGTTGCAGGTATTGGATCATTTGGAGCGGCATTACTAGCATTGGTCTTTGCTCTTATAACAAACCACACATTTTATATTGCTGAACCAAAAAACTTCAGTCTTTTATTTTTTGGTCTCATTCTTATCAACAATATCATTGGAAAAAGTTGGCATACAAAATTATTACGCCATTATAATGCAACCTTTTTGGCATGCTCTGATTATCTTTATCCAATCATTGTAAGCATTGCAAGTTATATTGCAACAGGAGAAACACCAAACAAGCAACACCTGATCGCTTTCATAGCAACTATTATTGGATTATGGCTTTTTAGACTTACTCCTGTAAAAAAACAATAGTTACAAATAAAACGGAGATCCAACAATATATACTTTTCCATCAATTTCACAACGCTCAACCAACGCAACTGCCTCTTGGTTATTAAGAGTATAAGCTATCTTTGAAGGTCCTTGAGCTGTAGATTCAATCATATATTGCACAAACGGATTACCCTTTTGGTCTTTTAAAGATGAAAGATCTTTCCAAATTAAACGATAATTATCACCCCAAACGTAACAAATACCATTCAAGTCTATGACAAAAATTTTTAAATCACCTCTAATAAAAGGTCCACCTACTTCTGAAAATGAACGAATCACGGATCTAAAATCACCTGATTTTAAACTCGAAATTGCACTGTTTAAAAGAAGCAAAGCAGCATCTTGTTTTGAAATTGGAAAAAACGAGCAAGAAACAACATATTTTTCAAGACCTAATGTTACCATTTCAACATACGTTGATTGAAAAGCATTATGCAATTTAGCATTTACCCAACCACCACCTTTTTGACCTAGTTCAATTAATTCCTTGATATAAAACGTTCCATCTTGGTCTTTTTTATCCAAAACATTTGAACCAATCAATGACTCATTCCAACCATGAGCAACAATAGTTCCCTTTAAATCATACACCACAATGTACAAATCACCGTATCGAAATGTATCAGAACTAAATGCTCTTACTGACGCATCTTTGCCATGTCCCTCCATATACTGAATTGCTTTTCCAACAAGAATTTCAGCCTGCTCTTGATTTGCTTCAGGATAATAACCACATGCGATAAAATATTTTTTACCTTCTTTGTCCATTACCCATTCGATATATGTTTCTTTAACAGCATTTTTTGAAATATATTTAGTCCAGATTGCTTTATCTTTCTCAAGAGCCTGAATTGCTTCCTTATTAATATAACGACCTGTTGCATCTTGATAATCTAACATATTTGTTTCAGCTGCTAGTTCAGGTCGATCTGCATGAGCATAAACATTTCCCTCAAAATCAAGAGCATAGATATATAAATCTCCTAATGAGGCTTTTGACTTTCGAGGATAATTCATTGTACTAAATGGTTCAACAACAGGATAATTTTCTTCTAACACTAACTTGTTAAATAATGTTACTGCACCTTTTACCATTGAAACAGCAAAATCTTTTTTTGCATGAGGATAATACCCTGCACCAACAATAAAAGATTCGGAACCTTTTGAAACAAGCTGTACATAAGTGATTTTTATCGCATCGCGCCATGAATAAGTAACCCAACCGCCGCCATTTTGAGCAACACGAATTATTTCTTTAACATATGAAAAGCCAAATGCATCTTTTTCTTCTAATCGATCTGCAAATAAAAAATCTACTTGTTCACCATGAGCCAATAATCGTCCCTTCAAGTCAAACACAAAAAGGTACGTATCACCCAAAACAAACTCTTTTTTGCGCGTAAACTTTAAGCAAGCATCAGAAAGCTCATGTTGACTTAAATATAATGAAGCTTTCTCAACCAATTCTTTAATCTCAGCTTCTTTTTTTTTCCTATTAAAACCATATTTAAATAACTTTTCACCTCGTTCAGCAGATTTTTGAGTTGCAAGCTCTGATCTTTTTGGTTGACGTAACCCTACTTGCGCAGCATAGCTTTGAGAACAAACAGTTATTAAAAAAAATAATAGTACGGTTAGATGCTTCATTTCTAATCCTTATATGTCAACTTATTCTCTTTTTTTTCCTAAAAATTGGAGCATGTATATGAATATATTTATAAAGTTAAGATACAATGTAAGTGCTCCAAGCAAAGCAACCTTACTATATGCTTGATGATCTGATACTTGTGACAAAATATGCTTAATTCTTTGAACATCATACGCCGTTAACAAAGCAAAAATAAAAATTCCAATTGCAGCTACTGTTAACTCAAAAACAGGATTGCTTGTAAAAATAGTAATAATATTTGCAACCACAAGACCTATCAATCCCATCAATAAAAAGGAACCCCAACTACTTAAATCAGAATTAGTTACATATCCATATAAGGCCATAATCCCAAACATTAAAGCTGCGGCACCAAAAGTTGTTGCAAGCGATGCTCCGGTATAAATAACAGCTAATGTTGAAAGACTTAACCCCGTTAAAGCAGAATACCCTATAAAACAACTTGCTGCTGCCGCAAACGACAATTGCTGAATCATTGAAGAGAGAGCTACTACAAGTCCAATTTGAATAAGAAAGACACCAAAAAAAATTGTTGGATTTTTGAATAAAAATGAAAGAATTGAGGGATTACTTACAACAAATAAAGCAACTGTTGCAGTGATTAATAAACCAAAAGCCATCCATCCATAAACACCAGCCAACGATGGTTCTTGAGCGTACATCATATGATCATTACCCATATAATACTTATTGTTGTAATTCATAAAAACCTCGACTTTCTCGGTATATTTTTAATTAATAACTACTTTATTTGATTATACTCTGAAAAATCAAGACAATCTACTCCCGTTATACATAAAGAATATTTAAACAAAGAATGGACTTATACTCATTTTTTGCTAAACTTAATTTAAATATGAAACTGAAAATGTAATAAAAATGAAAAAATTTCTTTTTTTTGTACTGATTGTTTTAAGTTCTTTACAAGCACGGGATCAAAAAAACACACATTGTAAACACGACAAGCCTTTGTTACAAAAAATTATAAAACTTACGGCATTTAGCTTTTCAGTTGCTCATATAGCTCCTGTTATTGAAAAAATATATCCACACATTTATGGCACAATTGAACCATTCTTTAGTGGTAAAAATAATAATTTTACTCCTCAAGAGCTTGTAAAGTTGGTTAATGCCCAATCTATAAAAAAAACGTTCCTAGAAATGAAAAGTGGATTTATCAGGAATTCAATGAAAACACCAAAATATGCACTTCTTTTATTCTGTGGTAAACTTTTAACAAATTTTGGATTGAGATTTATTTTTTAATAAAGATTGTTTTACAAATTAGTTTTTGTCGATATTTCCGTTTCTTTTGAAAGATACTTTTTCAGGTGTTGCAAATAATCAAATTTCATAGGCACACTAGTCATGATATCAATTATTTCAATCGCACAAAAGGGAGCTTTTCATGGTTATTTTTTATATATTTATTGTACTGAACATTCCTCTCATACTTTTTTCGTATGGCACCGGAGAAAAAAATATTGGGCCTTCAAAAAAACATTCTGTTAATTTTTATGGAACACTTGAAGTTCATCAAGGCAAAAAATTTGACGTAGAAAATATTTCAATTCAAGATTTATATCGTCAAATACCAACGTATGACTGCCCAAGTGAAGAGTATCTTGAAAAACCAATTGCCAATAAAGAAAGTGGCAAAATGGAAGTGCATCTCAAAGAAAATCCAGTTCATGATATGGCTGTTACAAAAATTGATCTTGATGAAGTAGAAGAAATTTGTGTCGATCATGAACCATTATACGTTTTTGAGCAAGCGCAACATCGGCCAGCGTATTTTTATCGTGCAACAATTATTTCCAAATCAAGCAAAACAAAGCACCATGCCTTAATTCCAGAACATGTAAAACTTGAATGTGATGAAATTGATGCAGCTGGACCTATCGAAAAATCTGTTCCTTTAAGCGCTGTTAAAAGCCTTAAAATAAAGGGGTTTTCTCAGCGAATAGATCAAGAAAAAACACAAGCACCCATAAAAAAATAACCGTGCCCAAATATACCTCTCGTTTTTTTTATAATTTGCTATAAACTGCATTATACTTATACATTATATTTTTTAAAAGGAACTTTCATGGCACATGCCATTACAAGAAAAAATTATGAACTAGAAATTCTTAATGCCGTGCATCCAGTAATCATTGATGTGTATGCTCCTTGGTGCGGACCTTGTCAATTTATGAAACCAATTTTTGAACAATTAGAGAAAGAGTTCCAAACTCAAATAATTTTTGCAACACTCAATGTTGAAGAGGATAGAGAACTTTCTATTGAACTTGGTATAAGCTCAATTCCTGCTTTTCTTTTTTTTAATAACGGCATTCTTGTTGCAAAGGAAGTTGGATCAATGTCATATGAAGATTTTATTTTGAAAATAAAAAAGCATTTTCATATTTAAAAAGAGCGGAAAAAATTTTTTCCGCTCTTTTGATTGCTCTATTAATAACTGCCTGTATTAATACACAAATCTGTTACAAAAAAATTATGATATCCGATTGTCGGCACACTAAATTTGTAAAAAACAAATGGCATGTTAATCAGCCAAGCATTAGTAACCATCACAGGTCTTAAATTCACATCCATTAAAAGACAATTTTTTTCAATGTCACACGCCCTAATCCATTGCCCACTTTTATACAATCTAAAAAGTTGGTTTGGATCACAAACTAATCGCGTTGATCCAAAAGCAAGACATACCCCAATTGGTGATTCGTACGAATATAAAAAACCTATTTTGAATGAGCTTTTTTGATAATAAATATCAAAGCAAGCAATATGATCAAGAGAAGAGATATATTTAATTTTATAAAATATATCATTATCCATAAGCACCAGGGTTTCAGGTGTAAACCCAGCATTGATAAAAATTTGACAGAGTAAAAAAAATAAAAAAAAATTTTTCATATACTTCCTCACCTAAATTTTAAAAGAAATAATCAATCTTTTAAAAAAGAGTAGTACGAAATAATAAAAAATAAAACAAATAAATTAGTCTATCTTAGTATCAACCACAATATAATTATACTCAGTTAATAATTTATTACGTAATCGATCAGCCTCTTGCCAATTACGATCTTTTCTTGCTCGTTCACGTTGATCCACAAGTTGTTTTATCACATCATTAATATGCTGCTTGACAACCGTTTTTTCATGAACAAATGAAAGCCCTAAAACAGAAACGCAATAAGAAAAAATAGCATTTTTTAAATCAGCATCATGTGCAATAAGATTAATATTGGTAAAAATAAGGGCAAAAAGGGCTGGTGTATTTAAATCATCTTGCAAAGCTTCATCCATTTTTACAACAAGAGAAAATTTTTTAATATCATTATATTGATATATATTTTCCGCACCATCAAATAATTGAACAAGTCTTTGATAAGATTTAAAAGAAGATTGAACTAACTCATCGGTCCATTCAAGCGGAGAATGATAATGGTGCTGAACAAAAAAATAACGAATCAAATCAGGTTTGTACTGCGCAAGTACTTCGTGTAAAAGTATAAAATTACCAAGAGATTTTGACATCTTCTCATGATGAACAGTTACAAGACCATTATGCATCCAGCACCGAACAAATGAATTTCCAAAAAAAGCTTCTGCTAAGGCCTTTTCATTTTCATGATGCGGAAAAATAAGATCTCGACCACCACCGTGAATATCAATATGAGAGCCCAAATACTGCGTCGCCATAACTGAGCATTCAACATGCCAACCAGGCCTTCCATTTCCCCACGGACTCTTCCAAAAAGGCTGTTGTTCACTTTTCCATAAAACAAAATCTCGTGGATCTTGCTTATTTTCTATAGAAACGCGATGCTCTTTTTTTAAACTGTCTATTTTTTGGCCAGATAAATCACCATATGCATCTGATTTTAAAACTGAAAAATAAACATCATTGCCCGAGCGATACGCATACCCTTTTTGTATTAACCCCTCAACAAATTGTATAATCTGCACAACATGATCAGTCACACGTGGTTCATAACAAGGTGCTACGCAATTAAGCAACTCAAGGCTTTTTAAAAATTCTGGCATGTATCTGTTAACAAGTTTTTGGTACTCTTGTGCAGAACCGTATTCTTGTTCTGCTTTTTCAAGCAACTTATCTTCAATATCGGTGACATTTCGACAATAAGAAACATCAACTCCCCGATATCTAAAAAATCTTACCAAAAGATCAAATGAGACATAACATCGACCATGCCCTATATGGGCAGATGAATAGGGAGTAATCCCACAAACATACAAAGAGATTTTATTGTTTTGAATAAAAAAAGGTTCTTTTTTACCTGATAATGAGTTACTAAGTATCATAGATTTAAATAGATTTTATTTAAAATGAGCATATCAAAAATAGATAAATTAGCTAGTCAATTTTTTAAAATCAGTTAGGCTATTTCTCATCTAAAGAAACTCAATAATAGTCAAAAACAGTATATAAGGCACATTAATGAAGCAAACAATACTGATTATCACAGTTTTCATAGCAGCAACAATTTTTCAAAAAACAGTTACTGCTTCGTCTGTATCACCGCAACAATCAACACAAAGAACTATTAGTAAAGTTACCATTATCGGTAATAAACTAATTTCAACAGAAGCTCTTTTAATTCATGTTCCGTACAAATCAGGTGAAGTTTTTGAACAAAAAGAATGTATCAAAGAAATTCACAATTCATTTAAACAAATTGCAAAAGTTATAATAAAGGGCTCACTTGAAGGAATAAATAAAATTGGTATTACAATTGAAATAACTGAAAAAAATCCTATTAAAGAAATTATAATTAAAGGCAATCGACACATACCTTTAAAGGAAATTTTGAAAGCAATCAAAGCAGAAGAGATAACCGCTCTTGATGAACAAGAACTTGCAATGCTTGGCAAAACAATTAAAAAATTGTATACGGATAAAGGGTATGCAAAAACAGAAATTGCAACCGCTATTGAAACTGTCAATAACCAAAATAATGCTGTTTTTACTATCAGTGAAGGTAAACGATCCACAATTCGAAAAATAAATTTTTCTGGAAACAAATCAATTTCAGATAAAAATCTTCGCCAAGCAATCATTTCTAAGGAAGACTGGGTTCTTGGATTCATGGATAAATCAAGTACATATCATCCTGAAAGAATTATGTATGGTGATACTCAAATGATCGAGGATCTTTACATAAATCAAGGTTTTTTATATGCAAAAGTTACGGATGTTACAACATTTATTGATCCAAAAACCTTTGCTATCGACCTTACATTCCACATACAAGAAGGACTGCAATATTCAATTGGCAGTATAACCATGCAAGATTCACCTGAAATTTCAAGTGAAAAATTACTCTCAATAATACCTTTAAAAACAGGTATGCGATACAGTCGAAATGCAATATCTCAGTCAATAAAAACAATCGAAAGAGCATGGGCACAACAAGGGTATCTTTTCAGTTCAGCTCAACCATCAATTATCCCAAACGAAAATAATCAAACAGTTACTGTTGGGTTTAGTTACAGCAAAGGAGAAAAAGTTTTTGTTAATCGAATTGACATTGTAGGGAACAAAAAAACACGCGATAAAATTATTCGTCGAAAAATAATAGTTGAAGAGGGAGATGCAATAACACAAACCGCCCTTGATTTTTCAAAAAATTCAGTTGCAACGCTTGGTTTTTTTGATCAAAAAGATGGTGTAAACTGGAAGATCAAACGAATAAATGAAAAATCAGCAAACCTTGAACTACAATTAAAAGAGCGCAAAACAGGAAACTTAAGCTGTTCTCTTGGCTACGGAGGATCAGGAACAGACATACGCTCATCAGGAACCGGTCTGAATGCAAAAATTGATTACTCAGATATCAATTTTTTGGGAAATGGAATTCAATCAAATCTTTCAGCTTCATGGGCTCGCGATGAACAAACATTAGTATTTCGCGCTGCACAACCATGGATGTTTGACAAACCAATTTTAGGAGCGATTGATCTCTATCATAAACGCCCAACGTATGATGAATTGAGAAACTTAAGCACAAATGTTGTCAAAGAAAAACTCACTGGGGGAGCGCTTACATCGGGATTTATAATACAATCAAACAAATATAGAACTTTTCAAGATACAAATGTTCTTTTTTCTCTTGGTATGGATCATCTTGCATATCAAGAACATCCACGAGCGGCAATCTCTTTTGATGATAAAAATCAAGTAGCGCTTTTAAACCAACAATTCCAATCAATTCTTGATCAAGCATTTCACCCAGGAGAATTTTTGTGGTTTTCTCATAATCTTGAACAAGATCAGCGCAACCATCCAATGCATCCAAGTCAAGGTCATCGATGGAAGTTTACCACAAAAGTTGCTCTTCCTGTATTGGGAAGCGATATTGGATTTTTTAAATTTTCTCTCGATACTCACTGGTACACAACGCTTATTGATGAGTTAGGACTTGTATTTCATGTTCATGCATTATGCGGAATTACAAAACCATTTGCCAAGCGGATTATTCCATTTGGAGAGCTCTTTCACATCGGCGGACCAGCAACAGTCCGTGGATTTCAATTTGGACAAATAGGACCACGCTTTTTAAAAACCAGCACAATAGGGGCAGAAAAGACAGTAGTATTTAATCTTGAACTTATCTTTCCTATTACCAATGATTACTCTATCAAGGGAGTTCTTTTTTATGATGGTGGGGCAGGTTGGGGTAATCCCTATATTGATGACGTTAATAAAGATTTTGTTAATGGGCTTCATTTTGATTATCGTCACTCTGTTGGTATTGGAATCAGACTTCTTTCCCCTATTCCACTTAAAATTGATTGGGGCTTTAAAATCGACCCTAAAAAAGACAGACTTGATAGTCGAAAAAATGAACTTTCAAGCGAAGTTCATTTTGGAATGTCTTATGACTTATAATCTATAAAAAATCTTGAAAAAAAATTTTCAGGCCCATATCCTGCTAATAAATACGCAGTATTTTTGAAAGATGTTCATATATGGGCTATGGAAATAAATTTTTATACGGTATGATAGGCGTTCATTTATCTATTATTATGATGCAAATTTATATGTATAGCACATATCTTCACTATATATATGCAATTCAAAAAGAAGAACGAATTCAAGAACAACTTAAAAGAACAATATCTGAATGTGAACAAAAGATACAAATAATCCAAAACCTAAAATTAATCAAAGAAAAAGCCACAACTGAATTGTGCATGGAAACTCTTTCACTCTCAAAAATTAATACCATTACATTAACATGATTATTGGGCAACAAAAAATTCGTTCATTTATCTTGTGTACTCTTTTGTGCGCAATACATATCTTGCTCGTTTTTCGATTATATTATATACAAATAATACACCATAACTTTTATCTTGATATTTCTCAAAAACAAACGTCTCTTTTTGTATCACAATATGCACCACGCGGAGAAATATTTGATCGAAATGGCATTTTACTTGCAACAAATACTGACTGTATTTCTGCCTTTATCATTCCAAAACAACTTACACAAAAAGATTTAACTGAATTACAAAACAATGGATTTTTAGAAAAAGAGGTCTCTCATAAAAAAAGTAATTTTTTATATATTGCACGACACATCAGTCAAGAACAAAAACAGATATTTGAACAACATTCAACAATTCATTTTTTATATGAAAAAGGGAGACATTATCCACATAAATCATGCCTTTCATGTATCGGAGTTACCAACATAGACAATCAAGGAATTGCAGGAATTGAATATTTTTTCAATCAACAATTGCAAGGCAATCCAACAGATTATATTATGCAAAAAGATGCACGCAAAGACTCTTTTTATACCAAAAAAGAAATTGTCCAACAAGGACATTTGCCAGAACCAATAACAGTCACGCTTGATAGCACATTACAATTCCTTGTCGAAGAAATATTACAAAAAAAAATGTCTGAATGGGATTGTCAACAAGGAGCTGCAATTATTGCAGATCCAAAAACAGGAGAAATATTAGCGCTTGTTTCGCACAATACAAATATACACGAAAAAAATAATATTCATAACTACGGAGTTACTCATGCATATGAATTTGGTTCTGTAAATAAAGTTTTTCTTGCACTTGCAGCGCTTGATGAAAAAATTGTAGATCGCAATACTCTTATTGATTGCAGAAATACAAAAACAACAATCCTTGATGGCAGGCCAGTTAACACGTGGAAAGCAGACGGCGCAATTCCCTTTTCTTCTGTGATAGCTCAATCAAATAATATTGGAGTTGCAATCGTTGCAAAAGAATTAAATGAAAAATTATATCATCATTATATAAAATTAGGATTTGGCAAAAAACCTTCAATCGAACTTCCTGCCGCAGCAAAAGGATTTGTAAATCATCCAAGCAATTGGTCAAAGCAATCGATTATTTCATTGTCATATGGATATGAAATTGCAGCATCACTTTTGCAATTAACACAAGCATTTTGCATTATTGCACACGATGGGATAGCAGTACCTCTTTCTCTTATCAAAAATACTCATGAAAAAAAGAAAAAACAAAAATATAAAGGCGATACAATTGAAAATATCAAAGCAATTTTAGAAGAAACAACTCAGCAAGGAACTGCCCATCGAGCACGTATGAAAGGATATCGCGTAATGACAAAAACAGGAAGCGCTCATCTGCTTGTCAATGGTCAGTATAGCCCCGACTCAAACATTTACTCATGTGCAGGAATTATTGAAAAAGATTCATATCAAAGGGTCATTACGTTATATGTAACAAAAGAAGGCGCTGGTCAAAAAAAATTATGGGCATCTATTATTGCAGTCCCAATTTTTCAAGCTATTGCTGAAAAAATGTTAGTACACGAACGAATTATTTAATTTCTATTATTAAAAGTATCTTTATAGGGTTTACAGCCAAAGTATAGCGTGCACAACCTATCCAAAAAAGCATATTTTGTAAATAATCCAAATTGATTTTCCATCAACCATTCCATTCGTTCTTTAGAATGAAGGTATTCACAAAAAAAATTAAAAAATACAGTACCTATAATAATAATTCCAGACAAAAGACGGAATGGAAATATACAATTTTCTTTTAATACTAAAGGAATAAGATCATATGCTATTCTTGTTGCACATGCAAAATGCAAAAAAGAAGAATCACGAGCTTGTAAAAATAGCAAACCGTTTATAACCAAACAAACAACTAAATGAAACGTTCTCAGCCCAAAATCAGATGATCTGATTGTACAACAAATATCAAAAATTGACCAAAAAAGACCAATCAAAAACATTGATTGACTTAAGCAATTGATCATACTAATGTTATGGCTTATATCCTGACACCTTTGAAATGATGATTCATCAAGCTTACAATTTATAAAATAATTATTTCTTGATTGATCTTCATTAAAATATTTTTTAAAAATAATTTTTCTTATAACTTTATTTTTTTGCTCATCAGTTTTCCCCAAAGAAAGATTGAAACAATTTTTCAAAGTAATAGTTTTAAAAGTTTTTTGTAACTTAAAAAGTGTTTCATTAATTGAAGAATTTAAAATAGTAACTCTCTTCAAATTTAAATTTTGATTTTGATTCAAATTTTTGAATTGATTAAAAAATTGAGTCAAACTATCTGAAGCAAGACCATTTAACTCTAAATAATGCGCATTTGCGTGCATCAAACAAGTAAAAAATGTTTGACTATCATGCGCTATTAATTCATTCCATTCAGGTTTTGATTTAATAATTTGTTCTTTGCAAATACTCTCAAAATAGTCAGGCAAACGTTCAGGCATATTTGTTTTTAAATATTCAAAACAGTCACCTGAAACATTAAAATAATTATCGCTGTTTTTTATATATTCTTCAACTTTGCGTTTTTTGTCATAATCAGGCAACACACAAGTCATAATTGAAAAATTTAATAGTCCTTTTTTAATGGCTGCTTTCAAAAGAGGATCAAGAAAAATCTCTTGATCAAATCCTAATGCTTTTCTATCGACCGCAAGATTTACAAGAAGCTGTGTTGTTGCACCTGAATAATTAAAATGAGGATTAAATAATTTCTTAAGATATTGTCTGTTTTTGCTTTTTTTTTGAAGGAAAAGGAAATTTTTTAAAAATTTCTTTTTGAAAACCGTGTGCATCATATGTAAAGTCTTTAATCGCATTGCATAGAGAAAGATCAATATCTAAACCTTTCCATTTGACATAAAACTCATCAGAAGAAAATAAAAAAGAAAAAGCAAACAAAAAAAGATATATAAAAATCATAAAGCAAACTTTTAAAAAAACAGTTTAATTATAATCATTTAAATACATTTTTGATATACATATGATGTGTAATAAAGATAACTGTGATTATCTTGTCTTTTTCAAAAAAAATTTAATAGAGTTATTTAAAAAAGGACCTAGTCAAATGATGGGCATAAATCAGCGCTTTACCCTTTTGTTCATTTTGTTAACACAAACCATCATTACATACGAAATCAAACGATCACATACATTTATGAAATCTCATCAAGCAGATCGCCATATTTTTTTGCATCAAATCAATAAAGGCATTGCGCAAGGATCATCTCTTTCTGTAACAGGTTTTTATTTTGAAGGACTTAAGCATGAAAAAACAGCAAAGCCTTTTTTAATTAATCATAAAGAAAAATTATTAATTCAAGGCGATGCCGTTCCCAATAATTTTAATCGTGATGTGCGGGCTGAATGGCTCGATTTGCCATCAGATTTTAATTCAGAATTTGGCATGCGACCAACCGCACAACAAAGAGGCTTTATCGTTGAAGCAGAACAAAGCTTATTCAAACTTACTGGATTTAATATTTTTAAAAAAAGTCGAGTCTGCCTAAGAGTTCCGGTTATGCATGTCAGACATTCTCTCAACATGCAAGGCAATCAAGAACTTATAAAAGCGCTTAATAATCCCGAATGGAAAAATCTTTTGTTTGCTCCCACACAAAAAAAATGGGGTATTGGAGATATCACACTCTACACAAAAACCTGCTTTTCACGAGATTATGTAACACTCAATTATTATAGTGGATTTATAATTCCAACAGGAGCAAAGTATAACAACGAGAATTTTTTTCCGATTCAATTTGGCAACAACAGAAGACTTGGGTTGAATGGCGGCATTGATCTTCAAATACATTTGAATAAACAACCCTCTACCTTCAAATCAATTTTTTTTCTCAATCTTGATGCATGTTATCTTTTAAGAACATTTAGAACACGAACATTTAATCTCAAAGAAAAACCGTGGAGCTGTTTTATGTGCTTTAATTCTGCACAAGATCCACAAAAAATAAATATCCCCGGTGTTAATGTATTAAGTTATGAGGCTCATATCAAACCAAATAGCATGGCAGATTTTGCAATAGGATATAGCGTTGGAAATGAGCAAATTTCCTGCTCATTTGGATATAACGTGTGGGGATATGAAGGTGAACATATTGAAGACATAAAAAATTGCTCGTCAGAAAATTTTGGGATTGCATCAGGTATTTCAAGCAATACTCCAACAAGCGCAAGCCAAAGTACAATATCAAAGCAAAGTCAACCAGACGAAACATTTAATCCCATCAAAAAACTTGATATAGACTTAAAATCAGGAGCGCATCCTTCTGTTCTAAATCATGCAATTTTCTTCACAGCAACAGGCAATATTAAAACAAATTCATTTGAAACAATGATAAAAATTGGCATTGTAGGAGAATTTCCTCAAAAAAATGGAATTTGTCCATTATGGGGAATGTGGACAAGCATTATTATATCGGTCTGATAATAACACTCAAAAAAATATTTATTGACATACAAAAAAAGGCTTTAATAGATTTTCAAAAAGAGTAGCAAGGATAGAAAATATGATATCGAGTTTTTCTACAAACAAAAATCAAAAAAATCCACTCGTTTCTCCCTTGTTTCAAATCATTCTCATCACTCTTTCATCACTTATTTTCAGTATTAACTTATACAATCAAATCAATACATGGAAACAAAAAGATCCTATTCCTGTCATTGAAACGGTAAATCCAATTACATATAAAAATTTTGGCGGATTTGCATACCAAGTCAAAGTAGGTCTTTATATCGAAGACTTTAATATTTTTGACACAGTTAAAAACGATTTTCTTCTTTCAGGTATTGTCTGGTTTATGTTTCCAATTGGGGCATTTGCCCTTGATACATTAGGCCAATTTTCTTTTGCAAGAGCAGATATTCTTGAACGGTCACGTCCCATAACATTATTGTTTGAAAATTATATGGTTGCACAATACAAAATTAAAATACGATTTAAATCCCCTTTATTGCTTCACGACTTTCCTTTAGATAATCACAGAATTGTTATTGAATTAAATCACACAGTTATATCACCTACAGAAGTTTTATTTGAATCGGGACTTCAATTTTTTCAAATAAAACCATCAAATATTTCAGGATGGGAGATTGTTGATAGACAAATTACACAGGGATACACAAAAGTTATCTTATCAGAAGAAAATCCAACCAAGGAATTTTATTATCCCACTGTACTTTTTCTTGTTGATACAATGCGATCAGGAACTCAATATCCACTCACACTTTTTCTTCCCCTTCTTATGATTTTTTTCATTATCTTATTTGCTTTTAGTATCGAAAGAGAAGAAACACGAATAACTCTTACTGCAAGTGGTGTTACAGGTATTTTGGCATATCGATTTGTAATTGCAAATTTATCTCCACAAGTTGGATATTTCATGATTTCTGATTATTGCTTTTTCCTTTTTTTAGGCCTCTCAATTATGATTTTTTTAGTAAATATTGTTGATATATTTTATGCAAATTTTTCTCGTTTTATAAAAAACAGTTTTGTAATACTCTTTCATTTTATTACAAATGCAACGATAATGTATTTATTCTATAGGTAAAAAATGTATATTTTGATATTTTCTTTTATTTTTTTTCAAAACACAAAAGGAATGACATTTGATCAATGGAATGCATATAGTAAAACTATTCCTGAATTTCCACAACTAAGCGACCCAGAAAAACCAAATTGGCTTGATCCTGATTATGATAATTTTTTGGAAACAATACGACCATCATTTATTTCCAGGTTATTGCAAAAAAGGGGAATACAATTTCAAAAAACATGGACTCCTCTTTTTTTTAAAAACATTTTAAACAAGGTAACTGAAAATCGTCTTATTAAAAAATATGATTACAATACCGTTGCATTGTTAAGCATAAAAGAACCGGTCAACATATTTATTTGGGGAGACACTCATGCAGCATTTCATGCACTACTAAGGGGACTTTCGTGGCTAAAAGAAAGAAATATTATTGACGAAAAAGGCAAAATATTAGATAAAAATACTTACTTTGTATTTCACGGAGACCAAATCAGCCGTGGTCCATATTCAATGGAAACATTAAGCTTAATAATGCAAATGCTTGATGAAAACCCAGAACATGCCCTTTATATTAAAGGAAATCATGAATCTAACGGATATTGGCATAATTTTGGACTTAAACGAGAATTGCGTATTCGAGGGTTACATCTTGATAGCAATTTTATACCATTAAGCCCAACAATAAAAAAATTTTTCAAAACATTACCAAACATATTTTGCATTAATACACAAAAAGAACCAAATCGTTATATTGTTTTCAATTTCAATGGACTTGAAGAACCTTACATTAAAAAATTTAGCCTGTCTGATCAAACAGAAATAAGATTTGAACATCATGATTCAATCGATACAAAAACTCTAGAAGAAGGATCATTTGTAGAAGCTGTTATCAAAACAGAAGAATGGACTAAGCAACATCGTGCTAAAAATGGACTAGGGCTCCTTGATCAAACCTTTGGCGCAACAACCTGGGCCGTCCTTTCTTCGCCTATTGAAATCCATAAAAAATATTATGGCTTAAATAATGATGCATTTTGCAAAATTAAAATTGATCCAAACGAGATTCAAAAAAGTACCATCGAGCTTTACACACACCCATTAACAGATTCATCGTTACAATTTAACATCACCGAAAGTTATAATTTAATTACAGCACGACCTCTTTCACATCCTCAACCAGAACCCCAAGGGCCAGACATTGTTATTGGTTCAAGTCTTTCTTTGCTTCAGGGAGTTACGATTATGGGAACACACGTCAAATCAGGTATTAGTATTGCGATTAATGAACAAAATCAGGCTGGAGGAATTAATGGAAGACATATTCGTTTTTTTCCTTTAAACGATGATTATACTCCTTATAAAACAAGAAAAAATATCGATTTTTATTTAAAAAATAATATTACTGATATTTTAATTTGTTCAACAGGAAGTCCAACTCTTGAAGGATCTATCGATTATATTAAGGACAAAAAAATTGCTCTTATTGGACCGGTAACAGGCGATCCACTTTTTGCAAATCCTTATTTAAAGGGATTAATTAATCTAACAGGGTCATATGATATTGAAGTGCAAGCACATCTGGAAATACTTATTAAAGAACATGCAGCAAAAAATTTTGCTTTTTTTTATCAAATAGAAGGATTAAGTGCTGTGATGAAAAATGTACGGGCTATATTACAAAAGAATGGAATTACACAATGGCTTGAAATTCCCTATTCTCGTGGAAGTGTTAATTTTCAAAAAGAGTCTCAAAAACTTAAATCAACTCAAATTGATGCCATCGGAATTTTGGCTGTTTCGCAAGCAGGACAGGCATTTATTAGAGAGGTTACATTAGAATATTTAAGTACTAAAAAAATATTTGGTCACTCGTTTGTTGGTGACGAATCATTTCATGAATTTATTAAACATAAGGGACTTTCCATTCAACTTTCAACTCGCGTGCCAAACGCGTATACAAGCGATCTTGCAATCGTTCAGCAATACAGAGAAGTAATGGAAAAAAATGGTGCATCATGCAGTGCAGATTCCCTTGAAGGATATATAACCACACGATTTTTAATAGATATCATGAAAGAGTGCCTTCCCAATATAAATAAAGATACAATTTTGAACAAAATAGAATCCCTTAAAAATTTTAAATGGAATGGGTTAACATTCAATTTTGATGAAAAAACAAGAAGACTTTCAAATATTATTTGGATTGAAAAAACTGATGGGAAACTGATACAAATCAACTAAAAAATATTATCTTATTCGTTCTTTTTTCTATTCTGATAAAAAAAATAAGGAACCTCAATAAAAAAGGATGGACTAAAAAATGCAGTCTTATAACACGTTGGCTTTAAATGACCTTGAAAAGAGTATTTCATTAGATATGGATACAAAAGTGTAAAGACAGATATTGTAACACATCGTAAAAAAGATGGTGCCTGAGTCGGAAGTATTTCTCTGCCCATTCCTTGCTGATCTCGTCTGCAATATGTTGCAATTACATAAATCGCAACAACAAAAGACGTCATCAAATTACACGATTGATCTAATGCTTTTCTACACCAAAAAAGATTATTTCCACAACACTCACGATATCCAAAGATATCGTGTTGCTCTTTTTTTTGATTAATTTTACTCTTACCCAAAGCAATATCATCAGCATTTAATGATACAAAATAAAAAAAAAGTAAAAAAAATTTTATCATAATGTATTATTAATTTATATTTTCTAATTAATATAGATAAATTAACAATAATTGAAAGAACTTTAATAAATTAAAGTTCTTTCAATTATTGTTAAAAATTACAATACTAAATATTAGTACATGCCACCCATGCCCATACCGCCCATTCCAGGAGCGCCTGCTGCAGGAGCAGATTCTTTTTTCTCTTGTGGCAATTCATGAATCGTTGCTTCAGTTGTTAATAACAAACCAGCAATTGATGCAGCATGTTGAATTGCAGAGCGAGTTACTTTTGCAGGATCAATAATACCAGCATCAAACATATTCACATATTCACCTTTATTTGCATCAAATCCAATTGTCTCTGCCTGAGATCGAATGTGATTAATAATCACTGATGCATCTTCGCCAGCATTGGTTGTAATGACACGAATTGGCTCTTCTAAAGCACGCTTAACAATTGAAACACCCAATTGCTCATCACCTTGAAGAATTACTGATTCAAGAACTTTTTGAGCGCGTAACAATGCAACGCCGCCACCAACAACAATACCTTCTTCAACAGCAGCCCGTGTTGCATGCAATGCATCTTCAATACGATATTTCTTCTCTTTCATTTCAATTTCAGTTGCAGCACCAACTTTAATAACTGCAACGCCACCTGCAAGCTTTGCCAAACGTTCTTGAAGTTTTTCTTTGTCATAATCAGAAGTCGCATGATCAATCTGTGATTTAATATTTGCAATCCGACCTTGTATCAAATCAAATTTTCCTTGACCTTCAACAACCGTTGTATGATCTTTGGTGATCACAACTTTTTTTGCAACTCCAAGATCTTCTAATCGAATTGATTCAAGCTTCATGCCAATGTCTTCAGTAACCAACTGGCCACCGGTCAACACAGCAATATCCTCAAGCATTGCCTTTCTACGATCTCCAAAACCAGGAGCTTTTACTGCAGCAACATTTAATGTTCCACGCAACTTATTAACAACAAGTGTTGCAAGCGCTTCACCTTCAACATCTTCTGCAATAATCAACAATGCACGACCAGACTTTGCAACCTGCTCAAGTACTGGTAACAAAACCTTCATACTTGAAATCTTTTTTTCATACAACAATAAAAATGGATTTTCAAGAATTGTTTCCATTTTTTCAGAGTTGCTTACAAAATAGGGAGAAAGATATCCACGATCAAATTGCATACCTTCTACAACATCTAACTCATCTTGCATTCCCTTGGCTTCTTCAACAGTGATAACACCATCACGACCAACGCGTTCCATTGCTTCTGCAATTTGATGACCAATTTCAAGATCACTGTTTGCAGAAATTGTTGCAACTTGTTCGATTTCTTTTTTATTGTTAACTGGCTTGCTTGATTTTTTAATAAAATCAACAACAGAAGTAACCGCTTTATCAATACCACGCTTTAATGCCATTGGATTTGCACCAGCAGTAACAGCCTTATTACCTTCTCTAAAGATAGCCTGAGCCAAAACTGTTGCCGTTGTTGTTCCATCACCAGCAACATCTGCTGTCTTGCTTGCAACCTCTTTAACCATTTGAGCGCCCATGTTTTCTAATTTATCAGGCAACTCAATTTCCTTTGCAACAGTAACACCATCTTTTGTAATTGAAGGTGCACCATAGGAACGCTCAAAAACAACATTGCGCCCTTTGGGCCCGAGAGTAATTTTTACCGTATCTGCAAGAATATCAACACCACGACGAATTTTTTCACGTGCATCTGCACCAAATACTATTTTTTTTGATGACATGATTTATCCTTTTCTTATATATGTTTTAGTACATAAACCAAACAGTACAAACTTTTATTTTTGTACAACACCCAAAATCTCATCTTCTTTTATAATCAAAAATTCATCACCAGCATCAGTACCTGCATATTTTCCAAAGAAGATAATATCATTAACTTGAACATCAAGCGGAAACACTCTACCATCTTTGTCCTTACGACCAGCACCGACAGCCATCACAGCTCCCATTTGAGCCTTTTCTTTTGCAGCTTCAGGAATAAAAAGGCCTGATGCCGTTCTTTCTTCTGTTGGAACTCGCTTTACAAGTACTCGATCACCGAGCGGACGTATTTTATCGAACATAAAAACTCCTTTCAAAAGATAGTTAATGTGATATAGTTTTTTATGTTACATTTTTAAGTTAATGCAACATATTCTATAAAAATTATAGAGATTATTTTATAAAGATCAACTTATTTTTTTTGATAGAGAAAGACTCATATTTTTTTAAAATAGTTATCGTGCAAAATAAAAACAAACCTTAAAAGTAATAAAAAAAAGGGTAATCAATGAGGCTTTTTTTGTCGCTTATGGGAATTGCAAAAATCGATTATAAGGTTATTTTTGCTCGATTTGATTCTTTAGTTGATGGATATCATCTTGATATTATGGACGGCGTATTTGTAACATCAAAAACCTATTCCGTCTATGAAAGTTATAACCTTATTAAAACGCTCACTGTAAAGCCAATATGGATACACTTAATGACCGATAACCCATATACTGATATTGAAACACTCTCAGAATTAGATGAAACAATGGTCTCATTTCATATAGAAACATGTAAAGAAATAACGGAAACAATTTTTGCCATACAGGCAAAGAAGGGCAGAGCCTCGCTTGCAATTAGCCCAAAAACACCAATTTTTGCCCTAGAACCATTTCTTAGTCAGGTTGACCATATAACAATAATGACTGTCAATCCCGGCGCATCAGGGCAAAAATTTATTGCTGAATCAATTATTAAAATACAAGAGCTTGCTAAACTTTGCAAAACCCACAATACATCAATTACTATTGCATGTGATGGAGGAATTAATGAAAAAAATAGCTTGAATCTTAAACAAAATGGCGTTTCAGATATAGCTCTTTCAAGCGCTGTATTCAGACATAAGACGGTCGAGGCACAAATAAAAGCACTTGCAACTCTTCGTAGACACATTGAGCAATTAAAAACCTAGAATAAAAAAGGCCCCTTTTAAAAGGGGCCTTTTTTATTCTAAATTATATATTCATATTCTTAATAAAGATCTTCATCTTCTTCATCAAGAATAAAATCATCTTGATCTTGGTCTTTTGATAAAAATTCATATCCGTAATATGCAGCATTAACAAGCGCAACTATAGCAAGAAAATTTACAAGCCTACGTGGAGTAACACCGTTAATATATGTATTGATTAATCCTGTATCAGGAGTTGCAATATAACCTTTTTTTGCAAGAAAATCTGTCAAAAAGTCGCCCAATATATAATATTTTGCGATTGAACCAGCTTGTTTAATATTAAAAAGACATCCACCCAAAAAAAGCTTTAATTTATTAACCATTGAAACAGACAATCCTTCTTTATCTTGTTCAACAGGAGCAGGAGCTGGAACAGTAGAAGCCGAAGTAACCACGGGCGCTTCTTGTTCTTTCTTTTGAACTACAGCAGCAGCATCACTTGCAGGAGCTTGTGGAGCTTTTGCTTGCTCACCTGCAACCTGAGTTTGATCAACTTTTGGAGCTTCTTGCTTTTGAACGTCACCTGCATCACTTGCAGCAACTGCACCAACAAAAATAAATGCCATAAATAATAATGAAAACTTATTCATACAACCTCTTTAAAATGTTTTAGATACATACTACTATAAATACACGTTTCAATTTAAAGCTTTTTAAAAAAATGTCAAGATTGCTGATAGAAATTCCTTTCTTGGGCCAGACATCCTACAGACCAATCACGAGTCTACCGTTAGTGTACCGTTTTTTATAATTATTCAAATTCTCCAATTTCATTTATTGGTTTTGTATCTATTACAGATGGTAACACTTGGTTATCAACTTGAATTACTGGCACAGACACTGCGGGACTCAAATTTTCAATCACAACAGGCTCTGTTGGTTTATTATCCAAAGAAGGCTTTTGGTCACAAGTGTTCTTAACATACAAGGCTAATGATTGAAAACAAAAAGGATATTGGAAGACAATACCATAACAAACAAAAAAAAGATTTGTCATTGCTGTTACCGTCGTCAAAATTTCAATAACAAAAGAACGTCTTAACCCTGCCATCTTTTTCCATGAATGTGGAATTATTCGTTCAAAAAAAAACGCCAAGCCAATTTTATTTTTGATATAATTCAGAAAAAAAAGCGGCCCGAAAGATCCTTTTTTTTTCACAACAACTGTATCAATTTTTTTTTGCCTTGTTTCAAGTGGTTTATTTTTAAGAACATCTAAATCAAATCGAGTTGCATAAACAAAACCAAAAAATGATAAACAAAAAAAGAACAACTTTGAAGAATTCATAAAGACTTTTTTCTCAATAATAGTCAAAAAAATAACGCAGGTCAATTTCAAACAGCAGCGTTTATGAAAATTTTTTAATCGTTAAACATAATCATAATTTCTTGCAATGCAGCTTCTTTTGAATCCGATCCGTGAACAGCATTATATGTTTTTGAAACACCATACATTTTGCGGATTGTCCCCATGGCTGCATTAGCTGGATCTGTTGCTCCAATCAACGCACGCCAATCAGCAATTGCATTTTCTTTTGAAAGCTGCAAAATAACAATCGGACCAGAAGTCATATATAAAACAAGATCATTAAAAAATGGTTTTTCTTTATGCGCAGCATAAAAAGATTCTGCATCTTTTTTGGATAATATTTTTTTATACATGCGAACAATTTCAAAGCCATTTTTTTCAATCAAATCAATTATTGGGCCTGTATATCCTGAATTAACCCCATCAGGCTTGATAATTGCAAAAGTTGTTTCTTTTTTATTTGTTTCACTCTGTTCTTTGACAGCACCATCGACTGATTCATTTTCTATGATCATATTATCTTGCAACACAGCGGTTTCATTACGAACAACTACTTCTTGAACCGCATTTTCAACCACAGCCCGTTGTTGTCCTGCACAAATTACAACACCTACAACCAAACATACTAATGATATTATTTTTTGCATAGCTCAGACCTTTATTAAAGAATAGCTTTAATTAATTGTGATACTAATTTTTTTTCTATCGAGCCATAAAAAACATAAAAAGACATGGCGCCAATAATTCCTGCCAATTTACACGTTACCCAATTGTATTCATAGTAAAAACGCAACCGCTCATTAATACTTTTTACTGTTTTTGCTGGTGCAACGGCCTCAATGCCGCCCCGAACAAAACGATAGGAGTGATAAACAAGAAGGCACGCAAGATCAGTTATTCCTATGGATGCCATAACAGCAATTAAGAGATAAGCATTCTTCTTAAAACCAAAAATACGCATAGTATTATCAAGCGTAATAGCACAATACACAGCAGAAACTACTTGCTCAATCGCATTCAATTGAGATGTTTCACTTGTCCAACTTTTTACAAATAAATCGAGTGCGTCAAAACGTTTTTTCTTATTAAGCGGTTCTTTTAAAAGAGATGTAATAATAAATGCTGCCTCTTCTGTTTTTGTTTGAATCTGATCTTTGACAGCGCCATTGACTGGTTCATTTTCTAAGATCATATTGTCTTGCAATACAGTACTTCCATTTTGAATAACTATTTCTTGAGTTCCATTTTCAGTGATACAATCTTGTTGTTCAAGGGCACACGCAACACCACTGATAATGATAATCATCAACAAAATTATTTTTTTCATAATTTTATAACCTCTCAAATTATTTTTTATACATACGCACAATAAACCAATTATTCTTATAAATAATGGGTTGCAAATGCATCAAACAATCCCACAAAACAACCAAGATATTTACTCATTCGAGGGAAACGATTATATATACCTAGCAATTTTTCATTGAAGGTCTTTGTATATGAAACAGGCATAACTCTTTCAAGCAAAAATCGTAAACCATTATAACCAGTATGATACAAAAACGCATATCCTAAAATTTTTAAAGACAGAGGCAATGCAGAAAATTTAATTTGACTAAATTGATTATCAGTAAAAGAATCAAGTGTATTAACAATCGTTTTGTCATGAGACGTAATCAAAAAAAGAGTTTTCATAAACAAAAGGCCTACTTGCTTTATAATAAAATTTGTATGGATAACATTTTTAACAAATACATCAAGAGCATCATCAGATCTTTTCAAATCATCATTCAATGTAGGATGCAAATTATACTGTATATCATTTGCACCATTTTCTATTGCACCAGAAAAAGGCTTCAACCAACTCTTGATTAACAACAGCCTCATCTGAAACGGGTAAAGATTTTTGAATACCTTTTGTTTCAGAATTTAGGCATAAATCATTTTGGGAAATAGCCAAATCTGCTTTTATAAATGAACTTAAAACAAGCAAGATGATGCTAATACTGTTTTTTTCATATTTTATCACCTTTTATACGTTCTTTTTCATACTATTTTAATAGTACTTTTTTTCACAAAAATGTCAAATTGAAGATTTTTATAATTTTATTAATGCTTTAAAAACAAATAAGACATGCCCGATATTCGCTCTATACTTTTTTTGTATTTTTGCTATTTTTACTTAGGTAATAATAATTATATTCACTCATAACCTCAAATGCACCATTTGAGAACGAGCCGTTATGGCTACGATAAGGATCCTTTTGCATGTCAAAAGAAAGAATACGCGCGCAAGATTTTTGCCCCGTCAAAAATAAAGCAATTTTTGAAGAAATGACCTCAGATCTTGTTCTTAATCCAGAACAACTAGCAGAACTTGCATCTTTATATGAAGGTACCTTTTCAACATTTCAGCCAGGCAAATTAATCAGCGGTACTGTTATCAAGATTGATTCTGAAGGAGTTTTGATTGATATCGGCTACAAATCACGTGGATTGATTAACCGTCATGAATTTTCTGAAACTGAGCTTGAACAGATTAAACCTAACGAATCAATCGAGGTTATGTTAGATGCTCTTGAAAATATTGATGGAACAGTTGTTTTATCCTATGAAAAAGCAAAATCAATGCGTTCATGGAACAAAATCATCGCTCTTTTTGAATCCAACAAGCCTGTTGAAGGGGTTGTTACTCATAAGGTCAAGGGCGGTCTCAATGTTGATGTTGGCGTTCCTGCATTCTTGCCAGGTTCACAAATTGATTTGCAACGTATTATTGATTTTGATCAATTTGTCGGTCAAAACATTACTGCAACAATTTTAAAAGTAAATAAAAAACGAGGTAATATTATCATTTCTCGTCGAAAATACCTCAATGAACAACGATCTGAAGTACGCAAACAAATTCTTGATACACTCAAACCAGAACAAGTTATTCAAGGTGTTGTTAAAAATATAACCAATTATGGTGCCTTTATTGATATCGGTGGGGTTGATGGACTTTTACATATCACTGATATGACATGGGGTCGCATTACTCATCCAAGTGAAATGCTTAAAATTGGTGATACAATTTCAGTAAAAGTATTGTCATTTGATGAAGCAAGTGAAAAAATTTCACTTGGATTAAAGCAAATTTCAAAAAATCCTTGGGAAAAAATAGCCGATCAACTAAAAGTTGGTGACAAGATTTCTGGAAAAATTGGCAGCATTACCGATTATGGACTCTTTATTGAAGTTGATAAAGAAATTGAAGGATTGGTACATATTTCTGAAATCTCATGGACTGATCGAATCAGTGACCTGAAAGATCGTTATTCTGTTGGACAAATGATTGATGCAATTATTGTTTCACTTGATATTCCAAACAGAAGAATGTCATTAAGTATCAAACGTCTTGAAAAAAATCCATGGAAACAAGTTTCTGAACAATTTGTTGTTGGACAAAAGATCAAAGGCAAAATAACAAATATCACCGATTTTGGTATTTTTGTTGAATTACTTCCAGGAATCGACGGATTAGTGCATATTTCAGATTTTTCTTGGACAGAGCATGTGCAACATCCTGGCGATAGATATGTGGTTGGAAATGAAGTTGAAGCAATAATTCTTAATATTGATGCTGACAACAAAAAAGTATCTCTTGGAATTAAGCAACTGTCACAAGATCCATGGCTTGGCGTTGAACAAGAATACGCCATTGGATCAATTATTAATGGCAAAATTTCAAAAATCGCAAACTTTGGTGCGTTTGTACGACTTCCAACAGGAATTGAAGGATTGCTTCATAATACAACATTGATCCAAGATGAAAATAAAAAAGCCGAACAGATGTTTAAAGTTGGTGATACACGACAATTTAAAGTTATTTCTATTAATAAAGAAGAACGCAAAATTGGCTTGAGCACAAATCTTGAAAGTCGTTCAGAAAAGCATACAAGTCAAAATGACTCAAAAGCTTCTGATAAGGACAAAACAAAACGAGACACATCATCACACAGCTATGTCAAAAAACAACAAACAAACGAAGATTCAAATGCACCTAAAATGAAAAGCGCATTCCAAATTGCACTTGAATCTGCAATTGCAGAACGTAAAAACAACGAAGGAAATTAAAGATATGGAATATACATTTGCAATGATTAAGCCTGATGCAGTTCTTGCAAAACACAGCGGTAAAATAATTGATATAATTGAACAGCATGGATTTGATATTATTCGCATGCATAAAGTTAATCTGACTGAAGAAGCAGCTGCTGAATTTTATGAAATTCACAAAGACAAACCGTTTTTTCAAGACATGATTGCTTTTGTATGCTCTGGCCCTGCAATTATTTTGGCTCTTGGAAAAGAAAATGCAGTTGCAGATTGGAGAAAACTTATTGGTGCAACAGATCCTGCAAAAGCAGAAAAGGGAACAATTCGGCAATTGTTTGGTTCAAGCATCGATAAAAATGCAGTACATGGGTCTGATTCAGTTGAAAATGCTGAAAAAGAGTTAAGCATGTTTTTCTTTGACGAATCCGATTTGGATTCAGACGAAGTTTCATTGTGCGATGAAGAAGAATGCGATGAAGATGATAACTGCTGTCAAAACAATAGTTAAGTTTAAAACATAGTTTTATCTTATTAAAAAGGGTGGATAATTTTACTATCCACCCTTTTTATTGTAATATGTATTCATGTATGATTGTGATACAATTATTTTCTTTGTGCAGATACTATTACAATGAAAGAAATATACATTTTAATTCACGGAACATGGTCAGATCATATCAATAACTGGTTTATGCCTCAAGGGGATTTTTTTAAAGAGCTTTCAAAAAGTATCAATAAAAATTCACACATTGTTCCATTTCTTTGGTCAGGCAAAAATAGCGAATCGGTTAGATCATGTACTGCATATGCACTTGCACAACTAATTAACAGTTATGCACCAGAAAATAAAATCCACATTATTGGGCATTCACATGGAGCAAATATTGCTTTTATTGCATCACAATTACTTGCAAAAGAGCATCAAAAACCGATTATTGAATCGATTTTTGCTTTAGGAACACCTATTGATACCAAAAAATATGCTCCTCATACTACCCTTATCAAAACAGGTTGGAATCTCTTTTCAACAAATGATTCGGTACAACCAATTTTTGGCCGATTTTGTCGTATTTTAAGTTCAGAATGGAATTTTTATAATCTTCGAATTTTTTTTGAAAATAGCGAGCCTGAACATTTTCAACTTCATAATCCATTAATTGCAGAGTGGATAGCCACTATAACACAAAAACCTTGCTATCCAAGCTCATTAATTAGTCGACTTGTTTTTACAAAAAACAATACGGCTACCTTTTGCCCAGAACCTGAAACCCTTTTTGAAACAAAAAAGGGAATTTTAAATGCTGTTTCAACAGCATTTAAACTTGCTCATTATAAAGCAAAAAGTATAAAAAGGTCTCGACAAAGAAGAAAAAAAGGCAGTTTTTAACAATAAAGTTGTGCATTACAAATTGAATTTAGTATGCTGTTATTGATAGATATACACATTACACAATTATTTTCATGTTTATAGGTTTATTACTATTTTTATCTGTATATTCATTTTCAATGCAAAAATATGCAGACCAACCAAACAATCCAAATCCAGACCCAAGGAAAAACAATAATTTTAGGACCTATAATCCTTCTGAACCATTTTATAATCCAAGCCACAGAGGCCCAATTTTTGTTAATCCTCATGAAACATTCGCAGAAAAACTTGAACGCTTGACTGATACAAGAGTCATTTTCCCCGGCGATGGTAATAATGATGGTGGTGGTAATAATTATAATAATCAAAAGCTTAAAAAACAAAGTACCCCTTTTGTCTATGCACAAATTGAACTCAGAAGCACTACAGATATAAAACGATTTGATACATCAATCAAAGAATATTTTAAAATCGATCTTGTATTTTATTACAAACATAATCATTTTTATTGGAAAAAAAATCAAAAAAAATTTGAAAATTTTAATTCATTAGCAGATGCGATAACATATGCATCACAACAAAAAACATTTCAAGGTTATCTTCCCATAACAACAATTGCTGACCCCAAACCTGATCACAAAAAAATATTTACTACTCCGATACCATCTAAACCATTTGATCAAATAAAAAAAAATGATTGGTTTATCCTTTGGATCACAACTCCAAATACACAAGAACATAAAAAATTAACACTTGTAATTGCACTTTTAAACAGTCGATTGCGCGATTTAAAAGAAGGGCTTTATGCAATACTATCACACTTTAATTATCGCTTGGCTCAAGAATTAAGCAGAAAAGAAATTCAAGACGAGTCTGTATTACTAGAAAAAGCTGAACCATATCTGACTCAAAAAAATATCGCAACAATTAATCAAATTTTAAAAGAACCAGGTGATAAAAATTATCTTGAAAAATTAAAAAACTCTGAAATTAAACCTCATAAATATGTGCAAATATTACAAATATTATTGCAATTATATGCAATAGGATCAACAGGTAGATTTTTTTATACATTATTCAAAAACAAAAAAATTCCTTCATTCCCAAATAATTTTTTAGATAAAAGTCTCTTTTTTGCAAACATATTTGGAAATGGTCTTTTGGTTAAAAATATTTTTAACCAAATATATCAATGGCACTATCCAAAAAAAAGGTAATCCATGAAATACATTAAAATTTTTTTAGTACTCATGCCATATCTATTAATAGGTTCCAATTTAGAAATAATGATTGATCAAGCAAAAAAAGCATTGCATTTTGATGATTCTTTATTTACTCGATTTCCTTTAAAAATAACATTCACTTATAATAAGCCTGACATGGATAACTTTATAGCAATAAATACGTTAGAAAATCAATCTATAAAAAATGTTGATTTGATAAGGCAAGAAGATACTTATTTGATCTATTTTAAAGAAAAATATTCACAAAAACAGATGGATAGCTTACAAACAATTTTTAATAAAGCCCATATTAACAATCAATCAGTTGTAATATATCAAGATGTTTTTTCAAAATTATATGTATTTTTTAGTGAAAATGAACACTATTTTGATAAGTTCAAAAAATCAATACACCTCCCTTTGAATAAAAAGCCACTTACAATGTATATTATTTTAAATAAAAATCATAAAAAAGAACTCAAAAATACCTTGGCTGTTTTTGAAATAGAACTTCAAGATCATGATCTTGAAAGTCAAACAGACAGTGAATTTATTAAAAATAGTAATAAAAAGCACGAACAAAATATACTTTATCAAAAAATAACAACTCAATTTAAAGAATTCAGACAGATTGGATTTACAGCATTCAAGCTTTATTCGATTTATGCAACATTTCAATCTCTTAAATCATTGAAATCATTACCCAAAATGCCTCATACTACAAAAGAATACATTAAAACTTTATGGAATTTTTTTATATATTTGCCGACTCTTATATCGCTTTATCATTATTCAAAAATTGGCTTTGGAGCATTAAAAACAAAAGTATTTCAAAAATAAGGAAATTCATGTATTTTTTATTTTTTTTAATTATATGGACACATTTTTTACAAACAAGTAATAATACAAAATTTCTTGTATTTAATGAAGCATACTTTCAAAATAATAATTCAAACAATGATCTTGTATTTCACCAAATAAATACCATTAATTTTACTTTTAATTTTATTGCAAATTACAAAGAAATAGAAAATCAAATTTTCATTTTACCTACTAATGTTATTACCATACCAAATTACAATCCAGAAAAACATGATAACTTGATAAAAAATTTAGTTCAAATAAAAGACAAGGCACTTTTATTTTATTTTAAAAATAGTTGGTCACAAGATCATTTTGACCTTTTTTGCGGATGCCTTTCATATGCAAATAGTCAGAATAAAAATGGTATTTTACAACAAAATACCATTATAGATTTGTTGAAATTTCTCACAAGTAAGAACGATCAAATGAATGCTCAACAAAATATAAACAGATTAACTTCTCCAAATGAACCCCGAATACTAATTAATATTATTGTAAATAAGAATAAAAAAGAGGAACTAAAAACAATTTACAATTTTTTTAATACAGAACAAAATCCATCAAAAGATAGACTTCAAGAGTTATTTGATAACTTCTGGCAAAAGCATGAAAATGATACTGATACTATAAACATCGCACAAGAGCTTAATGATGCTTTTGCCCATTATTTAGAAATATTCTCACAAGAAGAAGCTGAATTTAATAAAAAACAAGAATATCAAATAGACCCAATAGAACAAAAAATAGTTGGTGGAATTGACAAAGGAATTAGTTTCCTATTCAAATACGGCATTCCTGCAGCGCAACTCTACAGCTCTTATTCACTATTAAAGTCAAATTACCAATCTATTGGATCATTAAAATCATTTCCAAGTATACCAAAAACAACCGCAGGAAAAGTTAAAACATTATGGAACATATATTCTGTGTATTCAGCAGTAGGAATGCTTTATCATTATGCAAGAAATAGTTTTAATTGGTTAAAAAATAAAGTATATGGTACAGCACAATGATAAAAGTATTATATGGTATTCTCATTTTTTGTAGCATTCACACCATCAATACAATGCAATCTGAAGATTATTATGGTGATTTTCCACCACAATTGTATACCTACCAAGATAGTATTAATAATACAATCACAATAAATAAATGGAGCACTCCTTTTATTAACACAATAAGCATTAACACACAACATGAGCCAAAAGATTATTTTTCAATTTCTCTTTTTGAATATGCACAAAATACATTTCCTTTGTTTAATCAAAGTATTGCTTATGATTCAGGAATTAAAAATAGTATAATAGATAATCCTGAAAGAGTAGTAATGACTCAGCAAAAAGATAATGAAAATATAATTTTAATCCCGATTGAACAAACAAAAAAAGATGCTTTGATTAAAAATAACAACATTCTTGAACTTGCATTAATGGCAGGATATACCCATTTTAAAACAAAACAAGCAGATATTACTGTTAACGAAACCAATTTTGAAATATGGAAAAAACTATTTCAAGATTTTGCTCAATCAAAAAATAAAATAGCAAATCAAGTACAACAGATTTATTTCTCTCTTAATCTTATAGAATCAAATATTAATATGATAATCGACCTTATTCCATTTTTGAGAAAAAATTTCAACACTGCAGAAATAAAAGCTAATCTTTCAAAATATTCAAAAGAAGAACAGCCAGATCAATTAAATTTATTTTTAAGCACTGGCGAGTTTGAAGAAGAAAACATAAGTGAGCAAGAAAATAGATCAAATAATTTTTATCAAACAATCTATAAATATTTAACCTTCAAAAAAGTAAAAGATACGCTCTATCAAAATTTCTTCAGGCCGATACATAATTGGTACAATTATTTTACTCGCTCAATCAGATTTTGGAAAAATCTCTTTGGCTATTAATTAATATTTTTTACAATAGCATCCAAAACACCATTAACCAATCGATAGGCATCTGGCTCTGAAAACTGTTTTGCAAGCTCAATTGCCTCATTAATTATAATCCTTGGATCATTTTTTTTTTGTACAATTTCCCACACAGCATACCGCAATATAAGTCTGACCATAAGATTAACTCGATCATAATGCCAATGCTGCAAATAAGGTTTTACCATATCATCTAAACGAGACCGATCATCAACAATCATTTGAACAGTTTTGGCTACAGGACCTGCAACATCAATTGACATCTCAAATCCTTTGTTAAAATTTGCAACAAGATCATCAAGACTTTCTTGGTAATCCAAAGCATCAATCGCATACAAAAGATTCAAAACAAGTGCTCTTTCAGAGCGTTTTGACTCAGAATCACGCAGCTCAGTCAGCTGCTCTAACGGATCAAAGGGCTCCATATATATGTTTACCTATCGTTTGATTCGTTCAATATAAATACCTTCTCGTGTGTCAATCTTTAAAATGTCACCTTCCGTGACAAAAAGAGGAACTTGCACAACAAGCCCTGTTTCAAGAGTTGCAGGTTTTGATCCAGCACCCTGTGCCGTATCACCTTTGACCCCCGGTGGGGTTTGGGCAACCGTTAATTCCATAAACATTGGTGGCTGAACTGATATTGGCTTTTGGTCAAAATATAATATTGAAAAAATTGCCTGTTCTTTTAAATAATCAAGTGACTCTTGAATAGTTTCCTTATTAAAAACCACCTCTTCATATGAATCTTGATCCATAAAATGATACAAACCATCTTCTTCATATAAATAAGCCATATTTTTATACGCAAGATCAGGCTGCTCAAATTTTTCGCCAGACCGAAAAGTCTCTTCCTTCACCAGGTTTGTAATAAGATTTTTCATTTTGGTTCTCAAAAATGCGCCACCTTTTCCTGGCTTGACATGATGATATTCCAAAATCATATACGGCTGCTTTTCAAAAAGGATTTTTGCACCCTTTTTAAATTCGGTTGTTGCAATCACAAGAGTCCTTTACGGCTAATTTGAATCTATTACGATTACCCTTAGTATAAAAAAGAGGACTTTAAAAAGCAAATTTGATTATTGATGACGGGCTTTGCAAGCAGAACACCCACCTGCCTTTTTTGTCTGCTGCTGTGAATCATCAATCTGCATATATTCAAAAATTTCAGGCACCCTGCCTTCAAGCAATTCACTTAAAACAATATCTGTTGACATGCCCGGAGTTGCACAGGCAACCATTCGAAATTCAGCAACTTTATCAGGTGAAGATTTATAATACACAGTACAATGAGCATGCTTTTCAGGATCACCAACAAGAACTTTTCTTTTTGGCATAATTTCAAAATGATGCTGCATTGTCTGATCATAAACAAAAATTGTTCGCGATCCATCATTATGAATATAAAATTTACATGCATAGGTAAAGGAAACAAACAAACCCATACATGAACCGATTAAATAAAATTTTATAAACTTCATGACAAACCCTTTCTATTTTTTCTTATGTGAAACTGATTGAAAAATATAATTATCAAGCATATCAATGGTACTTTGAAAATCTTTTGAAGCAATCACTCCTTTTTCATAGAGGCCCTGACTTATAGTTTCAAGTTGACTTTTTGCAGCCAAAAGATCGTTAGCCTGATTTGATTTTTGCAGTTGAAATCGATTTTCAAAAAATTCCAATAGTTCTATTAACCCAAAAAGAGGAGCTATAACCCGTTGGCCAAAAGTTTTATCAGGCAAAGATTGACCTGCAATCAATTGCTCAGCAATACCATTAAGTGATTTTATAAGCTGCACAAATAATGGCACTGTATCTGAAAACCAACTGCTCATAAAACTCATTTTATCCTTAGACAAAGGCAAGGATTTTATCACTTCATACATACCAAATCGAACCAAAAAATAAAAATAGCTTAAATCACGCTCAAATTGAATAAACAATGAATTACTTGTTAGTATTTGGTTTTCATTTTTAATAAGCGTATCAAGCATTCCATGAGTAATTTCAACAGCACTTGAAGCAAGAGAAAGCCCGTATTGATAAATAATAGCTTGTTTTTGTTGCAAAGCAGCTTTCAGTGAACTTTTTTTGTCTTCAAATTGCTTTTTTTGTTCATCTGTCCATTCGTTTGACATTCCAACTTTTTTTGAGTCAATCATTTTTTTATCAAGTTTTAATTCAATTTTTTCAATTTCAGGAATGTCTTGAAAATATTGAGCCATAGAGTAACGCGGACTATAAAAAGCGCCTGGCTTATCATATAACAAGTCATCAAATTGTTGTTTTAATGAAGCAATTTCTTGATCAGCACCCTTTTCAAATTTACCTAAATCATCAATCCGTTTTTCAAGTTTTTCAAATGTTTTAAGTCGAGCATTCAATTGTGCAGTAAGGATAGAAGGATCCGTTCCATCTTTAGCTTTGTTTGCTCGTTCCTGCGCTTTTGATTCAATTTCACTCAAAAAAGCAGCCTTTGCAGCAACTGGTTTATTTGAAGAAGGAGGTATTGCCACAGTGTGCGATGAATTTTTTTGTTTTTTAACGGCAGCAGCCAATTGAGTGTTAAAATCAGCATCAACTACTTCTTTTTGTCCAGAAACAAAAAGTGGCGGCGGCGGCGGAATTACCCCAGAAGAGGTTGATTGATTTTCTATCAAAAATTTTTTTTCAGAAAGTGTATCCCACATATCAATCAATTCAATACCTTTTGCTTGATCAGAAAACATTTTTTTATACTCTTGATGATCAGCAAAAAAACTCATAATTTCAGTTTCAAACAAATCAAGTGCTCCGGTATATTGATAACCTGCATCCTGAATACCCATTATTTCTTGCCAAAGTTGTTGCGCAAGAGCAGGCTTTGTCTTTGCTATATCATCAAGATGAGCATTGATCATTTCAAAAGTATTCATTAAAAAATCAATTATTTTATTATATTGATTAACAAAAGTAACAAAAATGAGATCAAATTTTTCCTTTGATTGATCATCCAACAAACCAAACATTTTTTTTGCAAATCCATTTTGCAAACAACTCTTTTTAAAATTATCATGCATTTTTAAGATCAACTCAAACCCATCTTTAAAAACAATTGAAAGCATTAATAGGTCATCTTCAAACACTGTATTGATAAATGTTTCTTGATCAGGATTTTTCAGTCCATTCACATTATTCAATAATTCAAGCATTTCATTGCAACTGTCTGTTATTTCATCAAATCCTTCACAAAACCAGGTAAATGATTTTTTATAAATGATTGATCGTGCGTTATTTTGAAACTCAATAATCTGATTTTTCTCTTTTTCAACGCTGCTTTTTTTCAATGCTTTTTGAACCATTTGATCAAGCGACTGTTCAAATGATTCCAAATTTAAAAGAGTTGCATTTTTGATAAAATCATCAATAAACACATTTATCTGATCAATCACATCAGATACTGTTGTTTTTACTGAAGGCAATGATAATCCAACAGATTCAAGCTTTTTTGATGCCTTTGCAATTTGCTTTTCTTGCGTTGCAATATGAGCTATCGTTTGATCAACTGCATCTTGCAATGCACTATTTTTTTCTTGCAAAACAAGATTTTTTTCTGCCAAATCAATCGCCTGTTTTTTTGAATCAACAAGTCCTTGATATTTGGCAACTGCTTTTGCATCACCCAATGTTTGAATAATACCAAGCAATTGAGTCATGTTGGCAACTATTTGATCATTTTCAGATTTGTTTGCACCCACCGGTTTTGCCAAAACAGTTTCCAGATCAGCCGTTGCCTGTTTTACTTGTGCCAATGCAGAAGAAGAGATTGCATATACCTGACAATGCCACACAAAAGATACAAGAAAAAAAACCATCATTATTATTTCTCTTTTTTACAAATAAGGCAAGACCAACAAGTATGCCGATCTTGCCTTATTTGTAACTTAATTAATACTATTTAATCGCCTTGTGCTTGAGATTCATCCCAGCTATTTTTTTGAACAGCAAAAGGATCAAAATCTAACTCTCTGGAGCCAATAGCACGTTCAGTATCACGTTCCACTTCCCCTTGTTCAAGCCTGAATTGGTCTAACTCAATACCTCTTTGTTCTTGCGCTTGAGCTTGAGCAAATGCTTGCTGTGCAGCAATGTCATCAGCATAATACTCTTCATACACTTTTTGTTGCTCTTCCCATTCTCTGTCTTGATCTTGAATTATATCAGATTGCCCTTTGACTTTTGCATACAAATTTCCAAGCAAACGAGTTCCTGCACCAGCCAAGGATGCTGCTTTAACCCATGAAGCACTAATCACACCGGCAATTTTGTCAGAATAAGGTAATTGCTTGATTTTTCCTTTGATTGCTGCAAGGGCATTTGCTGCCTTGTTTTTTGCAGCATCAGTCACTGCTCCAAACACAGTTGGCATTTTGAAATAAGTTTTCACTAAAGAAATAACATAGGTAATTGGTGCAGATGCATATGCAGTGAACTTATTTTTATATTGCGGCAAATAGCTTTCAACCAAATAAGAACCACCTGCAATCGTCAAGACAAGACCTGCAAGCGCTGCAAAGTCATCTTTGTATGCACGCAATTTTTTGACAGAAAGTGCTTGTTGGACTTTTTGTGGATATGAACGGGTATCAATATGTTTTGACTTATCAATGGCTGCAGTTGCAATTATTTTTTCAAAATCAACCTTATTTTGCCCAAAAGTGAATATATCACTCAATTTCCCGTTTGGATAGACTGCTTTTTTCTCAGTATCAAGAATTTTTTTGGATTCTTCATTTGCAGAGTCCAGCGTATGATGTAATTCATACAATGCACCAATCAGATTTTTTTCATCGTCACTAAACGATTTTTTGTCTTTCATTTTTTGTAAAAATTCTGCAAAATAACCCTGCATATTTGAAAGTGCCAATTTCAAGCCAGAATGTTTTTCAAGATCGATTAATGGGGTCATGACTGCATTATATTCAAGCAACTCACCAATAACAATCGCATGCAATTTTGAACCAGACAAAGTCTCTTTGGTTCGCAGAGAAGATGCAACTGTTTTTGCTTTATCATAAATTTTACCTAAAAACCATCGTTTTTCCTGCGGTAACAAGGTGGTTGTAACATCAGCAACTTCTGATGATTCATCAGTAATTCGAGCCAAAAATCCATTGATCTTTAACGCTGCTGCCGTGGAGCTGTTTGCAATTGCTGCAGCAAGGGCATCTTTTTCTTGTTCTAAAATACCAATATAGGTTTTATGAATTCTTTCAATTTTACCAGCCGTAATGAAATCCAATAAGCGCATTCCCATTTTATATGATTTGGCAATCAGTTTGGTAAACGGAAATGTAATTGCAGAGATTGGAACCGTTACGTATGTCAAATAATCCAAATAACCATTTGAAGCAGCATCTGATAATCCAGGAATCCCACCTGAAGGATTAGATACAATGTCACCATCGTCACTTAAAATAATATCAGACTGTTTTTCTACAGCCTCTCCAATTTTATCACCATTTTTTTGAATTTTTGAGCTCGCATCAGTGATTTCTTTTTTTAACTGCTCATGCTGTTTTTGAGCCAAAAGACTTAACGATCCCGCTTCAACTTCAAATGAAGCATCAAGAACCTCTTGAAATTCAGAGGCTTTTGTTGGATCAAGCTTTTTGACTTCATCAATTAATCCTTGAATGTCGGCAGCTAATGCTTCTGATTGATCTTCTGCTGCAGTTGCATCCATTTTGCGCAGATCAGAAAGTTTTTTTTGTAACTCTTTTTTTGCTTCAACAAAGTTCCACAACGCCCGCTTTCCAACCGCATGCACACTTGTACCGGTTAAAAGAGCAGCACATAATGCAACCCTTAAAAATTGGTATATCATAACGCTCCCTTTTTAATACTTTATTGATAATCATTCTTAATAGTACTGATTTTGTATATAAAGTTTCAAGAAAAACGCTTTTATGATTTAAAAACCAACGGCACATAAGAGCTAAACATTGTTAATATCGATAAAAAAATCTTCATTTGTATCAGATACATTGTCCAAATTAGGGGATAAAGGTTTAATTTCATCGTGTGATACATCTGCTGCTACAGGTTCTGGTTGAATAGCATTAACGTCAGATTGAACTTCTTTATCTTTTTGATTGACATCTTCTTTTGCAGAGGTTATTTGATCAGGTTTAAGTGATTCAGTTTTTCTTGGAATAACTTTTTTGCCAACATTTACTTGAGTTTTTCGCTGTGAAGAAACTTTTTCTCTTGTAGGCGGAATTTTGCCTTTTTTAATAGGTTGCTTTTTTACACCTTTTTGCGTCTTTTTTTCAAGAGGGGTTGTTTCTTTTTCTTGAACCAAAGAATCATCTTTTGTTGAAGCAATTGCCACAATATCTTGATCTGACAATGATTTTTCCTTTAAAGCATCTTCTTTTTCAACCAAAGGAGGCTCAATCGGCTTGACAACTTCTGTTTCAGAAATATCAACTTCTTTTGATTGAATATCTTTAATATTCTTTGCTTCACCTTCATGTGCTGATTGATCTTTGTTCCCTTTGACTGGTGGCACCGCAATAACTTTTTTTGGTTGTTCTGATATAATAGACGCTTCTTTTTCAACCAAAGAAGACTCAATCGGCTTGACAACTTCTATTTCAGAAATATCAACTTCTTTTGATTGAATATCTTTAATATTCTTTGCTTCACCTTCATGTGCTGATTGATCTTTGTTCCCTTTGACTGGTGGCACCGCAATAACTTTTTTTGGTTGTTCTGATATAATAGACGCTTCTTTTTCAACCAAAGAAGACTCAATCGGCTTGACAACTTCTATTTCAGAAATATCAACTTCTTTTGATTGAATATCTTTAATATTCTTTGCTTCACCTTCATGTGCTGATTGATCTTTGTTCCCTTTGACTGGTGGTGCAATAATCACTTTTTTTGGTTGTACTGGTTTTACAATAATTTCTTGCTGCGGGGAAAAATTACTTTTTTCTTCAGTTTTTGTCACATTAATCGATTCATTATTCAAAGGCAAGCTCGTGGTGGCTGGCTTTGCTTGATTAACTTTTTTTTCTGGCTGTTTTATAGCAATATGAGACCGAATTTGGAAATCTGCATTTTTCAAAGCTACTTTTTGTTGTTGAAGCTTTTCAAGCGCAGCAAATGTTGGATCAATCATTGCTTCTTTTAACTTCAAAGCTTCATCTGGATCAAACTTTTCAATTACTGCAAAATTGCTTTCAATATCTTTTTTCCACGCATAAATCTCGCTTTGTTTCATATGAATAACATCACTATACTGATTAAGAGCCATTGCAATATTTTTGCGAGCAATCTGCAATTGCTCTAATTGAGAAACAGAAATAGCATAACTGCCAACATGAAAAAAAAAGATTAAAAAGTATTTTTTCATGCTAACCTCGTTATATCAATGAAGAAGCAGTTTCCGGCCATAATTTTTGCCAAAATTTATTCTTAATTGTTTGATCGGCTTCATTCAAAAATGTAATATGTCGTTCATAATTGAAATAATTGCTTTTTTTATTATCTTCTATAAGTGCTTTCTGTTGTTTTATATCATCTGATAACAATGATTTTTGAAATTGAAACATTGCATTATATGCATTTGAAAGTAACTGTTTATATTCATCAATATCTTCTTTCAAGCCATTAATTTTTGATTTTAATTGGTCAGAAGTCTCAGAATTAATAAGATTCTTTTTTGTATTATGATATTCAAATAAAAGATCAGAAAAAGGCTTAATACCTTTATTAAAATAAGTATCCATAAGTTGCTGATAATTGTCTTTAAACCAAGAAAGATTTTTTCGAGTGTTTGGAATGGACCACAAGTTTTTTGAAATATCACCAAAAAAATATTCATATGATTTTTTATTAAATTCACTAGGATCAGAAAAAATCAACCTGTTAGTTTTTTTGGTTTCTTCATTGTTTTTTAATATAAGCAGTTGCGTTTCAATTTTTTCCCTTAAAAGTTGAATGTTTTTTAAGAAATAATCAACCAATTTTTGTGCAAAAAGATTTTCTATCCTTTGTGCCTTTATTATTTTTTGATTATATAAAGATATATCAACATTTTTTAAATTCAATAATTCAGCACTATAATTGTTAATTGCATTATTCCAATTCTTAAAATCAACATGTTTTTCTTGAAAAACATAATTTTGATCAATCATTAAAGCATTTAAATTTTTTTCAGCTTGATCAACTGCATTTTCAAATTTACTAACATTTTGAGTAATTTGAATTTTTTTTTGCTCTTTTTCCTGTTCTTGCTGTTTTTTTGACACAGGAACAGACCAGGCAGACTGTGTTGAAACAACTGGTGTTTGACGTAATTCTGGCTCTGATTTGACAATAGGAGCCGTCCATGGCGCAGTAACAGAAATAACCGGTGTTTCTTTCATTTCAATGGTTAAAGGAACATCAGATTCAAATTCAATTCTTTCAGGTTGTTTGTGAACAATATCAGTTTTAATTTGCTGCAATGTTTCTGACTGGTGAGTTTCTTGTAAAGAAGGCTGTATAAAAATCGATTTCAATGCTTCAGCCTCTTTGTTCTCTGTTTTTTGAGACTCTTTTTGTGCAACGTCAAAGAGTAATTCCTTAGAAAAAGATTGATCATCTAAATTCATCTTTTTTTTTGCAATTTGGGCCCGAAAATCATCTGCTATTTTTTTATCAACTGGTTCGATAATTGCAATATTTTTTTCAAATGATTTATATATCTCATCTGACAATGGTCCTGATAAACGAACTATTTTTTCAATTTCTTTTTTTGCATCGTTAAATTCTTTCAATTGACGCACTCCAATAGAATTCATGATACAAGGAGAACAAAAAATAAAAATCAGAATTGTCAAATTTGTTTTCATGTTTTCCAAAACAAAAAGGAATGATCATTACAATCATTCCTTTTTAGAATTTAAAAAATCAATAGTTAAATCGAAACACCAAGTTTTGCCCAAATAGTCCAGTGATCCATTACAGCATTTGTTGCACGAGAAAAAGTATAGCTTGCACCAAAATGAGTAAGAATTGGCCAACGGCATTCATCAAAATTACCGCCAAGCGATCCATAAACCGTGTGTGCAAGGTGAGCAGGTGTTGCGGCAGATGCAAGATCGATATCTGAGCTTGTTATAACCGATTTTTCATATAATGAAAGCGGTACAGGGAAATTACCCGTAATTGACCCATCTGAAGTTTCTAAAATAAAATTACCAGTCATATCGCGAACCGGGTTTGTTTGTCCAGCCCCAAACAGATGCTTGATCGCAGGGGATCCGGTAAAGCAGTTAAGCTCAATGCATTCTGATTGGCGAGACAAAAGATTGTATCCAATTTCACCCTGGAACCATTTTGCTTTCAACACCCATGCAGCATTCAAATTGTGAATAAATCCTGGAGTGACATCAACTTCTTGAGTCAAAATATTAATCCCTGGTGTAAACGTTTCTCGAGCTGCAACCCCAGTCAAAAGACTTGCTGCTGTTGCATCTTCAAGGCTTGCATACATTTGAATATACCGTGACCATGGTTTGTTTTTCAAATCAAATGAACGTATCTGTTCTTTTTTGAAAAGATATTTTGAACCAAGTGCAACTTCCATACGCAATGAACGATCCATAGCTTCATTGGCATATAATTCACATCTGATTGAATTACCAAACATAATACCAACATGCTTTCCTGCCCCAACAATTGCCTCCATTACATAACACGCTTCTGGACGATTTCCGGTTGGAACATGAACCCCGATATATGATTCAACATTATACGGACAATCTTTGAACCACTCACATCCAAACTTGATTTCAAGATCTGCAACGCCGGTTTTTTTCATTGCATCAGCACAATCACTGATTTTACCGTATTTCCATGCAGTTTGATTAAAAGCATCTTTCATATTGCCAACAGGTGCAGTATAATCAGTGTCGGTAAATACTCCGCCGCCATCATTTTCAACAACTTCTGTCAAATTGACTTCGTTTTTCACATGAACAATTGGCATTGAAATGGAAAACCAAATACCCCGTTCTTCTTTACGCCACAATGAATGTCGATAATGCAATCCACCGCCAACAATTGTTTGTCGTGGAGCAATTGAAATTCGACTTTTAAATGTTTCAAGAACCGTTTCAATTCCAAAGTGGCCCGAATATAAATCAACAGGATCAAGTTTATTAATTTCTGAAACCTGCTTTAAATCTTCTTCAACAAGAAGCTGTGTTTTTCCAAAAGGAAAATAATATCGAGCAGTATTTTCAGACTTTGTTGTGCGACCACCAAACACCACCCCTTGCAACGCTCCATGCCACCCATCTTCACGTGCATGAGTTCTGTCTGCCCGAAATGCAGCAACTAATTCAGGTGAATTACTTTGAAACGGCTGTGCCATGCTCAAATAGGTTTTACTTGTCACCTCAGTGTCACAACTATCCACATTTGAATCAGCCTGCATGAAAATCACACCGATCATCAATGCATATAACAGTGTATAACGCTTCATTATTTTATTCCTCCTTATTTTTACTTCTTAAATGCTATTGTCAACATTGTACAACTCTTACCTTCCATCATTAACATGCCAACGATTAATTCGTCAACCCTTTTAAATAATACAAAGAAGAATTGATCTTATATTGAACAACAATGTATATATAAAAAAATTTGATTTTTAATGCAAAAAAAGCTTTTTTGAATAAAATGATTGTTTCCAAAAATCAGCAGATTTTAAGAATATAATTAAACCACTGTATTAAACTAAAAAGTCATAAAAAAATTAAAAATATTTAAAAAAAAACGTCATTAAAACAATCGGTGCTATTATTCATTTATGTGAATAATAGCACCAACAAAAAGTTTTAAAATTTTTTATATATGAAGATAATTACGCAATAATGTCCATCTCAAAGCAATCTGATCTCCTATTGAAAAACTTGCAAATGGATTAGAAAATCCAGAAAAAGTTATATTAGGCATTTTAAAAGAAACTGACGGAACAGCATGCCTTAGTTCCCAAATCTTGCAAAAACCATTTTTAATCAAATTCCTGCAAGAAAAAAGAGAAATCCCCAGAATCAAAACATAATTCAAAATCTTTGACTTAGCAATGAATCTATCTTTTTGTGCTGATTCTTCTTGTAATTTAGTTTTGCAATTCTCTAAAGAGGAAATGTTATTTTTAAAAACAGTTCGTAGCTTTCCCATTCCTGTAATAGATTCTTGATGCTTGACGTTTATGTTATCAAAATTGAGTGCATTATTCTCTAGTTGTTTGAGTAATAAATCATTCATTTCTTTGAACTTAGTCAATGCTGTTTTACTGCTTTCCAATTCCTTCGAAGTATTTTCATACTTTTCAGACAATAGTGCATACTCACCATTTAAATTTCGCAAATCAGAAATCAGTTCTGCATCCTGTTTATCACTGAGAGGTATATCTGACAATGTGTATAATTTTATGCTCAATTCATTTATTTTCTGATTTAATTCATTTATCATTTGTTCTTTTTTGGCTAATTGACCTACTAATCTAACTTGACTTTGTTTTAAATTTGATGGTAAAGAAACGGTTTTATCTCTTTTTTGTTCATAATTTCTTGAATTTAATTGAATAGACTTGGACTTATTTCTTGTTTTTAATTGCTCTTTGCCTTGTACTAGTTGTACTTTTTCACTGAATTGTTTTAATTTTTTAGTTCTTTTTTTGATTTGTTCAATTAATTGACTATTCAAATCGCTTATTTCTTTGTTTAATTGAAGAAGATCTTTATTTTGTTGAATAAGATCTTTATTTTGTCCTTTTAATATTAAATTTTCTGATTGATTGGATTCTTCAATTACTTTTAATTTTTCAGCATCTTGCAATAATTTGCTTTTAGCCATGCTTAATTCTTGCATCAACTCAGCTGCTGCTTTTTCTTGATCTTTGTGCCCCTTAACATTTTGATTTAATTCCAGAATCAATTTTTCTTTTTCTTCTAACTCATTTTTTAATGTATCGCATTTTAATTGTATTTTTTTTTGTTCTTCAAAGGATTGGCGTAATAATTCAAGTTCATTTACAGTTTTTTCAGAAAGAACCTCTAAATCATGGTTTTTTGCATAATTAATTACATGTTGTGGATTCTTGTTAATCCAATCATTAACCGCGAGTGCTGCAGGCTCTGACAAAAAACAATCTTGATTTCTTCCCTTAAACATTCTACAACCTCCTTTAACAAAAGGGATTATACTATTTGGAAAAAATTGATTTTCGTCTTTTAATTTAGAACTTTCCATACAAACAAGATTTTTAAATACACAAAAAGAAATTAAAAGTAAAAAAAGCTGAATCATAGCAAAACCTTAAAAATGTTTTTATACATATACTTATTAATAATACATTATTTTATAAAAAAATAAAAATTAATTTCAAAAAAAATTTAAAAAACTTTCAAATAAAAAATAAAAATCTGGATATGTGCTCGCATTGAATTTTTTTTTTGCTATTCTTACTATATTAAGCACAATCTTTCAAAAGGTATTTTTAATGATTCAACACGTCAAAGGAACTCAAGATTTTATTTCATGTAACGCATATAATTATATTATAGAAAAAACAAAAAGACATCTTAATTCATATAATTTTTCAGAAATTCAAACGCCCATTCTTGAACCGGTTGAACTTTTTGTGCGCGCACTTGGATCGCATACTGATGTGGTCGGCAAAGAAATGTTTTTAATTGCACAAAAAGAAGGAAACGACCTAGATGCATCACTTTGTTTGCGGCCAGAAATGACTGCTTCAACGGTTCGCGCATTTTTAAACAACAGTATTCAAAACACCCCTTGGAATGTTTTTTCTCACGGTCCTGTTTTTCGATATGAACGACCACAAAAGGGACGATTTCGGCAATTTCATCAATTCAATATCGAAATGATTGGAGCAGCACATTGTGGCTATGATGCAGAACTTATCACATTACTTGATCGACTTTTTATGCACACCTTCTTGCTTGACAATTATTATCTCATGATCAATTTTTTAGGATGCGCAAACGATAGAACTTCATATAAAGCTATTTTAAAAAATTTTCTTATCTCACGCAAAAGTCAAATTTGTCCAACCTGCATACATCGAACAGAAAACAACACATTACGCGTCTTTGATTGCAAACAAGAGTCATGTCAACACCTCTATCAAAAAGCTCCACACATCACCGACCATTTATGCATACAATGCACAGATGAATGGAAAACAGTACAACAATTACTTAATCTCATGTCTGTTTCATATACGCATAATCCTTTTCTTGTGCGCGGACTTGATTATTACAATGGTACTGCATTTGAGTTTGCAAGCAACCAATTAGGCGCTCAAAGCAGTTTTTGCGGAGGTGGACGATATGATGGGCTTGTCAATCAATTTGAACCATCAAAATCTGTTCCTGCGCTTGGTGCTGCATTTGGAATTGAACGAGTTTCACTTTTACTTGAAAACAAAAAATATCTTTTTGAAAATAAACAGATAGTCAATATGCTCATTCCAATCGAGCCGGCACAAATTCCACTTGCTTTATTATGTGCAGATCAATTGCGCCACGAAGGCATTCCAGTACAACTTCTTCTTGATGGATCTATCAAACAAATGATGAAAAAAGCAGACAAAGCAGAAGCAACCAATGTTTTGTTTCTGGGGTCATCAGAACAAGAGACAGGCAGTATCACAATTAAAAATATGAAAAGTGGAAAAACTGAAACAGTCAAACAAAATATTGCTCACGAATATCTAAAAAATAACAACTTATAAAAACCTACCTATTTTAAAGTAACTAAAATTTTTATTATTGCTCTATGAGTATATCATATTAAATTTATTAAAGATTGTGGCGGCTAACTTTTTATTCACACAATAAAACCTTGATATAACAAATGGCCTCGTTTTTTAAACGAGGCCATTTGTATGCATTTAATATGTTTATTAAGTTATGCAGCAGCTGCAGCAACATTTACTGATTGATCATCTTTATTGACCGATGCAGTATCTTTCAAATTATTACCTTTTTTTGCATAATGCTGATCAAGCAACTGCTTGAAAACTGGTCCAACAGCTCTATACATTGCAAAATAAGCATTGTTTTCTTTAGAAACGCCTGGTTCTAAAGTATAAAGACTTGTATATGTTCCATCAATATTTTTTTCAACTTTAGTTCTCCAAGGCTTAAGCTCAGGAATATTTGCAAGTTCTTGAGAGTGAGTTACATACAAGGCAAGCACATTTTTATTTTGCATCAAGAATCGAGCCGTTGTTGCTAATAACTCAAATGCTTCGCGTGATCCAGTAGAAACAAATGCTTCGTCAAACAACACAATACTTTTTTTATCTTTTGGCAAACGCTTTACCCGATCAACCAAATTTTTAAACGATTCTACTTCGTTGGTATACTTTGAAGCATCATCTGAATCAGAAATATTTGCATGCAAATCAATTGCATCAAATGGTGCAAATTCAAGCTCTCCCCGAGCAAACCCATATGCTTGTGCAACAGCAAGATTTGCAAGAATTTGCTTAAACCCAAAAGATTTTCCTGAACCATTTTGTCCTGTTGTAACAACGCCGACAACATCATTTTCTCTTTTAAATTCAAAATTTACAGGAATAGGTTTTTGAAAATTTGGATGAGCAACATTCAAAGCCTTTATGCATGGCACATCAGATGCCAAAATTTTTGCATATGAATATTGACTATTTTGTGCACCCGGAGAAAATAAATTTGTTGTTGTTAAAAACAAATCGCAAACACCATATGCAGTCATTGCTGGAAAAAGAACATGTTTAAAAAGTTTTCCACTTCTTAAGAAATTTTCCAAGGCTTTGGCTTTGGGATATGAGATCTGCCAAGAATTTTTTTCTTTATAATACTCTTCTAACAATGATACATATTTCTTAAAAACTTCATTCGAATCAATATCCAAATGCTTCAAAAATAAAATCTTTTTATTTTCAAATTTTTTATCTTTCATAAAAAGATGCATTGCATGAATGATATCAACATATTGTTGTATGCAATCTATGACATCAACAGTATCTGAAGAGTCAAATTTTGGATTTTTTGTGCACATAATAAACGCATCAACAATTCTTTTTTCAAGTTTGCCGCTTATCTTAGTGATATGAGAAGCCATAGATGATTTAAAATCTGGATTTTTCATAAACTGTTCTTGCAGTTCTTGCTTTGCTTTAATGTCATCTCCTGAAACATTATTATCAATTAAATAACGAAGCATTGCAGCACGTCCAGCACGCGTTACTGGCTTTAAACTATACAAAAATCCTTTCCCATTAGGATTTAAAAGTCGCAACTCTTCGTATGCTTTTTGACTCAAGGGAGACTCACTATCTTTTTCTTCCGGTGCTTCAAGCACAAGCGGACCAGTATCTTCTTTGCTCAACTCTTCAAAAGTCACATCAATAATTTTTGAAATTCCAACAAAAAGCTTTTCTTCTTCAGTCATTGGTCTTAGACGAATATCGCCATCATTTTTTGATGCACCATTATTTTGTAACTGATTATTGATAAGTATTCCTTGCCTATAATCACCAACAACCTTTTCATACAATTGTGATATTGAGGTTCTTTTTTTACGCGAAGACGCAACTAAATTAGTATAATCAAACTCACCAGCACAAATTTTTACAGCAGTAAAAAGAAACATCGATAAAAAAATATTTATTTTTTTATTCATAACAAAATCCTATTCAATAAAATTATTTTTAATACCATTTTAGCAATTTTTTTTTTAAAAAAAAGCTTTATATGAAAAACAATTTTATATCATGATGATTTTTTCAAAAGACGCTTAACAATAACACATTGATTTATTCATTTTGTATGTCAGAATATAATAGAAACAATACACAGTATGAAACATCAATCAATTTCATTTTTATCAGCACTTTTAATTAATATCAACATTATCCTTGGTACGGGATTATTTATAAATAGCGGTATTCTTGTAGAAAAAGCTGGTATTTATGGAGCCTTTTCATACCTTTTTGTTGGAATCGTTTTACTGCCTCTTGTATTAGCCATTTCTGTTCTTTTAAAAAAATATCCAAATGATGGATTTTATGGATTTGGCAATCAAACAATGGGACCTCTATTCGGCTTTATGGCAGGATGGATTTACTTTTTTGCAAAACAAAATTCTGCCGTTGTTGCAATTTATGTATTTGGATCGATGATCCAAGAAATTTTTTTTAAATCAATAATCATTAATAATGCATTATTAACATTTTTGCTTATTGTATTATTTTCCTATCTAAACATGCAAAACATGAAAACAGGATTACTCTTTCAAAACAGTTTAATGATTGGAAAAGCAATTGTTACTTTTGGAATTATTATAAGTGGTTTACTTTTTTTCAAAAGTCTCAATCTTACAGTCACACCTCTTGTCATCGGCGATTGTTTTTCAACCGTCCCCCTTGTTCTTTTTAGTCTTTTGGGATTTGAAAGCATCTGCTCTGTAAGTATGCATGCCCAAAACTCAAAATCTCTTTGGAAAACAATTATAGGATCATACATAACAATTATTATTATCTATTGCACCTATCAAACAATTGTTTTTGGATTTTTAAATGGAACTATTCATACCATGATTTCATTTCAAGAAACATTTGCACATATTGCTGAAAAAATTTCAATACATAGTGGACTTTCATCACAACTTTTGACACAGCTTTTTTATACATGTATAGCATTTTCTGCATTATCAGGCGGATACGGCATTTTGTATGCCAATCAATGGAACTTATATATTCTCGCTCATGCAAAAAGTTTTTGGGGTCATTCATTATTCGTGATAAAAAATAATGCCCAAATGCCATTTTATACATCAATAGCACAGCTTTTAATTTGCACATCTTACTTAATTATAAGCCAACAAAAACTTTATATTTTACAACAATCATCAGCATTTGGATGCACATTAACATATGGATTAGGGTGCCTGTTTCTCTTGCATAGTTCTCAAAATTTTTTTGAAAAAAGTATTAGCATTCTTGGATTATGTAGTGCACTTTTTTTACTCATTGCATGCATCAACAATTTTTTAATCAACGGATTTTCAAGCTTTATAATTTTCAATGGAATCATTATTATGGGAATTGGATTATTTTATTATCAAAAACAGTATGAACCCGATCAAAGAAGCTGTCATTGAAAAAATAAATGCTGTTTTGACAATCACTATTTCAGAATACCCACATAACTCAAAATGATGATGCAATGGTGCCATTTTAAATATCTTTTTACCAAAAAATTTAAAACTAATAATTTGCATAATAACACTCAACGTTTCAAAAACAGGAATTGCCGCAACCAAAGGCAAAAAAAGTTCTACCTTTAAAATCAATGCGGAAAGGGCTATGACAGCTCCTATTGATAACGAACCAACATCGCCCATCCAAAGCAAAGCAGGATGAGCATTAAATAATACAAAACCACACAGTGAACCAATTAATCCTGTATTTATTAACGCAATAGAAAAATTACCTTCTTTTAATCCAACCAACAAAAGAAACAAACAGATTGGAATAACAACTACAATAGCAAGCATATCAAGCCCATCAGTCAAATTAATTGCATTAACAGTGCCAACGATTATAAAAAAATTCCAAATAATGAAAAAAATATAAAAATAAAGGGAATCTACATAAAAAAATGCTTTAGTAAAAAAAAAATCATTTGAACAATATAATAATAGAACAGCTATACATGCAGCCCCCACTTGAAGTAGTGCTTTGCTCTTTGCTGCAATACCAACACCATTATAGATTTTTACACAATCATCAAAAAACCCAATTGCGCCAAATAACAGTAAACCCACTGTAATAATACAGATATCACGAGTCACAGGCAGAAAAATCAATACTCCAAACAAAACACCTATCATTATTGGAATTCCACCAATAGCAATCGTGGGATTTTTTTTATGATGAGTTAAAGGAGTGTGTAATCGGGCGCGCACCGAAAAAGCCTTTCGGGCAATTTTAATTAACACAATTGAGGCAATGCACGTTATAAAAAAAGAAACGGCCCAAAAAAAAATGAAAAAAAATGATCCAAAAATCATATGTTAATCCCACAAAAGGTCTATTGATTAAAAATGCTTTTATAAAAGCCATATATGTACAAAATATCGATCCAATAAGGGGCTTGAGGCTAGTTGTTGACAAAAATTTTATATATGGTATGATATATTATAATGATTTATCTCTTAAATCAAAATTCTACTTTAGCTATCCAAAAATTAATCAATTAGAAATTGAGGATTAAATATGAAAAATACTTTTAAGAGAATTGTTTTTACGACCTTAGTTGCCTTAACTCAGATAAACAATAGCCAAGCAAAAACTGTTGATTCTCAGCTCATAGAAATGCATTCAAAAATTCAAAATCTTCATACCGGTTTTGAACTTATTCTTCTTAAAGGAGAAAAAGAAGGTCATCCTATTTTACTTGCAATTCAAGCGATTTCTTGCAACGAAGAAGAATCACATATTGGAAAATTACTTAATGAGCTTGTCAAAAAATTAAATGCCATTTTTAAAACAGTGCATCACATTGTTTCAAAATATAGCAAAAAAGGACCGGGTAGCTTTGCACCTTTTCTATTTGAAATTGGAAAATCTTGTAATCTTGAAGACCTCTTTAAAACCACCATTTATGACCTTCAGGAAATCAAAAAATTGCTTGATTCAGTTAATGATTGCCACGTAACCAAAGAAGAATTAAATAAATTTATTGATTTTGTGAAAAAAATTCAGCCTATTTGGCATGAAGCACTTTTACAAAGAGAATTAATTATAAAAAATCTTCGCAAATCTCTTTAAAAAAGATTTTTGTATTGAATTGTCGTAATGAAACTATTTTATTATACTAAAATTAGTTTTTAATATATTAAAGGGTTTTTTCATGGGCACCGCTACTGCCGCCCCATCTTTTGTATTTGATGTTATTGTTGTTGGTGGGGGCCACGCAGGAATTGAAGCTGCATATGCAGCAGCAAAGCTTGGTTCAAAAACAGCTCTCATATCTCTTGATATTCAAAAAATAGGAACCATGCCATGTAATCCCTCAATCGGAGGGGTTGGCAAAGGTCATATTGTGTATGAAATAAGCGCTCTTGGTGGTCTTATGCCAGAACTGTGCACTCAAACATACTTGCAAGCACGTATGCTTAACACCAAAAAAGGTCCTGCGGTTCAAGGACTTCGTCTGCAAATAGATAAATATGCATATAGTACATTAGCCCAAACGCGCCTTTCAAGAACCCAAAATTTAACCATTATTCAAGGTTCTGTTGCATCGCTTGCGTTTAAAAATGACATGCTGATTGGGATTATTCTTAGTTCTGATGAAGTTATTACCGGTAAAACAGTCATTATCACGAGTGGTACATTTTTAAATGGCCTAATTCATATTGGAACAAGCAATTATCACGCTGGTCGTCGTGGCGAAAAGGCGGTGACAACACTTTCACCAATACTTGAGTCACTTGGAATTAAATTAAAACGGCTCAAAACAGGTACGCCGCCACGTCTTTTAAAAAGTAGTCTTGATTTTTCTGTGATGGAACTTCAAAAAGCAGACCAGCTTAAATATCTTTTTGAATTTAAGCCTCACGCAGTTATCAATACGCATGATTGTTACATCACTCACACTAATGAAAAAACACATGCCATTATACAAAAAAATCTTCACTTTTCTGCAATGTACAACGGAAGCATTAAAGGTATTGGGCCTCGCTATTGTCCTTCAATTGAGGATAAAATTGGCCGATTTCCAGATAAAAAATCACACCACATCTTTGTTGAACCAGAAAGTGCTGCCGTCGATGAAGTCTATCCAAGTGGACTGTCGACATCACTTCCTTATGAAGTACAAAAAGAATATATACAAAGCATTGTTGGATTTGAAAATGCAATTATCACAAAACCCGGTTATGCTGTTGAATATGATTCTGTACTACCAAATCAATTAACACAATCATTAGAAGTAAAAACAGTGCCCGGACTTTTTTTAGCAGGTCAAATTAATGGAACAACAGGCTATGAAGAAGCTGCAGGGCAAGGCATAATTGCAGGAATTAATGCACATTTAAAAGCACACAACAAAGCACCATTTATACTTAATCGAAATGAAAGTTATATTGGCGTTATGATTGATGATTTAACAACACTGGGCACTGATGAACCATATCGCATGTTTACATCACGTGCTGAACGTCGATTACTCCTGCGCCAAGATAATGTATTTTTACGTTTGACAGAAAAAGCATACTCACTTGGCCTTATTGATCCTACATTATATGATTCTTTTATAAAAGAAAAAACAATTATTCACGAAACAGTAAAAACTGTTACGACAGATAAGAAAAAGAATGGTCTTTTAACTCTTTTTAACGCTGAAGAGTTTAATAAGCAAGAAATAAGAAAATATCTCTCATATGATATTTCAGAACGAGCACTTGACTGTATTCGTGCAGAAATTTTGTATGCTCCCTATATTATTCGAGAACAACAAGAAGTTGCAAAAAGTTTGCATTATCAAAACATGAAAATCCCTGAAGCATTATTTACAGAAATTATCGATATGCCAGGTCTTTCAAAAGAATTACAACAAAAAATAATGTATTATAAACCTGAGACAATCGCGCAAGCAGATTTAATTCAAGGCATGACCCCTGCTGCTTTATCACTGCTCATTTTTAAAGTAAAAATGCATACAAAACAAACACTGGCATGAAAAAATATTTTTTCTTATTTTGTATTTTAACATTTTTTTCTGCAACAGCATCAATTGAATATGAAATATTTGAATATTCAATAAAAGACATTAGAATGCGCAAAACAGTGTGTTCAATACATCAACAAAATACAACCCAAGATACAATTGATCAAGATGAATATATTCAAACGGTACCAGAACATATATCATTAGAACAAAAAAGTATTCCTGAAATAGTTCAAAAAAAAGAAGATCAAATAGAAAAGCACGATAAAGTTTCAGAAAAAAAACAGGAAGACGCAGCTCCTTTAAAACCATTACTGGCTAAAAAAAAGTCAATAACACACAGCAGCCATTACGCACAAAAAGAATTTGATATCTTATCTCTTGAACCGGTAATTACAAAAAAACACGAAAATTATTTACATTCAAATAATACAAACTCAACAATAATAGTTTCCATTCAAAATAATATTACTCAAGAAATGATAACATACAATCATTGGTCTGGTTCTTATACGCCTGACTTTTCTCTTATAGTAAATGAAACTGAGATTACAAAAACCATGGATCTTGATATTCCTGTTAATCAACCATTAAAAATTCAATATAAAGCACTATTTCCATATGGCTATTCAAGCACTGATTACATCAATTACACACCAAATAAAACGACCAAAAAAATTGTCATCGAATTTAATTGGCACAAAAACCCACGCATTATTATCACTGAAATACCTAAATCATAACGTTGTATTTGTTTTTGAAAATGGCATACTTAAAGGGTATTTTATACAAGCAAATTAGCAATAACTTTAACGCAAAAAAATTAATTTCTCTCAACAATATTATACTCACGTATATTTTAGTTTTTTATCAATCCTTTTATTTTTCTTAAAAAGAGGAGTTTCATGAATATTCCTTTATTGCAATTAAAAAACATCACAAAAGTATATGGGGAAAAAGAGGTTTTAAAAAATATTACACTTGATATTTTTAAAGGCGAAATCATCAGTTTTTTGGGTGTCAATGGAGCAGGAAAAACAACACTTTCTTCGATTATTGCAACGCTTCACCCTGCCTCTTCAGGAACTATTTGTTATAATGGTAATTCAATTCACCATAATTTAACAAAATACAGACATACTGTTGGATTTTGCCAACAAAGGCCAAACCTCAATTCATCCTTATCATTGCGACAAAATTTAATTCTTGCCGGATCATATTATGGAATGACCCCTTTAGAATCTGAAACACGTATCAATGAATTAAAAAAAATACTTGGATTTGATGAATATTTAGATCAAAATTCATCAGTATTGTCAGGTGGCTTTAAACAAAGATTTATGATTGCGCGCTCATTAATGCACCGACCTGAAATTATTCTTCTTGATGAGCCAACGGTTGCACTTGATCCTCACATTAGAAGACAATTATGGACTATCATTAAAGAATTAAAAAAAACAGGATCAACAATTATTTTAACAACTCACTATCTTGATGAAGCAGAAGCATTATCAGATAGAGTTTGTGTTATTGACAAGGGAATCATACGTCTTGTTGATACTCCTGAAAAATTAAAGCGTGATTTTCAAATGAACAATCTTGAAGATGTATTTGTTCGCTTAATGGAAGAACCAGACATTGCTCAATCAGATTCTGAATACCAAAAGGAAAACTATGAACAAAAGTAGTATTTTTTTCCAACTTCTTAAAACACGATTTTTTATCTCATACCCATTTTTTTTTGATAAAGTTATCAATCAGTCTATTTGGGCATTTTGCTCATTGTTTATAACCGGATATGTGATGCAACAATTTGGTTTATCATCAGGATTTGGAATTTTTCAATTTGCCGGTGTAGTGGCTACAGCAGGACTATTTGAAATATATCCAAGCGTAGTGAGCATGGTTATTGATTTTGCAAGCGAACAAACAATTTTTTATTATCTTACACTCCCAACAAACGCAGCAACAGTTCTTTGCAGTATGATTCTTGGTTTTGCAATCCAAGGAATGGCTCTTGCTTTATGTATGATACCCCTTGGCAAATTACTTTTTTTTAATCAATTAAATTTACTGACTATTTCATGGATCAAATTGCTCGTCACTCTTATTATAGGAAATTTATTTTTAAGCTCACTTGTTCCAGGAATCGCAGCAACAGTAAAACATATTGGAAGAATTGGTAATGCCTGGTCACGCTTTATATTTCCCATGTGGTTTTTAGGTGGCTTTCAATTTTCATGGATGAGTATTAATACTATTTCAAAACCTCTTTCTTATGCGCTTTTACTCAATCCTGTTACCTATATTATGGAAGCAATACGTGTGTCAATTTTGGGTCAAGAAGGATTTTTAAATTGGTATATATGCATTGGAGCGCTTTTGATTTTTTGTGTTTTTAGTTTTTCATATTCATATTATCAAATGAAAAAACTTCTTGATTTTGTCTCATAAGGAACCACAATGACATCAATAACGATTGGACCCCTGACATTTCACATGTATGGTTTTTGCATTATGCTTGGCGTCATTATTTTTATGTATGCAATAAAAAAAAGCCCTCAATTTTACTTGACTGGATTGAACAATCATTTTGATTCAATGCTTTGTTTGGCAATTATTTCAGGAATTATAGGGGGAAGAATACTGTATTATCTGACTCACATTAATGAGATGGACAATGTTTCAACTATCATTTCTGTGTGGAACGGAGGACTTTCGATTCTTGGTGCAATTGCAGGAATTATTGTAAGCCTGTTTTTATACATGCGCTTTTATCAATTGCCGCTGCTTTCTATTCTTGATCTTTTAAGTTTATATGCTCCATTGATTCACATAACAGGACGCATTGGATGCTTTATTGCAGGATGCTGTCATGGATCATTATGGAATGGCCCTTGGTCTGTTATCTATCGCAATCAAGAATCACTTGCACTTCTTGACTGCACACTGCATCCGGCACAATTGTATAGTGCATTCTCATTTTTATGTATGTTTATCTTTTTTTATTTGCAACGCAATACATTACTCAAAAACAATGGCACACTTTTTTCACTCTATCTCCTGTTAAGCGGGATTGAACGAGTTTGTAATGAATTTTTTCGCTATGAATATCAAATAAGCAATGACACACTTTCAACATATCAAATGATTGGCATTCTTTTTTGTATCTCTGGATTAGCACTTTTAATTAAAATATTTTTGCAAAAACAGTACATTTTTTCTGCCACAAAACAATTGCAAAAATAATAAATCCAACAATAGAAAGTACATATGAAAAATTTTTTAAGGTGCTTTTTTTAATAACAAAGCTTTCTTTCAAGTACCGTTCAAAATATGCTTTTTCTTTTTTAAGTTCAGCAATCTCATAATCTTTTTTTGTTATTATGGGAATATAGTCTGTAACTATCAGTTCATCACGATAAGATTTTTCAATTCTTTTTTTAATTGCTTCTTTTAAAACAGATTTTGCTTTTTCAAGTGAGCCGAAATAAAATTCACTCGATAATTTTTTTTGGTTTACTACGTATTCAGAATAAAGATCAATTTCTGAAAAACCAACAGCCTTATCTTGCTCAAGCAACATACATTGCAAATCAGAAATCCATTGCATATCGTTTAATAAAAGATTTTTCGTTTCTTCATCTTTAAATTGATGTTTTAATTTTTCCATTCTCAGATTAACTAATACATCAAATGCCTGTGTCACATGATTATCAATTACAAGAGATCCATCAGAATTTACCGTCAATTGAAATGTGCAAGCACTTTTTAAAGCAGCATGAAACAATAATGCAAATAACAAAAAAATGAACTGCTTAAACATTTTATAATACCAAAAAATTTAAAAAGAATTTTAACTCTATAATGGCAGAATAACGGCAAAAAATCCACACAATCCAACAAGAGTTGCAATCATATGCTCAAGAGGATCAAGAGCCCAATATGTTGATGCGTTCATAAACACAACAAGCCCAATAACTGCAGCAAAAAATTGCATTGTTTTTTTATCATATACTATATCAAAAAAATTTTTGATATAGGTTGCATTATATTTTTTTTCTAATGATGCATAGCTTTTTTTTAATTGATTATTTTCACAATAAAGTGCCTCATTTTCTTGATGAACTGCTTTTAAAAAATCAGCCAACCAATTTTTACATTCTGTTATTTGATTGTGCAACTGCTTTTTGCTTTCAGGAGTAATAATAGGAACATCATTCAAAAGTGAAAACAGAGTATCAGGAATTTTTTTTCCAAAAAAAGTAGTATCCGCAACTATCGTTAAAACATCTTTTAGAGCTTGAATCTGGATCACACACTCTTTTAATTGATCATCATTGCACGCTAATAAATCTATATGCATCTGCAAACAAGTATAGCGCTTGTTAATCGAATCACGACGTGATAACTTTGTACCAAGCATATGCGCAAATGTATCTTGCAATTGTAACTCAAAAGCATTTTTTTCAATACTCTTTTGAGACAAAGAACTCATAATGATTTGAAAAGAAATAAGAAAATAAAAAAATATTTTCACAATTACATGGTGTCTATTTTTGTCTTTTGAGGTTTATATCATATCGACAAGAAAAAGCAATTATACAAAGATACTTATAAAAACTATTTTATGCGCGCTTAAAAAATATATAAAGAAATAGTAAAGAACCCAATCCACAATATATCCAACGATATGCACATTTAAAGGTGTTATTTTCTTTATTATGACACGGACATATACTTTGAGTGTTTCCTATAATGTTTCTTTGGGAAGAAGACTTGGGCACATATGTGACATATGCTGAATGAGAAAAAAGACCTTTATAAAAAGAGCATAATACAGACGATGCAATAAAACAGTTTTTAGAAAAACGCGGCGCCATTACTGCCGATATTAAACACCCCACAAACAGGCAATATGTTAACCCTGCCTTTGTAGAACTCCATTTAAAAATTAAACTATCAATATCATTACAAATTAAACTAAAAGCGTTATTCAAATTTTGACTCAAGGTCCACGGTTTGGATTTATTTTTATTGCCACTATTAACAAGCAAAAGACACTCATGCAGAAATTCATTGATATTAACATTATCTTCTTTTTCAAGATAATTTTTATAAATGTTATCAACTTTTTGAGCTAATTCAACAAAGTTGTCTGAGTCTTTAACTGTTTGATAAACGCTTGCCAATTGAGCCTTTTGATTTGAAATTGCTTTTTGACCAAGAGCATTTAAAAGTGATGTTTGAAAATTAGTATTATTTTTTTCAAAATCCTTTGGAATTAAATTTTTATTTTTTAAAATTGCAATAATTTCATCATTCTGTACGCATCCATTACAAGGCGCAGTTGCCATCATTGGAATGCAAGCCGAGCCCACTACTAATCTGTTATTAATAAATGGATTATTATTAATATCTGCAGGAATTGGTTCCATTGAAAAAAATATTTTCATCATTCCAAGCAATAATACAATCCCAATAAACATACTATTTTTCCATCAAAAAATCTGTTCTAAGAATAATAAATTCATGTCAAAAATACAACCGAACAATAAAAAAATATGCCACTGTTTTTTCTTGCTTCTTACTGTAGACTAACTATAGTTACATCTATTTTTTTAATTCAATACGAATAAATTGATATGGCAGATTCGATTTTTAACACTATTAAATCACACGTTTCTCTTGTTGAGGTTGTTAACTATTATACAACTCTCAAACAAGCTGGTCTTTATTGGAAAGGACGATGCCCTTTCCATCAAGAAAAAACAGGCTCATTTACCGTAAGTCCGCACATTAACATTTTTTATTGTTTTGGATGTCATGAATCAGGGGACGTGATTTCATTCGTAGCAAAAATTGAAAATTGCAGTCAACTGCAAGCTGCACACCAATTGGCAGAAAAATATAATATTTCTATTGAGAAAAATGATGTACATTCTATTCAAACAAATTCTGAAAAATATCAAACCATTTGCAGGCTTTTTGCACAATGGTGCTGCTATCAACTTAAACAATCCAAAATGGCTTTTGAATATATTTCCAATCGTCACTTTTCAGATACCAGCATTGCGCAATTTGAAATCGGATACATGCCAGGTGGTTTTGCAGCACAAAAATCATTTTTAGCCTACTTTCAAAAAAATTCTTTTTTGGCAACTGATTTAATTGAAGCAGGGATTATTATTCAAGCAAAACAAACATTTTACTCACCTTTTGAAGAGCGAATTATCTTTCCTATAAAAAGTCACACTAATCAGTATTGCGGGTTTGGAGGAAGAATATTTAAACCAAACGATCAACGAGCAAAATATTATAATTCAAAAGAACATGAATTTTTTAACAAAAGTGCTACCCTTTTTGGACTTAATCTTGCAAGAACAGCAATTCAAGAAAAAGGGTCTGTATTTTTGGTTGAAGGATATACAGATTGTATTGCCATGGTACAACTTGGATATACAAACACTGTTGCAACGCTTGGGACTGCATGCACCAATACCCATTTAAAAATGATTGCGCGATATGCTCATGAAATGATCATCATATACGACAACGATCAAGCAGGAATAAAAGGAGTTTCAAAAATTACTCAATTGTGTTGGGATGCATCTATTGAACCAAAAGTAGCACAACTTTCTGATGGCAAAGATCCTGCAAGCACCCTTTCAAGTCCACATATCCTTGAAAAAGCAATACATGAGGCAGAGGATATTTTTATCTTCTTTATTAAACAAGTTGCCCATGATTATGTAACTCTTTCATTACAAGAACGGCTTGAGCATGTTGAAACAGTCATAAAAATGATTCAAACAATAGATGACCCTTTAAAACAAAATTTGCTTTTGCAAGAGGCGAGCCAGCAACTTTCAATTCCCTTTGATATTTTTGTCCAAAAATTTGAACAATCATCAATAAACAAACAAGAACAGCCTCTTGAACAAACATCTGCATTAAAACCATTTCAAAAAAACAAAAATTGCTTCCTGTTAGAAAAAAAGCTATTTTGCTATATTGCTCAAAATTTTCAGCTAGCAAAAAAATATTCAATTCTTACTCTTTTATCATATTTACCATCGACATTATCTACAGTCATATTAGAATTAAAAAGATGGATTGAAAAACATGAAGGAAATTTTAACTTTCAACATTTTTTTGAAAGCCAGACAGAAGAGATAAAGCAACAAATTAGTCTCATGATCTGTTCTGAAGAAGCTGTGAATGAACTTGAATTTGAAATTTTATTAAAAGAATTACAAAAAAAATGGTGGAAAACTATCGTACAAAACTTTAAAATCAAGATAGAACAGGCAACAAGAATAGGCAATAACACACGAATAAAGCAGCTTGTTGAAGAATTTACCCATTTACAAAAAAACATGGTACAATAATAGAAAAAGTGATTATCGTATGAAAAAAGCTATAAAAAAGAGTTCCGCAAAAAAAATAAAAAAACCTCTTGTTGAAGCATCATCTCCCGATTCTTATCAAGAGCAAGTGGATGAATTACTTGAACGTGGCCGCATAAATGGAGTTTTGACATACGAGGAAATTACTGAATTTTCAGAAGAGCATGCTCTTTCTGAAAAAGAAACTGAAGACATTTTACGCCTTGCAGAAAAAAAAGGCATTGATCTTATTTCGCAAGATGAGTTAAGCGCTGATGACCTTTTAATAAAACATGACGAAGAAGGAGACTCTGAACATCTTGCAACAAAAGTTTCTATTCTTCAAGAAAATTTTGCTGACGATGACGCTGTTGAAAAAGATGAAGATGAAGACCAAGATGATAATCTTGAAGCAGATGAAGTGCGTCATGCAAGCGGTTCAACCCAATTGACCGATAGCGTCAAATCATATCTTCGTGACATTGGAAAAATTCCTCTTTTGAACAAAAAAACAGAAGCTGTCATTGCAAAGCAAATTGCAGATAGCAAAAAGAATGCTATTGAATCCATTGGTCGATTTCCATTTTTACACAAAGAATTTATTAATATTGGTGATAAACTACGCAAAAATTCTATTCACTTAAAAGATATCATTCAGTTTTCAGAATTTGACGAAGATAATTTGCCAATGCTTGAATCAGAAAAGCTTGCACTCTTAAAAATAATTGATTCAATAAAACATCTTGTCGAAAATGAAAGCCAGATTTATAAAAGCTATCGAGACAAGCTTGATAAGCCTGCAAAAAAACGGGAAATGCTTGATAAAGTTAAAGAAAATAAAGAAAAAATTACTGAAACAATTTGTCTTATTAAATTGTCAAATAAGCTCATCAGAAAATTTGCGGTACGAATAGAAAAATATATCAATAAAATTACCGAAAAAGAGCAAATTGTTTCTCAATCAACCGAAGCATTAAAACAACTCAAGGAGCTCAAGACTCACGATCACGAGCAAATTGCACAAATCAAAGAAAACGAAAATAATTATCGAGCAGCCAATAAAATTATTAAAAAATTAGAAGTTGAAATTGGACTTTCAAAGCCTACCATCATTCACTATTATTCTGCGCTCATCAATTCTTTAAAAAAAGATAAAAATGCAAAAGATAATCTTGCAAAGGCAAACTTGAGGCTCGTTGTAAATATTGCAAAAAAATTTGTTAATCGCGGATTACACTTCTTAGATCTTATTCAAGAAGGCAACATCGGTCTTATGAAAGCTGTTGAAAAATTTGAATTTGAACGTGGTTATAAATTTTCTACCTATGCAACATGGTGGATTAGACAAGCAATTACAAGAGCTATTGCAGATCAATCAAGAACAATTCGTGTTCCTGTTCATATGGTTGAAACACTCAATAAAATAAATAAAATCAAGCGAACTTTTATTCAAGAACACGGACGTGAACCAAGTTATGCAGAACTTTCAAAAGAGTTAAATCTTGATGAAAAGAAAATAAAAAATATTATTAAAATATCAAAAGAACCGATATCTCTTCACACACCTGTTGGTGATAGTGAAGACGCATATATACAGGATTTCATTGTAAATGAAAATGAAGCATCACCAGCAGATGCTGTTGCAGGATCTGATTTAAAAGATAGAATTCGCGAAGTTTTAAATACATTGACCCCTCGAGAAGCAAAAGTATTAAAAATGAGATTTGGTATTGATGTTGCCTCAGAGCACACACTTGAAGAAGTCGGCAAAGATTTTTCTGTAACACGTGAACGTATTAGACAAATTGAAGTTAAAGCACTTAAAAAATTGCGACATACATCACGAAGCAAAAAATTACTTGCCTTTTTTGATAAAGAACTAGAGGATAAAGATACACTGCACGATGATATTCATGATGAAGATGGAGATACAATCGATAACGAAAAATATGAAGGAGATGATTTTGATACTGGATCATTTGATTTGGATATTGAGTAAAATAAATATACACAAATCATATTCATGTGATTAAAATGGACAGTTCTCTTTACCAGCAATTAGTTATTCCGACACTTATCTTTGTAACTATTCTTTTTTTGCGTTCAATTTTTTCATTTTTAGAAACAAGTCTTACCGTACTTCGAATTTTTAAATTAAAAGAAATGGCACAATCAGTTCCAAGATACAGTGCTCTTTTTGCCATGCTTGAAAAAAGCCCTCAGCCGATTCTTATTGCAATTCTTATTGCATACAGTATTTCTGACGTTGTTCTTGCATCGCTTGCAACAACAATCACTGAAATAATATCAGTTTATTTGAATATATCAGGCGGCATAGGTTTTTCTTGTGGAGTTGGACTTGCTTCACTTGCAATCATTTTATTTGGAGACATTATTCCAAAAAATATTGCTCGAAGGAAAGGAGAACAATTATTACCATCTATGCTTTGGTTAGTAAATATAACCTTTTATCTTTTTTATCCTTTGGTGTCATTATTAATGCGATTTACTGAACGAATGATGCTTACTCTGGAGGGAGACAAACCAATTGAAACAACTGAATGGATAAGTTCTGAAAAAGAAATTAGATTCTTGATTGATTATATTCATGAAAAAGGAGTCATTGAGTTAGAAAAAACAGAAATGTTACAAAATATTTTTGAATTAGGAGATACTCCTGTCAAAGATATTATGGTTTCTGCCTCAGATATTATTTCTGTTAACATTGATAGAACTGCTCAAGAAGTTCTTGACGTATTTTCTCGACATCGTTTTACGCGCCTTCCTGTATATAAAGATAGAACTGATAATATTATTGGCATGATTCATCAAAAAGATGTTTTTGTCTTATTGCTCAAACAAAACATTAAAGTTTTAAAAGAAATTGTAAGACCAATTATGTTTGTGCCAGAAACGTTAAAGGTAAACCAATTATTACGAGAATTTCGCAAACAACACATGCACATTGGCATCGTTTTAAATGAACATGGAATTATGACTGGATTAATTACTCTTGAAGATGTTCTTGAAGAAATTGTTGGTGAGATTAAAGATGAACACGAAGCAGGCTTATCAAAAATTGTTACACTTAAAGACGGCAGTTTTATGGTTGAAGGAACAGTAAGCCTTGATGACATAGAAAAACAAATTGGGATTCAATTTAAACAGACTGAATCAGTCACTATTGGGGGCTTTTTGACAGAACAAATGCAACGATTTCCTCAAAAAGGAGACAAGCTTACATATCATAATCACCTCTTTGTCATTCAAAAAACGGGCAATCGCCGCATTTATCAAGTACACATTACACGAATAACAAAATAACTATTCAAAGTACTTGCAGCATTACAAAAAGGTTGTTAGAGTAGTCCAAATTTAATAATAAAAAAGGAGCTCTTATGAAAAAAATAGTGTTGACTTTACTATTATATGGATCGTTTTCTTTTACAGAATCAATTAATCCAGTCTTAGACGAAATAACCATTGATGAAGAGTCAAGCAAAGAAGTGCAAACAGTCATTCGCAAAATGGATGACGATTTAAAAGAAGGACTTGCCTGCTTTGCAGGGTTAATGAATGGAATTTTTCAAATTGTTGATGGAAAAGAAAATTCGGAACGATCAACAATAGTACATGGGGTCAATCAATTTATCGCAAGCCTTGTTGATATTCTTATGATAGGACAAAAAAGAAACGGTCTGAAAACAATCAATAATAAAGAAGAACTACAAAAATTGTTACTCTGGGCTTTACGAATAATTGAAAAAGAATCACATCAAAATTAATAATAAAAGAAGTCATATATTTTTGTATATGACTTCTTTTATTATTAATTTTGATATTAAAAAATTATTTTTTATCTTTAGAAATCAAATAAGTAACGCCAATAGCGATAAAAGAAGCAGGAGCCAATTTACCATAGTAAAAACATTGATCTTTCAATGTCTTTCTTTCTGTATTCCAATTTACTCGACTATTTTCAATTATTGCGCCAGCTGATACCAAACCTATTCCAACGGCTAACCCATAATAATTTACTGCCTTGATTTGAAACAAACTTAATGCAAGAAGTGATACTAATAAATGCTTTTTCATGATTATTCCTTATAAAAAATTTTATGATTTGAGATTCTTCTGACAAGTCCAATTTAATGATTTCAAAAGATCTGTGATGGTTGTTTGAAATTCATCATTTTTCAAAGATCCCATTACATAATTGGTATCCCAATATAGTTTGCTATAATTAATCATTTTATGAATGTACCACACTGTAGCAACAGTCTTTCCAGCCATAAAAATAGACTTTCGCGTTGGTTTTTTGTGTTCATCATTTTTAAAAAAATCAGGCAAACTACTATAAAAATAATTACCTATAAAACAAACTCCAATTCCATGCATAAGCAATATTGAGGTTTTGTCATTAAAAGAAAAAATCGAATGAGTTACCAAAAGAAAAACCAAAATATTTTTTTTAAAATTCATTAATATCTTTCTTAAAAACATTATTTTAAATAATATATTTTTTTTAAAATAATGCCAAACAAAATTATTAAAAAATCAAAAAAGTAACCCAAATACATAGATTCACGTACAAAAATTTTCCATTACAATGCTTGAAAATCTTTGTACATCATGCTTTGTTGAATTCCCTGATTATTTTGATATTTATTACTTTGATATAGATCAAACGATCCTTCAATGGTGTGATAAAAAATTTGACAAATCTCAACACCCGGATAAATCCGAATCGGCTGCACACAAAACATTTCAAGCGTCCAAAATCCTGCAAATCCCACATCCCCAAATCCGGCAGTAATATGAATAAAAAGACCCAATCTTCCAATTGAAGAACGCCCCTCAAGCATCGGTACCAAATCAAGCGTTTTGGTATATTCCAAAGTTCGACCCAAATATAATTTGCCAGGCTGCAACACAAGTCCTTCTTGAGGAATAATAACTCGCGTACAGGAATGTTCTTTTTTCATATCAAGCACTGGTTCATTATAAATAAGAAGTTCATCATGAAGCCGCAAATTATAACTATTGGGATTGAGTTGACTTAAAGAAAATGGTTCAATTGTAATTGTTGACCCAAGTCTCTTTTTTATTTCTTGGCCGGATATAATCATAATTTTTCCTTAATAACAATTAAAAAAGATCTTTCTGAGAAGAAAAAAACCATCGGTTGTAAAACTCAAAAAAATAGTTAGAATTAAAAATTGATATATTAATTATAAAATAAAAAAAGATATGCGCAACAGTATACCATCTCCTCTTGTGATTAACACAATAAAGGAAGCAAGCTACAAAATAGATCTTTTAACAACAGAAGTTGGCAAAGTTATTGTTGGACAACATGATATTGTTCAATCAATTATTATGGCTCTTTTGGTTGATGGACACATCTTACTTGAAGGCGTTCCGGGCGTTGCAAAAACAACAATGGTCAAAGCAATTGCACAAGCGCTTGGATTAAGCTTTAAACGAATTCAATTTACCCCAGATTTACTCCCTTCAGATTTGATCGGAAGTCTTATTTTTAATGCAAAAACGCACGAATTTGAAACCAAAAAAGGCCCCATTTTTGCAAACTTAATTCTTGCAGATGAAATTAATCGAGCACCGGCAAAAGTTCAAGCAGCACTTCTTGAAGCAATGCAAGAACGACAAGTAACCATTGGATCAAATACTTTCTTGCTTGAAAAGCCCTTTTTGGTGTTTGCAACTCAAAACCCTGTTGAACAAGCAGGAACCTATCAATTGCCAGAAGCTCAAATGGATCGTTTTTTATTTAAACTAAAAGTACACTATCCAACCGTACAGCAAGAAAAAGATATCATTAAAAAAACATTTGAACCTCAAGGCATTAATCAAGTTTTAAGCCACGAAGAAATTTTAGAAGCACAAGATTTGGTTCATCAAATATATCTTGATGAAAAATTAATTGATTACATTGTTAATATCATTTTTGCAACTCGAATGCCAACTGAATACAGACTCAATGATGTAGCTCAATACATTCAATATGGAGCATCACCACGTGCAACATTGGGACTTTTTTATGCTTCAAAAGCGCACGCATTTTTGCATAAACGACATTTTGTAACTCCTGATGATATTAAAGTGGTTGCACCATTTGTGCTTGGACATCGTATTATTTTGACCTATCATGCAGAAATTGCAAAAGTATCAACTGAAATGATAGTTAAAAAAATTTTAAACACGATTCCAGCGCCATAAAAAATTGAACAAATATATGAGTGTTGACAGAGTCAATAATAAGGAGATAATGTTGATCAGTAAAACTGAAAACTATTTTACTATTGGATTTGCATGATTCATCCATTTTGGATCCTTAACAGCTCTTTTTTGGTATTTCTTTGTGCAAATCTTTTATTTGTTTATTTAAGCAGCGTTACGCTTATTCAACGAGAAGACATTGATCCGAATTTGTACTCTAAGTTTCAAAAAAGTCCTCAAGCTACTATTAACCTAAAAGAAATTTATGAAAATGATCTTTTTGATAGTTATAAAAAAGAAATTCCGTATATTCAGTCAACTATTCAACAAAAACCAATACCTCAACCTCCACGTCCACAAACATTAAGACCGCCAGAACCTCAAAAACCAGTCTTTTTGGATCCACTTAACGTTACACTTCACGGAATCATTGTTGTCAGTCAAAACGAATCCCTCAACACAGCAATTATCAGCGATAACAAAACAGATATAGAATCACTATATAAAGTTGGAGACAAAATCCAAGACTCTCAACTTATTAGGATATTTAACAATAAAATTGTTCTTCTTCGCTCAAATGGACAACAAGAGGTTCTTTACATGAGAGAACAAGAAGCACAAAGTGATCCTCGATTTGCTCAAATTCAAAATTGGCATACTGCAATTAGCATGAAAAATCCATCAGAATATACAATTCATCCTGAAGCATTTATCAGGCGCGTTGAAAACTTGTCACATTTCATTGAACTTTTAAATCTCACAACTGCATATGATAAGGGAATACCTATTGGAACGCATGTTGGAACTATTGAACCACAAACAGTTGGTTCCTATCTTGGCTTGAGAACTGGTGACATAATTATGGCTATCAATCAAACAGGAGTTGCAACAACTAATGATCGCCTTACAGTCTATAAAGAAATCACACAGTCACAATTACCCTTAATTATAAAAGTTGACTTATTAAGAGGGAAAAAGCCAATAACACTAACATATACTATTGAAAAATCAAAAATTGAACTCATAAAAAGTGGTATTTTAGTAGAAACTGAAAAAATAAAACCAGCTACTGCGTCTGTACCACAAATTCAAAATGTTCCTTTGGAAGGAATTGAAGCAAATACATATTCTCCAGAATCATTTAACGAAGAAAATTTTATTGATCCATCAAGCCAAGACAATGATGAAATTTTATTTCTTAACAAAATTAAAGAGCGAGATGCTTTTTTGATGATTCAAAATGATTCAGTCTCTGAAACTACCTCTAGCTTAAAGCGGGACTTTGTATGAAATTAACAACTTTACTTTTCAATATAAACCAAACACTGTATCTTTCATTGCTTCTTTTAATAAGTATACAAACTATAAATACAGTTCAATTAGAAAGACCATCAAAGCAAGATGTATTACAATTAAATAATTCAAATCAAACAGACAATCTTATCAAAAAAAACTCATCGATTTCTCAAGCTCTTGAAAAATTAGAAGAGGTAAGTAAAACAGCTGAAAATCCTTTTGAAGATAATGATACATTAGAGCAAAATACAAATACCTCAACATCTGATTTTTTATCAGAAAAATCGATTCAAACAAATCCACCAATTCCTGAAAAAACAGAAAATTTAATTGAGTTTCATTTTGAAAATGCAGATTTAGAAAGTTTTGTAAAACAAATTGAAATAATTTATGGCATAACATTTATCTCCGATGATGCTGTAGAACCTCTTATTAAGGGAGCAAGAGGCCTTAAAGGACATAAAATAAATTTTAGAACTCAAAAACCATTTACCTATAATCAAGCTTGGACATTATTCATTTCATTCATGCAAATGATAGGCTTTTCAATTGTAAAACATCCTGTCGATGGGATTTATAGAATTACAACAACACAAAATGCTTTAAAAATGAATATGCCATCATTTATCGGTACACAGTATCAAGATTTACCCGATACTGATGAATTAATTAGATATGTATATTTTGTAGAAAACAGCTCACTTGAAACAATTAAAGCTATGATTGATACCTGGAGAAGCAGCAGTTCATCATTTATTATCCTTCAAGAACAAAAAGCATTTGTTCTTACTGACCGCGCACATAATATTAAAGTATTGATGGAGATTGTTAAAGAACTTGATCAAGCAACAGAACCTCAAATTGTATCACTTTTAAAACTTAAATATGCAGATGCGCGTCAAGTTAAAGAATTATACGAAAAAATAAGTCGCTCTGATGAACAATCAAACGCAAACAAACTCTTACAAAAAAAACAGTCCAATTCGCGTTATTTTCCTGATAATCTTCGTATGATTGTCGAGCCACGTATTAATGGATTAATCTTGCTTGGTCCAAAAGATGCCATCAGAAAAGTTGAAGAGTTTATTGCAAAGCGAATTGATACTTCACCTGATCAGCCATATGCAGCTTTTTATACCTATCAATTAAAGTATGCCGATGCAACAACAATTAGTGAAATTTTGACCAATGCAAATCAATTTGGAAAAAATACTGAAGCAGGAAAATTTGGTGGGTTACGCGGTCAAGATAAATATATTAAACCGATGGTCTTTGTTCCTGAAAAAGAAACCAACACCCTCATTATCAAAGGTGATTTTGAAAGTTATTTGAGGCAGCTAGAAATTATTGAACAGCTTGATGCACCACCAAGACAAGTTGCTCTTGATATGCTTATTTTATCTGTTTCGATTAATGAACAAAAAGCATTGGGAAGCCAAATTAGATCTAAAGAAGATGCTCCACATGCACTTTTAAATGATCGGATAAAGTTCCAAACTTCTGGGCTTTTTGGCAAAGGGATCGTTGAAAACCAACAAGAAGGCGCCTCTCTTGGAGTTCAAAGGCTTTTGGGTAATCTCTTGGAGCTTGTCACAGGTGCAGCTGATGGAAATACAATTCTTGCTCTCGGTTCAGACGCATTTGGAGTGTGGGGAGTATTTCGTGCATTACAAACAATTGCAAATACCGAAATTGTTGCCGATCCCTTTTTAACAGTCTCTAATAAAACTCCCGGCGTATTTTCAACTGGTGAAGAACGACGTGTTGCAACATCAACCATCTTTGCATCTGGCGGCAACAATCAACAAGGGCTTGGTCAAGATGAAGCGAAACTTACATTGACGGTAACTCCACAGATAAATTCTGATGGAATGATACTTCTTAATATTGCACTAACTTTTGACAGTTATCTTGTGGCAAACTCTCAAAGCGCAGATAAAACAACACGAGAGATAAAAACAACTGCAATTGCCGCAAATAATGAAGTAATCGCATTAGGGGGACTTGTAAGAACAAAAGCAATAGAAAGCATGAGTAAAGTTCCTGTTTTAGGTGATATTCCTATTCTTGGATGGCTGTTTGGTAAAAATAAACAAAAAGAAGAAACTAAAGATAATCTTCTTGTCCTCATTTGCCCTCGACTTATAGATCCAAAAGAAACCCTTGAAGTTGAAAAAATCACCGAAGATCGAATGAATCAATACCAAATAAGCTTAAGTCAAATTCATCAAGCTGCAAGCGGTAAAGATCCTGTAACACGTCTGTTTTTTGAAACTCATTCAGCAAGTGATCAAGCAGAAAAACTTATTTTCAAATCACGTGCAAAACTAGTTGGAACAAAAAGAACCCGGGCATCCCATAAAAAAATTGCCCAGCTTGAAAAAGAACTTCCTATAGAAAAAAGTAGTACTATTACAAGTCCTGCAGAACAAAAACGAAATGTCCTTTTTGCAGCAAATACACACACAGAAAAACCACAACCCAAAAAGGAGGAATACTTATGATCAAAAATCTGTTTATTCCAGAAACTTTTGGTAAAAAACGGTTTTTTAGCAAACGAATTGTTGGAATTACAATTCAGCCAACAGACATTACAGTTGCTCAAATTTTTATTACACGCTCATCTGTTATTTTAGAAAAAGTAACAACAGTGGAACTTCCTTTTGAACAAACTGATCAACAAAAACAAATTACAATCGAATTAAAAAACCTAGCATCAGAATTTCCAAAATCAATTACCATAGCAACAAGCCTTCCTGATAGCACAATTATCTTTAAGTCATTACAGTTTCCATTTAATGAACCAAACAAAATCAGCCTTGTGCTTGGATATGAATTAGAGCAATTTTTACCCTTTTTAAAAAATGATGCAATCTCTGATTTTATCATTACAAAAAAAGAAACTCCCCCTGAAAAAACAAGTATTATGGCAGGAACTGTTCAAAAATCTGTGATTTTTAATCACCTTGCAACATTTTCGCAAGCAGGAATTAATCCAGATATTATCACTATTGGATCTCTTGCTACTGCAAATCTTTATCAAGCATATAGTGGGCAAAAAACAGCCTGTTTTGTTATATTTGAAATGCATGAAACACAGATATATTATTTTAATCAAGGCTCTTTATTTGCAATACGCGTTATCAAAGAAGGTTTTTTCCAAGTTCTCAATCATATAATAAAAGAAACTACCTTTTCTATTCAAGAAGCGTATCGATATAGTATGCATAATACTGATCAAAATGTCCCTACTGAATTTAATACAGCATATCAAAAAGCAGTTCTATCTTTGTTAAAAACAGTTGCACTCACAATACAGTCATGCACTCCGGTCAATGCTGATAATCAAATGAGCACTGAAATCTTTCTTGCCGGATCAATAGCAGAAAAAATTCCTTCATTGGCTTTACAACTTGAAGAAATAGTTCATACAAGCTGCTCTGTTATCAATTCTACAAAAATACTTGAAAAATCAAACATTGCGCACAAAAATATTCCTGTTTCTCTTGGTCAATTATCAACAATAGGAGTTGCTGCCTCTGAATATCTTCAGCCTCATTTAAATTTTCGCAAAGATGAATTTGCTCAAAAAAATAGCTCTTTGTTATTAAAGCAGCTTTGTGTGGGTCTTTTTTTATGTATAACACTTTTTGGAATTATGATTAGTCATTATACATATCAAACAAATCGGTTAAGAAAAGAAATAGCAGAAAGCAGCCAAGAGGTCATTACTGTATTAAAAGAGCAATTTAAAATTCCTCAAGACGAAAATGATTTGCAAGATATTCTTGACCTTGCAGATCAGGCAATTATCAAAGAACAAGAAACATGGTTTGCGTTTTCATACGCAAATCAATCACGATTCTTACACTATTTACTTGAATTAACAAGTAAAATTGATAAAAAAAATCTTGGGTTTATTCCTGAAAAAATAACAATCGTTGAAGGAACTCTTACGCTTAAAGCACGCGTAAAAGATTTTGAAGCACTAAAATTACTTGAGAAAGAACTACGTTCTTCAACACTATTTGTGGCAATTGAACCTCAAGATACACCACAATTTACCATGAAAATAACTCTTGCTCCAACAAATCAGGAGACATTATGATTACCATTCCTCAATGGCTTAAAGGATTACTTGAAACAATTGAGTCAACCGATTCTAAAAAAATAGTTCAAATTATTATCGGAATTATTATTGGCATGACACTTCTTACACTTTTTTATGGATGGCGCTACCTTTCAGTTACTCGAAATCTCAATCGAACACTACGTGTGCTTAATGACCAGCGAGAAGAAGCAAGAATTTTACGTGAACGAATGCTTCAAGTCTACAATCAAAGAACAGCTGTTGATCAAATGCTTGCACAAGAACCAGATTTCAAAATTGGTGGATATGTGGCTTTGTTATTGCAAAAATTACGTCTTACTGATAAAAAACGATTCGAAGAAACATCACAAGCAGATGTACAAGAAAATTATCGCGAAACAGAAATTCTTCTGAAATTACATGAAATGAATATGCAAAATCTTGTTGAATTATTACATGCGATCGAGCAAAAACAGCGCATCTATATAAAACGACTTGAAATTGAACGATCAAAAAAGCAACCATCTTTTCTTGATGTTCAATTGGCAATTGCAACATTAATTCAATCATAATAGGTTGAAAATAATACGTACATTATTATACAGTACTATTTTTATTTAATAATGATATAATAGTCAAAAAATTTAAAAACATACAACTGTTACATATATGAAATTATCAGCAAAATTATATTCTTTTCTATTTATTCTTTTATTCTCATCTGCACACTCATTTTGGGGTGAGCACCAAATTCGATCTTGTTTGAAATGGCTTTACTTTTCACGAATTTCTCAATTTATATTGCAAAAATTTAGATACTCACCAATTCAAAAGCCTCTTGATATTATTAAAACTCTTTTGAAGCAACAAGACAATCTTACTTTTTTAAACAAACTATCAGACAATGATCAAAAAACAATTTTGAAAGACAGTATTTACAATCTCTTAACAGATCAAGAAAAAGAGAATCAATTAACTACTGTTACAAAACTTTATGAAAAAGACAATTTATTTTCTCTTGCAACCGTATATTCAATTCTTGATCAATTTATCAATACTCAAAAACAATTTTTAGCAAAAAATAATTTTACTGTTTCAAATGGTATTTGCACAAAAGACTTAGTTATAAATAATCTTTTTGATAATCAAAATCCATCATTTTATACAGAACGGCGTATTTTAGAACCTAATGCAAAAACATATCTTGCAGCAGATCTGCACGGTGATCCATCACCCGTGCTTGATATTCTTTGCGACCTTTTTAAAAAAAATAAATTTAACAAAGAAACATGCACACTTTCAAAAGATACGTATCTTTCATTCAACGGTGATTTTGTTGATAAAGGAATAAATGGCTCATTGTGCTTATTACTTATTTATAGCCTCAAAATACTCAATCCAAAGCAAGTAATCATCACACGGGGCAACCATGAAGATCCTGATTTTTTAAAGATTGCTCCAATCTCGATTGATACAAAATATGATTCAAAAACACTTTTTGATTTTGGGACAGAACTATATTACAAATATTATGTCAATATCAGTCGAATTATGAATTTTATGTTTCCGGCAGATGACCTTTTGAATACAATTTCTCAATCATATGCAATGATGCCTGTTATGGCATTTGTACTTCATAAAGCAGAGAACAATCAATTAGTTGGCTATGTTGCAAGCCATGCAGGTCTTGATCCTGCCTATAATCCCACAAATTTGTTCACACAAAAAATAGACCAACCGGTTCTTTTTGATCAGTATCAAACAGAAAAGAAACTCAACCCATATAATAATAATTTTCAAAATGCTTTAATTGACGAAATGATTGAATCAAGTGATGAATATAAAAATATAGTGAATGAGCATATAAAAAAACAAATAATAAACAGAGAAGATGACTTAGAAAAGTATAAGACCCAATTTGGTAAAAACATCATTACCTCAATTAAGGCATTAAATCAATTACAAATGTCTGATTTAAACTTATTAACTTATCTTCGTTTCTCATTAATTGATGGCACAAAAACAACAAAATTCGATCAAAAAATAAACTCCGTAACATTAAAAGGTGATATTCCAACATTAACAGAAAATCCTTTTGATCCATTTTCTTGTCTTTCACCTGTTCAAAATTGCATAAGCTACTTTCAAGGTCCTATTAAATCGATTAAAGATGTGGCTGCATGTTGGCATTGGAAAGAACCTCACATTAAAAACCCAAGCTCTTTTAAAGCCTACCGGGAATGGCTCTTTGCATTTTAATATGAGTTATAAGGGATTTAGTGCACTTATGAATGATTATACAAAAGATACCAATGTCACTTTAGGACTTGCAACACAAGGACACATTCAATCAGCTGGTCTTGCATTCAATGAGCCATATGGCTTTAACCAAGAAAGTATTATAAAAAATGCCGGATATGGTGATTCATGGGATCAAGATCAACAATCAATCACTGTAAATCAGTGGCATAATTTAGAGTCTCATAAACAATTTTTTACAAAAAATTTTGAATATATACCTGCAAATCCATGCATTGCTGCTTCATGTGGATCGTTGTATGGATGCGTTCAAGATCAAGATGAGTTTGAAGAATATATCAAGAATAAAAATGATGAGATTGGTCCACAATATGCATATCCCGGACAATGGTATAATTCTATTATTTCCCTTTTTTATAATCCCACAACAGATCGTATGAACGCGAATCAATCACTGGTATGGCATAAAAATCAACCCGAGCTTTAAATTAAAAAAAGGGTAGATAGAGACTATAATTTCCATCTACCCTTTTACCGTTTATTTATTTGATAATACGCTTGCCTTCATTTGGCAACAAAACACGACTCAAAACTTCGTCTGCATGATTGACAAGTACAACGCTAATATCGCGAATAATATGTTCAATGCCAATTAAATCCTGCTTGTTTTTTTGAGGAATAATTACATAAGGCACCTTGTTTCGAATTGCAGCAAGGATCTTTTCTTTCACTCCACCAATCGGAGTTACATGACCACGAAGATTTAATTCTCCTGTCATGACATAATTACCGCTAATTGGCCGTTCAGTTAATGCTGATAAAATCGCAGTCAACAAGGCAATACCAGCAGATGGCCCATCTTTTGGAATTGCTCCTGCAGGAACATGGATATGAATATCATATTTATTGAAAATATTGTCTGAAATTCCAAATTTTTTTGCATGAACTCGTGCATAACTTAACGCAGCTTGCGCAGACTCTTTCATAACATCGCCAAGCTGACCCGTTAACATGAGCTTGCCTTTTCCTGGAATCAATACTGCTTCTATTTTCAACACTTCACCGCCAAAAGCTGTCCATGCAAGACCATTTGCAATACCAACTTGATGTAAAATTGTGGTATCATCATCCAAAAACTTTCGTGGTCCTAAAAACTGTTCAAGAGACTCTGATGTAACGCTGACATGCTGATTATTTTCAACAAGATAACGGGCTGTTTTTGAACAAACTTTTTTTATCAATCGCTCAAGATTGCGCACTCCAGATTCACGGGTATAACCTGTAATGATATCTGCCAAAACAAGGTCATCCAAGACTAACTGTTCTGATTTGAGGCCCGTTTCTGAAATTGCTTTTTGGACCAAATACTGTTTTGCAATATTTACTTTTTCTTCGATAATATAGCCACTCAACTCAATAATTTCAAGCCGATCACGCAATGGTTCTGAAATCGTATCAATAGTATTTGCAGTAGCCACAAAAAGAACTTTTGAAAGATCAAATGGGATTCCCAAATAATTATCGTAAAATGATTTATTTTGATGCGGATCTAAAACCTCAAGCATTGCTGCTGACGGATCACCTCGAAAATCAGATCCAATTTTGTCAAGTTCATCAATCATAATCAAAGGGTTCATAGATCCTGATTTACGCATTGCCTGAATAAATCGACCAGGCATTGCTCCAACATATGTCCTTCGATGACCACGAATTTCAGCTTCATCTTTCACTCCACCCAATGAAATTCGTGCATATTTCCTCCCTAATGCATGCGCAATTGAAAGACCAAGAGAAGTTTTTCCGGTTCCGGGTGGTCCAACAAGACATAAAATTGGCCCAAAACCATCTTTTTTCAAATTTCTCACGGAGATAAAATCTAAAATACGATCTTTAATATCTTTAAGACCATAATGCTCTTGATCTAAAATTGCTTGCGCATGCTTAATATCAAGATTGTCTTCTGTTTCGATAGACCAAGGTAATGAGAAAATCCACTCCAAGTAATTACGCGTTACTGTTGCTTCCAGTGAATCAGGAGCAGTTCTTTCCAAACGATTTATTTGACGAGCAATTTCGTTGGAAATTTCAGGTGCTAATTGAAGTTTTGAAAGCTTTTCCCTCATAATTTCTATTTCATCAGTATCATCTTCACCTAATTCATGCTTAATTGCCCTTAGTTGCTCACGTAAATAAAATTCCTTTTGAGACTCATTTATAGAATTTCTGGCGTCATTTTTTATTTTTTCCTGAATTTCTGCAATTTCAACCTCTTTTGACAAATAACCATATAAGGTTTCTAAAAAAGCTTCTTGATTTGGGCTTTCTAAAAGACTTTGGGCCTGGCCAACTTTAAGTATTAAATGAGATAATATAAAATCAGCGATTTTTTGATGATCTTGCATCTTTCCCAAAATAAGATGAAAATCGGGACTAAATGTTTGAGAAGAACCAGACATTTGATCTGCAAGTTGTTTAATCTGCTTTATAACACCAGTCACGCGATTTAAATCATCAACGTGCAACGGATGACTTTTTACACGCGCTTGCAAAATTCCATCAACAGTAGCAATATCAAGCGCATGTACCCGCTCAAGACCATGAACTAAAATTTTAACTCCACCGTCAGGAAGCTTTATAACACGCATAATTGATCCAACAGTTCCTGTTGTATATAAATCTTGCGTGCCAATTGCTTGCTGATTTGAAGCTTGTTCTTTTGCAGCAACCAAAAAAATTAATTTGTGTGTTTCAAGCGCTTGATTAACACCCTTCATAATTCGTTCATCAATAACCAACAATGGAACAATAATGTGGGGAAAAACAACAACATCCATTGTAGGGACAACAGGCAATAGTTCCGGCATCGTCGATTGGTGCACCTCATGTACAGTGCTTTTCATAATAATTCCTCCATTTATGTTACAATTGTTGCAACAGTGCCTCCAATCGATAAGTCTAGTTTGACTCTTATAAAAACCTCAATATTTTAAATGTAATATAATTTTTTTTGCTATTACAAAGATACAATACTAATTATAATAAAGTAGGTGTTTAGTATATAATTAAAAAAAGCTATCAATAGCTTGAAGGCTTTTATTATGAGAAAAATTTCAGCAAGAAATATCAGCAAACAATTTTTACCAAACAGCCATTATGTTTTGGAAAATATTTCGTATGACTTTTTTCAGGGAGAACAATACGCCATTACAGGACGTTCTGGATCAGGAAAATCAACATTGCTCCATATTATTGGACTCATTGAATCTCCAACAAAAGGCTCAGTTTTAATCGATAATCAAGAAATAAGAGAAGACTTACAAAATCAAAAGAAAAATTTTAATAAAACAATTGGATTTTTATTTCAAAAATGTCTTTTTATTAATGAACTTTCAGTTATTGAAAATATTATGCTACCAGGAATAGTTGAAAACATACCAACTCAAGATAGAATTACTCGTGCAGAAGAATTACTGTATTCTGTTGGCCTGATGGATAAAAAAAATGCCCCACCGCAATCATTATCAGGAGGACAACAACATCGTGCAGCACTGGCAAGGGCTCTTTTTTGCAAACCTTCTTTTTTATTGGCAGATGAACCAACGGGCAACCTAGATCGAGAAACAGCAGAAAAAATTCACGAATTAATAATAAACTGCCAAAAACAATGGAATATGGGATTAATCATAAGTACTCACGACCCAATTTTAATAAGTTATATGAAACACAAAATACTTATTGAGAATAAATCTCTTTTTGAAAAATAATGGAACATCTATGAAAAAAGATTTTATTAAAAACACACTGATTGTCGCATCATTAAGCCAAATAAGCAAAGTATTGGGAATAATTCGTGAACTTTTAATGCTCAAAATAATGGGAGTTGGCTTTATTTCTGATGCTTTTTTAACCGCATATAAAGTTCCAACAACATTACGCAAAATCATGGCAGAAGGAGCTTTATCAAATACAGTAATTCCTCATTTTAGCGAACAATCAAAATTGCCGCACTCAAATATCTCAGGACTTGTTACACTCACACTTTTTTTGCTCCAATCGATATGCTTTATCATTACTCTATGCGGAATTTTTTGGGCAAAAAAAATCATTTCAATAATTGCGCCTGGATTTAACGAAAACCAAATAGTGCATGCAACAACATATTTGCGTATCTTTATGCCGTTTACCTTTTTTATTACCGGTGCATCATTAATTGCCAGCGTATTGCAATCAATTGGCCACTTTATTATTCCAGCATCGATACCATTAACACTCAACATCTTTGTCATTACAAGTTTATGGCTCACCTTTTTATTTCAAGGACCAACAACGTGGATTTGCTGGGGACTTGTTATTGGTGGGTTTATTCAATTGATTATACATCTTACTACATATTATAATTATGGTTTTGCACTATCATGGTGGAATAAAAATGACATTCAAACCGTAAAGCATATGCTAAAAAATTTTTTAATTTATCTTCCAACGGTTTCATTTTCAGAACTTAATCTTTTTATTGATACTTCATTTGCTTCAACACTATGCCAAGGAACCGTTTCTCTTTTATACTATGCAAATAGATTTATGGGAATTCCTCTTGGTGTGGTTATTGGATCATTTACAACTGTTTTATTACCAACATTATCGGTATTTTCATCCAAAAAAAATCGCCTCAGAATTTCATTTTATCTCCATCACGCAATTATATTTGTCCTTTGGATTACAATTCCTCTCACAATTCTTATGATTTTGAATTCAACCCATATATTCACAACGCTTTTTTTATCAAAAGATTTTACTATAGATCACGCAAATCAAGCAGGCAATCTGTTAGGCATATTTTCATCAGGCCTTATTTTTTTATCAATCAATCGCATACTTTTAAATATTTTTTATTCTTTAAAAAATACAAAAATTCCAACAATAATTTCGTTAATTGCTCTTATTTTCAATACAGTTGGCAATTGGATACTCATAAATCAGTGGGGTGCCCCTGGCCTTGTTGTTGCAACAACTGCATCAGGACTTTTACAAATGGCTCTTTCATACTTTTTTCTCTATACGCATTATCAAATCAGCATTCATAAAGTTCAACTATTATTTTTTTTAAAAAATTACATAAAACAATTAATTGTAACTGGAATTCCATTTAGTATTGTGTATTTCATAATCTCGTTTATAATAAAGAGGTATTTTCCATTATATCTATCCTTATTTTGTCTTGAAAAAATAGGATATTGGTTTTGGATGGGTCCATTGTGCCTGCTTTTTTGTATAGTATTATGGTGGTGGCGGACACTCTTTAATGTCCGTATTTTTTTTATTGAATAGGACGTATATGAAAAACATTTATTCCGCTGGAATTATTACCTATATCAAGCAAGATTCGCATATTGAATACCTTTTGCTTCACTATCTTGGTGGTCACTGGGATTTTCCAAAAGGCAAACTTGAACCAGGAGAAAGCAAAATGGATGCTGCAATTCGAGAGCTCCATGAAGAAACAGGTTTGACATCTACAATTCATCCAGGATTTGAAGTTTCATATACCTATACATTTAAAGACCGGCTCAAACAACCAATTTCAAAAACAGTTTATTTTTATATTGGACAAGTAACTGATCGAACTGTCGTTCTTTCATATGAACATGAAGGCTTTCGATGGCTTGATTATGAACAAGCACTGTATCAACTAACCTATGAAAATGCAAAAGGAGTACTTGCAAAAGCTGATATGTATTTGCGTAATCGATATGGCAACATCTTTGAATAAAGTGCTAATATTAGTAAGGAATTATTAAATGAAAAATATTTTAAAAATTATTTTTTTTTGCATTTTTTTAAGCGCTAAATTAATACTAAGTGCAGCAGAAAATACAAAAAACAAGATCGAAATAAAATTTATAAAAGTAGGCAACGAAGAAATTAGTTTTAACTTAGCAAATGAAATAACAATTTTAAGTAGTACTATCGAAAAAGACTTTTCAATTAAAATAAATAAAAATAATTCTATTAAAAATATGGAATTTAACTCTTTACAATTACTTAATCAAATTTTAAATACTAAGTTAATAAAAAGAAAGAATGAAGTAAACCACAACTGGAACAGAGAAAATTTAAGTCGTGCTTTAAATCGTTGCCCAAATATACAAGCCATTAAAAGATCTGTGTTTTTAATAAATTATTTTAATAAAGATCATAATAATGAAAATAATCAATTTCCAAAAACCATTGAATCATGCTCTTATTTTTTAGATAAATTATCAAGAGATTTAGCTAAATTAAATGATTCCTTTAATAATTTAACAAACAGTGATATTGATCAATCTGCAAACAAATTATATACCAATATTCAAATAGAAGTTAACAAACCCAATACTCCCTGGTATATTAAATATCCTTTCTTTGGATATTATTGGATAAAATTCATACTTTTTTCTCAACCACTAAAAAGATTTATTTTATCAAAATTTTCAGAAGTTAAAGGATTTATTTTTAAAAAACAAGCAACAAATAATCCTTACGAATATTAAGGTTTTAAGATTCATACTATTCTTCAAACTTTGAAAACGTTATAAATTATGGTGAATCATTAATGATTCACCATAATTTATAATAGTATAATTTTAATAATTGTAGATCAATAAAAACTATTTTTGAAAAATTAATTTAAAAAAATTTTTAAAAGAAAATTTGGTAGCGGGGGCTGGATTTGAACCAGCGACCTTTGGGTTATGAGCCCAACGAGCTACCAAGCTGCTCTACCCCGCGATATATCAAAAGAAATAGTAATTACAATATTAATGATTTCAATATTTTTGTCAAATAAAAAAAGAATCATTTTTTAATGATCCTTTTTTTAAAAGCAATTAAAATACTATTAATTACTCATCATTTCTGGAACTTTTGCAAAATTAAGCTCAATTGGAGCAATCCGTGCTTTTGAACCATCAGCACCTGTTTGAGTTAATAACTCAGATTCGGTAATCATAATCGTACCATCAGCCATTACTTTCATGCTAATATCAAAGCCGTCTGCATCAGGCTTAATACCAAGTTTAATCGAACCAGTATCATACCACATTGATGAACCACCCTCAATTTGGCCAAATATATGGACTAAACTTTCAAACTTTACATCATTTTTATCATTTTCTTTTTTGAACATATCTATTGAATCAATCAAGTTTTGTGGAGTATTTGTTGGATATCGTTTACTTTTCAAATCAAATGAAACAAGTAACAGCTTGACCTTCTTGCCTGATAAAGAGCCGCTTGCTGGAGTAAATTGAATTATTTTTTTCTGTCCTGTTGATGGAAATGCTGTTGAGAAACTCATAGCATCACCTTTTATAATCCCTAAGTCCTGAGTCCGGACATTTTTAAGACTTTTCCAATCATAAAAACGACCACTTGCATCAGTTGCAGAATTAAGCAAATCACCCAATCCACCCTCGTCTTGATGAGAGCTTCCACAATTAAGAGATTGATTTCTACAAGAAATGTTATCACCCGCACAAATATTGGTACATACGTTAATATCACCAACACCTGCAACTATATTAAATAAAGCCCCTGATAACACAAGGCTTAACGATAGCTTAAACTTCATAGCTACTCTCCTTTTTTATTTTTAAAGCTCTAAAAAATTTTAATATTCCATTGCCAAATTAATAATCGTTGGTAAATCGTTACCTTCAATATCTCGTGTAAAAACAGTTGCAATTCCATCTGGAGATAAATCGGCTTTAATTTTTTTGATTTCATCAACCCTTGCCATCGTTCCTAATGTAGCCACATTAACCCACTCTGAATTCTGCTTAGATGCATCTTTTGAAGCAATGATTTGCCTGTAAACTGATATTACTGTTTTTGCACCTTGATCTTTTGATTGCAAATCTTTGACATCTTTCACTACAACATCAGGCAAATTCATACCATCAACATCTTTAATTGGAATAAAAACAAATAAAACTCGAATCATATTTCCTTTGATTGTTGAACTCACTTTTGTTGGAGTAAATGATAAAATCAATTTATTACTATTTTTTGAAATATTAGCTGTAATAGACTTAGTTTTGTTTGATATTTCACCGTACTCAATTAAAGGAGCTCCCTTAGTATCCCATACAACAAGATCTCCTGCTGAATTCAAACTATTTCCACGACATGAAACTTCAGAACCTGAACAGACACTTGTATGATAGTTAACAACAGTATAAGCCCGCACTAATAAAATGAAAAAACAACTTGTATATAAAAAACTCTTTAATCCAAGAAAAAAAGCATTATTTACCTTATTCATACACTTTCCTTTTTAAACTTATATTTGCCTCTTTATGTGTTATTATATATTTTCAAATAGAATTAAATCAACACTTTTTTATAAAAACAATTCTTGACTTGAGATTTAAATATGTGAGACCTTATAAATAAGCAATAGCAAAGGGCTTAATAGATAAATTATATTAAAAGCCCTATTTTAAAACAAAAAGGACATACAAAATGAAGTTAAAAAGATCGTTTTTCTCCATATCTTTATTGATGGTATTGTTTATTAACCAAATAAAACCAATTTCAGAAGCACAACAAGACCTTGCAGAAGAAAAAGAAGACCTCAAAAAGGAATTTGCTGAAGTAAAAGTAGAAAGAGATAAAGAACTTAATGTATGCTTACCTATTCATAATGCAGCTCTTTCATTCAATTTAACAGAACTTGAAAAACTTTTGGATCAAAAAACAAATCTTGATTCCATCGGATGTTTTTGGCAAATGACCCCAATCCAATATATAATCTTTAAAAATGAAAAAAAAAAGAACCAAAATCTCGCACGCACTGTTGAATGGTTACTTGAACATGGAGCCAAGGATCTTGAGCACAAAGATTACGGATTTGGAAGAACAGCACTACACCTTGCTGCAATGTATAATCAACCTGATGTAATCAATCTTTTATGTAAATATGGTGCTAATACAAAAGCAGAAGACGATGATGGCATGACTCCATTACATCTTGCAGCTCAATATAATAATGTTGAAGCGACAAAGACACTGATTAATAATGGAGTATCATTAACTTTACCAAAACATGACACATCAGGTATAAAACCTGAAAACGATCCGCTCAGTCTTGCAATTCATATTGCTGCATATGTAGGCAGTATTGATATACTCAACCTATTTGTAAATACATATAAACAAGACATCAACATTAAAGACAACACAGGAAATACCCCACTGCATTATGCTGGAATATCTTTAAAAACTGATACTGTAAAATGGTTATTAGACCATGGAGCTGATAAAACATTAAGAGATAATACAAACAAAACAGCTCTCAATCAGGTTGCAGGTATGCTGAAAAACTTATATGACAAATACAAAGCTGGCGAAAAAGCCAAAGAAAACCGTTCTGATTTTGAAAACTTTTTGCAAGAAAATATTAGTGGTGCTCAAAAAAAGATGAGCAAACAAATTCTTGAAGGTCTTAACATTGAATATCCAGAAGAATTGGTAATAACCTCTGAACAAGATATTCGCAATCATCCGATGATTAAATTGCTTTTACCTGCAAAAAAAGAATAGCTCTTGCCATCATGATAAGGATTTTTATATTGTAATATAAAAATCCTTATCATGATTAATCCAATTATTAGTATTGTGCTCAGCGGCATATTATGTTCTTTACCGTTCACAGAACCACAGTATCTATGGCTATTGATTTTTATATTCCCTCTTCCTGTTTTTTTGAATAGAAAAACAATAACACAAAACCCTTTTTTGCATGGATACATATGGGGATTTGTTAATCTTTCAATTCAACTATCAGGAATTAATAGTGCATTGCTCACCATTACCAATGGCCCAATTACAATACGTATAATAATTCCTATACTTCTTGTATGTATTCAATCACTTATTCCCGCATTGCTCTTTTTTATAGGATCTAAAATTATTCAATATTACTCTTTAAATAGCTCTACAACCATTTTGATACAATCAGCTATTTTTATTTTGTTTTTTCTTTATTTTGAATATTTCTGTCTTTGGTTTACCGGAACAATTGAAGGATACTCTTTAGCACATGTGATTGTTCCTCTCATGCATTTGCCCTTTGTTCGATTAATACTTGCACACACACACCACCTTTTAATGCTATTTTTTATTATTGCAGCCCCAACATCAGTTGCATTATTATGGAATAATCAAAAAAATAAATCCTTAGTTACTTTTTTGTTATGCATTTTGGTCTTGATACTCTCTTTAATACAATTTTTTAACCCAAAAACAGAAAACCCCCCTGAATGGATTTCAAAAATTGTTGCACTTCCATTTGTTTTTTATGTACCACATAACATGACGTTTCTGATGAAAGCTGTTGCACAAGAATTAAAAAAAATAGTCCACAAATATCCTGAAACAGCTCTGGTTGTCATGCCAGAATCTGCCCTTTACTGCTCATTTTTACATCTTGAAGCACTCACTAATCTTCTTTCTGCAAAAGAAATTTCAAAACCGCTTCATTTTATTGCTGGCTCTTTTTCATTCAGTAATAATCAATATCACAATGCCCTTTACTGGATTGATAATGGAAAATTAAGAAACTGTTACTATAAACGCCATACTATGTTTTTAACCGAACGAATTCCATTATGGCTCAGAGAAACATTTGTTGAAAAAATATTTTTTTCTCAATCTCCGATAATTACTCAATCAATAAACAAAAGACCTCTTTTGCACATTACAAATGAAATAAAACTCGTACCATATATTTGCTCAGAACTTTTTTTTAATCAAAAACCGGATGATTCATTTCAAGAATACCCAATTCTTGCAATCACAAATGATCGAAATTTTTTGCCTTATATTTCAGATTTAATGGTCAGACATGCCCAAAAAATTGCTATCCAATGGAATCGACCAATTATTTATGTGAGCTTCTTACATTATGTTTATATTGATAAAAATGGTGCATTATTTCCATTAACAGTGTAAAATAAAGATCATATTGCATTAAAAATATTTTTAACTCATCCTGCATGATCATTTATTATCATTTAGTTAAAAAATATAAAACTATATTCTTGAAAATAAACCTTATATCACTATTTTTTTAAAAAACTAACGCAAGCAATTTGTTTTTTCAATTTTTTTCAAGCAAACTACTTTTTGCCTATCCAGAAATTAATCCCTTTGATCAAAAGAATCAATATATTAATGCATTAACACACTCTCTTTTTAATACAAATAAAAAATTAAACAAAAAATTAGATTCTTATTTAAATAAACATACCATAAAACTAGAACTAGAAAAATTTAAACCAAATAATTGTGTCGATTACATTACACTTGCTTTAAAATTTGGAAGTCTCTTGTTTTTAAATTGTATCGTATCTTTTTATCTGATAGAAAAAACATACAAATCTTTATGTTTGGTATGGGCTTGAATGATAACTAAACATTAAAAGTCAACTCCAACAAGAACACGATTACCATTAATAAGTGCCAGCTGAATTAACACTGTTCCATTGGTTTTTGCAACCGCTTTTAATTCAGATATTCTGTTATGAGAAATAGGAATTAAATCTTGAGGAACACGAACAATAAACCCATTATCAACAATATATGTTAGCACAATTTGATCATCAACAACGCTCACAGTTGCAAATTTTGATGTTACTTCTTGCTGATCATATTCATCTGTTTGATTAAGTACCAAAAATTGATAAAAATCATCAGAAGAAACATTGATTAATTGAAATGGGGTTACCACAGAAATGTTAGCACTTAATTGATCTTTACTTGTAAAAATCCCAGTTTTAATAAGATTAGAATAAGCCAGTTGAGAGCTAATTGGTTGCTGCAAAAAATAATCTAATAATCCTTGTCGAGTATCTTGTGCATTGCGAATTCCACCTGCTGATTGATCACCTACTTGATTGATAATAACAGGATGCCGTGCAAGATTATCAGCACAATACATCAACGCAGATCCTCCCTGCACTCTACCGCTTGCACTATTAATAATCATTGTTGCATTTTCTACATTACCAATCAAAACAAGAGATCCTAAATTTAATCCATTGGGAGTTATTGATGTAGCAGATAACAAGCCACTATTTACAATAAAATTAAAATTAGAAAGTTCTGAAAGAGATTCAATAACAGAATAATTTCGATTATCCGTTGCACGAGTTACAACACCAGCACCAATTCCCCAAACACTTTTTTTACTTAGTACAAATGAAGCATTATCATTAAGAACAAATGCACAATTAATAGATAAAGGCTGATTATAATCAGTACTTAACAAATCAAACTTATGGATAGCATTTCCAATTTGAAAAACAGCATTAGCATTATCTGTATCAGAACCAATTAACAATTGAGCCTCATTGTTTAATGTAACAGAAACATTGGTATCCAAAATTGCATCAGATTCAACTGCAAGTTGTGAACCATCATTTAAAACAAAACTACTATTATCTTTTAAAATAATTGACCAGGTACCTTTAAGAACCGATTTTTGCAAAGGAGGATATAATGATTTTGCAAATCGAGCAGACATTAACTGAAACATTGTTCTGTGACGCGAGCAAAATGGTGTTGTTAAACAATCCGTATGCCCACCTTGTCCACCACTGTACAAAATATATTCAGAAAAAAGTCCTGCTTGAGACATCGTTTGTGCAAAAAAACGCGCACCCACAGCATTAATTAATTCACTATTTCCACCATCATGATACACCCATGAATCTTCAAGCAACGGTTTTTGTGTAGGAATATAATAAATAGGGTCATTTGCCATCCACAAGGCAATAACATCAGGCCGCGGCACCAAAGATTTGCCGGTATTTATTTGTTGTCCGGTTGTAACATCATGAGTAAAAAACGGACCATCAACAAAAATAGGGTATCCATTGACATCAACTTCAAATGGCAAGTCAACAAAATAAGGAGGATTGTTCAAATTTGGAGAAAAAGCACCAGCATAGGAAAAGACAGAAAATGCAAGAGCATCATTATCGGGAGTAATTTTTCCTGCGTTTGGACCAGAAGTTGGAATTCCTGGAATCAAAAGACTATTTAAAACAAACATCTCTTTTCCTGGGGCAGGCTGATCAGGAGCAAATGAAACAGTATCGTCTGCAAGAACAAAAAAAGTCGTGCCACTTGCCTGTCCAAATGCGCAATACAAATTAGGATATTTGATTCCATGATACATTGAACCAAAGCCACCCATTGATTGACCCACAATCCCACGAAAAGCAGCAGAAGGAATGGTTGGATAATGTGCATCAACAAAAGGTATCAAATCATTGACCATAAAATCTTCAAAGTTCCCATTCAATAAACTGTTAACATACCAAGTGCCTTGATACCTTCTTTTTCCATCAGTATCAATTCCATTCGCAACACTAGGATCAACATGCACAATTATCATCTCAAGCGCTTGGCCAGAGTCTATTAAATCATCCATAATTGCTTTATTGCCAACAGTAAATGTTGTATTATTTCCGCCAAGACCGGGCAAATAATAAATAACTGGAAACCGCTTTTCAGGATCTTGAAATGCAGCCTTTGGAAGGTATACCGTGATAAGCCTGACAAGATCTGGTGCAGCTGCTGGCGAAGGAGTTACAACACTATTAACAATTGGCACACGATCAACGATTAATTGACTTGCCTTGACTGTTATTGCACACAATAAAAATATTCTTTTAATAAAAAGTCTCACTCATATCTCCTTTTATTAAAAAATAAAATTACAATGAATAACCCATCCATTAGTTAATGGAGTATTAAAACCACCAACAATTCCTTGCCAACCACATTCTAACTTTCCATAAGAATGTATGTCAAAGCCAATTTTGATAAGACCAACATGTGCAAGTGTATTTGAATTTTTTTGAGCAACTGCACTTGAAAGCGAATAAAAATTTCCAGCCCAATCATATCCGTTTTGATACTTAAATGATATACGGTCATTAGACTTGTAATACATTTGATATGATGTAATTAAATAGGGTTTATAATCAGATTCAAAAGGAACAAAAAAATAAAATTCGGTCTGAAAAAGAGCGTTTAACCATGAAGTATTTGCTTGTGTTAAAGGACCACAATTTTTAACGATAGCTCCTTGAAATGAAGCAGGAATATATTCAGATGAAGGTAATGCATAACTCAAAATCAAGCCAATACCATAAGAAAACCATCGACAAACAGAATGAACAAAATCACTTTGCAAAAACGGTTGAGTATGACCATTTGAACCAGATGATACAGCAAACAGATTTTTTGATTTTTGCTCACTCAGTGAGCCTGAAAAAGGAAATAAAAAACCACTTGAAAGTTGAACAATTTTATTTGGTGCACAATGATATAATGCGTATAATTTAAGACCTATATCCCCAACTCCTTTTTGCTTTATATCATTAAATGAAAGACCCGATAATTCAAATTCTTGTTGAGCATTTTTTGTAAGATCATGCACAAGGCCCTTGATTCTTTTACCAATAATATTTGCACGATTAGTCAAAACAGGAATTGGTAACACAGTGGCAGATGGAACAAGCCATAACGATCGCAAAAGATTTTTATTTGATTTTAGCTCACCATAATCAACGGTACTTACAAATCGTGCTCGCTGTCCTTGTTCAAGGGGAATACCTGCAATTGAACCATCACTATCTAACAATGGTAATCCACGCGCAGTATTTGACGCAGGACTTAGTCCAAGCCCGACATCAATAAAAAAGGGTGGCTCTGGTTTTGTCAAACTTTTTAAAACAGTAACCGGATTTTGATCGATTTCATTAAAAAGAAGCTCAGTTACTAATACAGCTCCAATTGTTGGTTGATTTCCATAAACATCATTTTCAACATTTATAAGTGGCACTTGAACTCCAATGCCTTGTGCCTGCGATGGCAACTTTAAAGCAAAGTCCATATTGATTGCAAAGTCAAAAACACCATTCGAATCATCTGTCAAAAAAAGATCATCACTATTTTTTGAACCACATGCATCTAATTGTGAACAACCTTCATCAGATTTATTTTTTACAATAATTTCTTTCCAAGGAATTGAAATTTCAAACCCAAACGACCATTCATCAGAATGTTCAGATTCATATGAAACAACAGCAACAAAACCTTTTTCTTTCAAAGATAATCGTGGCGATAGTGTTTCGTCAGAAAAAGGAAATTGCAAATACGGTTGCTGATTATAATGCGCTTGCTGTGGATAAAAACAAGATCGTCCAAAAAAAACAGATGCTAAAGAATTTTCACTTTTTGTTCCTCTCGATTTTTGACCATACACAGTAAGATCAACCAACCATGGTTTTGAACGATTGATATCATAAGAGAACTTATTACGTATAAGAAAATCAAAAGGAACGATTAATTGGCGAGCACAAACAAAAAAACAACTAACAAATCCAATAATCCATATATGCTTCATCGCATTCCATTTTATAGTTAACGCCATTCTATACGAGCATCATCCTCACAAATAATAACCGAATTTTCACTCATTAAAGATACTCCCGGCATAATAACAAGTTGAGCATTTCCTTTCAAAATAATCTCATGACCTTGAAAAAAAACATTTCCAAAATCACAATCAACCGTGATAATAATTGAAAATTTTTGCAAAGAATTAATAGTTAAGGTATCAGTCGTCAAAAAAGTGTTTGCCAACTGAAACAATTGACAATCTTGATTGATAACAATGTCTTGATCTAAAAATAAAAGGCTTGTGGTATCCAAAACAAACGGATTACCACAAGAAACAGTTTGATTAAACTCAGAAGCATATAAAGCGATTGCATGGCAAAAATGAAATTCAAAAACAGTCAATAAAATGAGGACTTTGCTCGTGTTCATTTATAATCCCTTTTTTGAAAAGATAAAAATAAAAAATCAGATCGTCAACAACCAATATTTTTTGACTAATGAAAAATTAAAAGTTAATTTATATATGAGATAAAAAATTTAAAAAATATATTTATTTAAAAAATACAAACATGTATAACATTGTCTTATCGCTTTTAATTATTATTAATTCTTTTTATGCAAGTGGCAGTATTGAAAATAAATTAGACCATACATTACCAACAATTTTATCTGAAAAAGAAAATTTTAATCCGACCTCACTCATTCAACCATTGCCCAACAAAACAGAATCTGAAACTCTTGAGTATATGATTTCCCAAATAGGCAACAATAAATGGCCAGTACTTGTATTTGATTGTTATGATTTCAAAAAAAATGGCCCGGAAAAAATATATTTTAAAAAAAATGTTGAGCTTGAAACAATTTGTGATGGACTTTCGTGGATCGCACAACAAGTCAAACAAAGATACCCGAACAATAATTTTGCACAAATTTTTATAACCCATTGCTTTAAATCACAGGAATTAGTAGCAAAACTATTCATGAGAGGTGTATATTTAAAAATTTTTAATTCCGAAACTAAAAATGATCCAGAACAAATATATAATAATTTCATTCTAAGTACACAACCAAAAATAAATGAACCATTACAAACATTTGAAAAAAAAATTAATGCTTATTACAAAAAGAACTTTACCAACACAATACGTATTCTTGATGAAAATATATCAATACTCAAACAATCTTGTGATAAGTTTTTTTCAACAAAAGCTCCAGATCTTGAAATAGTTAATGCTCAATCAACTCAAAAAGAAAAACTGGAACAGCTTGAAAAAAACTATCAAGAATATATTGCGCAGGTTGAAAATCAGATTTCCCAAACGCACATTTTAACAAATAATCTTGAACAATCATTAGCAAAAAATATAGAAAGAATAATTGTACAAGATACAATTAACAATGATTCTCAAAAAATCAACCCAAAAAAACATTTATTTCGATTACTTAAAATCTGCACATGGCTTAGTATCTCTGCAATTCTGATTCAGATTTATTTTTGGACATATTAATCTGATTATCTATTTTTTTCTGTTCCATTTTTTTGTGTTTTTGAAAGCCAAGATCAATAATTTTTTCAAGAAAATCTAAAGGTCTCATTCCTATTTCTCCTGCTTGATGAAAAATACAGGTTGCAGGAGTTAATCCAGGCAGTGTATTAATTTCCAAAATGACCAGTCGTTGCATTTTGGTTGGACTCGTGTTTTCATCTTGATAAAAGCAATCAATGCGAGCATATCCAGACCCTTCAATTGCACGAAAAACAGCTTCAATTGTTTTTTGAACAAATGCAGTAGCACTTGCAGATAATGGAGCAGGTGTTTGATTTTCCCCAGCGCCAGGCAAAAATTTTTCTTCTATTGTTAAAATTGAATCATTGGTAACACAAAATGAAGGGGGCAGTGCAATTGCATCCTGATTGCCAAGAACACCAACAGTCAGTTCCATACCATTAATGCATTCTTCAACAAGCGCATATTCCTTTCCATCATTCCAAATTTTTTCAAGGGCATTGCACAATTGAACTGGATCAAACACTTTTTGCACCAATACTGAACATCCATCATCATGAGGCTTTACAATCAAAGGATAAGGAAGATGTATAGTATCAATAATGTCTTGAATACAAGAACTTTTTTTGATAAAAATATTTTTAGGGGTCGCAAATCCTTGCGAACTTAAAAACTGATTAGTTTTATATTTATTCATACACAACGCGCTTGCCAAAACACCTGAACCATTATAAGGAATTTCAAGCATTTCAAGAGCACCCTGCAAACAACCATTTTCACCAATTCCACCGTGCAAAGCAATAAACACAAAATCTACATGCAATGCTAAATCAGACCATAATACAGGCTTACTGAGATGCAACTGTGCTTCAATTTCAGCCGTTGCATGACACACAAGCGTTGCCTGATCAATAGCGTATAAAAGCAATTGTGAAGACAAAAATAAAGGCACTGGTTCATATAAAGAAGATGTCTGAAGTTTATATATAACATTACGCCCTGATTCTAATGATATTTCTTTTTCATGAGAACCACCACCAAAAACAACCCCAATTTTACTCTTTTGTTTCATGAATAATCCTTGTTTTCTTGCTCCATAAAAGCTCTGACTGTATTAAATGATTAATCAAATTTGCATGACTCATTCCGCTGCATGCAGCCTGTCTAAATAAAAAACTTGAAGGAGCCATGCCTGATAAAGAATTTGGATCAAAAATAATAATAGATCCATCTTCCTTTAAAAATCCATCAATACGAGCTATTGTCTCAAATTCCAAAATTTCCATAACAGAAATACATATTGACTGAATACGCGCAATTAAATCCTTGCTTATTCGAGCAGGAGTATATAATAATGCACGCCCAGGCATATACTTTTGTTCATAATCATACAATAATTTTTCAGGCTCCAAAACAATTTCTGTTGGCATTAATGGCATCTTTTGACCTGTTTTATTATCGATTAAAACAACACAAGAAAACTCCATACCAGATATTTTTTGTTCAACAACAACAGGCTGATAGGAACCATTAATTAATGATGATTTTTTAATCAAATCAAAAAGCATTGCTTTGTCTTGAGCAACAAACACTCCTAAACTTGAACCCTCATGTGCAGGCTTTACAACCCAAGGACCAGAAATTTTTTGTTGTATCAAAAGAACAATTTCGCCCAACATAGAGTCATTCATAATCTGAAACGGATAGAGAGGAAAAAATGGTGGAACCAAAATACCAGCAGCAGACAAAATTTGCTTATGTTTAATTTTATTCATCCGAAATGCGCTTGCACCAACGCCAGCACCTAAATAAGGAATTTTTAAAATTTCTAAAAAACCTTGAAGTCTTCCATCTTCTGCAAACTGTCCATGCATTGCAATATACATAAAATCAATAAGTAAAGGAAGTTGATCCCACGTAATTTTTTGTGCTTCAGCATCAAGTCTACTCTCAAAATCAGTTATTTTTCCTCGATACATAAAATGAAGTGGCAAAAGAAATAAACTACCATCACCTCGCTGAAAAATAACAACAGGCTTATATAATGTTACATCAATATGATCATAAATAGTACGCCCAGAATTAAACGATACTTCTCGCTCAATTGACTTACCACCCATAATAATGCCTACACGCAAATGTTTATCAGAAATGCTCATGATTTTAACTTTTTAAAGGTATAATTATTAATAATTGTACAAGAGATGGCAACATTAATCAAAGTCAACAAATACAACAATTACACACAAACCTCACAAGGACTGCCATACAAATAAATCGTTTTTAAACTTAAATTTTCATTGTTTTTAATGCATTATTATTAAAAAATTCAATCAAGCCAATTTCATTTTGATCCAATCTATCAATGGTATATTGATTGCTATCCTTCAGCGTCAATTTTACATTGTGCATTGTTATAATTGAAGCATTTGAAGGAATAATTTTTTGATCAATTTTTTTTAATTCTAACGGCAGCTTTAAACATCCAGAATTCTTTATATATGAAAATAAAAATACTTTTTCAAGATATATTGAAACGGTATCTTGATCAATTGCAACTCGATTTCCATTTTGAATGATTGTAGCTGTTTTACAATTTAAACAATTGATTGATTGTACAGATTGTTCACTCTCCATTTTAAAACTCCCATCAAAAAATGAATATTTTGATTCCTGTTTTGAATCTAAAGAATAGCTTATATAAAAAGAATCTTTAGAAAAACGAGATATCTTTAAAGTATTTTCTGATCTAACAGCTGCCTTATTTTTCACCTCATAATAATTCTTAATTTTAGTAATAAGACCCCCAAGCACAGGATAAAAAAAATACGACATACAAAGGGCAATACAAAAAAAATTCAACATAACTTTACCTTAAGTTTAAGTAAAAATTATAAGCGTTAAAACAAAAATCTTTGTTTAAAAATAAAACGATATAAAAATTCAAAACCAAAAATTAAACAACCCAAAGCTACACCAAATATTTTTATAATTTTTTTTAAGTTTTGTAATTTTTTACGATTGTTATTTATCTCTTCTTGCTCTCTTAATTGTTGCTTTTCATTAAAAATTGATCTTGCTTCTAATATTTTTTTATCTCTGTGCTTTGTTATTTTAAGATATTCTTTTTTTGCATTCTCTATTTGATCAAGTAAGTCGCTTGATTGCTTAATATACAAATCTATTGATGTTAAAACATTACCAGTAATTTTTTTTTTAAAATTATTTTGTTGCTCTTGACTTACATTTTGAAAAAAATGTTCCTTTGTAGTTTTAGCATTTAATAAAGCTTCTTTAAATAAAGTAAAAATAAGCTTTGCAAGCTGTTCGTTATTTAATATCTTGACTAAACTGTGCAATTTTAAGTCCAATGCATTTAAATCAACATAATGAAAAAATACAAAAAAATCCTCTAAATCAGCTACATGAATTAAATCAAAAATTAACCCATTTATAACTTTTAGAAAAAAATAATTTGACCCATAAGGTATTATAAAATTAAAAAAAGTTATAGGTAACCCAGTATCACAATATTTTTTTATAAATAAAAATTTAATTGAAGTTAAGCAAGACCACATAAAAGATTTTCTAATTTCAAGGAATCCACTTCTTATAACCTGAGGCTCCCCGGAAAGTGGAATATTAAAAACCGGATTTCCACAATCCAAATAATTTAACAGTTCAAGATAGTAATAAATAATTTTCTTTTCATTATTAAATATATCATTTTTTTTTGCCTTATCATTTTCCATTTTTTTATCTTTTAAAAAATGAAAAAATAATTCACAACTATGAGCTATGCATGAAAAAGCATCTTCCATGTTTTTAGAATTATCACATATTTTTTCTATAAAATGTATCTTTTGTTGAAGCTCTTTATTCTCTTGAAACAAAGTTTGAAAGTTAGAATAATATCTTTTAATCATTGATAACAAATAATCATCTTTCATCGATATTACATATACATTACATAATGCTGATAAAATAAAAGTAGTCACAAAAAACGAATAGTTTCTTTGATAAAAAGGAGAATTATATTCATCACAAAAAACACTTCGATTTGTAAGATAAGTATTAAAATATACTGTTTGAAAATTCATTGAATCATTAAAAATTACTTTAGAAATCGAAAGAAGATACATTAAATATTTTATTTGAGGCTTAAATTCAAAATAATAAGAATTTACCAAACCTTTCAAGCCATCAACAATAAAGATTTTATTGTCTATAGCTTTTTCAATGTTTAAATAATGCAGTGTCGGAATTTCCATATCAAAAAAAACTTCCTGAAAAGAAATTTCAGCCTCTATTGGTAATAAGCATCTTTTTAAAAGCCACGCAGACTCAAGATGCAACTTATTTTTTTTAAATTTTTCATATAACTGCTTGCAACACAAAGAAAAATGTATAATATTAGGAAAAAATATTTTTTTAGTTTTTAAATTAACTATAGCGCCATTTTGAAAAGAAAGAGATTTGTATACTTTAACATTATCATCTAAGAATATTGAACAACCTTGTTTTTCATCAAATTTCCATTTTGTGCCATTTTGATTATCACAATATGTATGAACACCAATACCATTATCAATCATACAATGAAAAATTTTTTTCTTTAGGTCATCAGGCAATAAACATATTAATGCGTTACTTTCATCTTTAAGAGTTATACAACTCTTATTAGCCGAAAATAACACTACAGTATTAAATAATTAAAAACAAAGTAAAGCAATTTTTTAACGCTAAAACTCAAAAAGGTCTCATTATGATACCTTAAAATAGGTATCGAAAAAATTCATAAAAATATTTTTAATCAATGTAAATCATTGTTCAGCCACAGATAAATTAGCAAATTGAGCCCTACCATCTTGTTTTGAATAAACAAGTTTTCCTAATAAGTTTGAAACATCTATCAAAGCATTATCATACATTAAAACTTCATACACATTTGCTTTTCCAGCACAACTTAAACGAGAATCCCCACTTGCTATGACTTCAAGCTCATTAACGTTACATTCCATCATGCAGCCTACTTGACCAGACATTTCTAAACGAAATTTATCACCTGTATATTGTGATACAAACTTATAAAAAGCATTACCTGCAAGTGATAACGCGCAATAATCACTGATTCCAACAGATATTTTTAAATTGGTTGAAAAAAGTTGTTTTGCTGGATTTTTTGGGCCAATATAAAGAGTATCATTAAAAGTTGAAACCGAAAACTCATCAAGAATATTTTCATCTCCTTGTACAATAACAAAATTACCTGATTGTTCAGGATCAAGTTCAATTTGTCCACATGAAGCAAATATACGGGAAAAAGACTCAACGCAAACAGATCTACTTTTAATTTTTTGAGAACCAACAATAGATTCATTATAGTACTGTTGTTGAGCAGAAAAAACAAACGCGACAGAAAAAATAATAACAAATATTTTCATAATTTTTTCCTTCTATTGTATCTTATTTTCCCTCTAGTATCCTATTATAGAATAGTACAATTTCAATAATTATTTTAAAATCATCTGGAGACTGTAATGCTATCTCGTGTTCAGCTGTCTAATAAAAACGTTATATGGGTCTGGCTTGATTTAGAAATGACTGGTCTTTCCGTTGATATTGATGTTATTTTAGAAATTGCACTTGTTCTTACAAACACAAAATTACAACAACTTGAAAGCCCTTTGTCCTGGCAAATTTTTCAATCAGAATATATACTTGAAAGCATGAATGATTGGTGCAAACAGCATCACACTCAAAGTGGACTTATTGATTTAGTACGCACATCAAAAACATCTATTACAAAAATAGAAGAAATCATATGTAAAAAACTTGATATGTATCCTTTAAATACACCATTTATACTGTGTGGCAATTCAATCTATCAAGATCGTTTATTTATTAATAAATATATGCCACATTTTGCATCAAAACTGCATTATCGCATGATTGATGTAAGTAGTATCAAAGAACTTGTTAAAAATTGGTATCCTGAAAACCCACATTCACTGTTTGTTAAGCAAAAACATCATCGCGCTATCGACGATATTTTTGAGTCAATTCAAGAATTAAAACATTATAAAAAGTATTTTTTTATAAATTAAGCAAAGAAAGATCATAATGAAGCATTATCTAATTATTTTAACTTTGTGCCTTTTTTTAACAGTTCAAACAAAATTAAAAAAAACAGTAACAATAACATCATCGATTAAAAAATCAAAAAATAATCATAGGTTTATTTTGCCTGTTTTTACTGCAATTGAATGCACAGCAGCTGTGTATGCCCTTATTCCAATTATTATTGCATCGCTCGGGCATATTAATTTTTGTCTTCCCGCTCAACCAGACGTAACTATTGAAACAATTAAAAAGAAATTAATTTTAACATAATACCTATTGTATACAAGAAAGGCACTATGAAGTATATCTTAAGAACATTGCTCATAATAAGTTTAATTAATATAAATAGCACAATATCTATGGATAATAATTACAATCAAAAAGATTTTAAAAACCAAAATGATATTAATCAAAAATATCCCAAAATCAAAGATGAACAGAAAACTCCACCTTCTTCTCCAACACGCACTATTCCCGTTTGTCCGGGTGCTCCTCGCAAACAAATAACTGGAACGAATCCCATAAAACCTATCGCATTAAAAAAACTTATTTTTTAAATTATTAAAAATTCAAATTAAAGGAGTTATAAAAATTTTACTTTTATAACTCTTTTGTCCAATTGCATGAATAATAGAATTAACAACGTGTTGATCTGTACTTTTAAGATAAATAATTCTACGTTCCTGAGCTTTTATTCTTTCAACAAGGGGAACTGTAGGTCCAAGAACTTTTGTACTCGTACAATTTCTAAGAACTTTGTGTAAAAAAGCAACAAGAGCATGTGCATCATTTAAAACAATCTGCTTATTTTTATGAACCAATAAAAACTCAATTAACATTACAAATGGAGGGTATCCAAGCTCTTTTCGATGAGCCATTTCTTTTTGATATAATTTCAAGTATGACTGCTCATTAATATAAGAAAAATTGTCATGCCACGCGATTGTTTGCATAACCACCCGTCCCACCGAGTTGACAGCCCTTCCTGCTCTTCCTGATACTTGAATAAGTTGTTGAATTGCAACTTCTGTTGCATTAAAATAGGGGATATGAAAATTCATATCAGCCCAAATAATTCCCACAAGCCCAACACCAGGAAAATGGTGTCCTTTTGCAATTGTTTGAGTACCGACCAAAATATCAATTGCTCCTGATAAAAATGATGCATACGTTGCATGCCATTTTTTTTGTAAAACTGTTGAATCTAAATCAGCACGAGCAATTTTTGCCTGAGGAAAAAGTTTTTGCACCACTTCACAAATTTGCTGAGTTCCTATTCCTTTTTTTAAAAAAGAAGCATCAATATCTTTACACGAAGGACATGTCTGATCGTGCAATTGCATAAAATCACAATAATGACACATCAATTGATTGCTTTGATGAAGGGTCAAACTAACAGAACAATGAGGACAATTGAATATATATCCACAGCCCTTACATTGCACAAAAAAAGCATAGCCCCGTCTATTCAAAAACAAAATCGCCTGTTTTTTTTTAAAAAGACAAAGTTCAATTTCTTTTTGCAAGATCTCTGAAATCCAAAAAAATGAACGCTTCTTGCCTTCAAGCAAAGGCACAACCGTTATCTCCGGAAAAGTTCCTGCAAACCGATCATGCAATTGAAAAAAGTGCCATTTTTTTAATTTGACTTGATATAATGCATATAATGAAGGAGTTGCTGAACCAAAAACAATGGGAATCCCTGCTGTTTGTGCACGAATCAGTGCAACCTGTTTTGAGTTAAGCTTTGGATATTTTTTTTCATAATACCCAAGCTCATGCTCTTCATCAACAATTATCAATCCAAGATTTGATATGGGCATAAAAATTGGCATATGAACACCAAGAATAACACAAGCCTTTTTTTCTTTTAAATAATGCCAAAGCTGTTTTTTTGATTGCTCTTGAACTCCACTATAAAGCCCAAAAAGAGTAATTTCAGGCAACTCATATGAAAGTCGCTTTAAAAAAGCAAGCACCAAATTAATTTCAGGTAAAAGCAAAATAATGGTTTTGCCTTCTTGAACTGTTTTTTGAATAAGAGCTTTATATACTTCTGTTTTTCCAGAACCAGTCACGCCATGCAAAAGCACTGAAACATACGATGCATTTTTAATAAAAGGAGTCAAAAATGAAACCACAGCGTTTTGTTGCTCAGTTAATAGCACATTTTGCAAGCAAAAATCATCTGTAAACGATTCTATTAATTTTTCTGATATAGATTGATGTGCAAAAAAATGTACAAGCTTAATTAATAAATAGTGCCATGAAATATAATACTGATGCGCAACAGATTGCAAAAACGGTACATAATAGTGATCATGTGGAAGATCTATTAATGAAATGATTGACCGTAACTTAAATCCTTGTACCTTAGAAAGATCATCAGTTACACAAACAACATATCCATAAACTGTACGTTTTTGCAAGGGAACAAGAACAAAAGATCCTGATCTTACCTGGTCTTGTAACTCATCAGGCACAGTATACCACAAAGAATCTTTATACAAAGCAACAACAAGAACATTTGCTATCATGAATTATATATTTAAAATTATTGTAAATAGATAAAAACAAAAGCTATGATTTAAAACGATCATAACTGTCGATCATGTATTAAAACCTCTATGAAAAAGATTACAAAAATAAGCGCATTTTTTTATGTAAGTTTACATGGACTTGATTATACTATTGAAAATAAAACTAATGGTCAAATACAAATAATGCTTGAATATGAAGCGAATAAGATATGTACAGCAACAGAACGAATTATTCAAAAAAACCAAAAAGCCACCATTAAATCAGGACTTTGCAGAGCATATCAGATAACAATATATGGAACTGATCAATCATTGATAATTCAAAAAAAATTAAAAAAAGCGAATATAACCAATGCACAATTAGTGTTATACACAAAGTTTTGAATTTAAAGCGTTCTGATAACAAGTTAAATATTCAACTCATTATTGAATATCAAAAATAGTAATTTTATTGTATAAAATATATACTATAAATATAAAATTAAACATATGAAATGAAAATACTTTCCTTATTTCTCTTTTTTATCTGCTTAAGCTTTTCTTATTTAAAATGTAACAATGAGCACATTATTTTAACTTTACAATATCCAAATTCAAGAAGAGTCTCACAAGTATGGAATAAAAACGAACTGGAAAAATTTAATCTTTTTAAAAATATAATCGATGATGTTAATTTCAATTCTCAGGTATTATTATTTCCATTACATAAAGATGTTTCTCATATAACTCATCAATCTTTAAAAAATCTTATTCAAGGAGAGACTACTGAAGATAAACTAGAACAATATATTAAGGATAATAATTACTTTATTGGAAACAATGAGATTAAGTTATACGATGTTCCTGACTATCAAACTGTTAATGAAAAACTGTTTCATACCTATCGTGATTTTTTTTTAAAAAATTATAATATTGGCCATTTTAATAACTTTGTATCACTCGATCTAGATGAATTTTTACATAGAACATTTAACATCGATTTTAAAACAATTGATATTAAGACTTTTGTTGACAATACAAAAATTCCATATAATTATGAACAAATTATTAATCTTATCAGACCAGCAATTTCTTTTAAAGTCTATCCTACAAGTCATAAATTTGATATTTTGGCCAATAGACTGATTGTTATTGATAGCTTGGCTCTATGTAATCTTATTAAACTTATTATCTGGAAAAAGGTTATTGGATCAAATGATCATATTAATAATGAAGAGGAACTTTCAACGTATATAAAAAAATCTTTAGACGAGTTTAGTAAGATTAAAATAGAATTAAAGTTAGTTAACTTGATTTTTGATGGCATAAATGTAGACACCATTTTAGATAATATAGATTCAATTAAATTTGAAAATTGCAGTATGACAATATCAGATAATGATATTAATTCACTCAAAAGAATTCAGAAATTTAATATTACAAAAGCAGCACCAGGAATATTGGATTTTTATGGCCCTTATTACCTATATTATAATGGAACAGCAATATATAAAAAGCACTCGTTAGAAATTGATTTTATTAATTCTAAAATCACAAATCCAGACAAATTACTTGCCCTTTTTGATATGTATAATGGATATTTTAAAACAATCTTAATTAAACATGCTCGTGTATCTTTGTTGAAATTAAAAATAAAAAAATTTTTATGTAGAAAACTTGTGCGAATAAAATTTCTTCTATTATGTATCATAAACCTATTTATAATTATATCTTTATTTAAATATAATCATCCGATTTTAGGAATGTTAACCGTAATTACTTCACCATGCATTCAAAGTACACTTTATTATAGAATGATTGACTATCCAGAAAATGCAGCAAGTAAATGTTTAAATAAATCTCTTAATACAACTGGTGGTGTTACTTTTGAATTTGAATAGTTGATAAAAAATAATATGACATTGAGTTCAACTAATTATGTATCTTCTATTTTTAAACCCTATTTATCAAAAATTTTAAACAATGTATTTTGAACAATACATAACATTAAAAATATATCATGAAAAACATTGCGCATAAAATAAACACATTTAAGATTTTTATCATTTTTACTTACTTAAGCTTTTCTTATTTAAAATGTAGCAATGAGCAGATTGATTTAATTTTACAATATCATGATTCAAAAAAAGTATCACAAAAATGGGATCTTTATGATATTAATAGAATTACTCTCTTGAAAGATGTGAATAATTTTCTTCCGAATCAAGATTATGTAATTTTATTAAATGAAAATCAAAATCATATAACACACGAGTATCTAAAAAATCTTATTACAGGAAACTTTATCAATGGATCAATAGGTACTTATCTTTCTGATTATAATTATTTTGTTGGATCAGAAAAGAACATCACAGTGCCCTATGATAAAAATTATGAACCATTTCCAACAAGCCTTCAGTATAAAGTATTTAAAGATAATGAAGATTTTTTTCGAATCAATCTGAGATATGGCCCATCATCATTACAGAATATACTTAAAACATTCCTTTTTTACGATTATTCAAAAAAAAATTCAGAAAGCCAAAAAAGGCCCGTCTTTGAAACATCAACAATTGATTTAAGTACTGCTCAAAACGGATCACAAAGCCAGCTCTCTATTAAATCGTTATACCTCATTGATTATGAAATGTTTAAAAGTCTTAACAAAGAATTTTGCAAAAAAGTTACATGGCTAAAATTAAACGACTGTTTTTTGTTTGATTTGAAATTATCAAGATTATTTGAATACTTTCCAAATCTACACAAGCTTAGCATAAAAAATACTTTTATAAAAAGTATAACCGATCAAGACATCGACCAACTAGAAATAATTTGCAACCGTTACCAGCTGGAGACTAAAAAAAATCTCAATAATTTTTGGGCTGATTTTCTTGAGAAAGAATCAAGAAAATATATGCAATTATACTCACTTAAATTTTCAGTCCAAAAACCTAATGATATAATCATTCAAAAAATAACAAAATACTTAAAAGAAAAACTCCATTACTCATTCATTCTTGACTTAAATGGCTGCCTGATAGATCAGAACTGTTTTGAACCTCTCAAAAACAATAACGATCAAAAAATCTATAAAAAGACTCTACTCATCAAAGGTATTAAAACATCAAATCAAGGATCATCATCATTTCAAAAATTCATTTTTAGATGATTTACTTCAAGATCCTTTGTTCATTCTGTACTTATAACTATAATGAATTTTTGTATCATAAAAACTCTTTTTACAAAAGCCAAATCATTTGGTTTTTTGATATGTGTAATTTTTTATACAATAGCACCAGTTCCAATAACTTGGTTTTTATTTAATTACGTATATAACAAGCTTTATCTTATCGATAAAAAAATTATATTTGATTAATCAATTGATTCAAGGCGATTTTTTAAAAAAGTAATTCGATTAATTGAACGATTATTTTTAATTGCGGTCCAAAAGGCTTGTGGTTGACCAATTAAAATGCATGATTTTTTTGCCCGTGTTACTGCAGTATACAAAAGCCTGCGCTCAAGCAATGTGTAATGCTGCATACACAAAGGTATAATAACTGCATCATATTCAGAACCTTGACTTTTATGGATTGACATAACATACGCAAGAACCAACTCTTCAAGCTCTTTTGCCTCATATACAACCTCTTTTTCAAATAGAACCGTCATTGTTTTTTCAGCCAAATCACATTGAGTAATTATTCCCACATCACCATTAAAAACAAGCTTGTCATAATTATTTTTAATTTGCATCACCTTATCATTGATATAAAAAGTAGTTGCACCAAATGTCATTGAAGGACCATTTAAATGAGCTTTGTTAATAACTTTTTGCAAAATATAATTTAATGAAGCAGTCCCAATAGAACCACGATTCATTGGCACCAAAACTGTTGCTTGAGAAGGATTAATTTTCATTGCAAATAACCGTTTTTCAAAAAGTTGCACGAGATGATTGGGAATATTTTCAACAGACTCTTCTTTAATAAAATAAAAATCAGATAGAGCATTATCTTGATTCGTTATAAAAAAATCACCTTGATTAATTCTATGAGCGTTGACAACAATTAAACTGTTTTGGGCCTGGCGAAAAATATGTGTTAACTCCATACAAAATATTTTTTTGCTCTCAATGATATCTGCCAAAACATTGCCTGGTCCAACAGAAGGCAATTGATCGCTGTCACCAACAAAAATAATATGTGCAGTATCAGGGACCGCTTTTAATACTGCTTGCGCTAAAAAAATATCAAGCATTGATGCTTCATCAATAATAATAAAATCTGCTTTTAAAGGATTACCTTTATTTTTTGTAAATTGCATTACAGAAGGATTAAACTCCAAAAGTCGATGAATGGTTTGAGCATAACATCCGGTACTTTGATTCATTCGTTTTGCAGCGCGCCCTGTTGGTGCTGCAAGCAATACCGTAAGAGAATGTTGCTTTAAAATAGACAGTAATTCTTTTAATAATGTTGTCTTTCCAGTTCCAGGCCCACCAGTCACTACAATTACTTTTTTTTGCAATGCAGCAATTATTGCTTGTTGTTGCAATTCATGTAAGCGATTTTCCAAACGTAACTTTTGATATATCCCATCAATTGACAATGAAAGCGTAGAGCTTGCTTTTAAAATTTCTGACAATCGCGTAGCAACAGTTTTTTCTGCAGTATCATGACTTGATAAAGTAATAAAGTGCTCATCATTACATGAAAAAAGAGCAATTTTATGTTCATTATACAATTCATGCAATACATTTTTCATTGATGCAGTATATAACTGTCGATCAAGATTTAATAATAAAGCAGTTTCTTGTCGTGCCTGTTCTAAAGGTATATAGACATTTCCTTTTTGCAAAAACATTGTAATTACATGTAAAAAACCAGCTCTAAAACGTTTTTGTGAATCGAGAGCAATTCCAAGTTTTTGAGCGATTGAGTCAGCACACACAAACCCAATACCCCAAATATCTTCTGCAAGTCGATAAGGATTTTGAATAATAAAATCAATTGCATTATGTTTATATGCTTTATAAATTTTTACTGCATGCGTGGTTGAAATATCATACTTTTGTAAAAAAAGTATAATTTGCGCAATCTCTTTTTGCTCAACCCAGGCAGTTGCAATTTGCTCAATTCTTTTTGGTCCGATACCACTTACCATCGAAAGCTTGTCAGGCTCTTGATCAATAATTGTCAAGACTGATGAACCAAAATAATCAACAAGTTTTTTTGCATAGGCAGGACCAATACCTTTAATCAAACCTGATGCCAAATATTTTTCAATGGCTTTTGTATGAGTTGGTGGCAACACAGTATAGCAAGAAGCAAGAAGTTGTAATCCAAATTTAGGATGCTTGGACCATGCTCCTGTCACCGTGATATCAACGCCCTCTTGAACCGTTGGCAAAATGCCACACACTATCACTGGATCGACAGCTTTATTATATGAAATAACTCGACAAACAAGATACCCATTTTGCTGATTTGTAAAAAGAATACGGTCAACAAATCCTGATATCGATGAATTATTGTTGCTTTGCATAAAATGCAAGATAGTGATTGTAGATCCAATCAGAATTAATTTGATCTAACAAAATCCTTGGCAACGCATTCTGTTTTAAATAATGCAAAAATTCACCCTTTTGGTCTGATTCAAGAAAAATAATATTTTTTTCAATCATTAATGATACCAAATTTTTAACCTTATGCCATTTTTCTAATTGGGTATGAAGTTGTTGGCGAGCCTTGGGACAACTATGAACAAAGTCATGTAAAAATGTTAAAAGATCAACACAAAAACATCGAAGATCATTCATTGTTTTAACATAATCATGAAAAAGTACTGTCTCCTGCCCCTCTTTTGCAGTTGACCATACTAAGAGCAAAGAATCTGTATTATTACGAGCCAAACATGATTCTTTAATTAAATGAACAATAACTGGTTTTGCTTTTTCTGCCCCAGCAAAAAACTCATTACCCAAAGCAATTAATTCAATCTTCATCGCTTGAAATAATTGCAAAAAATCAACATCTTTTTCGGTCATTTGAAATTCATAATCAGCTAACTGATCCAATGTATAATAAGCGCCACGATAGGAATACAAACCGCAAACACCCTGCGCCGTAATAATACCAAAAACTCTCTCATATAATCGTTGCATAAAAGGGTGCACTGTTTCAACTAATGTTCTCCATGAAACAAATGAGCCGTCTATCATTGAAGCTGTTTTAAGAATACATGGTTCAGGCAAATTGTTACCGGTCACAGTACAATAAGGTAATAAAGAAACTATAATAAAGCTTTTTATAAAAAAGTAGCGCATAAAATTCCTTCATTAATTTAATTTTTTTTACATATCAATTTTAAAACTTATTGCAGCTCCATACTCATTACCTATAGCACGTGTTGCAAGTGATGCAAATAGATTAACTCCACAGGACCAATCAAAATTTTGAGCTTCAAAAACATATCTACATTGTGCCGTAAGACCGTATTGATAAGCCAAAAAGCCTTGTGCTTTACATGTATCTATTAAAGGATCTTTAAGTTTTTCATCTTGATCAAGAGTAACCCTTTCTTTTGTTTTAAGCCAGCCATCAATTCCACAACCCAAAATCCACCGGTTATAATACAAAAGACACTCGACATTCTGTCGCACAATAAAGCCAGGCGAAACACGTGCATCAAAAGCACGAAGAAAAAAACGTGAAATTGATTCATTTTTTAAAAAATTAAGAATTTTTTCTGCATTTGAAAAATCTTGGACATCAAGAGAACTAAAGCCTGACCAATTAACAGCATTAATAAAAAAGCGAGTCTCTTTTTTAGGAAAAAAATATTCCGCTGATAAGAAAAAATTAAAATCAAAAGAATAAGCAGCCTGAGTCATAGACTGATCAAAAGGGATTGTACCAAAAAAATCAATTCCCAGAGAAGCATGCCTTCTTGTATGAATTGGCATATCAAGAACTAAAGCAGATAGTCTATCTAATGCATCAAGAGCAGCACTACTTAATGGAGCAAATGTTGAATCCTGTGCTACAGGATCTGGGGTAAATAAATTATTGATAATAGAAAAAAAATCTATTTCTGGGTAATGTGATGGCCGATTAAATAAGGAACCCCTTAAACCATTACTACAACGAAATCCCGTTGGCAGGGTAGTAAAAAGACCAGTACCAAACTCAAAAGAAGAGTCTTGATACCATTGACGGGAAACATGGAGTCGTATATCTGAAAAGCCAAGCTTATCGCTTATCAAATGCGCATCTTGAAACTCCTTTTGTGCTTGCAATGAAGAGGTGATACCAAGTTCTTGCTCCAATATTTTTTTATCACTATCAGTCATTTGAAAATTTCTTTCCAAATACACAAAAGGGATCTGAATTAAAAATTTATATTTATCAAAATAATGAAACCATTCAACGACTAAACCAAGACGTCGTTGTTCAAGAAACGCATCTTTGAGTACCCTAAATATCTTGTCTGGCTCAAGATACAAAGTGTCTGGAATTGATTGAATTACCGTAAATTGATCTTGAATTGCATTTAATAATGTTTGATCATTAAGCGCTAAGTACCCTTCTAAATGATCAGTATACTGAGAAAAATACCCCTTATTTATTTGCACATAAAAAGGAGTTACAAGAACCGTATTTTTTGACTTGGTTTGACGATATGAATAAAAAAATGGTAAATCCAGAACATGCCGAACTGGAATTTCATGGGTTTGCAAAAAGAAATCCTTATTTGCAATATCTTGCCAACGGACAACTCCTGTCAAGAAACCCAATATTTCTTCAGGGGTAAAATCAAATTTATTAACCTGATCTGTTAAATGATTTTCTGATAATTCGTTTATTTGGTACTCATTAAAGTCATCAAAAAAAAATGACTCTGCAGCTTGACTTAAAAATACACATGAAAAACTTAATAAAAAAAAATATAGTATTAAAGAATTCTTCATTAAAAACCTTTATATTTTATTTTTGAATTTTTTTTTTTAGCGCTTCATTTTTTTTTATCAAGTATACTTTTTTAATCACTTTTAACAAATAGTTTGCATGCTCGACTTGTCATCTTAATTATAAATAGGTTAGAATAATGAATAATTATTCTATGCACAAAAGATCAAGGAAACACTATGGACGATATGATATATTTTGCAAAAGCAGCAGCTTATTTAGCAGCAGGTCTTGTAATGGGAATTGGTGCTCTTGGACCAGCATTAGGTCAAGGATTTATAGGTGCAAAGGCATGCGAAAATCTTATAAAAGCACCAAATGATGAAATAGCTTCAAAATTGCGGACCACTATGCTCATGGCCATGGGACTTGTTGAAACGTCAGCTATTTATGCTTTTATTATTGCTATTTGGTTGATTCTTGTTGGAACAAATCTTTAAAAGGGATTATGTATGAATATTAACTGTACCGTTATTATTCAAATAGGAAATTTCATTGCCGCATGGTTCTTACTAGAAAAAATTCTTCTCAAAACAATTTTAGAAAAGTTAAATTTCAAAAAAAAGTTTGACCATGATTGTTTACAGTTAATTCAACAGAAAAAAAATGAAATTCACATATTAGCAGAGAATCAAAAGCTACTTTGGTCCCATTTTAATATGTATTGCAAGCAAAACAGTCCCTCTTTTCAAAAGCCTCATACAATTGAAATTGGCCGAAAGTACTCTTTAAATGATGAAATCAACCATGAAGAAGTAATTAACCTCTCTCAAGATTATGCTACACGTATCATAAGTTGGCTTAAGGATGAATGATGACCCAATTCTCAGCTTTCTTCATTAATAGCTTTAATTTTTTCTTTATTTTTGTATTTTTTATATTTCTTATTATAAAAAAAATTATACCTTTCTATAAAACACAGATATTAAACGAACAAGAACAAGCCTTACAACAAGCCCTATTAATAAGCGACCTTGAAAAAAAAAAAAGTGACCTGGTTATTCTTAAAAACCAACAAGAAGCTATGGTACATGAATTGCAAAAAAAAGTCTCTGAATGGCATTTAGCTGTTCAGATTGAAGAGGAAAAAGCAATCCAGCAAATAAAAAAACAAAAAATTTTAATTGAAGAAAAAAAAGCAATATTTCATAAAGCGATACATACCAAAAAAATACACACAAGAGCACTTAAAAAAGCTCTTTTTTCCGTCGAAAACAGTATAAAAAACAGTTTTAAAAATCAAAGTAACCAAGAATTATATTTAGAAAAAATATGCCTTCACAACTCAAAAAAGGTTTTTAATGCGTAACAGTTATAAAATACAAAAACTTATATCTCGTTATTCAAAAGCATATTATGCTATTTATAAAGATCAAATTACGTTTAAAGATCGAAATGCACTTATATCGATTGGTAAATCGCTTGATAGGGTGAAAGTTGTTTTAGTCCTGATTAACAACACTTTAAAAAATGATACTGACTTGAAAGTACCCATAATACAAAATTTTTTTAAAGCCCATGATCTTGATCTTCCTTTTGAAACACTTATTAAATTACTTTTAAATCATAATCGACTTGTATTATTATCTGACATTTTAAAACAAATTGCATCTTTGTATGATATGCAACACCATATCGTAGAATTTAAAATCACAACCCCATTGGATATATCTGATAACCTAAAAACAGAAATAAATTCTTTTTTAAGCAATATGATACAGCAAACAATCATTCCTCATTACAACATTGATTCATCTTTGATTGCAGGATTTAGGGCTCAAAGTAAGGATTTTTTATATGAAAACTCTCTTCGAAAAAAATTACAAACACTCACTCATTTGATTGACTAAAGGATTCTAATGCAAATAAAAAATACCGATTTGGTTTCCTTATTTGAAAAAGCACTTCGTGACATCCCTCAACCATCACTCGAAGAAACAGGTATTGTTACGTATATTGGAGACAATATTTGTACCGTACAAGGACTGTATAATGTTTTGCTTAATGAATGTGTATTGTTTGAAAATGGAAACCAGGGAATTGTTTTTCAACTTGATGAGCAATCTGTATCGGTTTTTCTTCTTTTTAATACAATTCAAGTCAAAGAGCTTGAAGTTGTCAAAAGAACGGGCTCTCTTTTTAAGATACCTGTCGGCAACGACCTGCTTGGCAGAGTAATTGATCCATTAGGAAATCCAATTGATGGACTTCCTCAAATTATAGCACAAGAAAGACGCCCAGTAGAAAGCAATATACCTGGAGTCATTGAAAGATCACCTGTAAATGAATCAATGGAAACAGGAATCTTTGCAATTGATACTCTCATTCCTATAGGAAAAGGTCAACGAGAACTTTTAATTGGCAATCGTGGCACTGGCAAAACAACAATAGCTCTCAATACTATTATTCATCAGAAAAATAAAGACGTCATTTGCATTTATGTGAGCATCGGACTTCGTCAAGCCCATATTGCACAAACAGTTCAATTTTTAGAAGAACATGATGCACTCTCATATACCATTATTGTTCATGCACAATCTGGGCAAGCAGTATTAAATCAATATCTTGCACCATATGTTGGTGCAACAATAGCTGAATATTTTAGAGATTGTAAAAAAGACGTTTTAATTATTTATGATGACTTTAGTAATCATGCGATTGCATTTCGTGAAATGTCTTTGCTCCTTCGAAGAGCACCCGGCAGAGAAGCATATCCAGGAGATGTGTTTTATCTCCATTCACGATTGTTAGAACGAGCAGGAAAACTAAAAAGTGGCGGCTCTATTACAGCATTACCTATTGTTCAGATTCAAGGTGATGATATTACTGCTTACATACCAACTAATCTTATTTCAATCACCGATGGCCAAATTTTTCTTGATACAGAAATGTTTAACCGTGGCATTCGACCGGCTGTCAATGGCGAATTATCCGTTTCTCGTGTTGGCAGCGCAGCTCAAACAAAAGCTATTAAAAAAATATCCAAAGCATTGCGACTTGAGCTTGCACAATATCATGATCTTGCCGTTTTTGCCCAATTTGGCACAGAACTTGATGAAATAGCTCAACAACAAATCAATCGTGGTAAAATTATTCTTGAACTGTTCAAACAGTCAGAGGGCGTCTTGTATTCATTTGTTGATCAAACATTAATGCTTTTTTTACTACAAAAAAACTTTTTTGAATCAATAGAGATTGAACAGGTTACTATTTTTGCACAGCAATTTGTAAGCTTTGTCAAATCAGTATACCGAAATTTATATGATCAAATAAAACATGAAGCGGATCTTTCGCAAGAACTAATGAATGATTTACATAAAGCAGCAGATGAATATAGTAAAATTTTTGTAAACAAATAAAAAAGTAATTAAATAGATTGCCACTATGGATTAATCCTATTTTTTGTATAAATATTTCTGTCTTATCTTTTACTTATCATAAAGAATATAAAGAGAAATATCGTGCAACAGTTCTAATTCATCCGGATTAACTATCTGTTTAAAACTCAACATTTTTTTAATAGGGTAAGAAGCAATCTTTTCAATTGTGGGAAGAAACTGATTATAATATGAGCTCAATGTAAATCTGATCATGAAAAGAGTAAGAGGCAATGCTTTTAATGGAATTTTTTCAAATTTTTTAAATAAAGATGGTGAAAGAGTCTGTTTTCCTATATATGTTATTTGATTTGAAACAAAAGTATGAAATTTCCATGTAAACAATGTATATAACCCTGTATATGCAAATAATCCTACAAGATCAATTAGGGGACTTTGTAACTGATTATAAATTTTAATCTTTACATTCATCCATGGATCTGGCATTAAATCAGATTCTGTTAAATTTTCAAACCTATCTTTAAAAGAACTTCTATTAATAAATTGATTAATTTTTTTGCATTCCTCTTTTGCTTTTTCAGACAATTTTTGTTGACGCAAATTAACTATAAATCTACATGGTCTAATATTTTCCTGTTCTAACTGATTACTCAAAGCAGATAAAAAATCTATCTCTTGAATAAAGTTTTGATTAAAATTAAAGATCTTTTGATAAAAAACATACCTTGCACGATATCTGTTATATTCACTTTGTATTATTTTTTTTATCCCATCAAGTGACCGAAGTCCCTTATTTATAAAATCATCTGCTTTTACAAATTTTTTTGGTAAATCATTTAAAGAAATTAATAAATCATTACGTATAACATCTTTTTCATTCTTTTCAAAAGTCTCATATACCTCTTTGTAGCCTTCATTAGTATAAGAATCGTTACTGAAAGCTTCATTTGTTTTTTGAGTCAAATAATCAGGCTTTAAATCATAACATACATTGGCAAACGCTCTTTTGACAATCAAAGGGGCTTGCAAATATTCACCCATATTCAAGATATTTTTTAATATCTCATAATCATACATACTATTATAATGATTTTTTATAAAAGCAATAAGAGATATTATCTTAAAATAATGATCTTCTTTTTTGTCTTTTATCTTAATAAATTCAGTTACAACCGGGAGATAAACATGTTCAAAAGTTTTTGTTATAGTTTCCTTTAAAGAATCATCCTCAACAACAACAGAAATAGATTCATTTATCTTTTGAGATCCACTTTCCAACTCAATAAGATCTTTTATTAATTGTATCTGATCAACCTGACTTTGTGCAAGTATAATAGGTTTAATAAAAGGAATAATTTCACCATATGAACTTTCTTCAGAAAATAAAATTTCATATTTCTTTTCTTGATCTGATGCATAAAAAAAACAATTACTAAAAAAAATTATAATTCTGATAAATTGCTTATATATTTGATTCATTTCTCATGTTCCTTTTAAATCAGGTATAATTCTTCCCGCTCCCAACTGAACCTGTGGCACATCAAGTAAATACGCAACAGTATTTGCAACCTGTTGAGCATGAATGAACGTATTATTTAATTGATGCTTTGTTATCCCCTTTTGATAAAAAATTAAAGGGATATGTGTATCGTCTGAATAGGGAGACTCATGAGATGCTCCATCAGGATAATGACTTATCAATTTGTAAGCTTTTAATTGAAACATAATTTGGCCTGTACGCCCTTGATAAACTTGTCTTTTAAAAGCTAATTCAATCGGAAAATGAGCTGATTTTTTAAGATCTTTTGTGCGCCACGCATTTTCTATATATGGTTTTTTTTTTAAATAAGAAACAATAGAATGTTCAATTTTTTTCCGATTAACATGGTTTAAAATAGAGTCATTTAAATGTAATGCAAGCCCCATTACAGAATATATTGCATGGGGTATACCATACAAATCAAAAATATGCTGATTAATATCATTCATAAATTCAGCTTCTGAAATTCGCTCTGCCTCGATAATTCCTTTTTTAAAACTTATCTCAGGAATATCTGTCATCCCATGATCAGACGTAAAAATAATAAGCGTATTTGATAAACCAATTTTTTTATCTATCCAATCAAAAAATGTACCCAACTGAGCATCCAAATGATATAAAATATCAACAGCCTCACTACTTGAAGGTCCCATAATGTGCCCAACCTTATCAAGAGCACTCAAAGAAAGCCATAATAATAATCGATCATTTTTATTAATCAATGTATTTTGAATCGCTGTTTTTGCACATTCAAAAATTCTGTCATTCAAAAAAGGGGTATTTTGCAAATAACAAAATCGCCCCCTTGAAGGATTAACTTTTGTCGGACGAAAACTATGTGTTGTGTCCAATGGATATGTTTTATTGATAAAAGATTTTTTAGGGGCAGTAAATTCGTAATTATCATGAAAGGGAAAATCATATGCTGGATGATTCAAATCAAAGAATGGCTTCCATGTATATTCATACATATAAGAAATATCATTTTCTTTATTAAATTGCACTAACCAGTCTGGTAAAGTTTTAAAATAATAAGTACTTGAAGTAAAATTGCCTTCTGTTTCATCAAACCATAAGGCTTTACCTAATTTGTTGGCAGTACAAATAGCTCCACGGCTTTTTCCAGAAATTGAATATACATGAAACATATTTGTATTGGATGACGTTAATACACAACTTTCTGAAAGACCGGTGCCATGAATTGAATGTGGAGATTTTCCTTGTTGATCAAGATACTGATTATTTAAAGAGAAGAGATGATAACGATCATCGTGATCGCAAGCAACTTTAAGTCCAGTCGTGTTATCTATCCATTTATTACCAACAATACCATGATCAGAAGGATATGACCCCATATTAAATGCCGTGTGTCCCGGAGCAGTTGATGGCATTGAATGCCCAATATGAACATTATTATAAACAACCCCCTTTGAAGTAAGCATTTCAAGACCACCAGAAATAAATGGTTTAATTTTATTAAGATAAGACCAGGCCATTTGATCAACAATAATAAAAACGGTAAGTTTTGGTTTTAAAGAAAATGATTCAGAAAAAAAAATGTGTTTAACAAGTAAAAAACAACAAAAAGAAAGGAATCCAATAGCAAAATTTCCCTGTTTTGTTTTTGTTAAAATACCAAAATAAGACATACAAATTTCCTTAAAATTTTTATAATATCTTTCAATTCATAGCATCATTTGTAATATTTAGTATTATTAATATATAAAAATAGTATCAATTTGATATATGGAATCACAAGCAATTATAGTTCGAATACTAGGAAATAAAGGTTCTCGCATCATTATGCTTGATAAAAAAGAAGGAATGATTGAGCTTTTGAGCTATCAATCACACAGGCTGCAAGTCGGTTATATGCTTGAATACCAAACAGTTTTAAAACAAAATAGTACTCATTTGAAAGAATACACAATAACACGTTTACCTGATTACTTGATAACAACAAATATCTTTTTCTTGCACCATATTTTTGAATTATTGTATTACTTTGTACCGATTGGAAGCTGCACACAATATCTTTTTCTATTTTTAAATGAATTATATGCATATAATGAAAAACACGGAACGCTGAACAATGATCATAAACGCTTTTTTCTCATAAGACTCTTTTATTTAATTGGCATTTATGAACAAGAAGATCAAGAATTTCAAAACTTATTACAAAGCCTTATATTAATACCTATTGACAGATTCAATAACAAAACTTTAGATTTACCAGAGAGAAAAAAAATTGATTTCTGGCTGCACCTTTGTATAGAGTCCCATCCAGCCAGTAAATTGTTTATAACAAAAAACATTTTAAAACATAATTAGGAATGTATGAACAAAATTGTTGCACAATTTTTTATTTTAATTGTCAATATTGACTGTCTAGCAACAGGAAGTATTATCGATAGTTTTAAAAAAACAGCAACAAGTTCTGGTCTTGCAACAGCAAAAGAACAACTTTTTGTTGATATTTTTCAAGAAAAAAAGAATCTTCTTGAAAAACTAACGATTGAACATAATAATGAAGCACGAAAAAATCTTGAATATAAAAAGAAATTACTTGAACAGCTTGAAGAACTTGAAAACGAAATTGAATTAATTGAACATTCTAAAAACCATGAAAATAGTCTCATTCAAAAAAAGCTAAGTATTAAAAAAGAACTTCAACAAGCAGTCAAAGATTTGCAACAATCAATTGACGATTTATCGCATTTAAAAGAAACTTTCATACAAGAACTTTCGCTTTTTGTCCATGATCCACAATCTGAACGATTCAAACTTGAAAAACACATTCAAGAACAAAATTATTATTCTTTTGAAGACTTACAAGTATTTCATGAAATAATTATTACTCTTGAACGACTTATTGCACAATTTACAGAACAAGAAAAAAATGCCCAATTCGAACAAGAAAGTCGAAAACGAACAATAAAAAATATCGATGATGAATACGAAAAATATAAACAAGAACTTGAAGCTGAAACAGATATCATTGATATTTCAACAAAAAAACAGTCTCATATTGTTCACAACAAAGATATTCTCAATACACAAGAACAACTTTTTAAATATAAAAAAGAATTATCTGAATTAAGGCTTGAAGAAAACAAACTTACTATCGATCTCATTCAGTTTAGAATGTTTTATGAGAAAACACATCTTGATATTTTACGCAACCATATTAGAACGATTAAATCATCAATTCGGGTTGCAGAAAAAGATGTAACAAATGCAAAAGAAGACTTAAATAAAGCAAAACAAGAATATTTCATTAAAAAACAACTTTTTCAAAAAGAACGTGATTCCATAACTGTCCAACAAAAAAACAAAGAACGGTTACGCGATTTATATATTCGAGAACAAAATATTGCATTTGGAAGTGATATTGAAAAATGGGATAGAGTTCCAAAACAAACAGCACACTCATTTTTAACTATAGCACACCTTGGCAATCTTTCTGCAGAACTGTTATGGCTTGGTAAAGAACGCGATTTAATTGATACACGAAGAACGCTTGAAGATGAACAAATTAATTATCTTGCCGTTCAAACCCACGCAAAAGAAACCTATTTTAAGATAACAGCAGGTAAATTTTTATCCTCTGATGAAATTACCAAAGAAATCAAGCAATATGAAAATCAAAAATCAGATGCACAAGCAACATTAGGAATTTGTCGAGAACGAACAAGTGCAATAGCAGAAACACTTAATGAGCAAAAAAAGATAGAAGATAATATTGAATATTTCAAAGAAATGGTCATTCAACAACGTGATGGAATATTTAAAAATAATATCGAAGCATTTACAAAAATACTTGATGATATTAATCAAGCACAAGAATACGTTAAACGAAAAATCGATGTTTTAGGAAAATTAACAGGTGTCTATTCAGGCATTATATCAGAAGTAAATGGTACAATTCGATTACTTACCTTTATGAGCAACGAACTTCAATCAACAAGCATTTGGTATCGTCCTGAATACGCTGTAACATGGACCGGTATAAAGAACATTACAAATGATTTAAAGGTGTTTTTCAATGACCTTAAATCATATGCAGCACGCATAGATATATATAGCATTGCCAATAAATCAAAAGATTTTGCAATGTTTTTTACTGATTTTTTTTTCTGGCTCAAACTTATTATCTTGTTAATTAGTTTCTATCTTCTATTTCTTATTGCAAATATTATAAATCAGTTTACTCAAACACAGCTTGATTCTGCTCATGGCATTAAAGGCATGAGCATGCTTTTTTTATATGCATGCGGATCATTTTATAAGCAGCACATGACGTTTTTTTGGTTATTTTTAACATCAACAGTTCTTTTTATATCAGAAACACAAGACCCGTATATGCTTAGTTTTTTTGCATTATTTATTATTCCAGTATTATTAATTATTGTGAATCAATTTATGCGTTTTTTGCTTGAATGCAATATTCGCTATGATTACAAACTTCTTTCAATTGAATTTCAAAAAAGATTTATTTGGGTTATTTCTGCTCTTTTATATGCAACAATAGGTATTTATCTCTTTCGTTATTCTTTTATGAAAATTAGCTATTATCAAACAGAACTTCCAACAATTTTGCTTGCAATTAACTTTATTGTTTTTCAAATATCTTTAATTATGCTCATTACCAAAGATCAAATAGTAGGCATATTTCCTGAAAACAATACTATTACTGAGTGGATCAAAGAACAGGTAGATTATTATTTTTACCTTATTTTATGCTTTGTTATTGCAATTATTGTCATGAGCAATCCATACGTTGGTTTTGGTCGACTTGTTTTGTATTTGCTCACATCATTAATCCTGACACTTCTTTTAACAAAAGCCTTACTTGTGCTTCACGGTGGTGTGAAAAATATTGCACGAAATGCATTTTTTATTGCTGATGATGAAATGATGAGAGAACGATTTGATCATGCACGCACCTGGTTTGGTCTTTTAATTATCGCTTCATTTTTCTTTTTTTCATTCTTAGGATTTGTTGTTGGAGCAACTATTTGGGGATGGCATATTACATTTAAAGATGTCCTAGCTCTTTTGTACAAGCCATTACTCCTTGAAACAACAACGTATCCATTAACAATTCTTTCATTACTTCAAATTATTGGTTTTGTCATGCTTGGCTTTTTTGCAGCATATGCCATTAATCACTTTGTTCTTGATCGAATTTTTGATTTGTTACTGGTAGATCCAGGTGTTCAATACACAACAACACGTTTTATTCAATATTCTGTCGTGGTTATTTTTATCTTTTTTGGATTTAAAAATGTTGGACTTGGAGAACTTGTTGGATATATTTTGGGTGCACTTGCACTGGGTGTTGGTTGGTATGTACGAGAACCAATAGGTGATCTTATGGCATATTTTATCATTCTTGTACAAAGACCTTTAAAAATTGGAGACTTCATTCAAATGGATTCAGAAGTTTTTGGCGTTGTAAGAAAAATAACACCGCGAGCAGTTGTTTTAAGAAGGCGAAATAGCACAACCATTGTTGTCCCCAACTCTCATATTATCAATCGAGCAATTGTCAACTGGAACTATGTTCGGACATTTATAGCATTCAACGATATAACAATTATTGTTGCATACAAAGAAGATCCAAACCTTGTAAAAGAACTATTATTCAAAGCAGTTAATCAGCACCCTAATGTATTACGAAACCCAAAAGCTTTTGTAAGACTTGAAGAATTTGGGGAATTTGGATATGTATTTTTAGTTCGAGGTTTTATTAGCTCTGCATATACCCTTGATATGTGGGATATTGCAAGTGATGTTCGCATTATGATTGCACGATTAATGAAAGAAAACGGAATTGAAATTGTTGAAGTTATGCGAATTTTAAAAGAAGGAACAAATAAACTTGCAACACTATCGCCACAACAAAAAGAAAGTACGGATAAAAAAATTAGAGAGTAAAAGAAATATACTTTTTAATTTAAACTTGAGCAATTCTTAATAAAGATAACAGGATTGTCTTGTTTTTTAATGGCATATTTGATTCACGAATGTTTTTTTCTAAAAAAGAAAGAACATAAGTTATAAAAGAATCAATTTTTGTATTACAATAATTTTTCACAGTAATTTTTGCAGCTATAAATTTTTGTTTCAAATTAAGCCATTTTCTATATAGCCATGATTCAGGAACAAAATCTTTAAATCCAAATTGATTACTATTAAACATCCAGGAAAGATCTACTGGATCATATGTAATACTATTTTTCAAAACAAAAAATGATTTACTAATCTGATCAAAAAGAAAAATTTCTCCACTATTTGTTTCTAAATAGAAATCATAATTTTCTTTTGATATAATTTTTTTAAAGGTAATTCTTGTCAAAAAACCTGTGAATAATGGAAAAGAAACAAGCAAACCATTTTCTTGTCTTACTTGAATATTGCCTTTATTATCAATGTTAAAATTTAAATCGTCTTTTAAGTCATTACTTTGACCATTTTGAAACCAAGAATATTTTTTTTGAAATAAAGTTTCCAAAGGCATTCTATCTTGATCGCGAATATGAAATTTCTTTTCATTATTTGAATCATAACACAAACTAAATCCAGATTTAAAAATTAACTCGATTCTTTGATCATCTCTTTTAACAGAAATCAACGGAACAAAAATACCTTTAAACAAAAGCTTTATTTTTTCCTCACCATTTACATGATATTGCTTCAAATATATTTCATTGCTATTTAAAACCTCTATAAATGAATAACGCCCACAGTAAAAAGCATTATCCTTACATACAATTGATCTATCATTTATTGTAAAAGCTGAAACTTTTTCTTTATCTAAATCATATACCACATGATCATTATGCTTATTTTGCAAAACAATTTTAGAATTATACACGCTTACAAAACTGTCTTGACTTATGATCAAGTCTTTTTGTAAATCTTTTATTTTTAATGTGTTTAATGAATCATAATAATAAAGCCTTTTTTTTCCTTTTTTGTTTTTATATAAAGCAACATTATTTTGAAAATATCTCAATTTGCTGCTAAAACATGATTTAAATTTAATACAATAATCACATATTTTTGGCTCATCACACTCACATATCAACATAAATTCATGATCTTGAAAATTAGGATTTTCTTGTGCTTCAAAAAAATTAATATATTTTGGCCCATTTTTTTGTTTATAGCTTACAACTCCTTGCCATTTATTATTGATATATTTAAAATCGCACGATGAAACAAAATAAGTTGTGTCACTGGAAAAATCAAAGGGAGGGGCATCCGAATTATTTTTTTGAATGAAAAGATATTTGTGAAAAAAATTACTACTTTCTTTATGGTCAAGTAATGTTTGATAAGAAGTCAATGTATCTGCAGCATAAAAAAATTGAAAACAAAAAAATATCAAAAACAACATTGGCTAAAAATTCAATTATAATTTGAAAAAAAATTTAACTATAAAAGTAATATATAAGAAATTAATACATAAATTAAGCAGTTTTTTTACTTGGCCTAAAATAATTTTTACAATACATAAACCAATTTCTTAAAATCACAAGATATGCACCAAAATAATACCCTATTAATGATTGTTTTAACGATATTACACAAGGTTTATCGACACAATAAAACCATTCATTAATATCATATTCATTGTACTCAGGAGTCTTTTTAATAGAATAAAACTTTTTCTCTTTCACATTAAAAACATAGTTGACGTTGGAATCATCAAAACTTTGCAAAAACAATATTAAATCGCCTGTATCATTTTTAAAGGGAATAACTTTATTAAATATCTTTTTATGGCATGCAGAAATCCAGCAGGAAAAAGTTGATTGAAATAGTACTAAATCCCCAGCTTGATTAATATTGATATCACGATCATTCTTCAATTTAAAACGAGGGTCTGTCCAAGGATATTTTTCATAATAATAATCCTGTAATGAGGGATAAAAATTTCTTTTAATATGTTTAGTGTTGGTTACCGGATTATAGACAATGCAAGGTTTGCCGTCAGGAGATTCTGCTTGCAAAACAATATAGTTACCATCCATTGTAACATTTTGTAATTTTTTAAAATTTTGAAATAAAGTAAGTTTTTTTGGAGGTTGGTTTAAAGAAGCATCATATACAACATTTCCATGCTCATCTTGAATTAAAGATCTATTATTACCCAAATAAAAAATTCCATTTCTCAACTTTGAATCAATCAAATCTACGTGACGGAAAGTTTCAACTTTTATCATATCATTATTTGTTGTATATTCTATCGATCCATCATTAAATTGAACAACACCTTCATAATAACACTTTTTTTCTTGAGTAATTTTATACCAAAAATCAAAAGCTTTTACTTTTTTTAAATCAATTAATTCATCTAAATTAACATTATCAAGATTTTTTAATTCAGAACGTTTTGATTCAGGAATTAATAAATTGCAAGATAATGAATAAGTTTGGTCTGAAGAAATTGGTTTTAAAATATTTGCAGAAGCACACTCTTGATTAAATATTGCAAATAAGATTAAAAATAGAATTGTTTTTAGCATTACATTGAACTCTAATATAAAAGAAAATGTATTATATTTAATAGTAATATAAAATTAAAAATAAAACAAATTCAAATATTTTGCTTAAACCATTCTAAAAACAAATTTATATTTGAAAATATAAAAAGCGGTGCATACGAACAAGAAAAAAAGAATTTGCCGGATCGGCCTGTTTTTGAATCGAATGAAAAACTTATAAAGAGCATTGACATAATCCTTTAGAGTAGCACCAAAAAGAAGTTTATCATACCTTAAACCACCGGTACTTTGATACACTGGATTAGGTATTTTCAAATCATATATATTAATATCATCACTTTTTACCAGCTCACAAGGATATTGATCATACAATGATCCCATTGGTTCAAAAATCAAAATCTCACTTGCCACAATTCGATTGTCTATCGTATGCAAATAAAGATGTTTCTTATCACAAGAACTTGAAAGTCCAACTCCACGCGTTTGCAACCACGCACCTTTTTCAAAAAAATAAGAAACGCTTAATTCCTCAAAAAACTGTTCTGTTATCACACCTTCATCAGAATTTCCAAATCCCCAAAAATTCCACCGCGATTTAGCTCTTCTGACTTGCAGTTTTAAACAAGAAACATACCCACAATCATCAAGCACAAATAAAAAATTTTGAACTAAAACAGCAGCTTTAAAAATATAGTCAGCATAATAGGGAATATGAACGACTCCACCATATGAATGACCAGCAATTTTTAAAAAAGATCCATTTTTATATACAAACTCATCATACGATGATAGAAATATTTGATCATTTCGTTTTGGCAAATCAACTGGACTTGGCAATTGCTTGCCTAAAGCAAAATTGTGAAATTCAAATCTATTTGATGAATTTTTTGTAACCACTCTCAATTGCCTATTAAAAACTTGGTAATCAAAAATATCATTGTGAATATCAAAACCTATTTTTTGTTGCAAAAGAGCAGCAACCTGACCCGGGGGGCATAAGCTTTTTTAAAAGCCACGGTTTTTGAATGATAATTGCAAGATTTTGCTCAAATGATGCGTAAAAAAAAGTAAAAAACAAAAGAATATAAAACATTTTTAAAATTAAGCTTAATATTTTCTTATTACAATGTATCAATTAAAAATAATAAAATAAAGCGCATAAAACACGAACATTATCTGATTGATCATTTTTTTTAAGCGATCCATCAGATTGCATTTTACCATGCCATGCAGCAGTATATTCACACTCAAGAGCAACTTTAAATGGACCCTTTTGATAACTAAAAAACGGAGATAGTCTGAAAAGATTTCTAATTTCTGGTCCAACGCCATAGATTGGGTCAGAGGCTGACAAATCAACACATGAATGCGCCCCCAAATTATGAACACATCCTGTATATATGCCAAACTCAAATGATTTCAACCCTTTATAAATAAGATTAAACCATAATGAAACAACATCTATTGTTGTATACGTTCTTTTATCAGTAACAGGATCAATGTCATGAACAGCATATCCACCAACAAGATTAAAATCAGATCCATTTTGGCCATAAATAAGCCTTGACGCAATATGCCATGTTTCATCCTCTAATCCGGCATATATCATTGCCACAACACTATTAATTGATTCTGCAACTGAAAAATTTTTTTCGGTTAAAATACGGGGACGTATTCGCTTAAATCGCAAACCAGTTCCAACAGACAGGCCAGTTTGCCCAATCCATTGAATAACCGTTGCAAATTCGGGAGTAAATCCATTGCGAATATACACTGAACTATTTCCACTTGGTCCATCACTGCGATGGTCATCCTCTGCAAGAACCGCAACAGTTGCAAGAAAAGAATCTTTTTTAAAAGCAGCACGAAGTTGTGGTTTGCGCCCATATGTTTCAAATGGATTACCTGAATTATTGGCAATAACAACAGGAGCGTATGGCTTTGTATGCATCGGATGCCAGGTATGACCAATAGTAAAATGCCATAAGTCATCATATATTTCATAAAAAGCATGTCTTAACCGAACAAGATTTAAAATCTCATTTCGTCCTGCAATATCAACCTCAACAAAAGCACGACTTGAAAAATTTTTAATAACAGGCCCTTTCAATACCGCTTTCATGCGAGACTCAATATCACAAATATTAAACTCTCCATGTTTATTCTGATCATTGCCATTTAAATCATACACTGGTGCAAGAGGGTACCATGCATTAAAACCATCTGTCGAAGAAAACATTTGATATGTTTCATAAAATGTTTCTGTCAAAAGATACCCACTTATGGAATATATTTTTTTGGCATCTTGACTTTCTGCTAAAATATTAAAAAAGACGAAAAAAAATACAACTAGTCCATACACCATTTATTCTCTCTTTTTATGCAAACAAATTATTCAATGAGGGAGCATATCTGCTTATTGAATTTCGTCAAAAAGAAATAACAGGATATCCTGAAATTGAAAATGGCTTTATCCAGTCAACATATTTATCAACTATGGGCTCATGCCTTACTAATAAATACACATATTGAAAAGCAGGTGAAACTTGTTGAACTGTTTTTAAAAGATTATTAATAATAGTGATTTTAACATACAATGGCGCTGTATCATCAAACAATGGAAAATCAAACGAAATAAAGACTGTGGTCATCAGAGAATCAAGAATAACAGATTGGCACTTAATTGGAGCAGTAATAATGCGCCTTTGCCACGCTTGCAACAACCATTGACTTACCAATTTAAAGCAATCCTGAGACGGAGTCACTGAAAAAAGAAAGATTTTTTCAACCTGAACACCTTTTTGGTAATTGTAAAAAAATAAAGTATATTCAACCTTTTCTTTTTTATTTAATACAACTGGCTTTAAAACATGAGTATGTGAATTATCCTTTTTATGTATCACATAAACAAAAATTAAGCATGATACAAAAAATAAGAAAGTTCCAATAAACAGTATTTTTTTCATGAATTATCAACAAGCATTGAAATAATCGTACCAATTAAAAAACCATAGCCCTCTGCCATTGACTCATCAGGTAAACCAATTTCAATTAAAAAAGCAGGTGATACAATACCACGAAGCACTGTTGTTGGAAATCCACTGCAAAATAAATAACTCCAATGCTTAACCGACTGAGAAAAACCTTTTTTCAATATATCAGCATAACACACGGTTTTTTCATATGAAAAACGATACGCATCTGATTCTTGTATAAACACTAAATCAGTCTGCTTTACGCAAGCAACGATAGAATCCCATACATACCAATAAAAACCACACTCAGGAATAGAATTTTCAGTTTTATATGCTGAAAAAATAAAACATACATCAGGATTTATTCGATTAATCAATTGAGCCGCATCAATTAAATCTTTGTTTCCTGGTTTTACTAATGGAATAATTTGAACTGCTTTACCTGTATCAATAATGGCTTTTTCTGCACTTTTGATCAATCGTATCACAACATCCCGCTCACAAAAAGAATCTGTTATTCTTCCAGGATTTGTAAAACTTGTGGTCGAATGAAAAACAAACGTAAAATCATTTTTATGCTTGTTTTTCGATTCTATAAAAAAGATTAAAAATAGAAAAATAAAAAAAACAAAATTCAGTACATAGTCAATACCTCTTTTTTTTTGTAAGCTGCAACAGAAATATGTCAAAAGGTTTAGCATGTCATATAAAAAAGATTCAATCATTCACCAGTATATCGATCAAGAAAAAACAAGACAATTAAAAATAATAAATTTGATTGCTTCAGAAAACTATGCATCACAAGATATTCTTGATGTTACTGGATCAATATTAACAAACAAATATGCTGAAGGATATAGTAAGAAACGATATTATGCTGGTTGCTCAATTATCGATGATATTGAAACAGTTGCGATTGAGCGGTGCAAAAAACTTTTTAATGTTGAATTTGTAAACGTTCAACCTCATTCAGGATCTTCTGCCAACCTGGCTGTTTATTTTGCCCTATTAAGACCTGGTGACACAATCTTGGGAATGAATCTACTTGCAGGCGGACACCTTACCCATGGGTGGGAAACTAACCTTTCAGGATCATGGTTTAATGCTATTGGATACGGAGTGTGCAAAGACACAGAGCTTATTGATTATGATGCGGTTGCAGAACTTGCACTCAAACACAAACCGCGCCTGATTATTGCAGGAGCTTCTGCTTATTCGCGCATCATCGACTTTGCTCGATTTAAAAAAATTGCTCAGTCAATTGATGCACTACTTATGGCAGATATTGCTCATATTGCAGGTCTTATTGCAGCGGGCCTTCATCCATCACCTGTTGGTATCGCAGATATTATTACAAGCACAACGCACAAAACATTGCGTGGCCCTCGCGGAGGCTTAATAATGACTAACAACGAGGAAATTGCAAAAAAAATCGATAAAGCAATTATTCCAGGAATTCAGGGTGGCCCATTAATGCATATCATTGCTGCAAAAGCAGTTGGATTTCATGAAGCCCTTGATCCTTCATTTAAGGAATATCAAAAACAAGTCATTAAAAATGCACAAACTCTTGCACAATCTCTTGAAGACTTTGGATATCGAATTGTAACAAGTGGTACAGACAATCATCTTTTTACCGTTGATTTGAGATCCAAAGGAATTACTGGCAAAGATGCAGAAAAGATACTTGAATCCGTTGATATTATTGTTAACCGAAATTGCATCCCCTTCGATCCAGAAAAACCTTTTATTTCAAGTGGCATTCGACTTGGAACACCCGCAATGACAACTCGAGGGATGAAAGAAAACGAAATGAAAAAAATTGCATTTTTCATCAATGAAATTTTAACACATAAAAATGACCAAAATTATCTTAATGAAATCAGAAAAGCAATAACCCTTTTTCTTAATTAAATAAAAGGAATACCAAAATAATTTTTTAAAAAAACTGAATCACCAGAACACATTCGATCCTCTCTTGCTAAAAAATTTTTTTCTAAAAGGTTTTTATATTCAATGCGATCAGACTCAGGATAATCGACAAATTGCTTTTTAATACCGCGAATAAAATCAATAAGCAAAATGAGTTGAATATTAAAAAAACAATTTTTTGAATAAAGTAAAAGATAGTATAAAAAATATTTATGACAAGAATCTTTTAAGCTAAAAACATTTGAATAGAAATTAAAAAATTCAGAAATAAAAGATTTAGATGAACAACTAACTATCCAAAAACTATAATTTGTACGTCTTTCAGCAAAAGATACATATATATTATATACAAAACGCCTATAATTAATTGTAGGTGCCTCCTTTAAATAAGAAATACGGCCAGGTTCATTGTTTAAAATTACTCTCTTAAATAAACGTGAAAAAACATCAGTCAAATCACAAGATAAAGTTAATTTTTTTAAAAGATTAGATTTTTTTTGATCAGCATTATGTTCAAGATAAAAATAAAAATAAGATATAAGTCGAATTAAAGAATATGTATTTAAAAAACCTCCATCATATACATATTTTTCAAGCATTAAAAGAGCATTATACCCATATAAGGTAAATTGTTTCTTCATAACTTTGCGATATGCTTTACAGGCTGAAGAAAGCATTAGAAACTCTTGTATTTCTTTCTCGTTATAGCTTAACACTCTATTTTCTTCATTATTCATTTTTTGTTCAATGTTATTTTTTATTAAATCATATTGCTCAATAAACCATTTATTTTTTTGAATATATGAATTTATTAAAACATCCAATCGCTCTTTATAATAATTAAAAAATTTTTGATTATTCCAGTCATACATTTGAACAAACAATATATTCATTGCATCAAAATTAACTCGCTGATCAAGTAACTCTCTCCATTTTTTACAAACAAGTCTGTATTTTTTTAATTCTCTATCTTGATATGCAATTTCTTTTGGGTGCGTTGGGATCAAAAGATTTGGAACGATATATTCGGCAATTCTAAAAAAAATATCTTTAGAAATATAAAGGCCAGAATCACTTATTTGTAAAGAACTGGAAAAACAGAATTTAATAATTAAAAAACAACTTACTACACATATCTTTTTATTCATAAAACTCAATCAATAAACTTCTTTAAATAGCTTAAAATGCCAATTTTTCTAACTTTTTTAATTAATCAATACCAAAATACTTTTTCAAAAAAACTAAATCCCCAGAACACATTCGATCCTTTCTTGCTAAAAAATTTTTTTTAAAAAGGTTTTTATATTCAATGCGATCGGACTCTGGATAATCGATAAATTCCTTTTTAATCCCTTTTATAAAGCTTTTAATTAGAATCATTTGAATGTTAAAAAATTCATCTTTTGAATATTGCAACAAATAATATAAAAAATATCTGTTATTAGAATCTTTGCACATAAATGATTGGCAATACTTCTTAAAAAATTCCAAAATAGGACTAAAGCTCATATTCTGTATATAAATATCTTCACGTTCGTAAAAATAGAAATGCATTTTTTGCAAAAAAAAACGATAATTTACTTTTGATCCATTTAATAAAAAAATAGAGCGTTGTTCATCACGAGAAATAAGTTGGTTAAATAAGTAAGAAAAAACAGCTGTTAAATCACATGATAATGCAAGCTCTTTTAATAAATCATATTGCTCTTGCTTGTTATCACTATTTTGAAACTGCAAATACAAATCTACCAAAACTTTTGAAAGATTCTCTGTTCCTAAAAATCCTTGATTTCTTGTATACTGCTTGAACTTCAAAAAGCCTTCACGCTTACACGCTTTAAGTTCTTGTTCTATTATTTCAAAATCAGAAGTGGTAAAAACTATTAAATTATGATTTTTTTCAAAAAAAAGTCGACTTTTTTCAGTTTGACTAATAAACCAATAAGATGGCTTGCAATAAGACTTTTTTAAATTTTCCCATCGAGCCGTAAGCCACGCATGGCATTTGGTATAATACCATCCATGATTAACAATAAAAAATTTCATTATGTATTCAAAATCAACACGATGATCAAGTATATCTCTCCATGTGGTACAAACAAGTCTATACCTCTTTAATTCTGCATCTTGATATGCAACCTCTTGTGGATGTGTTGGAGTTAAAAGATTTGGGACAATATATTCGGCAATTTTAAAAAAAATATCTTTAGAAATATAAAGGCCAGAATCACTTATTTGCAAAAAACTAGAAAAACAGAATTTAATAATTAAAAAACAACTTACTACACATATCTTTTTATTCATAAAAACTCAATTAAACAAATATCATTCAATAACTTGAAATTCCAATCTTTCTAACTTTTTTCCTTAATTAATCAATGCCAAAGTACCCTCTCAAAAAATCTTCAGTTTCACAAAAAATTTCTTGCATTCGTCCCATAATATTTTTTTTAAAAAGATCAATAAAATCAATGCGATCAGACTCTGGATAATCAGTAAATTTTTTTTCAAATCCTTTAATAAAATCAAGCAGTAAGATCATCTGAATTTTGAAAAATTCATCCCTTGAGTACAGCAATAAATAATATAAAAAATATTTATTTGTAAAATCCTTAGATATAAATACGTTTTTATAAAAATTAAAAAAACCAGCAATAGATAATGGATTAGATTTTGAACAATCATTGAGGTTACTAAAATAGCAATCAACTTGTTTAACAAAAGATTTATATATATGATCTAAAAAACATCTATATATAATTGTATATCCTTGCTGCAAACAAGAAATACGATAATCGTGACCTGTAAAAACAAATTGGTTTAATAATCGTGAAAACACATATGAAAAATGATGCGAAACATTCATTTTTTTAAGTATATTCTTTATTTGAATTGCAGATGTACGATATATATAAAATCTATAAAAACAAACAATACTCCTGATAAATTTAGAATCATACAAAAATCTATTCTCATTTAAATAATCTTTAAACATTAAACATGCTTCAATATCAGGCCTGTCTGTCAAAAGTTTTAATTTTAAAATCTTTTGATAAACACGATAACGGAAAGAAATCCTATAAATTAATGGGTATTGATAGTTTAAATCTCTCTTTTTAACCCTAATTAATACGTTTTGACAATAATCTTCAATCTGCTTTTTTTGATCAATTAACCATTTGTTTTCTTTTTGATATAATTTTTTTAAATAATCTAATCTTTTTTTATAAAAATTAATTAATTTTTCATTATCCCATCCATAATCATAAAAAAGATTAAACATCGTTATAAAGTTAATTCGCTGATCAATAATATCTCTCCACACTTTGCACACAAGTCGATATTGCTTGAGCCGCTTATCTTGATATAGAATCTCTTTTGGATGCGTTGGAATCAAAAAATTTGGAACAATATATTCAGCAATGTTAAAAAAAATATTTTTAGAAATATAAAGGCGAGAATCATTCACTTGTAACATACAGCAAGAACAAACTGAATATAGCAAAAAAAAGCTTGATATGAGTAAGTAATAATTTATTGTTTCATAAATCTTTGTATTAATAGTTCTTGCTCTGTACAAGAAAGTCTCCAATCAATTTCATTACTTGACCTTACTTTTGGTATTAACTCTTGCAAGCAAATACCAACACTTACAGAAAGATTAAAACTTTGTGTAAAGCCATACATGGGAATATAGGTTTTTATATCTGCTTGATCAAGTAAATCCTTTGTAACCCCACGCAATTCATTACCAAAAACAAGAGCAATTTTCTTATCAATAGGAACTTGATCAATTGTAATTGCATCAGAAGTCAATGTTGTTGCAGCAATGAGATAATCATTATTTTTTAATTGCTCAAAACAAGTTTGAGAATTGGGGAATCGATGAATATCAATCCATGAAACAGCTCCACGAGAAATCCCAACAGAAGAGCGAAAAGGATTGCGTTCTTCAATCGTATACACATCTTGCAAACCAAAAATTTCTGCCGTTCTTATTGCAGCACTTGCATTTAGCGGCTGATAGGTATCTTGAAATACTAAAGTAACATGTCGTGTACGCTCATTAACAACTTTTTCAATTAAATTTTTTTTTCTTTCAGATACACCTAGTTTTTCTGGCTCACTCATTAAATCTAAACCTTCATTTTTAATTTAGTATATAAGAAAAACAAAAATGGCTTAATTTTTAAATTGAATTGTTAAATTAATAATTTTAAAGATCAATTTTTATCATTAATTTTTGAAAATAAATTTTGATAAAAAGATTAAATAAAGAAGATTTTTATTAATTTTTTATTTTTTTATAATATATAGATACTTATTTCTTTTTATAAAAAAAGCACCTGATTAGAGAAATGACGTTAAAAAGTCTTCAATTTTTTTTTCTCTTTTTAAATTTTTTTTCATTGTACAAGGTGCCATTTGCAAAAAATCTAACGATGAATCACTATTAAAAAGTCTTTGATACTCGTTTCTTTCATTAATCGAACAATTTTTTATTTCATTTTTAAATTTTATAATAAAATAAAGAATAATACGATTTACATTCATCACTGGTAAAAATTTATCTGTTACAACTATATTAGTTATTAGGGAAAATTTATCTGTTATAATATCCTTAAAATTTTTATAATATTTTAAACGGTATTTCAAAAGATGCTGAAAAAAAAACCTGCCTTCAAAATTATTGCGAGAAAAATAGTATTCAAGTTTATCAAAAAAAATTTGGACATAATTTTTTTGAACCGTCCATGATGTCAAACGCATATATTCAATAAACTCTTGATAATTAATATCAAAAGGCAAAGCACTAAAATCTTTAAAAACTTTTTTTAACAAGTAATCATTCTTGTGATGCAATGTAAAATTTAAAGGATCTCTAGTACCATAAGCATGCATTTGACAAAATAATTTTGCCAAAAAGTATGAAAAGTTCATATTCAAAAGATATATATTAAATTTTTCATCATGAAAATAAATATACTTAAAAACAGCATTACACACATAAGGATTATCCTCTGCTGTTTGACCACATTTAATATACGCATCTAAATAGCGAAGTAAAAATACAATTAATCGTTTTACAAGTGCTTTTGACAAAAAGCCACCATAAGCCAAATAATTATAAAGTTGATTAAAAGAGAGCTCTTTTAGAGACACTTGATTGTAAGCAATTTCATCCAAAGGCCAAGATTTTTTATATCCAAGCAGCTTTACAATTGACCAATCAAAGATAGGGTCACAAAGAGGCAAATTTTGTGTACTTTGATCATTATACATTATTGCTTTATGCTTCGAAATCAAATCTAAAAAAATAGCCGAACTATTAATAAACAATGTTTTTTTTAAATCATTAATTCTTTTTTCATACTCAAACATGAAAAGGTTATCATCCCAGCGCCGCTCTTGTATAAATAAATGCTTTATGGATTCAAAATAAGCATTGTCAAGTCGCATTTGAAAAAATTCATTAAAAAATAATTCCCATTTCTTGCAAACTTGTCGACAAGAAAGTACTTTTTTGTCTTGAGCAAAAATCTCTTGAACATGCGTTGGTATTTTTAAAAAACAATTTACAATTTTTTTAAAAAGTTCTTTTGGAATAGTTTTATTACATAGCTCCATTGAATATACATTAAAAATAAATAATATTTGCGTAAAAAAGAGCAAAAAATTTATTAACTTACATTTCATAATTGCAATATGTTTTATCATGGGTTAATAATTTATATTACAAAAATTTTTGCAATATAATACACAAAAAAAGTTGCACAAAAACTACTTAAAAGAACCGTTTTGCCCACTAATTTAAGGTTAATTCGATATAAAGCACGAATATACAATACAATAGCAAACTGAAGTAAAAAAAGAAAAAAAGCAATATAACAACTTGCAACAAGGTTATAGCTAAGCGCATAACAATAGATCCCTTTGTAATGCGTATACAGAAAAAAAATTACAAAAAGTAAGCCGTATAAAAAGAAGCTAATCCAATAACAATGCGCAAACATAATTAAAGAAGAAATGCTTTTTTTTTTCATAATAAATATTGAAAAAATAATAGTAAAAAAAAAGACAAAAGCAGAATAATACCATCCCCAAACAATACTCCAAAAATAATCTTGAAAGGTTATTATTGAACTAAAAATCATTACAGGAAAGCCTTTTCATTTATTTTTTGCGATATAGAATATGCTCTATATGGCTGTTTATGTTGAAAGATTACTATGTTATTATCCATAAAAATATATACTTTCATTTTGCTAAGCTTATATTTTAAAGATTTATTAACTCAACAAAATCAACCCTTTTCAATTACAATTAATTGTGCGCAGCCACCAATTACTTTAAATAATATCATGGAATCTCAACCACAAACAACAGTTACGCCAACTCAAATAACAAAACAGTTAAATACTCAAGAATTAGAACAAAAAACTATTGAAACAAATAACTTTCAAAATCCTTTACATCACATTCCTTTATTAACCAACAACATTTTAGACTACTGCTTGAACAGAAAGTCTCTTATTTTTACTGGTATAATTCTTTGTTCAATTGTTTCATTTTTATATTATTATTATAGTATGACAACATATCTTAATGATGAGAAAAATTGGGTTGCATGGCACAATGGTTCATTAGAAAGCCTTTTAGAATCAAATACTGAGCCAGTAATCGAAAAAATCCTTAAAGAAATACAAATCCGTTATTACAATTGGCAGACACCTATAGACCCAATCCATGGGCTTATTAAATTTAGTATGGCAATTGATAAAGAAATTATTGTTTTAAAAAGATATATTTCCATCTTAAATTGCGCAAAAAAATTATACTTCAATTGCATTTTCTCAATAGAAAAGAACCTGCAAGAGACTCAAAAAAAACTCAGCTTCATTATTTTTTTAAAAAAGCAGTTTCTTGAATGGATAAGCCAACACAACACAAAAGCTCTTAATTTCAATACAATATATGATGCAAACGGTACAAAAAATATTTAAACAAATCTGATTAAGAACCAAGCCCACTTGCGGCACCTGAAATACTTGAAAGAAGATACTTGATATCATCATCTCCAAAATTAATACCAGCACCAACAAATGCACTTGCATTGTTTTTACTAATAAAATCATCAGCACCAAAAGTAACATAAAGATTACGTAAAAAATGCATCCGATTAAGCCATTTTACATGAGGTCGTTTATCATCAATTCGATTCCACCCACTCATATCAAACAATTCAATCGTCGATACCCATTTAAATTTATCTGAATCAAAAGGAACTTTCACATCAAGACCAACCCCCGATGTTCCTTCAAAAAGTCCCATCCTAATTGTTAACAAATCACCAAATTGTTTTCCAAATTGCAATCCAACTTTTAATGCATTGCGATATATTTTGGTTTTTTTCTCTCGATACGTATCATCAACCATTTTTAAAGTTCCCGATTGAAGATTAAGCGCGCTGATATCAACAGGCTGATCTTCACAATCAAAAAATCTGCGAATTGTTTCTTTTCGTTCAATAAATCCTTTTTGAGAACTTGCAAGCTGCACTTGATAAAAATAATGTTCTGTCGGTTTTATAAAAACATCAAAATAACCTTTTGAATCTTGATAATCATAATTCTCTGCTACACGATGCATAGATTCAAAGTGAGTATCAAATTGCACCTGCATTCGCTCAACACGAGCTGTGTAATTTTTAATACCCTGTATTGCAGATTTCAAATCTTTATATGTTTCGTCTTCATTGATCAATTTCCCAATTAACCCTTTACCATCATTAATTTTATCCGCAACTGAAGTAATGGATTTCATACCATCACGAGCTTGATCGGATGCTTGTTGTAATGACTGTGCAGTACTTTGCAAATGCCCTGCAATTCTGTCAAAATCACGATCAAATACAATAGCAATTCGTTCAATACTTTGCTGGAAACTTGGTAACAAATCACGCTGTAATGTATCGGTGACCTGCTTGATATCAGATCCGATTGAAAGCAATACATCAATGTTTTGCTCATTACGTGTCAATGATCGCGCCAACACATCACCAACAGTTGAAAATTGAGCAAATGTATTAGTTACATTAGTAACAAATGCCTGCAATTTGTTTGCTCCATCAACTCCACCAATAGCATTATTAATTGAATCTGTAAGAGTTGAAACATTGGCAGCTATATATTTAAAATCACGCATTATTTCATCAATTGAGACTTGATCAAAACCTGCTCTTGCAAAAGAATCTCCCGATTTAAGAGTTGATTGTAATGGATCACCTGGAATAACTTCAATGTATTTAGAACCTAAAAGACCATCTTGTCTGACAAGGGCTGTTGCATCACTATACAAAGAATATTCTTTTTTAACTTGAATACGAGCTCTTGCACGAGAATTCTGATCAAGGCCAACTTCACTGACCCATCCAACTTTGACACCTGCTATTTTAACATCAGCTTTTCGAGAAAGACCTGATATATCTTTAAAATACATGTCATATACATTGTAATTATTGCGATCAAGCCGAAATGCACCAATTTGAAAACCCATATACACAAAAATTGAGATTGCTAATACAACAAAAATCCCAACACGTGTTTCTATATTACCAGGCAATGGTTACTCCTTACAGGTTACTCACAAACATACCATCTTTTAATTCTGCTTTCATACGATATCTGATTGTTTTGACGAGTTTCAATAACCTCCATAAAAGCTATCAAAGAATAGCTTGTATTATTGAACTGCCCTACACTTATAACAGTAAAAAATTGTGGGATACAATTCAAATCAAAAACCTCAATAAATCCTTTTGTCAGTTGTTGCCACGATGTTTGATATCTTTCAGTAAATACTTTTTTCCATTCTTGAACCCAATCAGACACTGTTGGCAAAAATTGTTTAACCAATTCCCCTAACTTTTTATTTTGTTTATTAAATTCACTATCTTGCTCTTTAATTCCACATAATTGTTTTAACGCCCGAGATAAAAACCAAGGATTAAGTTTTGTTTTATTTCCAACAACAGTAAATATATCACCTAAATATAATTGTTTTTCAGTATCATGCAAAAAATTTGGAAAAATAGCATCATGAAATAGCTCAAACCCAGGAACAAGCAATAAATCAGAGATATCATTAAAAGGACCATCAAAATTTTTCAAAAATTTTTCTAATTTTTCAAATAAATCACTCGTTTTATATGTTTTTTCAAGAAGTTGGCACGCTACCATCACAAGCTTTTTTGGATCATCAATATAAGTAGACGGGCCTTTCCCTCCGGCTATAAAACTTTTTTTATTAAAATCATATGCTTTATTAAGATTTATTTTGCCTTCTTCAGATGAAATATATAAATAAAGTGTTCCATCAATGCCATCAATAGATTCATTTAAATCATACTGTGTCCATTTATTAAGTAACGGTAAAAGATTAAAAATTATAGCCTTAATTTCTTTATTCGCTTCTTTTTCTTTATTGTTTTGTTTGTTTTTTTCTTTATCATTATCTTCAACATGCGGTTGAAACGTTGCCAAAGCTTGCACGTATGAAAGACCTGAATGGGCTAAAAAAGCTGCTTTTTCCCGATCGATGACAGATTTAGTAAAAGGAGCAACACTATTTGAACGATAGATTAAACCAGTAACAATGATTGTAGAGAGTGCCAAAATAAACATTGTTGCAACAAGAATATACCCCTGTTCATTGTTCTCATTCATAACAACCTCTATTTTTACTTTGGTATACTTATTTTTTTACTATACATCTGAATTAAGCACTAACCAACTTGCATAGACTGTTTCACGTCATAGGCTTTATTGAGCGCGCTTTTTAAACGATCAACTTTTGAATACATACAAGAATTTTGCTCATTAATAAAAGCAAAAATACAACTTTTATCATTAAGCTCACTAAAAATTTTAGTATAGCAACTATCAGAAAGATTACTTCCAACTAATTCTAAAAATAAGGCATATCGTTCAGTTAATGTCCATAATAAGTCATCAATATCTGCAATGTTGGTGATAATATCATCATTAATCAAACCAACAATTAAACTGGCTATTGTTTTTACAGATAACCAATTCTTTTCTTGATCATAAACAGACCAGACAACTTTATTCAAAGAAAGATGCATTAAATTAATTACTGCCTGTCGAACTGATTCAATTGACAATCCTTCCTGATAATACGCTGTCAATTCAATCGCAAGTTGATTTAAAACAAAATGAGGATCCTTTTTAAAAAGGTCAAACTGTGTACTCAAACCCGTCACTAAACAATTCTGAATTCCTTCTTTATACAAATCAAAAGAGTGTTCAACTTCAGCTAAAGCACCGTATTTATATCTGAGAGTAGGATGCATATAAGGCAAAACAGCGTTTCTTGTTATTTCAATTAAATCGGCTACCAAAAAAGATTGCAATCCTGGAATTCTTTTTGCAGTATTTGCAAAAAAACGCAAGCCATTTTCAAGTGCACTATGCGGTTGAACTGTTTTAGCAGAAAAAAAACAGTATCTTTCAAACGAATGAAGAAAATGAGAAGAAGAGACTTTATCTGTATGTAATTCAGTCATAATACCTTCTAACAGTTGATTTATCATCTCAACAGATTGAATAGACAAAAGATTCAGACTCATTAATAATACTAAAAAAATACTCATTATAATTGACCTATTTTTTGCAAAATACATATGGTATTCACTCTTTAATTTTATAATCTTTTAAAATTTATTCAAAAAAGAATTTCTAAAGTAAATAATTCCTTGCAGTAAGATAAAAAAATATTTTTCAAGCCACTTGTTGCATGAAAATAAGTACCGTATTATGTTATTCTATAAGAACTTGATATTGGATTACTGTGGCACTTTATTATTATGAAGCTTTTTTTACAAACGGAAAAAAAACACATGGCGTTTTGGATGCTCCATCTATGGCTCATATTAAAGAACAGTTAATAAGTCAAAAATTACTTCCAATTCTTATCAGACCAGCAACTCTTGAATCAACAAACCCGATAGTTCAATTATTTCAGCGACAGGTTTCATTAAAAGAAAAAATTCTTTTTACAAAACAACTGGCAATTCTTCTTAAGTCTGGAATTACTCTTCTTGCTGGAATTGAACTTCTTGTGGACCAATTTAGTGGATCTTTTCACAGTATTTTGGTTGCTATAAAAGACGATTTAAAACAAGGAACATCTCTTGCAAATAGCATGACACAGTATCCACGGACTTTTGAAACAATCTATATTCAACTTATCAGAGCAGGAGAAGCAAGTGGAAATCTTGAACCAATTTTGGAGCGGCTCATCGAATATCTTGAACGAAAAGAGATTGTTGCAAAAAAAATTGGTGATGCATTACGCGATCCGCTTATGCAACTTTCATTGATAGGCCTTATTGTTATTGGAATGCTCATTTTTGTTGTACCAAACTTAGTCGAATCATTTTCTTCAGGAGGAAAAGTACTTCCGCTACCAACTCAGATTTTAATTGGAATTTCAAATTTTTTTACTCACTATTATTTGTTTATAACGCTTGCAAGCCTTGCAGGATACATTACGTATACCATATGGAAAACCACTCCCCATGGAAAACTTACTATCGATAAAATCAAATTAAGAATCCCTCTTATAAAATTTTTATCTCGAACCAATGCTATTGTTCAATTCTCTTACACGCTTGGATTATTAATAGAAAGTGGCGTTCACATTTCAGATGCTCTTGATATTGTTGTCAAAATAATTGACAATCAAATTTTAAGAGATGCAATCATTGTTGCAAAAGATAAAATTATTAAGCAAGGAAAAATCGCTCAATACCTTAAACAAACAAACATTTTTCCTGCTATTGCTATTTATTTAATTGAAACAGGTGAAGAAAGTGGAAAACTTGATACAATGCTATTAACAGTCGCATCAAACTATGAAAAAGAGGTTCTTGAATTAACAGATCGACTGACTGATGCACTCAAACCACTTATGTCAATTTTAATGGCTGTTATTGTTGGATTTATTGTAATTGCTATAGCTCTTCCAATGCTCAACCTTGGAGATATTGCAGGAGCATAAAAAATATGAAAGGAAATACTCTATGATAAAAATGGTTCGACAAGGTTTTTCACTTCTTGAATTAATGATTTATATTGCAATTGTAGGAATTTTACTCGCCGTTGCTGTTCCTAATTTTTTTAGCTATATAGAAAAAGCACGAAGAAGCACAACAGAATCAAATTTACGTGCAATTGAATCTGCAATTATTATGTATCAGCTACACACGGGGCAATATCCGCAACGATTATCAGATCTGGTTAAACGACCTTCTGACGAACGCATCGCACAAAAATGGGAAGGCCCATACTTAAAAGGCAAAGAAGTTCCACTAGATGGTTGGTCAAACCGATTTGAATACAAACAAACTCCACAAGGCGAACACAAATATGAATTGTATTCTCATGGTCCAAATGGCAAAGGTTCCCCAGAATCAGAAAGAATTAGTATTTGGAAACTATGAGAGTAATAAAACCAGCATTTGGCCTTTTAGAACTTCTTATTGTTATTGCAATTATGGCACTGCTTTTCACAATTGCAGTGCCTCAATTTGCTTCCTTTATTCCACAGTTCCAAAGAAAGCAATTTTTTAACAGATTGAATGCCTTAACCCAAGCAAGTATTTTGCGTTCTTTAAAAAATAAAAAATTTCACACGATCACTTTTGATTTAGAAAAAAAGCTTATTATTCTTGAAGAATGGTCCGATATAGATAAAGTAAAAAAACCAATTTCTCATGAATCATCTGTCACAAAACCATTTTCAATTCCAAATACTATTGAAATTAAACAAATTTTTGTTGAGCAATTTGATGAAATTGAAAAATATCTTGGAAACAAAAAAGCTGCACGAGTTTGGTTCTTTGTTTCTCCAGAAGGAAAAACACAATCGGTTATTATCAATGGAGTTGATCAAGCAAATATACAAAACCCAAAAATATTTAGTCTTATCTTAAATAAATTTTCAGGGCAATTTGAAACATATGATGAATTTCAAAAACCATAAAGGATCACTCCTTCTTGAAGCAGTTTTTGCTTTGTGTATTGCATCATTACTTTTGATTCCATTATTCAATAGTCTTTCAATCATCATTACACAAATAAGTTTTAATAATCAAAAAATTACGGCATTTTTTCATGCAAAACAATTTCTGCAAACAATATTGCTTCAAAAAAAAACAGATACTCAAAAACTTGAAAATGAAACCTCCCTTACCTATTCTGAGCAACCAACACACGAAAAAAGTATTTTTAAAAACAATTATCTTGTAAAAATAACGGTTTCTTATACATGGAAATCATTATTTAAAGATGGGTCTGATATAATAACAACCTATATTATAAAGATTCCACAGGAAAAAGAATGAAGCCTGGATCAGCTCTTTTAAGCCTTGTTATTGGAATGCTTATTGCAAGTAGTGTTTTTATTGTTTTGATTAATTCTTTAAATCAATTTATTAAAATTGATTTATTCTTGAATAATAATATTGATCAAACTAAGCGATTTATTATTGCATTCACTCAAATTGAAAATGACCTTATAGGAACATGCGTACCCCACCAAGCAACACGAAATAAGCAAAAAAAATCAAAAGACCAAGAACCAGAAAAAAACAAAAGGGGAAATCCATCAACAAAAAATGAAAAAAAACCATTAAAAGAATGTTTTTTATTAAAAGGAAATCCAACAGATCAAGTAATATTAAGCATAATCACATCAAATGGCAAAGAGCCATATTGGCCAAAACAAACAGCAATAAATAGTTCTTTTTTAAAACGAATAACATATACCATTGAAAAAGACCCTGCAAACAAACAAAGCTTTCGTTTAATGCGTTATGAAAGCGCTGATACAACATTTATAAAATCACAAAAAACAACGATGTTACTTGATCATATTGCATCAATAACTATTTCTGCATCATATCGCATTTATAAAAAAGAAAAAAAATCATCGCAACAACAATCAAATCAAAAGACAGAAAAAGAATCTACTAAAAAAAAATCAGATGAATTTATTTTTAAAACAACGCAACAGTGGAATGACTCATTTGTTTATGAACAAGAAGATACACTTATTTCACGCATTCCAGATGCACTTATTATTACCTACGAATTATTTGATAATCAATTCAAAAATAAGTCTCATCATGCACAAACAATTTCATTAATAAGCGAAGGATTTAATGCACCAACCAAAACAGCAAAAGCAGTTGAACAAATTCCAATTCCACCAACAGAAAAAAAAGATGAAACAGCAGCCTTTCCACCCCCATCCAAGCAAAAAAAGCAAAAGATAATCCATAATCAAAAATCATCAACATCACCATCTTTGATACGTCCACATTATAATCAAGGATCATCATTTTTTAACAGTCGATTTCCAGAAATAGCTCTTGCACTCCATTAAATAATCAAAAAATTATGCATTTTTAAAACGATAGAGTTGTTTTAAAATGTAAGCTGTTAGAAAAAAACCAAAAGTCCCCAAACATATGTGTTTAAAAGAAATAAATGACTTTGCATAATTAAAAATTTTTGTAATTGTGGAACTTGGACTTTTAGAATCTTTAGATATATCATCAGTTGTTTTACTATTATTTTGAATGATACTGTCATTTCTATCAGAATTTTGATCACCACCTTCAAAATTTTGAACAGTCATATTATTTATTACACTATTACCATTTTCATGAGAATCTTTATTATCTGGACTGATTTTAAATACAATAAGAGAAACATCATCCAAATAATCTGATTTATTTTTGTTTTTCATTTCAATTTTTAAATTTTGCCAATCAATTTCTTTATTTTTAATTGCTTTTTGCAAATCGGTTTGACTATATTTACCAATTAAACAGACAAGATCAGACGCCAAAGTCTCAATTCTACCATCTTCAATCAACGTTTGAACAATCAATGAAAAAGGTTTATAAAATTCTTCTTCTATATCTTTTGGCTTTAAAGTACAAGAATCTTTAAAAAAATAATCTGAAAATCCATCAGAACACAAAATACCTATGATAGGCTCTGATTCAACCTCTATTTCAAAAACCTCTGGTTCACTGATTATGACTTTTTGATGTTCAGTATTTAAAAACCGATAATCACCAAAAGAACGTGTTACAGATAACTGACTCCATTGATTATTATCAAATTTATGAACAACTTTTACTACATTTCCATTTTGAGAGACAATACCACCACGTTTTTTCACATCTTGTAATTCCACAATATCAGTACAATTATGCGGATTTAGAAAACGCATTTTTTTGCCATTCATTAATAAACAAAGTGAATCACCACAATGTGCAAGAAAAAGCTTTTTTTGCGTTGGATCAAAGGTACATGTCACCGCAGTAGAACCTTGATCTATACAATTTGCAAGCCCAGCATCAAAGTCGTTATAAACTCTTTTTATATTTTGAGTATCCAAATTATCTTGCTTTGATAACTTAACCAACAACCCTTCTTGATTATCAGCTAACGCTTGTGAGACTTGGCTATCCACGCCATGACTATCAAAAATTCCACAAGACCATTGTTGTTTATTTTCTTGGTAAGTTATTTTTGACGCAACACAATCTTGACCATTATTGGTCATACTCTGATATTCTAACGTAAAACCAGGGAAAAGGTTATTTTGTTTGAAAGATTGAAGTTTAAAACATCCAATCATATTTTTTTCTGAATGTATATCAGGAGGAAATTGTATGATCGAATTGGCTGAATGATCATTCACAGTGAGAGACTGTTGGGGGTGAAGAACTTCACTAGTATTATCTTGACTATCAGAAACTTCAAATACAACAACTGAAACGTTATCATATGATTTCCAGGAACTTGACTCATTTTTTATGCTATCCCAATCCATATTTATATCAATAGAATTTAAAATTTTATCAACTGATTTATTCCAATTCATCAAACAAACAAGATCAAATGCCAATCCTGAGATAGGCCTGCCACATTGAATTAACTTGCAAATAATATCTTTCAAAGGCAGAAGAATCTTTTTTTCTATATTTTTTGAATTGAGATTTTCCATTCCAGAACAAAAATAATCTGTAAATCCATCAGAACATAAAAGCCCAACGACAGATTTTTCTTGTTGCAATGTATTTTCAAACACTTCTGGATCTGAAATTATTAATTTAGGATTTTTTTCTTCAGACTTTTTGCACATACCATAATCTCCAAAAGAACGAGTTAGATTTAGTTTCCCATTAACTCTTTCATCTGCAATAAAACCACCTGTATCATATATTCTGTTATATTCAGTCTTAATATGTGTATCATGAGGAATGGTTGAATACAGAATATTTTTATCTTGAATCAATACACCAATTGAATCACCACAATGTGCAAGAAACAATTGCTTACGCATCACATCCACAGTACATGTTACTGCTGTAGAACCAGATTTGAGAGTCTTTTTAGAATCTTTAATCTTCTTGTCATACTCTGTATAAACTTTCTTTATTGTCTTTTGATTCAATAAAGGGTTATTATGCAAAGCATTTAATAAACCATCGGTTTGATCAGCCAAAATTTCAGCAGTCTCATCTCCACCATGACCATCAAACACACCCAAAGAGAAAAGAAAATCAGATTTATTGTTCACGGCTATACGATCTTCTTGATTTGAACGACCACATTTACCAGTTGCTGTTGAATATTGAATTCTAACCTGATTATTTACTAAAGAACCACTACCACAGACAAAACTATTATCAACAGTTTCCATTGAAAAGAAGGAAAAATGAATAAATACAAAAATAATGTATATTAAAAACATGTGATCACAATTAAAAAAACTACAATATAATTAAATTATAATATAAAAAGATTTTATTTCAAAAATTAATTCCAAATCCAAAACCAATACTATGTGTGACCAAAGAATTTGAGCCATTAAAAGGAGCTTTGATAAAAAGGTTTGATTGCACGGAAACTTTTTTAAACCATGCTGATGAATCAAAGGCGATAGCAGCAATTGCATAATGGGCTGTGCTTTCTTGCAAAGAAAGAGCACGATTTGCAACATCGTTTAAAAAAGGAGCTGATTGAATTATAATGGTATCATCACCTTTTTTATGATAGTGATATCCAAGTGTTAAAAAAAATCGCTTTTTTGAATCTGATATTTTGGTATACAAATCAAGTCGTTGCTGCATTCCTGGTTCTTTATATACAGATGTTTTTGCAAACAAAAGCGGTTCTGTTTGATTATCAGAACTTTTAATTCGCCTCATATGAGTTGCTCCAAATAAATACATCAACTCAAAATCAAGCCCACAGGAAATATAATCATTAATAATACATTCAAGCATCCCACCAAATGGAATACCAACAGATCCATCGTTGCCATAAGCAAATGCCAACAAAAGATCAGGATCAACCTTTTTTCCAACAGGAATACTCAGTCCAGCACGCAGTGAAAGTTTTGCAGCCTGCAAAAATAACCGTTCTTGTGCAAACTCTTTTTCCCATACACAATAATTCACCCAATCACCAAGCCCTACACGTTTCCAATTTTTTAACAAAAGACCATTTCCCAAAGTAGACGCATTTTTTTCAATATCATTCGTAAATAACTGTTTTGTCTTAAAATCATCAATCGATTGATCCTTTGTTTGGTCAGCAATCAAAAAATTATCCAAGCTAAAGCTATGAACAGCTAGAAAAGATCGATAGGACCAATGATTAAAGAATGGAATTGAGACGCCAATAGAAAAGCCCCAATTCATTTTTAATGAACCTTGAAACAAAAGCATTCCTCGAACATCATCAAAAAAAGCATCAATTTGGCTTAATTTTTGTGCCTGAATAGAATCTGCAGGAAAACCTTCAAGGGCAGCAAGAGAATTTTGCAAAGAAGAGAAAATTTCTAATGGATCAGTTTTTTTGTTATCTAAATTATATGCCTGCATATTTTTATACTGCATGCGTCCTTGAGTCCAAAAAATTTTTTTATTAGTTGCATTAATCAGAGGCATATAAGCAAATGAATCATAAAAATCATATAACTGTGCAGATATGTTGTGAGTTACAAAAAAGACCATCGCTCCAAAAAATATTTTCTTAATCATAAAAGTCCTTATTCGGTAATAGCAAATTCTTTATCACTTGTAATCATCATTGTGCCTGTTGGTAATGCAAGAATAGAGCGTGGCACAAAACGATCAAATTGATTAAACAAATTAACATATGATGGCATTAATCCAAGAAACTGTGTTGATGGCTGCAAAGGAACAGAACCAATCAAGCAAGTACGCAACTTTAATCCATCTGACTTAATAAGTCCATACCAAAAAGCTCCATTTGAATAGCTATTTTTAATAAACGCTCCATAGTCAATCAAATGAGATTGGGCTCCTCGTATGCGCACATCATTAAAACAGGTAACTACACCATTTGTATCGATTGTAGTACGGACAATCGTTCCCCTTTTATTTGATTGACTTGTTGCACAAACCAAAATCTGAGAACCTTCATTTCTCGTCATGTCAACAGAATTGCCCGATTGAGTGATTACCTGAATGTGCTCAATAGAAGAAACAGATTCTGGCAAAATAACAGAATGCCAAATAATATCATTAACATTATCTGTTTGAATCGAACTTGCCAAATCAGTAAAATAAAGACCATTTGTTGTTGCCAAAACAGCATGAGATTGTGAAGGAATAAAATCAACAAAAGAGGTTATATGTTTAAAATCATTGATATTGGCAATAATAACTTTATCTATAATTTGGTTTGAAAAATCTGACTCATCAAGATTAATTCGCGTGATCAATGTATCTGAAACCAAATACAGATATTGATCATCAGCAATCACTTTTTTAATATATTCTTGATTTTCAAGAGAAATCCATTGCAATGGTAAAAGCATATTAGAAAAATTGCTCCCAACTCCAGTATTTGAAGGCCAACCACCAAAATCAGCGTGAGCCAATAAAGCAGCCCCACCAGATCCACAAACAACCAAAAACTCTTGACCCAACTCTTTACGATAGGCATATGCACAATCAGTTATAAAGCCTACTGATTCCAAAACAGGATCAGAAAAAACAAGCGTAGTTGTGCCAGGCTCAAGTGAAGTTGTATTTTGAGTTATTACTGTTTTTACAGGAGTATTGATAAGCGAATTAATAACAACTCCATTTTCATTAACAGTTGCCAAAGTATTGAGCAATAGTTTTTTATATGCACCACCAACAAACAAAATCGAATTGTTACTACGATATGGCTCAAAAAGAACCTTTGCACAAGAAATCTCTGCCCCATCGGATAAAAGGTTGTCTTTAAATAGATTTTGTAAATAGACATATGATGATTCAGATCCCAATGTCCAATCACTTTTTGAAATAGCACTCACATGAGAAGAATCAACACCTGTTGCCTTATAAAAACCTCCTTGCTTGAGATCTGCAAGACCATAAAACAAATCTTTTGTTGCATCCGCTTTTTCCCATCGTGTCCATGCAACAATGCGGCCGTCAGAATCAAAAAGAGCTCTTGAAAAAAATATACCTGACAGTTGGGCGTCTGGATTATTTACGGTAATAAAAACAGAATCACCCTGCACAAAGCAGTCGTTCATATATTGGTACAATCCTGCAGAAAGGTTTGCATCTGCTCCAATTAAAACGGGTTGATCGGTTTTGTCAAAAAGATCATTAGGTGTTGATGCTGGTTGATCAAACATTCTTTTTTGAAAAAATGAGTTTTGCAATGATGTCAAATACAAAGTTGAAATAGTACTTGTTTTTGATGCAACTGTTCCATGATTTTGTCCATTACTTTCAACAAGAGGAAGTACTCGTATCTCTTTTTGAGCTCCAAAACCAACAAGAGCTATTAAATAAGAAAGACCTGTTGATGTATGCATGATTTCTATTTTACTGACAGATACAGATGCTAAAGACCCTTGTTTTGACAATAAAAGATCATCTTTATTAATAAGTGCTTGCTCATCTATAAGCGAAACCAACAAAGGAGTTCCTCCTTCTATCGAAAAAACACCAATTCCCTTTATTCCTCCATCTGATTCAACAGAACCTGTTCCTGTAAGTCCAACATATAAACACCGCAAAGAGTCATCCCAACATAAAACAGGATCTTGAAACAAAGATGCTTGGCGATTGTTAAAAACAAAAGCATCAGATGATAGATCAAACGGAAACGCCGAAGGATTTTGGTTATTATTTAACGCAACCTGATTAAAAATCCGTTGAGGTTTACCATTAACATCAATATAGCCTCGAGCAAGAACTGCAATACCTGTTCCTGTTTGACCAAGCAGTCCCTCATTTGGATGAGTAATAGTAAAAATGGTACCATCAGTTGAGGCAGCAAGAGTTTCAAGCAAAGATGTATCATTACCCTGAGAATCTTTTAAAGCTTCAGACACAAGCAAAGAGCCTGTTTCAACACTTTCAAATGCATAAATTTTTTTCAAATCTGCCGTGGATAAAACAACGGGCAAATCTTTCTGCTCTGGAGCTATAAACGCTAAAGATCGAATTCCTTGATCATATAATGGATTAGGCTGCAAAACATTTGTGATATTAATAGTGACCAGTTCTGGTATTATCGACTGCAAATCAACTCCGTTAAATTGAAACAACGCATTTTCTTTTATACGCATTTGTCCACTATAATCTTGATGAGCAGCTCCATATACAATGCTATTTCTAGGACTTTTTTTCAAAAAGCTAATTCCAAAAGGTAACTCAATTGCAAAAATAAAACCCATTAAAAAAAATAGAATATTAAAAAACAGTATATTTAAAATTTTCATACAAAACCTCTTTGACTCTTTTTAATCAGTGTATTGGAATTTAAGAAATGAGCAAAGCTTATAATCTTTATACCTTTTTGTTAACCATTAAAATTATAAAAATAAAAAAATTGACTTTTTAAAAACATTAAATAGTATTTCTGTCAGTCAAAAAAATTATTAGATATGTTTAATTTTCATAAAACAAAAAAATGCTTCTTTATATTAATTGTTTTATTGCTAAAACAAACATATGGGATGCTTGAATTAAAAAATCAAGAAGATTGGTTTTCAAACATTCCTCAAGAAATATTTTTTTTAATTACCGATTGCGGTCTATCAAAAATTGCAAAAGAAACTCCATTTAAAATAAAACACATAAATTACATTCATAAAACAAATGGACATGAAGATCAATATAAAGAAATTATTAGATATATACAGTCACTAAATCTAACATCAAAAAAATTTTTAAACTTTATAGGCCAATATAGGGAAGAACACCTTAAAAAATTTATTGATGAAAAAAATCTCTTTTATTTTGCAATAAACACAAATAACACAAGACCTATTGACTACAGCTTTTTACCTATAAATCACAACTACAAAAAACAACTAATTATGCTGAAATGGTTGCAATGGGAAATGCTTTATAATAATATTGTTTCAATCCTTAAAATGAAGAACAATAATAATAAAAATATTTATCTTGTAAAAGCATCAAAAAATTGCCTTCAAGCCTGCCTACAAATTATGCATAAAAACATCATAGAAGAGTTTCTCAAGAATTATACACCTTACACAGATAAAAAAATATATGCCATATATGCAAAAAAAGTTGGATATCGATTTCAACGCATCAATAGTACATGGCTAGATAACTATCTAAGATCACACGGAAAAGATAAACCAAAAATTTTAAATCCTAAAAACTCTTTATATGTCAACTATACTTATAATGAAATAAAAAAAATAAATTATTTTATAAAAAAACATAAAAATTTTTGCCTTAAAAAAAAAGATAGTATTATTGATTTTTTAAAAAAACCATCAAGCTCAATTAAAAAAATATACCTATTAATGCGTTTTTTAATCGTATTTAATTCACTTAAAGATAAAGAAAAAAATAATTTCATTAAAGATATTTTAACAAAATTAAGTAATGAATATTGGTATAATCAACAGATTTTTTTTTAAAAATTCGTTGATTATTAAAAAGTAAAATTAAATATTGTTATACTTTTCTTTTTTGCAACAAATAATCACGTATTGCGATTGCTGTTTCAAAGTCAAATCTTTCTGCAGCATCTGTCATTTGTTTTTCAAGCTCAGGGACTAAGTAATTATCAAATTCATTTTTTAAAGATTTTTTTGACATGCTTTTTCTCTTAGTTGCTTGAGCAATCGTTTTTTGAATATCAACAATCGATTTTACAACAATTCGAGAAACTGATTGCGCAGTAATATTATGCTCCTCATTATATTTTTGTTGCAGTTTTCTTCTCCGAGCAGTTTCTTGCATTGCATCATGCATGGATTCGGTAACTTTATCTGCATACAAAACAACATGAGCATTATTATTACGAGCTGCTCGTCCAATAATCTGAATTAAAGATCGTTTGTCTCGCAAAAAAGATTCTAAGTCAGCATCCATAATTGCAACTAATGCAACTTCCGGAATATCCAACCCTTCTCTGAGTAAATTAACACCAACAAGACAGTCAAATTCCCCTAATCTTAATTTTTGAATTAATTCTGTTCGCTGAGGAGTTTTCAATTCACTATGTAAATAACAAACAGCTATTTTTTGATCTTCCAAATAGTCAGCCATATCTTCAGCCAATTTTTTAGTCATAACCATTACTAATGAACGAAACCCATTTGCTGTGGTCTTTTTAATTTGATCGCATAAATGATTCATTTGATCTTCTCGTGAGTGCACTGTTACCACAGGATCAACAAGCCCAGTTGGACGAATAATTTGTTCCACAAGAGGCAAAGAATGACTCAATTCATAAGGACCTGGTGTTGCAGAAACAAAAATAATATCATTAAAATATCGTTCAATTTCTTCAAATTTAAGAGGCCTATTATTATATGCAGATGGCAACCGAAAGCCATATTCAATTAAAGCTGTTTTACGTGAACGATCACCTGCATACATACCACGAAGCTGCGGAATAGTAATATGTGATTCATCAATAATAATTAAAAAATCTTTTGGAAAAAAATCAAACAAACAATAAGGAGGTTGCCCTTCAAATCGACCATCAAAATGAGATGAATAATTTTCAATTCCTGAACAAAAACCGGTCTCTTTAATCATTTCAATGTCATGCATAACTCTTTGATATAGTCGCTCACGATATACCTCTTTTTTAAGTTGGGGCAACCATTGAATAAGTTCTTGTTCGATTGTTTTGACCGCTTTTTCTTTTTGGCTTTCAGGCATTACAAAATGCTTTGCAGGAAAAATAATTGTATTATCTAAGTTCATTCGAACTGAATTTTCCAGTCGATCAACCCAAAAAATTCCATCTATAAGGCCCTTATAAATTTCAACACGTAACTTTTCTTTTTGATAGGGTAAAATAACTTCAATAGTATTGCCTATTACTTGAAAAGTTCCTACTGATCGCTCAATATCATTACGCTTATATTGAATTTTAAGTAATGCATGAATAAATGTATCACGATCCATAGACTGTCCACTCTTTATTGACAAAGCAAGGTCTTTGTAATCAGATGGATTGCCTAGTGCATATATTGCAGAAACAGAAGCAATAACAATGGAATCTGGTCGATTAATTAATGATGCAGAAGCTTCAACCCGAAGCCTTTCTATCTCAGGGTTAATTTTTGTTTCTTTTGCAATATACACATCTTGAGCAGGAATATATGACTCAGGTTGATAATAATCATAATAACTTACAAAATAGCAAACTTTATTATTGGGAAAAAAAAGAGAAAATTCTTCATATAATTGGGCTGCCAATGTTTTATTGGGAGCCAATATTAAAACGGGTTTATTTTGATTTTGAATAACATGCGCAATAGTACATGTTTTACCAGAACCAGTAACCCCAAAAAGAGTACTTACTCCAGGTCGTTGACTAATAAGTTTTTCAATCGCAAAAGGCTGATCTCCAGAAGGAACAAATGGTGTTTTAATATTGAATAACGACATATCAATCCAATAACATCAATGTGTATCATTTTTTTGTTGTTCAAAATAAATTTTATTGTATTTCTCTATGCTCCATTTAGTAAAGTTTCCAAATAAGCCAACAATAATAATAACTCCAACAAGCGTTTGAACATTATACGTTAAAGAATGGTGTGAAGCATAACAAATTAAAAGACATCCACCATAATAATAATAGGGAATGCCTATACAAGTTGGAACTACATCTTTTTTAATATAATCAACTTCAAGATGTAACGTTGCCTGAATACTATTCTTAAATTCATGCACTTTTGTGCTAACATCAGAATATACACTTTGAGCTCTTGTTACACTATCAACAGCCCCTCTCTTCAATATTTGCAATCTCCCTCTAGGCGCTATATTATTTTCAGATGAGGATATGGTACTATCACTACTTTTTGAAAAAGCTTGATTTAAAGAAGTTTGAGAATTACAAACTACTTGCAAAGTAAGAGAAAATAAAAAAAATAGCACAAAAAGATTAATACTTTGCATAATTAACTTCTTTTTCAATTGGACCATCTTGCAATCCACGAATAAATTGATAAATAAATGGATCCTTAGATTCAAAAATATTTTTTGCATCACCAAAATACTTGATTGTCCCTTCATGAAGAAGAGCCACATGGTCAGCATACTTAAAAATTTCAATATCATGAGAAATAACAACAGACGTAAGCGCAAACTTTTTTTGCATATTATCCATAAGTTCGTGAATTGCTCGAGCAGTAATCGGATCAAGACCTGTTGTTGGCTCATCATAAAGAATAACTTCTGGTTCTGTTACCAATGTTCGAGCAAGACCAACTCGCTTTTTCATGCCACCAGACAACTGCGATGGATATTTATACAAAGTATCTTCTTCTAGATGAACAAGAGTCAATTTTTCCTTTGCTATATCAAGAGCCTTTTTGGAAGAAAGACCATTTTCTAACAAAGTAATACAAATATTTTCAAAAACATTTAAAGAATCTAGTAACGCTGCAAATTGAAACACGTATCCAAACTTTTGCAACAATCCAATACGAATTTCTTCTTGTGCAGCAACAATATCAATGCCATCGATTAAAACCTGTCCAGAGGTTGGAGTTATTAAACCAATTAATTGCTTTAAAAGAACAGACTTACCTTCACCTGAACGACCAATAATGACAGTCATAGAACCTTTTGAAATAGAAAGATCAACTCCATTAGTGATAAATTTACCACCAAACTCTTTTTTCAATCCAACAACTTTTATTTTTTCATCACCCATGAGCATTATTTTTGTAATTATTTATGGAAATATTAGTTAGTATTGTATTGAGTATATACAATACTAACTAATAAGAAAACTAGAATAATTCACCAATCAAGAGAACCTGCTGTTTGATATTCAGTAACACGCGTTTCAAAAAAGTTCTTTTCTTTGCTTAAATCAGTTGATTGAGACATCCACCCAAAAGGATTTTTTGTTTCAAATATTTTTGGCAAACCAATTCTTTCAAGGCGCCTGTCAGTAATATACTCAACATACTCACAAAATTGTTGTGCATTTATACCAACAATTCCACTTGGACATGCATCAATAGCATATTGCTTTTCAAGCTCAACTGCTTTTTCAACAAGAGCTATAATTTCTTTTTGGAATTCCGTAGTCCAAACAGAAGAATTTTCTATCTTAATTGTATTTATAAGATCACAACCAAATGCCAAATGAATACTTTCATCACGCATTATATATTCAAATTGCTCTCCAATTCCTATCATTTTGTTGCGTCTTTTTAAAGCAAGCATCATAGCAAAACCAGCATAGAAAAAAATACCCTCCATGATAACATAAAAACCTATCAAATCATGCAAAAATCGCTGCATAGACTCTGGCGTATCTATAACAAAAGCTGGATCAAGTATCGATCGAGTTAAATTAACAACAAAGTCATCTTTTGCTTTTATCGAAGGAATGGTTTGATACATATTATAAATTTCATCAGGATTTAATCCTAAAGAATCACAACAATAAATAAACGTATCCGTATGAATTGCTTCTTCAAATGCCTGACGCAAAAGATACTGTCGACACTCTGGATTGGTTACATGCTTATAAACGGTTAAAACCAAATTATTCGCTGTTAATGACTCTGCTGTTGCAAAAAAACCTAAATTCCAAATAATCAAGCGTCTTTCAACATCATTAAGCACAGTCCTTGATTTCCACTGCTCAATGTCAAGTTGCATCGAAACTTCTTCAGGAGTCCAGTTATTTGCAACACCATCTTTATAATGCTGACGAGCCCATGGATAACGCATTGGCAGTATTTTATTTGGATCTATAGTTTTATTATTGATAATTCCGTAATTCATAGCATTCCTTTCATTTACTGACATACCTCACATTCAGGATCCTGCGATATCGAACATGTTTTTTCAACAACATCTTGGCTCTTTTGCATTTCATAATTTCTTTTTTGCGTAAATCCAAACTGTTTTGCATCAAGCGTTGATTTTTCAATTTGACTTGCACCCAAGGTTCTTAAATAATAAGTCGTTTTTAAGCCAGAACGCCAAGCATGAAGATAAATTTCCTCCAAAAGCTTACCTGATGTCCCTTTCATAAATACATTATGCGCAATTCCCTGATCAATCCATTTACTTCGAACAGCCGTTACATCAAGCAAAAACAGTGGATCAAGTTCAAATGCTTCTTTATACTTTTGTTTTAAAGGAACAGGAATTTCTTCAATCATTTGTACATTACCATCAAAATACTTCAATTTGTCAAGCATAGATGGATTCCACAAATCACACAATTTTAAATCTTGTACCAAATACTTATTTACGACAGTAAATTCACCAGACATATTAGACTTAACATAAAGATTTTTATAAATAGGCTCAATACATGGAAAACAACCAACAATATTTGAAATTGTTGCAGTAGGAGCAATTGCCATCACATTTGAATTGCGCATTCCATATTCGCGTACATGATTTCTTACAAAAGTCCAATCAAGACGACTTGCTCGCCTTACTTCAACAGGAATACCGCGTTCTTGTTCTACAAGATCAATTGAATCCTGGGGAAATATTCCACGGTCCCATTTAGAGCCTTTATAAGATTGATATGAACAGCGTTCCTTGGCAAGCATTGAAGAAGCAAGAATTGCATGATATGAAATAATTTCCATTGATTCATCAGCAAAATTTAATGCATCTTCAGAATCAAAATTAATATTCAATTGATACAATGCATCTTGAAAACCCATAATCCCAAGACCTATAGGTCTATGTCTAAGATTGGCATTTTTTGCTTCTTTAGTTGGATAATAATTAATATCAATAACATTATCAAGCATGCGAACTGCAATGGTCACTGTTGATGCAACCTTTTGATGATCAAAAAAGCCATTTGTCACATGTCTTGCTAAATTAATAGAGCCTAAATTACAAACAGCCGTTTCATCTGCAGAAGTATTTAACAAAATTTCAGTGCATAAATTTGAACTATGAACAACACCAACATGATCTTGAGGAGAGCGAATATTTGAAGGGTCTTTAAAGGTAATCCATGGATGGCCTGTTTCAAACAAACGACTTAACATTTTACGCCATAACTGTCTTGCAGGAACAACTTTAAATAAGTTTAATCCGCCCTTGCGTGCCCGTTCTTCATACTCTTCATACCGAACTTTAAAAGCATGGCCATACAAATCATGAAGATCTGGAACTTCACTTGGACAAAACAGTGTCCACTGTTGATCATTGATAACACGCTCCATAAAAAGATCAGGAACCCAATTTGCAGTATTAATGTCGTGTGTTCTTCTTCGCTCATCACCAGTATTTTTTTTCAAATCTATAAAATCTTCAATTTCAAGATGCCACGTTTCAAGATACACACAAGTTGCACTACGACGTTTTCCACTTCTATTAATTGCAGCAGTTACATCATTTGCAATTTTTAAAAATGGAATAACCCCTTGACTTTCAGTCTTTATTGTTTTAATAAAAGAGCCACATGCACGAATATTTGACCAATCATTTGCAACTCCACCTGACCACTTTGAAAGCTGAGCATTATCTCCATAACATTTAAAAATATGTACAAGATCATCTTCAATTGTTGTTAAGTAACATGAGCTCAACTGTGGTCTGGTAAGCCCGGCATGTAACAATGTTGGAGTTCCAGGGGTATATAAAAAACTTGAAATAGTGTCATAAAAAAGAACAGCTGTTTCATTTTTATTTGGTTCATTGTATGAAAGACCCATTGCAACTCGCATCCAAAATACTTGTGGAAGCTCTAGCCTTACAGAATCATTTTTAACAAAATAGCGCTCATATAAGGTTTTAAGCCCCATATAATCAAATAAGTAGTCTCTTTCTGGCAAAAGCTTTGAAGCCAAAAACGGAAGATCAAAATCAAGCATACGTCGATCAAAAATTCCATGCTGACAACCAAAAACAATACTATCAACAAATGATTGCTTATATAACGTATCTCGATCTGATCTCATCATTGAATGAGTAGTCACTTCTTTAAAAAGTTTTTTAATGAGCAATCGAGCTGCAACAAATCCATATAAAGGATCAACTTCAATCAACATTGTGCAAGCAAGAATAAGAAGCTCATCAATTTGGGCAGGAGATATTCCATCAAAAAGATTTTTTTGTGCATCTGCAATAATAGCAGCACAATCTATAACTTTTTCATATCCACTTGCAGCCCATTCAACCGTTGCTTGTAATCTATCACTGTTGAAAAGCTCTGTTATGCCATCTTTTTTTGAAACCATAATGGTCTGCATGCCACGTTCCATAAGATCCTTTTCATGAAATATAGTTTGTAGTAAAGAACTACATAATTTACCATTTTGTTGCTGTTCCATCGGCTCCTTTCATATACATATCATCACTACGAGCTCAAATTTATCGTAAAAAATTTTCTGTTGAATTAGTCAAACCCAACACTTTATATTTAAAAACGCTCAAATAAGGGAAAAATGTTTTTATCATCATCAGAATAATATGTAACCAAACGATGATCAATCTCTTTTATAATTATGTATATAAAACAGAATATTTAATAACTATATCAAAATAATTCTTAAATTTAATCGTTTTTAAAAAGTTATTTTAGCGATTTCAAAAATTCTTATAGTGTATAATTTTTTTTTTCTTGATTTTTAAATATCAAAAAAGATTATAATATGAATAAGGAGATTATATGAAAATATATATTTTTTTGGTCTTTTTAAGTACTTTTAGTTTACACAAAAGCAATTGTGCTGCAACAATTATTTCTTTAGAAGAGTTTAACAAAGTTATTAATAATCAACATGACCCTGTTTGCGCATGTATTATTGCAGACTGGTGCGCCGTATGTAACAAAATTAAGCCTCAAATTCAATCTGTTATTAATAATTCAGAAATAAACTCAAAAATAGATTTCATATATGTTTTGTTTGATTCAATTCCAGAACTTGCAACAGAATTTCACGTTACAAAAGTACCGACTTTTTGTCTTTTTGACAAAAATGGCACTCTTATTGAAAAAATAGAAGGAGTAAAAAATATTGAATCAGCAGAAGAATTTCTCACAAAAAAAATTACAGACTTTCTCTCAAAAATATCACCTCAATCAAAGAATTATTTCACACGATATATTCCTAAAATAGAAGAAACAAAAAATTGGTTATTAATGCACTGCAAATCATGTTTAACACAAGCACGCAATGGCATTGATTTATTAATAGAAAAATGTTTTAATTAAAAAAATAATTTCTTTTAAAGAATCAATGTTCTATTATTTATTTTTTTGCATTTTTTGCTCTTCACTGCTCAAGCAATAACAGTCCTTGCATTTTGCTCATGCAAGAAAAAAAAGAACCGTTTAATTTTTTAATTAATCAAAAAGAAACACTCAATGTTACACCTTTTAAAAAAGAAGATCTAAATAATAATCAAGATACAATAATTACTGAAAAAAATTTTTATTCTTATTATAAACAAGAATTAGATTATTCTTATCCCAAATCTTTTGTTTTTGCAGCAGCTGGAATTTATTGCAAAAATCTTTTTGAATATTTACATTCAATTGCACATGTATCAAAAAACATTCGCTGTATTTTTATTCACAATCCAACTCTTTGCGACAATATAACTATTGTAAAAAGATATAAAAAGAAATTATTTTCAAAGATGCCATGGATAAAAAAATATATCAAAAAGTTGCCAAATATTGATTATAGCATTCCTTTTTTTTGCGAACTTGTTTCAAAATTTAAAGGTCAATCATATAATCCGTTTGAAAAGCAAATTATTGATTATGCTAATGAAATGGCAGATTCAAGTGCTTTTTGTAGCACACCAATTATTATCTCATATGACGCTCATTGTAAAAATGATGCCCATTTGCTCTATGAAATATTGGTTAATGATCGCTATAAAAATATTAAATTGCCTGTTTTGCTTATTGATGCATCGATTCAAGATTTTAAAACAGTTGTTAACACTATTATTTCAAGACATTACCAACACAATCTTTTTCACGCACTCATGAGTGAGCACAATAAAGAGGTTATTAATTCTGGAGTTTCAAAAAAAACAGAAAAAAAACTTGAATTTGCGCGCTGGTTTACATCAAAAACACCGCTGCAGCAATCTTTAATTAGAATTCAATATATGATACAATTATTAGGCATTATTGTACTCTGTTATAAAACATCAACATTATTCTATTGTTGGTGTAAAAATTTTTATAGGTAACCATTTTTATGTATATAGTAATTCTTTTCTTTTTCTTTTATTGTCAAGCAAGCATAAATTCTGATACTATTATCATTCATATGCCAGGAACTTGTGATGGTGGATTTGGTTTTTTAAATCCACCATTAAATGATTTTGATATAAAAAAAAGATTTTCTACTGATATGAACAGTGATAAAAAAATTATATACAGTAGCCTTTCAACAATGCAAGAATCCATACATATTTATACTAACAATTTACCCATTAATAAAATGGATCTTGGAGGTCCATCATGCGTAAAATTTTTCAAAGAAATGATTCTTTATGCTCATAACAAGTATCCAGATGCTCAGCTTATTTTGGTTGGTGCATCACAAGGAAGCGTTGGACCCCTTGGTGCATTGGCAGAATTGATAAGAGAGCAAAACACAGAAATTTTATCAAAAATTCAAGCCGTTGCCGTTGAAGCAGTGCTTGGATCAGCACATGAAACAATTAATTTTCATGCACAAAAAATTCCAATACTTAAAATTCTTCCTTGTATTTCAAAAAAAATAGCTCCGCTTCTTGCAGAATACATGCCTCGATTTTTTCCTGGATTTGCACAATATGATGCTTTTGCACCACAACTATATCACTACCTAGAAACAGTTAATAAATCAGATGATGTTAATCATATCAGATTTTTAATGCTTCATGACACAAATGATGAACTTATTCCTTGTTTATGTGCACAAAAAGCAAACAATTTATTAAGAAAAGAAAGTTACTATATTCAAACAGAGGTTAAGGCTGAAAAATATTTTTTTAATGAAACAGAATTAAAAAAATATAAAATTCCTTTTGTTCATCTGCCAAGCAATGCAGATGAAAATCAAAAAATAATTATTGATTTTTTAAAAAACCCCCAGTCTTTAGATAATCGTAACCCTGCAACAAATATAATCAAAAAAATACCTGAAAATAAAACCACCGTTGATCAGTTTTTTGTATCAAAAAGCAGTTTTGAAAAATTTTGCATTAGAAGAGTGCGCGACGCAATAACAATCAGCACACTTTTTATTATGTTTAAATCTATATCATATGTGTGCAAAAAAATAATTTGTAATTTAAAAATGCTTTATTGCTTTAAAAAATTTTAAAACTGTCAAATATATTTATTTTTTGCATTACAATAAAGTAAGTTCTTAATTATAAACACTTTTAACAAGGTTTATAAAGATGGGTTTATGGATTACTTTCTTATTTTATTTTCATATATGCTTTTCAAGTGAACAAAATCAAACAGTTATTGTACATATGCCGGGGCTTTTAAACAGAGGAGGCCAATTTTTAAACAAAAATATTAATTATGAGCCAAGTTTTAAAGACCGCATGACAAAAACCCTTAATGAATCAAAAGTTTTTCATCAATGCCCTCTATTTGAAAACACACTCATTTATACAAACAATCTTGCATATATCGATATGGACCTGGGCGGCAAAGCCTGCGTTGACTTTTATAGAAAGATGATCATCAAGGCCTATTCAAAATATCCCAAAAGTAATCTTTTTTTGATTGCCGGCTCTCAAGCAAGTGTTGGCCCCTTTGGCGCATTGGTAAAACTCACAAAAGAAAAACACCCTGTTGTTGAAAATATAAAAAAAATAGCCATTATTGCAGCACTTGGATCGGTACATGACGCAATACATTTTAATGCTTTAAAAGTTCCATTTATTAAGTATTTAGCCTTGATTTCAAAAAAAATTGCTCCACTTCTCATGGAATATATCATGCCCCTTCCTTTCGTTGCAAAATATGATGCCTTTGAAAAAGAAATGGTTCATTATGTTCAAATACTCAAAAAGTTAAACCTCCCCATTGATGTAATGATTATGCACGATATAGATGATGATTTAATACCGGTACAATGCGCACAAACAATTGCTTTGTTAAATAACAATTATCAGATTGAATTAACAAAGACCAAAAATCATATTCCAGATATTTACGATAAAAGCAATCAAAAAAAAATTATTACCTTTTTAACACAAGAAACCATGCATTCCCAGAATAAAAACCCTTCGAGCATAAAACCCTTTATTGATAAATGGTTTGTATCAAAAAACTTTTTGCAAAGATTTTTTATCAGACGAGCACGAGATATATTGCTTTTTTTGATTCTATATGGGGTATTTAAAACAACACAACTCATTTTGCTAATAACACAAATTGCACAAAAAAAATTGGCTAGTCACAAAAAAATTTCAAAAATTTTATAGAAAAGATGTAATATTTATTCTCATTTGATAAATATTATTTTTTCAATATATTTAATTATGGGATATTTTTTAATAATACAATGAAAGCAAATATGAACAAAAATTATATTCTCAGTCTTTTAATGTTGTTATACTTAACAAGCAAAACCTCAGACTCAGTTAATAAAACTAAAAATAAAAAATCATATTTCAATTTTACACAAGAAACTATTGAAAAAGTTAATAGTGGTCGAAATAGTGCACTTGGCATTATGGGACTTCCTTTGATTTATTGCTTAAATAATGAGAATAATATTATTAAGTTTTTGGTTGGTAGTACAAGCTTAATCTCTACAATGAGTTGCGGTATTATTGGCAAACCTGCAAATGAGCAACCTTTCACTTGTCAAAAAACAGTAGCTATTAGTGCTGATGAAAAAGATTTAATTGAACATTATACAAAAAATCCTCTTTCAGGAAATGTAAATTCATTTTTTGTAAATTTTAAAGAAGATTAAACAACGTATCGAAGAATAGGATAAGGCTGATACAAAAATATTGGCTTAACATTGTCATAAAATAAACGTATTTCTCTTTCAACTTGTTTTTGCCCACAAAAAAATAGCCCTTTTTGAAAAATTGTTGAACCAAATGCATGGTTTGCATACGGACCATAAGAAAGACACATTTTGTATTGCTTGCAAAGGTCAATTAACTGTGCGAGTAATTTTGCTGTATAAATAGTTGTTGGGTCTTTGATTTCAATTGAAAGACCCTCATATTTTTTTCTAGCTTTTTTATTATAATACTTGATTGGTTTTGAACGAATTTTGTGCTCTAATAATATGATTTCAATCTTTTTCCATGCAATTTGATCAAGCATTTTTTCAGGCAAACCTATGATTGTAAAAGCGTGCTTTGTGCCAACTCCAACATCAAATGGGGCAAGTTCTCCCACAAGACCCAAAAATGAATATCCAAAAATTGCTTTTTGAGATTTGATATTGGGAGAAAGTGGAGCAAGAAACTTATATTCAGTTGGCTTTCGGGAGTATTTTTTAAGCGGAATAACAGACAATAAAACTTTTGATTTAAAATGAAACCGATTAAAATACAATGCTATTTCTCCAATGGTCATACCATGTTTAAGAGGAATGGGGGCAATTGAAATATATGATTCAAGATTTCTTTCAACCAACGGCCCTTCCATCATACCCCCAAGGGGATTTGGCCTGTCACAAACAATTACATATTTTCCAGTACCAATTAATGCCTGCATAATTCGATATAACACTGAAATATAGGTATAATGACGCATGCCAACATCTTGCAAGTCAAAAATAACGCAATCCACATCATCAAACAATGAACTATCAATGACTTTCTTTTTTTGTCTATCAAATAAAGAAACAATCGGAATTCCTGTTTTTTTTTCTAATTGATTTGCAACTACTCCTTCTGCCTCAATTATTCCATAGTATCCGTGTTCAGGAGCAAACAGTTTTGTTACAGGAATATTTTTATCTAATAAAAATGAAAGCGAAGACTTTGATTTTTTAACACGACTTGTTTGATTTGCAACAAGACCAACTTTGTATTTTTTTTTACCAAGCAATGTTTCAAAAAAATTTCCCGTTAACTGTTCAATACCCAATGTCACTGCAAAGCAATCACAAAGAAAAAACAATACTATGATAAGCATCATATATTTTTATACTTTTTATATAATGCTACATAGATAAAAACGAATAAAACAAGAAATTAATTAATTAAAAACCAGTTTTAACGAATTAGAATATAATAGAGGTGGTTTATTATTCAAAACTATAGTAAATGCTTTTTTAAAATATGAACTTTTTTCATCAGAAGAACATTCATTAAAGGCTTGAACAAGATTATCTTGTGTTTGATATTTTTTATTTTGTTGAGAATTACACCATTCTGTAAATATCTCACTTGAAACCCAATCAAGATCACGAGGAGTCACAGAAGTATTATCATAATAATAAAAATCTTTGTCTTTCAATTGTTTTAAAACCAATCCACCATTATCAATAAATTTAGTTAATTCAGGAATATCTACTTTCATAGAATTTAATTTTTCCTTAATAATTCCTTTTAAATTATCCTGTGACTGAATAAAATAAATTGTTTGACAACGACTTATCATTCCACTATCAATATATTCAATTAAATTTGTCAATCCTATAATTACTATTTTGCAACTAAAATCAGTGATAAATCCATCAACAGTTGATAAAATATTACCTAAAAGGTTTTCACTACCACTATTTTCAGTTCTTTTTGCAAATAATTTTTCACATTCATCAATAACCAAAAATCCAATTTTTTTAGGTGTTTTTTGTATACATTTTTTTAAATCATCAATAGTTTGTTTCCAGTTATGAGCAGCTCCACCTGCATACTTGGTGGAAAAATCGCCATTAACACACATAAAAGGAATTTTTTGATTTGCAGGATCAGGATCTTTTGCAAAAATATTTTTCATCTCCTGAATTACATAATTTTTACCATGACCAGGAGGACCATATAATATATAACCCTTTTGAAGCAATTTACACAATTCAGGATTAATTGAATTTTCATTTGAACGAGAATAAACCCAACTCATAAATCTGCTGCCACAAGATTCTGTAACAGGAATTGTCTTTAAAACGTTAATGAGTTTTTGTATCGGTTCAATGATCTCTCCGCAAAATTTTTGATGATTTTGAACCATAAGTTTTCGTTCAAAACTTTTATATGAATCATCATTAACAGGATTAAACCAAACATAAATTTTTTTGATAATACTTATTGTTACGGCAGTAAAAACAATGAAAAAACCCATTTTTAGAAATACACGAAAAACAGAAGACACTTCTTCAACTTTTAAAGGAACATTCTCTGAAGCAGAAATATTGACTTTACCTATATGAAAAAAGAGTAAAAACAATAAAAATAATTTTTTTAACATAAAAAGCTATAATTTAATTCTTTTAAAGATTCATCGCATTAAATTGTAGCTTTTTAAAAATAAAATACAATTTTATTTTTTTTCTAATTGCAATCCATACTCTTTTAATATGATCGGATCAACTGGTGTTGGAGCGTGCATCATCATGTCAATACCTCGTTGCGTTTTGGGAAAAGCAATAACCTCTCGAATCGAATCTTTTCCTGCCATCATCATGATTAAACGATCAATTCCAAGAGCAATTCCTCCATGAGGAGGAAACCCATATTCTTGGGCTTGCAGTAAGAAACCAAATTTTTCTTCCATCTTTTTTTGATCAAGACCAAGCATAGTAAATATTTCTTGCTGCTCTGCACGATTGTGAATTCGAATTGATCCACCACCAAGCTCAACACCATTCAACACAACATCATAAGCCCGCGCTTTGATATCGCCAAAAGATTGCTCTTTATATCCAACCTGTGGAGCGGTAAATGGGTGATGCACAGAATTCCATCGATTTTCTTTTTCATCATACTCAAGAAGAGGGAAATCAGTAATCCAAGAAAAGTTAAATTCAGAATAATTAATTAATTCAAGCTGCTTTGCAAGGGCCAATCGCAACTGCCCTAATAAAGTCCATGAGATTTGATATTTTCCAGCACTGATAAAAAGTGTACTTCCCGGACCAAAATTAGAAATAATACGTTGCATTTGTGCAACAAAATCAGACGGCAAAAATTTATGCACAGGAGAATCAATAGATCCATCAGCATTTACCGTAATCCAAAGCAATCCTTTTGCACCAAGCTCCTGAGCTTTTAAAACCCATCGATTTAACTCAGAATGTGTAAATTCATGGGACGCCACATGTAAAGCACCAATTTTTCCATTTGTTGCAATAATGCTTTTTAAAAACTGTAATTCGGTTGACAAAAAAACACTTGTAACATCAATAATTGGTAATTCAAATCGAAGATCTGGTTTATCAGAACCATATAAACGAAATGCATCATCATATTTCAAGCGAAAGAATGGTCTTTTTATTTCAACATTCAAGGCCTGTTTAAAAATTAAACACAACAACTCTTCTATTAAATTTTGAATAATATTTTCAGAAGAAAATGAAATTTCAATATCAAGCTGTGTAAATTCAGGTTGTCTATCAGCACGAAGATCTTCGTCTCTAAAGCATCGTGCAATCTGAAAATACTTTTCCATACCGCTTGCCATCAATAATTGCTTATAAAGTTGAGGAGACTGGGGCAGCACATAAAACGAACCTTTTTGCAACCGTGAAGGCACCAAAAATTCACGTGCACCTTCAGGAGTATTTTTGGTCAAAATAGGAGTTTCGATTTCATAAAATTTTTTTTCATTCAAAAATTGTCGAATCATAAAAATAATATTATGTCGCAATGCAATACTTTTTTGCATTGTTGCGCGACGCAAATCAAGATAACGATATGTCAATCGAACTTCTTCATCAACATTATCTGCATCATCAAGTGCAAATGGTGGATTTTTTGAAGTATTAAAAATTTCAAGTTCATGAACAACTAATTCCCACTTGCCTGTCTCCATTGAACTGTTTACCGTTGATGGTGCCCGCTTTATAACAGTTCCAAAAACACCAACAACAAATTCAGACCGTAATGACTCTGCAAGAGCATGGGCAGACTGATTCACTTGAGGATCAAAAACAAGCTGCATCAATCCAGATCGATCACGCAAATCAACAAAAATCAACCCACCGTGATCTCTTCTTTTATTAACCCAACCAGTCAAGGAAATCTGAGTTCCAACATGAACTTCTTTTACTAAACCACACTCAACAGTTCGCTGTATCATATCCAAAAAACTCTCAATTCAATTCGTCAAAATTATATTTAAAACGTTATTTTAAAACCACAATTAATACTATAGGCAAGATTATCAGAAATACCTGGAACGATTTCTGCTGTAAAACCTGTTGAATCTTCTTGATCTGCAAACACTTGCTGACTTGGAGTTAATGCAGAAATACCCTTGCGATCAGTATAATGTTTTCCTGGAGCAAAAAGTGCAAACACACCAAATAACTCAAATGATTGATAAAGCATTGTAGATAAGAAAATATTTGCTTCTGTACCCAAATAAGAACTTGCACCGCCTGTTGCATAATCTTGCCAAAAAACCATAATATTTGGATTGACTTTAAATGGCCTTTTATATGGACATCGGGACGTCCACAAAAGATTTGCACCTATTAATCGCAAGTTAGTAAACCCACCAACATTTGGAGCATTTTTTAAAAATCTATCAGGAGCTTGTGCATCTGTTGCTATCGACAATGGACGACGAGGACGACCTCCGCCACCCAAAAAGAACATACTTTGAGGACCACCTTTTGAAGATCCAGACCATAACTCTTGTAATGGAATAAAGCCCTTATAATCACCATCTTGCACAACTGAGTTTGGATTAACATCACCCGTTGTTATAGCTGCCATAATTCCAAGTCGTAATTTTTTATCACAAAACCAATATCCTATGTCAGCAAGAGCCATCCATCCTTTATAAGCATTTTTATATGGATCACGATAACGTCGAGAACTGTTATATAAAGGAGACTCGTCAGCAGTCAGTCCAATTTGCTTTCCATTGTTCAACGCAGACTCTAATGACTCATTAACAGTTTTTTGATCCGCACTGCCAGCAACATACGGAAGCAAAACAGCCGGAATTAAATTATTTGATGGATCTGAAAGAACAACATGCGTATTATATTGTCCAAGAAGAGCTTCTGCATTGTTTTTAATAATTATTTGATTTCTATCAATACCAAGAACTTGCTGGCTTCCGCAATTTACAGCAGCTTGCATGCAAGCCTCAAACCCACCAATTTCATATTCTAACGCAATACCAAAAGATCCTAGTTTTGATTTTGCATCTCCCGTAAATTCAATTTTTTGTTCCCGCTCATTATCAAACAAACCAAATGGAATAAATTTCAATGAACCAGCAATACTTTTTTTAAGAGGCTCCCAAATAATTTTACCGGAAACAACATAATTAAATGATCCAAATTTTCGAGCTGAATCAGCACGGCGACCATACAAATGGCCAAAAACTCGCGCATTAGTATCAGACAAAGAACCTGACTTGTTCTGAAGCAACCCAATATAAATTTCAGTGGTGAGTGTATCTTTTATAATTTCATCCGAAAGCAAAAAACCACATGCAAATTGATCAACATCAAACGAATCTGTTTCACCCATAAAATTACCATTAGGAGAAACAGCATATGCATCGCCAAGCACTATTCCTTGAGGATCAAGCTTATAAGGAAACATTCCAATCGTAAGTCCATGTTTATTCAAAGAGGACAAACCAAGCATTGCAGCAAGATCAATTTCAGTATATGCAGAACGTATCCAAAAAAAATGACGCGACAAAGAGTGTTGATGTTCACCAAATACAGCTTCATCAAGCTTTACCGTCATAGGAGTTGTTTTTATTAAATTATCTGTTGTACCACGCGGTATTCGAGCACGAACAGTTCCTCCAAAAACTATCGCTTTTTGTGCAAGCCCAGATGTTTCATCATCATATTTTTTTAAGCCATCATAAACAAGTTTAGCAGTAATATCGGTAGTTCCCCTTGAGTAAAGAACCTCATCACTTAAATCATATTTGTTAAAAGACGTGATATTTTTACCATAAATCAGTTCTTCTTTATGTGAACCAGAACAAATAAAGTTCCATCGCGGTAAAAACTTTTCCAGTTTTTGAAATTCAACGGTAAAAATAGAAAAAAAGCTAAAAGCACCTACCACCAAAAATATTTTCTTCATGCTATCTCAATGCCAAAAATCACAAGCTTAAAATGGAATAATAGTCCATTTTCTTTGTTGTTTGTTATGAATGTTATACTGTATACTTCATTAGATTGACTGTTTTTTATATATTTGTCAAAAGGGTTTTGTATGTCAAAATTAAAAAAAAACTATATTATAGGAGCTCACCTTTCTATTTCAAAAGGATTTGCCCAAGCTGCTTTTGATGCAAAAAATATTAATGCAACAGCTCTTCAAATATTCACAAAAAGCAATCGAGTCTGGAAATCAAAGCCCATTACACAAGATGAAATACACAACTGGACAAACGCATGCAAAGAAGTTGGCATACCTAAAAAAAATATTTGCGTTCACGCAAGCTACCTTATCAATCTTGCTTCAGAAAAAATTGACATAGTAGAAAAATCCATAAAAGCACTCATTGACGAACTACACCGTGCAAACATACTCAATATACCAACAGTCATTCTTCATCCGGGGTCACGAGGAACTCAATCAATCAAAGAAGGGTGTAAAAAAATCAGCAATGGTATTATTGAAGCACTTTTATCAACAAAAGAAACCGTTATAGCTCTTGAATCCATGGCAGGCCAAGGAAGTAGCCTAGGATCAAATCTCGAAGAGCTTTCAACAATTATAAAAGATATACCCAAAACACTCCATCAACGAATCGGAATATGTCTTGACACATGTCATCTTTTTGCTGCCGGCTACGACCTTGCAACCAAATCTAAGTATGAACAGTTTTGGGATTTATTTGATAAAATAATTGGAAGAAGTTTTTTAAAAATAATACACATAAATGACTCAAAAAAAGAATTTCTCTCATGCATTGATCGTCACGAAGAAATTGAAAAAGGACTTATTCCCAAAAATGTCTTTATACAAATTATGAATGACAAGTCACTTGAAGCAGTACCCAAAATTCTTGAAACACCAAAAAAGTCACTGCTAGATGACGCAAAAAACGTCAAGCGGCTGTTATCATACATTTAAAACAGCCGCTTGAAATTTAAACAATCAGAAAAATTCTGAGCATGAATTCTGATTGTAAAAAATGTAAGCAATATACTTCATGCCACGTGCCATCAACCACAATGCAGCGTTTTGAAGCAATTCAATTTTTATAAAAAAAAAATAAAAAACAATGTTGCGTAATTCAAAAATAAGCTTACGCAACAAAAAAATATAAACTTAAAGGGCTTTTTCTAAAAAATGCACTTTTTCAGAAAACAAAAAGAGAGAAACGCAACACACATTTCTCTCTTTTTGTTTTTTAAACTTACTATTTCATCTCAACATGGGTAACATAACAATCAGCCTGATCGCCAACAGCCCATTCAGAAAAACCTTCAACAACAAAGCCGCATTCAAAACCAGAATGAACTTCTTTAACAACCCGCTTTTCTCGTTGCAAGCTTTTAATTTTACCTTCTCCAACCTTCTTGCCATGACGTAAAATAACAATAAGTCCATCCCGAACAAATCTACCGTCACGTACAATGCAACCAGCAACAATACCGATATTTTTAATATCAAAAACTCGCAAAACCTCTGCAGTTCCTATTTTTTTGCGAATTGTTACCGCTTGCAAAGATTCAGAAGCTGACCATTGCTGTAAAAATTCAGTCATTTTATAAATAATATCAAAATAATGAATAGTAACTTTTTTATTTTGAGCAAGCGCCGCAGCTTTAGGCTCAATACGAGAATGAAGGACAACGATATCCGCCTGAGCAGAATATGCAGCTTGAACATCTCCTTCAGTAACAGGTCCAACAAAGGCCCTTAATATGTCAAACTGTTTTTTAGAAATTTTATTAATAGCACCAATTGAATCTATAACAGCTTCTTTTGTTGAATCATTATCAGTTTTTATAAAAATTTTAATTCCACCTGAACTTTGAGAAATTGAAGATCGATGAATACTATTTTGATCTAAACGCAACACCTCAGAACGCGTTGCAAAAACAAACTGATCTCCTGCATCTGCAAGACTTTCAAAACCAGCAATTTGAACAGGAACAGAAGGACCCACAGATGATAACGATCTGCCCATCTGATCAACAATAGAAGTTGCCCTACCTCCAACAACACCAGCAATAAACGAATCTCCAACATGAAGAGTTCCCTGATTCAACAAAAGCATCCCAACTGGTCCGCGACCCTTTTCTATTTTTGTTTCAAGAACATATCCAGCGGCAGGTGCAACCAAGCTCGTTTTCAACTCCATTAATTGGGCTTGTAACGCAACAAGTTCCAAAAGATTATCAACGCCCTTACCTGTTTTTGCAGAAATTGGAATACACATGACATCCCCACCCCAATCTTCCGTAACAAGATTATGCTGAGCAAGTTGTGATTTTATAATATCAACACAAGCAGGATCGACTTTGTCCATTTTATTAATTGCAACAACAACAACCATTTTCGCTTCACGCGCTTGACGAATAGCCTCAATTGTTTGGGGCATTACTCCATCATCAGCAGCAACAACAAGTATTGCTATATCTGCAACGCGCAAACCCCTTTGCCGAATCTTAACAAAGGCTTCATGACCCGGAGTATCAATAAAAACAATATTTCCATGATTAGTCTTTACCTCATACGCGCTCACATGTTGAGTTATTCCACCCTTTTCTTTAAGCGCAACACGCGTAGACCTAATAAAATCAAGTAATGTTGTTTTTCCGTGATCAACATGACCAATGATTACAACAACAGGTATTCGTGGCTCTGTTAGAACAGCAAAATCATTCTGCTCATTTACAATATTATTTAATTTTTCATTTTTTTGTGCAACAAGCGGTACCAAAACAACTTGATAGTGTCGCGCAAGTCTGGTTATAACATCAAGGCTTAATTTTTGATTTTTTGCAGGTACAACACCCCACCCAAGCAACAAGACAATAACCTCTGAGCTTAACTTACCAACAAGAAGTGCAAACTCATCAACAGAGTAGGGTTGAGCAGGAATGTTAATTACAAGAGTCGCAATATCCTTCTTAGGATCCTGAGAAGACTGTGACTGGATAAACTTGTCGGCCCTGTCAAGCTTCCCGCTGTTATAAGGTTCGGCTTCAGTTAACAACGCACTAGAAATTTTTTTTGATTTTTTTTCAGTAACAACCTGTTGTTCGGATTTCATAAATTGAGACGTTCCCTTTGTTTTATTAGTATTTTCAGACCCTGATAAAGAAGACAATAATAGTAACTGATCGTCAGTCAAAGCAACCATATGACTTGCAACAACAACACCCTTTTCTTTTAAAAAATCAATAACAACCTTACTTGTTAGTCCGTGTTTTTTTGCAAACTCATATACACGTATCACCAGAAACCCGCCTTTTTCAAAAATCAATTACCATAAACTATTGCCATCGTCCGATTGATAAGGAGAGGTACCATCATGATCTTTTTGAGCTATTTGAATACTAAAACCAACCAATCGCGAAGCAAGAGCTATATTTTGTCCAGACTTTCCAATTGCATAGGAGCGCTGATCTTCGTCAACCCACACCTTTGCCAAATCTTTTCCAACAAGTTCAACACGAGTTACCTTTGCTGGTTTTAAAGCATTTTTTACAAGCTCTTCAACAGACTCTGTCCATGGAATAATGTCTATCTTTTCAGTACCAAGCTCAGACAGTATTGGCAAAATCCTACTACCACCAACACCAACACACGTTCCAACAGCATCGATATTTTTATCCCTAGATACAACAATCACCTTTGATTTATACCCAGCAATACGAACGATTTTTTTTACCTCAATAAGTCTTTCAAATATTTCAGGCACCTCAAGCTCAAGGAGCCTAAATAAGAAATCGCTTGAAACCCTATCAAGAATCAATTGATAGTCGCCTCGAGGCTCTGGGTACACCTCTTTTAAAAGCGTTTTTATTGGCATCCCAACAACAATCTTGTCCCCAGGAATCGTGTTTTGATGAGGCAAAAACGCAAGAGTGTCATCAAGCTTAACCGTAACACCTGATCGTTCCATTTTGTGAACATGACCATGAACAATCTCGCCCTGCTTCTTTTTAAAGTCAGCATATACAGCATCAGCTTCGATGGCCCTAATTTTTTGAGCCATAAATTGACGTGCATATAAAATTTCAACGCGACCAATTTTTTCTTCAAATGGAAGCGTTAAAACAGTTCCAACCTCGGCATCTTTTGAAACAAATCGAGCCTTTTTGAGACTTATTTCAGTCAAATTATCTCTAACAACAGATACCACGTTTTTTTGCGCAAGAACAACCAAGTCCCCACTTGAATCGATATACCGAGCAGAAAAAACAACAGATGGATACCTCTTTTGGTATGCAGCAAGCATAGCATCTGTAACAATGCTACTTAAAACGGCCCTGTCGATACCTTTTTCCTCAATAAGTTCATCAATTACTTGCTTTAAGTTCACGGAATAAAAACCTCTTGCTGCAAAAACAATATTTTAATTATTGCTTTAGTCTAATACAAAAGTTTTCTGAAGGCAACCCATCTCTTAAGATCCACAAAAGATTCAGTTTTGAATCAACCATTACTACTATTATAGTTATATATTTATATATAATAATAATAACGGTGTTGGATAACTGTTGGATAACTCAAAAAAGGCTTTTAAATAAGGCTCAAAATGCTTTTATTGTGTGTTGGATAACTGTTGGATAAGTTTCAGGCGTTTGAGGTTTGGTTTTCTTGTTGGTCTTTAAAATTGCTTGCTAATCGACCTTTTTTTGCTTTTTTACTTTAAAAGTGCTTTCCAGTCGATTGTTTTTGTGTTTAGTTAAAACTTATCCAACACTTATCCAACACTTATCCAACACTTATCCAACACTTGTCCAACAGCTCCGCCCCTTTTGGGCTTTTATTGTGTTGTTGATCTTGATATTGTTTCTATTTGTATTAAGTCTTCAAGGCATTCTTCGATTGCACTTGGATTTCTTAAAAGATATGCTGGGTGAAATGTTGGAATAATTGGGATAGCGTTCCAATCAAATTTTAGTCCGCGTTCTGCTGTTATTTTTATTGGCCCTGGCCGAAACCCTGCGAGAGCTGTTGAGCCAAGTGTTCCTATTACAGCTGGTTTTATTATTTTGATTTGTTCAAAAAGAATAAGATTTGTGCATGTGACGATTTCGATTGGGGTTGGTTTGCGATTTTTTGGAGGACGGCATTTTACAATATTTGAAATAAATATTTTGCTGCGATCAATTCCGGCAATATGCAAAAGTTTTGTTAGTAGTTGGCCGGATCTTCCGACAAAAGGTTTTCCTGAAAGATCTTCTTTTTCTCCTGGTCCTTCGCCTATTAGCATGATAAGGCTTTCTGGGTTGCCTGTTCCAAAGACAATGTTTTTTCTGCCAAGGTTTCCAAGTGGGCATTGTAAGCAATTTGAAAATTTTTTGTAAAGATTTTCAAGGCGTTGGATTTTTGATGACATGTTTTTAATTACAGTATAGCACGGCGTAATTTATTTAAAATTACGCCGTGCTATAGGTTTATTTATAGGCATGCATCTAGTAAAGTAAGCCATGTTGTTGTTTTTGCAAATAATGTTTCTCGGTATGACGGGTGGATTGAATATGTTGGGAAATATATAGAAATTCCACGTGCTCGTGCAAGGTTTTTCCCTGTGGTGTATGCTATTACAATTCGTTGAATTATTGATTTGCCTTGGTTGATTGTCTGCTGTAATTGTCTTATTAGTGTATTATTTTTTATTTTAAAAAGACTAACGTTTTTATCAATATTGTTGTATAAATCATATAAATCAACATAGCTTGGTTCTTCAAAATGTGTGCAATTTTGTGGTAAAGCACTTATTTTAATAGCTTTTGTAACGCTATTATTCTGCTGTTCTTTAATGCATTGTAATAGTAGTTGTGCAATGTTATTGATGTTGTCTTTTAACTCTATTATTAAGGATAGATCAAGTGCAGATAGCGTGAAATCGTTTGTTATATTTGTGTATGTTTGTTCATACGTTTTTACAAGATGTCGTGCAAACGTTTTGCTTTCTGGTATTGAAGCTAAAAATGGCATGAGTGATGTTTTGTAGTTCCAGCCTGCTCCAAGTTCTACTTCTTCAGATGCAACCATAAAATTTGCGTAAGGTGCAATATTGTCAGCTACTTCAATCATAGACATGAGGCATGCATCAAATCCTATAAATTCAAACTTCTTATGCAATATATTTGTGCATGCAGTTTCAAGAACTGTGCGCAATTTTTGATTTGTTAGATAGTTATGTGTTGTGTCGTCCCAGCAAATACCTCTTTGAGAATGTTTTTTTTCAGGCCCTTCAATAAGTTCAAGAAACCCTATCGACCGATCAAGGTCAAACATGTGTGTTTCTGGGTTAAATGTGAAAAGTGATGTTGGGTTAATTATGTGACGTTTTATTGGATCGACGATACCGCTTCCATGATTCCAAAAGATAATCATATAATTTTCTGCTGGATAGTTTTCCACAGCCCATTCAATTGCAGAAAGTATTGTTTGTTCGTCGCCACTGTCCATGCATTGTGTTTTTGGATCACCTGTATTAGTTGTAATAATTTTATTTTTTTCTGTTATAAAATAGCGACGTGTTACTTTTTGATTGGCGCTAATTCGTATGTCAAGATGTATGGCGATATTAAGATTAGGATTTGAGCCAATTTCACTCATTTGTTGAATGTTGCGTGATGCAAAACTTCGCAAATCGTTGTCTGCTGCTATATATACAAGCAAGGTGTATGGTTTTGTGGCCCTTGTTTTGGTTGATTTGGTTGAATCTGTATTTAAAAAATCTAAATCCGCTATGTCTATTGTTGGCATAGGGTTTTGATTGTTTTCATTTGATTCTATAGCATTAATTATTTGATGAGTTATTTCTTCTTGATCAAGATGTGATAAATTAACATTTTGAAATGTTTCTTTTTTTCCATACATTATTGTAAAAAAACTTATTGCAATAATTGTAAATATTTTATGCTTCATAGGGCTCCTTTTTGCATGAGCATAAAATATTATAATTGAAAGAATCAAGAATGTTTAAGCTTGTTTTTTTCTTGTTTACTAAGCCAAGTTAATGCTCCGCTTAAAATAAATGTTAGTTGAAAATCCAGAAAAAAAAGATAAAAAGGGTTGTTAATTAAAAATAGCATCCAGACAAAACAAATAATATTAAATGGATCATATTGGTATTTGATAATGAGAAACAATTTAATGAAAAAAAACATTAAAAAAGTTCTTGTAATTGGAATCGTTGCCCATGTGAGAGTGCAATAGCAAAAAACAATTAACAATATAATCACTTGTTTAAAGCTCCATGTAATTGGAATATACATTAAAAAAGAGCTTACAAGGGCAATTAAAAAATTAAGGTGTAGTCCAGATCGTGCAAGAAAATGAGAGATTCCCCACTCTTTAAATCGCAAGTCAATTGATGTAATTTTGCTTTCCTCTTTATATCCCAAAAAAAGAAGTTCAAATAATTGTTTTGTTTCAGGAGACATATGTTGTGTTGCTGTAGTGCGAATGTTATTTTTTAATTCAAGCATGTATCTTTTGATACTCTTTTGATCAATTATTTGAATGTATGTGTCCTTGGTAAATATTGTTCCAATAATCTGTTCTTTGATCAAAAATGCATTAAAGTCTGCCTTTTTTGCTTCAGATAGCTTTCCGCGAATTTTAATGTGTTGCCCTGTATTGTAAAGGATTTTTGGGTTGCTGTTTTTGATATAAATAAAGAGAGACTTGTTGGTTAAGTATTCAGGAGAGTAACATTGAATGGTTAAACGAAGAGAATTGGATTCTGTTTTTTTTTGATCAACAATAATTCCATAAAAAATTTCTCTTTTTTCTGTTGCTTTTTTTACCAATATCTTCCATTGATATGAGTAACATTGATAATGTACATATCCTAATATCAAAAAAATATTCAAAAGGATACATAATAGTGCTGGATGAGGCCTCTTTTTTTTTGTTGAATAAGTTGAGTAATAAAACAAACAAAAAGAAATTGTAAAAATGATCGCTTGTATACTGACTGTGTATTCAGTATGAGCTGTAATAATGCCAGTAGTAAAGCAAAGGGTGCAAAGAAAAAAGGGCGAAAGGAGCACGGTTTTTGATTTATAGTATCATTAAAAAAAATAAAATAAATGTTTTTTTCATTTTGAAATTGAACTATTTTTTTAAATATTGCTTTTTGGGGTTATTTTTGTAATATTTGCAAATGGATGAATAATGTTAAAAATATATCATTTTAACTATTTAAACCTATTTTTTATTTTTATTATGACCAGTATATTGAGCAAGACGGTGGAAAAAAAATTAAATCTTTTAAATGGCACTTTACAAGAACATAGAGATGTATCAGACATTTCGGGTTATGGTGCAATTGTGAGCAAGAAGGTTCTTGGAAATGGATTGACGGTATTGGTCAAACCTTCTGGATCTATACCAAAGGTTTCTATTCAGCTTTGGTATCGTGTTGGATCTAAAGATGAGGAGCTTGGCGAAAAGGGAATTGCTCATTTAATAGAACATATGGTTTTTAAAATATCAAAAAACCGTGGAGAAACAGATTTAGATGTTATTGTACACAAACTTTCGGGCTCATGTAATGCATTTACTTCATATGACTATACAGGGTATCTTTTTGAGATGCCAAGTTGTCAATTTGAAGCTGTTTTTTCTATTATGGCTGATTGCATGGAAAATGTACTCTTTGATGATCAGATGTTAAATTCCGAAATGAAAGCTGTTATTCAAGAGCTAAAATTAAACAAAGATAGATACGTATCTCAGTTAATTGAAAGTTTGATTTCCTCTGTTTTCTTTGATCATCCATATCATTACCCTATTATAGGGTTTAAGCAGGATTTGTGGTCTGTTAAAGCAGATGATTTGGCAAAATTTTACAAAAAACATTATGGTCCCAATAATGCAACTTTGGTTGTTGTTGGGGATGTTGATTCAGAAAGTATATTTAAACTTGCAAAAAAATATTTTGGATCAATATCGTCAATGCATGATTATAAAAGCGCTACTTATTTTCATACAGAAGATGTTGGATCCAGATCTGTTACTCTTTATCGAGATGTTCAACTGCCTATGTATTTATTTGCCTTTGTCATTCCCGGTTTAAAAGAAAAGTCAGAACATATTACTGAGCTTGCAGAATGGGTTATTGGAAAAGGTAATGGGTCGCGTTTATATAAAAAATTGGTTAATGATTTGCAATATGTTACATCTCTTGAAGTTGGTTCATGGGGCTTGTTTGATCATGGCCTTTTTTTTATTTGTTGTGATCCAGTTGATGGAATTTCAAAAGAACAAATACGACAGGTTATTATTGATGAGCTTCTTGATTTGACAAAGAACGGCATTTCTGATTCAGAGTTTTTGCGTGCCTATAAAAAAGCTCAATCCTCTTTTTATACTCTTTTGGAAAGTACAGAAGATCAAGCATATGCACTTGGACAATCTTTTTTGGCAACAGGCGATCATGAATATCTTTTTAGATGTATGAATGAACCAATAGAAAAGCTTAAAAAACAGACACATGAATTAATTTGCCATTATTTTAGACTTACTGTTATGCATGATGGGTCACTTTTGCCATTACCAAATTCTGAGAAAAAAATATGGGCAGATATTCAAAACTTATCGGATCAGCAAGATTCAGATATTCTTGCATCTCGTATTCGAACAACACCAGTCCTTCCTCCTTCTGATGCTGTAAATATTGCTGTTAAAGAGCCTTCTTTTTTTGAGTACCCGTCATATGATGAATTTTTAATTGGAAATGGAATAAAAGTATTATCGTGTCACAATGCTACTGTTCCTAAAATTAGTTTGGTTGTTTCCTTTAAATCTCAAAGTCATTATGATCCTGAGGATAAACAGGGTTTGTATAATTTTATTGCGGCTTTAATGACAGAAAAAACTGCTCGGTTTACCGCAGATCAATTGGCTGATTTTATTGAGTCAAAAGGTATGTCATTAACGGTGTATCCGGGTTGTATTTTACTAACGTGTCTCAAGGATGATTTAGAGTCTGCTCTTGATATTTTATATGAGGTTGTTACCAGTGCTCAATTTGATTGTGATGATATCCAAAAAATCAGAACTCAGTTGATTTCTGATGTAAAAAATTATTGGGATGATCCGCGTTCATTTGCTGGATATCTTGTGAAGAAAAACTTATATAAAAATCATCCGTATGCTAAAAATCTTCTTGGATCGGTAGATTCGTTAGAAAAAATTACGCGTGATGATATTGTTGAGTATTATAAAAAATTTATCACACCGGATCAAACAAGAATTGCTATTGTTGGGGATATTAAACAGTATGATGTTGAAGCTCTTTTTAAATCAAAATTAGGTACTTGGACTGGGCCACGGGCTCTTTCAATCGACTATCCTAATATTGTAAATCAAAAAAGTGCAATTCAAAACTACAATATTAATAGAGACCAAGTTGTGTTATGTTTTGCAAAATTATCAATTGATCGATTTGATAAACGATATGATGCATTATTGATTTTTGATCAAATTTTTGGATCTGGAGTTTTGCATTCAATGCATTCGCGTCTTTTTATGTTGCGACAACAATCAGGCCTTTTTTATACGATTGATGGTTCATTTTTATCTAATGTTGATGAGCAAAAAGGGATGTTTTTTGTTAAAACAATTGTCTCGCTTGATAGATTAAAAGAAGCTGAACAAGCGATTAAAGATACAATAATGCATTGTGTTGACCATATTTCAGATGAGGAATTTATAGAAGCAAAGCGAGCAATTGTATATGGAGTTATGGGTAGCTTTACCTCTAATACTGATATTGCAAGGACTTTTTTATATATGGATCGTTACCATCTTTCAAAAAGTTATTTTAACGATAGAATGTCTGATCTTAAAAATATACAAAAGAGTGATGTCCAAAAAGCTGTTAAAGATATTTTAGGAGATAATCAGCTATTTACTTTAATTGTTGGTCGAGTTTAATTTTTTAATGAAAGTTTGGTTATGAATACAGTAATTAGACTAAATAATGTCTTTTTAATAATACTTTGTGCTTTTTATTCTTTGGATTGTCATGCCACAAAAACTAATAATTCTGGATTTGCAAAAGGATGTTTTGGTGTTGCTGCTGGCGCAGCATTATTGGGGGCTGCAGCTTTAGTGGCAAATTATTTTACTCATCCAACAGATCAAGAACAGTTTGATAGTGCAGTTTGTCAATATAATACGTTAAGGGGAAAGTATGCATGGGCCCTGGACCGTTTTGTTGACTCATTTTGCATACATAATCTTTCGTATTATGAGAAACAGCGTATTTTAGAAACATGCAATGAAGACTTTTTAAATCATGTTGCATGGACCGTATGGTTGAATAGTCATTCGGTTGTTTCATTGCCAGAAACACTATTTCAAGAAGCTTCTTTATTTGATACTTGTTTGCGTGATTTAACAAATCGTCTTAATATATTAAAAGCACGGCAGCATCCTTCATACAATGAAGTTGCTTTAATCCATGAAATAAGCAACTTTTTAGGTTCTGTTTCTTATTCGGCTGAACTTTTTGTTTTATTTGCAGATTATTGTAAAAAGTATTCCAGCTATTTTGCATTATCTGATTTCAGTTGGCATGTATATAATCAGTATGAATCTGAACTTGCTATTATTGACAAATATAGATATGACATGTGTCAGTTAATGGCGAGTTTGAATGATATTATTGTAAATAAAAACAATGATCATTGTTGTGGTTCTGATTGTCGATATCCGTATATTAGATACGTTGAATCCTTAGATAGTAGACTTTTAAAACTTGAAGCAATGCGCAATAAATCTGCATTTTTGTACCCATTACGTGTTTCTTGGATAGATACTGTTATTATTCAACAATTAAAATGGCTTCGAGTCACACTTGACCCATATTATCAGTCAGAGCTTTTATATCAAAGACGTTTGCAACTTGATGAAGAAATTATTGCATTAAGAAATAAGCAGGCGATGCATGATATTGCGCGATTAGAGCTTTCTCGTCAAGCACTTGATTATGAATATGGAAATGCAATAGGTAAACTGGTAATTCAAATACATTAATATTTTTAAATTTATGCACTATCTCCAAATGCAAAAATGGTTTAACTCTCAGTTTCTCTTTGGAGATAGTGCTTTTGATTTTGATCAATTAACAAAGATTTTAAAAAATCAATTTGTGTTGAGAGTTACGCAGGTTCATGGATCTGATGGGCTTGTTATAAATAAAAGCTTTAATTTTAAAAATTACAAACTTATTGAAGCTGATTTTATTATTACAGATCAGACTGATATTTTGTTATCTGTTTTAACCGCAGATTGTCTTCCTATTTTTTTATATGACCCTGTAGCAAAAGCTATAGGTGCTGTTCACGCTGGTTGGAGAGGCTCTGTGTTAGGCGTATTAGATAATGCTATTGTGTTAATGAAAAAAGAATTTAAAACAGAAGCCAAACACTTGCAGCTATTGTTTGGTCCATGTGCAAAAAATTGTTGTTATCAAGTAAAAAGTGACTGTATTGAGACAATGAAACAGTTTGATTCAACAAAGATTCTTGAAAATGCATTAGTTGTCAAAAACCTGTTAACGTATTTTGATCTTTGTTTGTATAATGTAATGCGCGCTTATAATATGGGTGTTTTAAGGTACAATATTTTTACTGATTTTTCTGTGTGTACAATGTGTGCAAGCAATTTTTTTTCTTGTCGCAAACAAGGAGAAAAAACAGGTCGAAATATCAATGGGATAATGCTTATTTAGTTTATTTGTGCTTTTAAATATGATATATTTATATGCATCTTTAAAAAAAGGAGTTGTATGTGTTATATATTTTTTGTTTTGATTTTTAATGTTACTTTTTTGTTTTCCTCAGATTCTGGTGCTTCATGTATGTTTTTTCAAGAAACATTACAGCAAGAAACAGTCAGTCAGCTTATTATTTCTGGAATTGAATATATACAAAAAAATGGTTGTGATATTGAGACAAAGGCTGGTTTGTGTAGGCAGGCCTTTGATGTGAACTATGTTTTAAACTCATATCCGCTTATTGAAAATGAAAATGCAAATTACAGAGTGCCATTTATTCGCGGTCCAAAGGGGATTCGATATTTTGCGCGAGAATTATTAGCCTATTTTAATGGTGATCTTGCAGTAAAGGCACTTGCACATGCATCACCTTTTTGGCAAAAGCTTGCTGATAAAAATGGATGTATAAATTCAAATTATGGTTATTATGTGTTTCATCAACGACTGCCTTATGATAATCAAAAGACACAGTTGGATTGGGTTCTTGAATGTCTTTTACAAAATCCAGATTCAAGAAGGGCTTTTATTACGATTAATCAGCTTAAACACAAGGATTTTGAATCAAAAGATTTTCCATGCACCATTGGGATGCAATTTTATCTTAAAAATGATCACTTCATTTGTTCGGTTTCAAGCCGAAGTACCGATATTTTTACTGGATTGCCTTATGATATTGGGTTTTTTTCATTTGTACATGAATTGGTATATCGGTTACTTTTGCAAAAAGGTAAGCCAGAGATGTGGTCTAAAACAAAGCTTGGTTATGTTGTGATGAAAACAAATTTTACTCAAATCTATAAAAAAACAAATGAAGCAGCTTTAAAACTTCTTGAAGTAAAGGGTAGTTCTGAGGGATATGATCCAATGCCTTTAATTACAGATGGGCAGGCAACATTATCTGATATTTATAATCAAACATATGCTACACCAGTTATGCAGTGGATTTTGAAATATGCAGAAACAAATAATTAAACGAGTTGTTGCAGGTGTTTTGTATCAGAATGGAAAATTTTTACTTGCTCAAAGATCAAAGCCCGATGCCAATTATGAAAAATGGGAATTTCCTGGTGGAAAAGTTGAAGAAGGTGAAACGGATCAGGATTGTTTGAAGCGGGAGTTTTTTGAAGAGTTAGGAATTATACCTGTCGTGGGAGATTATATTTGTACCGTTTCATTTGAACATAATGAACGATTAATGGAAATGGCTGCCTATTTTGTTATTGCATATCAGGGAACCCTTTTTGCCTATGAGCATAAGCAAGTTGCATGGGTTGATTTGAAAGATCTTACAAATTTTGTTGTTCCAGATCCTGATATTCCTATTATAAAGCAGTTGCAAAAACTCGTAATTTAAATTGATTTGTATTGCTTAAAGTTTGATTTTACACTATATTTTAAATTATTCGTGCCCGTAGCTCAGCTGGATAGAGCGACGGACTTCTAATCCGTAGGTCGTAGGTTCAACTCCTACCGGGCACACCATCTATGTTAGCAATCAATTACATTAAGGCTTTACTTAAATATAATTTAATAGTAGGGTTCATTTAAAGTGTATTTTGATTATTAAAATACGTAATAGTAAAATCTAAAAATTTTTTGTAAATGTGGAAATAGTGTGTTTTATAAAATAATTATTTTTTGTATTATTATTGCATGTATTTTTCTTTTATATGGAAATCAAAAACCTATGATGAGTCGAGTATCATATCCAAAAGATATTGTATCGTTGTTTGCTTATTCGGCAGACGATATTGATTTTACTGCTAATCTGCTTATAGAATCTTTTAAAAAATCGATAAATCAAATTGAAAATACACCTGAAAAACCTACATATCAAGAAACATTTTATGCGCTCGATCAACTATTTTTGTCTGATTTTTTTATTGCAAAAGATATTTTTTCTGTTCTTGAGATGGTTCATCCTAAAAAAGAAATACGAGATAAGGCACACGAGGCTGTTCAAAAAATGGCTTCATTTGTTATCACATATATCACAAGCAATAGAAAATTATATGATGCATTAATGAGATTTTTAAATCAAAATTTACTCAGTGATTTGACAAATGAGCAGCTTTATTTTGTGAAAGATACTATTTTAAGCTTTCAAAAAGATGGTCTTCACCTTGAAAGTGAAAAGCGCGATCAAATTGAGATTTTAAAGCAAGCAATTTCAGATGCATCAATGAAATTTGAGCGTTCTATTGCAGAAGATAAAACTATTTTATGGTTCACTGTTGATCAGCTGCGTGGGACACCTGATTTTTTTATTGATAGTTTAGAAAAGTCTGCTGATAATAAAGATCTTTGTTCGGTTAGATTAGATTATCCAACTGTTAACACAATTCTTAAAAATTGTATTAATTCTGAAACAAGAAAAAAAGTATGGATTGCTTTTAATAATCGTGCATATCCTGAAAATGAAGAAAATTTAAGAATCTTGATCAATGAACGACAAAAACTTTCAACCATATTGGGGTATCATTCATTTATTGCCTATGATTTAAGTGATCAAATGGTTAAAAATTTTAAAACAGTCGATTCGTTTTTAACTGATTTATTTATTAAATCGTATAAAAAGGGAGCTGTTGAATTTGATATTTTACAAAAACTTGCAATACAAAATTCTATTGATTTGAGTAGTAAAGGGAAGCTTTTTCCATGGGATGTTGCATTTATCAAAGAGATATATAAAAAACAACAAGGTTTAATTGACGATGAAACAATTGCGGAATATTTTCCTCTTGAAGTAACAATTGATCGCCTTTTTGATATTTATAGAAATCTTTTTTCTGTAGAATTTAAAAAAATATCTATTGATAATCTATGGGATCCATCAGTTGAATGTATTCAGGTATATTCAACAAATAATGAATTACTTGGAACTTTGTTGATCGATTTATTTCCTCGGGTTGGAAAATATTCACATGCCTGTCACATAGGTGTTGTTCAAGCCTCTTTGGTTAAAGGCAAGAGACAGCCAGGACTTTCAGTTGTACTTGCCAATTTTTCTCCAGCCACATCTGAACGACCCTCGCTTTTGAAATTGTCTGAAGTGAGTACTTTTTTTCATGAATTTGGCCACGCATTGCATTCATTATTGGGGGCAACTGAAATTGTTTCTCTGTCAGGTACAAATACAAAATTAGATTTTGTTGAATTACCTTCTCAATTGTTAGAAGAATGGTTATTTGATTACGATGTTTTAAAAAAATTGAGTTGTCATTTTAAAACAAAACAGTCTCTTTCTGACCAAACAATAAAGAAAATAATTGAGCTGAAAAATTTTGATGTAGGATTTTTTGTACAAAGACAAATCTATCTTTCTTATCTTGCGCTTTCAATTCACGACGCAAGGCCTAATCAAGATTTTACTGTTATTGCTCGTGATTTGCATCAGCACTATATGCCATATATTGAGTGGATAGATGGAGTACATATGTTTTGTTCGTTTGGTCATCTTGGTGGGTATCGTTCCCGTTATTATAGTTATTTGTGGTCACGTGTTTTTGCAGCTGATATTTTTTCTGTTTTTAAAGCAAAAGGACTCCGTAATTCATATCTTGGTTCGCTGTATGTTGATACCATTTTAAAACCAGGGGGTACAAAAGATCCAAATATTCTTTTGGAAAATTTCTTAGGGCGAAAGCCAACTGTAGATGAATTTTTTAAAATATTTGATTTTTAATTTTTAATTTTGTTTCATATCTGCCAAGCATTGTTGATAAAAGTTAGTAATTTGTGATGAAATAATTTCTTTATTGTATTTTTTAGATGTTTGAATTCCATTCTGTATTAAAAAATTTAGTAGCTGTGTATCTCTATAAACTTTTTCAATTGCAAGAGCCATTTCCTTTGCAGTCTTAACACAAAATCCGTTAAACCCATTTTGTATTATATCCTGTTGTCCTGGGCCTTCAAGACATAACACTGGTGTTGCTCGTGCAAGTGCCTCTGCAAGAACAAGTCCTTGAGTGTCTGACTGTGATGTAAATAAAAAAAGATCAGCCCAATTATACAGTTCATCAATCATAGTAACTGAAGGTTTTAGCACAAATCGTATTGATTCAGGAGTAAATTTATGCTCTTGATAGGCTGTTTTTTGTAATTCGTTTTCAAGGTATCCAAATCCTGCAATGATGAGTTCAAACTCAGTTTTTTTAAGAAATTGACATACATTAAAAAGAGCAAAGAGATTTTTTTCATGAGTAAAGCGACTGAGAGATAATAACCGTATCTTGCGATTATGAAATATTTTTTTTGGACTGATTTTTTTAAAAAAACGATCTGCAATTGGACTTGGAATTATAGTGTAATTATTTATGAGTTCATTTTTTTGTAATAAATTAAAAACAGCTTTGCTTGGAGCAATAATTCCATCAACTTTTTTGCAAAAATTATTTACATTTTTTTGTACTACTTCTTTAACAATGATTCCTTGATAAGGACTGTAATGAGTATAATGCGTATACCATGTATGATATGTAAATACAACGGGGCAATTAATTTGACGACCAATTTTTTGTGCAGCCCAACCAAGTAAAAAAGGATGATGAGTGTGAATAATTGTTGGTTTAAAATTGATAATGATTTGTGCAAGTTGATTAAATATATTGTATGGAACGATCATAGGATTATTTTTGTAAGTAAAATGGAATGGAGACCAGATACGATATACAAATGATTCATCTTGATACGAGACATTCGATTTAAAATCAAACGTTACCAATCCTATTTTATGTTCATTTATTTGGCTCTTTATAATGGTGTTAATTGCATGCACAACTCCTCCATTGTAAGGAGTATAATTATTTGTTACATGCAAAATACGCATAAATAACCTTATTATGGAAATTGATCGGCGTTAACACTTTTCCAATCACATAAAAATTGAGTTATTCCTTTATTGGTTAAGTGATTATTAATCATTTGTTCGCATAATAAAGGAGGAATTGTAACAACAGTTGCACCTGCAAGAATTGCATCTTGAATATGTGTTACGGTACGTAATGATGCACCTAAAATTTCTGTTTCGTACTTATGCCGATTATATATTTCTGCAATATTTTTTATGAGCGATATTCCATCTTGATTATCATCTTCAAGTCTTCCAATAAATGGAGAAATATACGTTACACCAAAGTTTGCCATTATGATTGCTTGTAATGGACTAAAAACGAGCGTTATATTAATGCGTGTTTTTTCATGTATCAGTTGTTTAATGATTGGAAAATAATCAATTAAACAAGGAATTTTAACAACAACATTGCTTCCCAAATTTTTTATGCGCACGGCTTGTTCATAGACCTTTTGAGGTTCTGTTTCTGTTACTTGGATACTGACATCTTTTGGTTCAAAGAGTCCGATAATTTTTTTGATTGTTTCTGTTGGCTTGTTGCCGGCCTTGCTTAAATTTGATGGATTTGTTGTCACGCCATGAATAATTTCTGTTTTTTTCCAATGTTTGAGACATTCAATATCGGCAGTATCAAGAAAAAATTTAATCATGATTTCCTCTTTTTAATGAGTGTAATAGCATTAATTTTTATTTTTGCAAAATTTTTTTTATACTTGTTATAAAAAATTACTTCATGTTTTTCATCATTTGTTTTTTATGCACATATTTTTATATTTCTGCGTCAGTACACGAATTGGTAGTTCCTATCTTTCCCAAAGATATTCAAACAGGTTATGGTCAGTATGGAATTGATGATCAGTTAAAAATTCATCATTTTAAAAAGAATGAAACTTTGGATTTATTTTGTAATCGAATGGTCGGGCAGAATAAACATATTATTCGAATTTTTGAGGAATATCCCAGTGGAGATAATGAAGTTATTTTTTTTGATATGATAAAAACAGAAAATCAATTACAGCTTATGCCGTCAAAGACAAATGGTTTTATAGAGATATTACGTAAACAAAACAATAGACATCGACCAAGCGTGCATGATAATGATTATTACAATCAACGTCCTGATGTTATTTTGGCGCATAAAGATAACGTGTCTTTGTTTGAAAAAATTTTTTCGTTAAAACAAGAGGGCTTATTTTTTTTGATTTCATATTACAATAAAGCAGATATGACAATGAATTGTTTTTCAAATTTTGCTTTTCGATATGACAGCAAGCATCAGATCGATACTATGAATATTTTTTCTTGGGATAATAAAGATACAACATTTGTTTGTGTTGATACTGAAAGAGATTTTGAATGGCCGCATTATTCCTTTGGATATGCTGATTGTTATTATTTAGAACATGAAAGTTATAATCATCTTTATATGCCAATTGTGCGTCTTAAAAAAATAAGAATGATAGATGTGATTGGTATTGTCAAAAATGTATCTCTTTTTTTAAAAAACATATTATATGATGCGTATGGTAATAAAAGGTTACAAAAATCACTTTTTTCGGTTTTTTTGGCAAATGCGTATGCTCCAATTGCTTGGTTATTTGTATGTTATTATTCTTTGTCGTTCTTTGTTCTTTCAAAATTGCTATTAAAAGGCCTGGCTCATGTAGGAATAATAGGTTAATTTGTGTTATTTCATTTTGTATTACATCTTTTTTTTAATAGGAGAGTTATTTTTAAATACAAGGAATGACAAAATAGTATTCATTGGTTTTTTACCATGTAAAATTAAAAAGCGAAAACTTATTTTTTTTTAATTCTTTCCAAGGATCTCCCACATCATTCAGTCTTTTTTCAATTGTTGCAATAGTCTCTTTATTTTGTTTTAATCGATGAAGTTCACCCCAGAAAAAAGGGATTGCAACAGGTGCTTGATGTTCTGGCAAAACACTATACGGACAAGGAATTGTTGCATTGATTCTATTGCACTCAGTATCTATAAAAATACGACTTTCTTGAGCTGTTTCTGTTGAATCAATAGTTAGATAATGAGGGTATTCTTGGGCAATTTTTTTGCTTATATTAAAAGCACACATGCGAACTTGTTTAAAAGAGTCTTTCGCTTGCAAGGGAACTAGAATAATGATTGTATTTTTTGGTCCTAGCATTCCAAATGGTTTAATGTGATATGATTCAAGAATATTTTTAACTCGTTCTGTTGCCCATGTAAGAAGATTAAATTTCATATGATCTTTTTTTTTTAATATAAAAACCATAAAATCAGGATAGTATAAGTTGTGAGTATTATGAAGAAATATGTGTGGCGTGATACAATCATGATTAATAACATAAAGCAATTGTTCAACAGTGTTAATAATCATATATTCAGCATGAGGGCTAACCTTAAGACTTATTTTTTTTAAAGTAATCCAGTCAGGCATGCTTGCAAGAGTTGCGTCAAAAGTTCCTTGATGATCAATGCCATTAATAAATCTATGAAGTAATATTGGTTTGTATGACGTGTGTTCAATTATGTAAGGGCTAACGTATTGATAATAATCAAGTAACATTTTTTTTGTTATTTTTTGATTGTAAAAAATGATTTGATCTAGGTTTGTGAACTTAAATCGTATTATATTATTCATATTTATCCAATCACTATCGTCGGCTCTTCTTTTTTTTGTTACTGTATAATAATGAGCAAATGAAGCAAATACTAGTTATAATGGAGAGCACTCTTTATGGGTTACTTATATATAGCAAATTGGAAAATGAGCTTGGATTACAAAGACACTTTACAATTTATTTCTATACACAGAGAGCGGCTATATTTAATTGCCGCAAGACAAAATATTACCTTTGCAATTGCTCCAACCTTGATAGCTCTTCCATTGTTTGAGCGAGAACTTTTTAGTTCAAATATTTTATTGGTAGGGCAAAATTGTAGTCAATATAATCAGGGCGCTTATACAGGTGAAATTTCTGCTAAATCTCTTGCTCAGGTAGGATGTAGTTTTTGTTTAGTTGGACACAGTGAAAGACGCCAATTGTATGGTGAAAAAACTCCGGTAATAATGGAAAAAGTCAAACGAATTCTTGAACAGAATATGAATCCTATTATTTGCATTGGAGAAACTCTTCAGGAGCGAAAGCAAGGGCTTGTAGATGCTGTTTTAATCGAGCAATTAACAGATATTGTTTCTATGATGATAGCCTTGAATAAGCGCGAATTTTTTATTGCCTATGAGCCGCAATGGGCGATTGGATCAGGCAATATTCCTTCTATTGCTGAGCTAGAGAATGTAGCAATGATTATTCGAAAAATAGTATTTAGCCAAGATCGATATCTTCATCTTAAAATTTTATATGGAGGTAGTGTAAAACCTGAAAACATTCAATCTATAAGAAAAATTGAATTTTATTCCGGTTTTTTAATGGGATCTGCAAGTCTTGATATGCAAATGCTTGAAAAAATTGTAATATAGAATTGATAATAAAATTGAGGAACGTATAGGTATGTTATATACATTGTTGTTAATAATCTATTTTTTTATAGGCTTAATGTTGCTTTTGTTGATTGCAATTCAAAAAAGTAAAGGAAGTCTTGGCTCCAGCAGAATGTCTGGTGGTACGGCTTTGTTGTTTGGCGGGAGTGGTGGTCAGGATATTTTTCAAAAAACAACCTGGGTTCTTGGAGCTTTATTTTTAGCTGTTACTTTATGGCTGGCTCTTATTAAATCTGATTATAGTCATAAAGTAGTGATTGCTTCTGCAGCAGCGCAACAAAAATAGCCACCATTGTATACATACTATTAAAAGGGGAAACTGTGGTTTTGTTTGATGCTATTGGGAAAATTTTTATTAACATTTGTTATTTTATTGGTCTTTTTGTTCTTTTTTTATTTCAAACATTAAAGACAGCTTTCTCAACAATTCCTAAAATAGATAAAATTTTTTTTCAGATTAATCGTATTGGGGTTGAATCTTTTAATATTATTGTTTTAACGGGTACTTTTACAGGAATGGTCTTTGCTCTTCAGAGTTATATTGGTTTTCAACGAGTTGGTGGAGAACAATTTATAGGTGCGGTTGTGGCATTGGGACTTATTCGTGAACTTGGCCCTGTATTGACGGGATTAATGGTTACTGGTAGAGCCTGCTCTGCTATTGCGGCTGAAATTGGTTCAATGCGTATTACTGAACAAATCGATGCATTAACAACATTGCGTATTAATGTGTTTCAGTATTTGATTGTTCCTCGTATGTTTGCAGGTACTTTTATTATGCCTTTTTTAACCTTGTTTGCAATGATGTTTGGTATTGCAGGCGGTTATTTTGTTTGTGTTTATATCTTAGAATTAAGCCCAGAGGATTATCAAAATAGTATTAGAAATTTTGTTGAATTGTCTGATATTGTTGGAGGGCTTGTAAAGGCTGCTGTGTTTGGATTTATTTTAACATGGGTTGGGACATTTAAAGGGTTTTACACAAAAGGTGGTGCCTATGGTGTTGGTCTTGCAACTACACAAAGCGTTGTTCAAAGTTCAATTATGATTTTGATAGCTAATTATTTTTTGACAAAACTTCTTGAGCATTTGTAACAAATCAGCAAAAAAGTTATCATTTTAAAATCTTTGATTTTGTTTAATTAAAAAAATATATCAAAGTATATCGTTGAAAAATAAAGAAAGCTCCGCATAATAGGGATAATACAAAAAGAACTGGCTTAATGTTGTTAATTAGGTGTTTCATTATGGTTGATGGTAGTTTTAATTTTGAATTCTCTTTCTTATTATTGCTATCTAAATTATTATTTTGATTTGATGCTGTATTATCTATACCATTCAAATCATTACTATTTAATCCAATTTTATTATTGTCTACTTTTGTTTCTGGGTTGATAACATTACCAGTTTCATTTGTGTTTAATGCTTGAGTTGTTTTTTTTGAATTATCATGATTAAGAAATAAAACATCTTCTTGCTTAAAACCACTATTATTGTCATTTTCTTCTGTATCTAAAGGAATTATCCAATCATCATAAGTTAAAATACCCTTATTACTGAAATAAAGTGCAAGTTGATTGTTATTATTTATCAAAAAATTATTCAAATTTGATTTTCTGAATTGAGAATCAATCTTTTGAGAATCGATCTTTCTTTTGTTAATGAATTTAAATTTTTCTTGATTTCTACAAAAATTGTATATCGATATATGAAAAAATGTACCCTCTTTTACTGAAAAACTCTTTTCATAATTGATTGTATAGCCATTATGAGTAATTGCTATTACCAGTATATAATCTTTATTGCATAGTAAATAAGCATTTTCAATATTTTGTTCTAAATTTTTTTCTGATTCAATCCGATACCTTTTTTCATTAATCTGAATATTGATCAAGTTACGTTCAAATCTAGATGTTCTTTGGTCAACACATAAAACAGGACCTAATTGAATGTCGATGGTGGAGGATGGTGAGGTTTTCTTTTGCGTAATATAACTCTTCGCTCTTATAACTTTATGATCAGAAGGAAATTCTTCAGGAAATACTAGTAAATTATCACCAGAAAAAGTATTAAAAAAAATAAAAAAAATTAGTAACAGTTTCATAATGATTGAATCCCAAAAAAAACTATAGCAAAACCTGTTATGATTCCACATAATGCAATAAATTTATTAATATAAGATTTTTCTTTAACTATAACTGTAATTATTGCAGAAATATATGAAATAACAATTGCAACTGCAGCTATTGAAAGCATTTGATCCATAATATTAAAAAATTTATAAATAATAAGCATGCACACGGTTATTAATACAATCCAAAATGATTCTTTACTGCGAATATTAAAAGGGCATGCTTTTTCAAAACAATTATTACTTGCAAGAGCAAAGAGTTTTCGAGTTAATGCCGTCAATGTAAGCATCATAGCATGAATGGTTCCAATTGTAGCTGAAATAATTGAAATATTTATAATACCAGATATCCATTGGTAGCGAGGAAAAAGGTTTGAAAGAGCGCTTGAGATTGTTGCTGTATTTTTTAAAGCTGAAGCTGGTATGCCATAAATAATTGCACTGATAAATACAAAATAAAGCATTCCAACAAAGATGATAGAATATGTTAATGCTTTTTGTACATTTTTTTCAGGGTCTTGAATTTGATTATAAAGTGCTGTTGAAAATTCAAAACCAAAAAATCCAAAAATAACATATTTTATTGCATCAAATATTTTGCTTAATCCATGTGGTGCAAATGGAACAAAGTTGTTTAATGATCCGTGTATCAAACAGATGATAATGGTTAAAAAAATGGGAAAAACAGTTGCTCCAACTAAAACATATTGCCATATTCCAGCAATGGTAACCCCATATAAAAGAGATGCTGAAAGGCACAAAAGAATCATTATAGACCATTGGTTTATGCTTAATAAGGGTATAACTGTTGCACAATAAATTCCTCCAAAATGAAGGAGAACGCTGCTTGCAACAAGAAGTCCTGCTGTGTAAAGGGTAGCAAAAAAAAGCCCTCCATAGTGCCCTGCCCATGGTTTTGAAAATGTGTAAAAAGATCCATCTTGAGGATATAATACGCATAGTCGGGAAAAAGAAAGAGCTATAGACCAGATAGCACCAATCACAAAAAGATATGATAAAATTCCGGCTGGTCCAACAATTTGAGCAATCGCAATAGGGGCAACAAATACGCCTGAACCTATCATGGCGTTAATACAAATAATTGTTGCAACGGTTAAAGAGTATTTTTTTTGCATAAAGTTTTATTTAAAAATATACAAAATTGTAATAAAGAGATCAAATTATTTACCGTAAATCGTGCTGATGAAAAACGTGAGTAATATTTTTGAAAAATAAAAAAGCTATAAATACGAATGGTATAAAAGCGATATATTTAATCCTTTGTTTAATATATCCAATTATAGATTTTTTTGATCGATTTACAGGCTCTGTTGGAACAGGGTTAATTGAATCGTTCTTTTGTATTGCTGGATTATTTTGTTCGATTTTTTCTTGATTTTGGTTAGTGCTGTCTTGAAAATCATTTTTATCAGGTGTAATAGTTAGTGGCACTTTTGTATCACAAACCTGATTACCAGTATATTCTTCATTTATATTAAATTCAATTATATTAAATTCAATTTGAATATAATGCTTTTCTTTTTGGTCATAAATATAAACATTATTGTTTTGTATTCCATAAAGAGAAAAACCATAGTCTTCAAAACAATAATTTTGCGGCAGTGGTAGTCTTATAATGTTGAGCAGTTTGTTTGTTAATAAGTCATAAATTTTAATTACATGATATGTTGGATTAGGTTTGCCTTTAAAGTGATAGTTACCATACTCATTTGAGTAAATATGTTCATTAATAAGTTCAACGGCTAAAATTTCATCTTCAGATACACAAGCTTTTAAAGCGATTTCTTTAGGAAAGATTTTTTGTTTTTTATTTTTTGAAACTAGATCAATTATTGTAATGGTTGATCCTATTTTACAGGCATAATTTTCTTGAGAATGAATATCATTATTTATATTAACATTGTATTTTTTTACTTTATTTTGAAAGTTTTGGAATGTTTCGTAATTTAGTTCGTATAGATTAAAAAAAGGCATTTTGGATTTAAAGAATATTTCTTCGTTAGGGCTAAGAGTGATAGAGTTTGATTTATATCGTTGAGCCGCATTTATTTTTCCCTTTAAAAGATTTATATCTTGTGGAATATTAATAAAATTTTGATCTAAATCTTTTACAACAGTATCCCACTCACAATCTTTTATTTCCAATATTATGTCCCGGTCTTTGAGTGTGATTGTAAAAAATTGGTTTGGTGTAAAAAAATCAGATATAAACTTATTTAAATTAAATTCATTTTCAATATAATTAATTTTAAGTTCATTTGTAAGATCCAAAAAGCTGCCAACACCTTTTGATTTTATGATAATATCATAATTCTGAGATATTCGTCCTTGATATCTTTCCATTTTGGTTACAGTAAAGTATTGAAACGTATCGAGATATAAATTTGGAGGATCAGGGCATATTTCTATTTTTGAAAAACTAAAAAACTTTCCAATGGCCATAAAAATAATTTTTTTTTGAACTTCTGATGGCAAATTATAACTTGTTTTGATTGTGTCAAAACATTGCAAGAATTCGACAATGTTTTCACGTTGGTTGCTGTGTTTAATTGCACAATAGACATCAGAAAGATAATGATATTTTTGTGGGAGAATCTTTTTTGCAAGTTCTTTGGAATTAAAATTTTGGCTGTTAAAATCAGATAGGCTTTGTATGGCTGTTTTTATCTGGAAAGATATAACAAAGATGAAAATATTAAATGCTTGAATAAATTTAATCATGTTTTGTATTTGATTTTTACAATAAATTATAGATACAATTATATACAATTTTTGTTAAATATTAATGTTTCATGATACAAAGTATAATATTTAAAAATAATTTTTTAAATTTAGAATCCAGTGCTTGTGTGATTGTATATGATATTGGTGGTACTAATTGTAATGCCGGATTGTTTATTAATGAATCTGAAGTTATTAAACCTCTTTTAATTATTCAGTATAAAAGTCATGAATTTAAAGACCTTTATCAGATGCTTTATGTTTTTCAAAAGTATATTATAGATCATTATAAATCATGTTTTATTGTTTCAATTGTAATTGCAGGGGCAGGTTTTGTTAACATTCAAAGAACTACTCTTACCTTTACAAATCTCTCATTTGTTCTTGAAAAAGAAATATGTTTAAAAAATTCATTATTTGATTGTCCGATACTTTTTATGAATGATTTTGAAGTAATTTGGCATGGTATATCGTTAATAGATCGGTCACAATTGGTTTGTATTTCTGATGCTTGTGCAGTAAAAAATAGTACTATTGGTATTATTGGGGCAGGAACAGGGCTTGGAAAATCGATTGTTGGATTTAATCAAGAAAGTAACTCATATTCTGTTTTTCTTTCAGAAGGGGGACATCAAGCCTTTTGTGTTTGGACACAAGAAGAATATGAGTTGATGAACTTTATTATTAAAACAGAGGAAAGATCGTGCATGATAACATGGGAGGATATCTTGTCTGGAAATGGGATTGCTCGCATATATAATTTTTTTTTAAGCAAATATCCAAAGCTTGTTGGCCTTAATAAACCATATCCTCATCCTGATCAAATTTTTAATGCACGATTCCAAAATCAAGCTTATCTTGAAACCTATAACCTTTATACACGTTTATATGCACGATGTATTCGTGAATTTTCCCTTGATATTCTTCCTTTTTCAGGTCTATATATTGCAGGGGGAATTGCTGCACATAATATTGATATGTTTAAATCAGAAATTTTTATTAAAGAATTTTTATGTCATCAAAAACATATAAAAATTCTTCAATCAATTCCTCTTACCATAATTGCTGATTATAATGTTAGTGTATATGGTGCTGCATGGATAGGTTTTAATACCAAGGAATAAAAACATATGAAAATTTCAATAACAACTGGCAATATTGAATACAATTTAAAGTCATTTATAAAAAACCAGGCCATTATTGATCCACTACTTGAACAATTGTCAGTCAATGTACATAACAGAAAAAATGATCCTTGCTCGTTTATTGGTCTTGCATTTGACAAAGAAGCAATTAACTCTGTTTTATCAATTGTTGATAAAATTGGATATGTTGATGGAATTGTGGTTGTTGGTATAGGAGGTTCAAATTTGGCCGCTCGTGCAGTTGAAACCATTTTATTTGGTTTATTTGATTCTCAAAAAAAAATTCCTGTTTGGTGGGCAGATACTGTTGATCAAGTATACATTGATGGAATTATTACATCTATTACTCAATTGTTTGAACAAAAAAAACGAGTTCTTTTGATTATTGTAAGTAAATCTGGAACGACTTTTGAGACAATGGTTAATGCAGAAATTTTTATTAACGTTTTTAAACAGTATTACAAATCAAATTATTTTGAACATATTATCTATGGATCTGACCAAGGTTCTGTATTAGAAAAAAAAGCACGGGAATCAAATGCTATTTTTGTTTCAATCCCAAATGCTATTGGTGGAAGATTTTCTGCTTTTTCAAAACCACATTTGTTAATTTTGGCACTTTCTGGGGTCGACATTCGTTTCTTTTGTCAAGGAGCTGTCGCAATAACCCCTGATCTTTTGGAGTCAAATTTAAATAATCCTGCGTTTTTGCGTGCGGCAGGATTATATGATTGTTATCAAAATAATATAATAATTCACGATCTTTTCATGCCAGGGATCTTGTGGTATGAGTGTGGCAATTGGATGCGTCAATTGATTGGAGAGTCGCTTGGTAAAGCATATGATAATGATGGTAATCTTGTTAATGTGGGATTTGTTCCAACAGTGTCTATTTGTTCAACCGATCTTCATTCAGTTGGCCAATTATATGTTCAGGGACCATTAAATAGAGTAACAACCTTTTTTAATATTGATGTATATAGTTATGCAATTTCTAATAATTCTTTTTTTGACATATCATATTCTCAGTTAATGCAAACATCAATGAATGCCGTTATTCAGGTGTATGATGATTTAAAAAAGCCTTACTTTTCTATTGCGATACCTGAAAGAAATGCTTATTATATAGGACAAATAATGCAAATGATGATGGTTGAAACTGTTTTGCTTGCAGGTTTATTGAGTATTAATCCATTTGATCAACCAGGTGTTATCTTATTTAAAAATAAGTTATCAAAAAATATATGATTTTTTTAATTGTGATTCTTTTCTATAGTATTGATTTTTATTGTGCAGATAATTTTCAGGCAATAGTTACAAATTATCTTGATACAGTTAATTCTACCAGTGTTGTATCTAATTATGCTCATGTGATTGATACATTTCATACCACACTGAAGACTCAATCACCGGATAATCAGAAAAATATGCTTGAATCTTTAATCCAAACATATGGCAAAAAAATTATTAAAAGTGAATGTGCCATTGAAAAAATAGTTGAATTAATGAAACAATCGGTTGTATTGACTCATTCACGATTGAAAGTACAATATGAAAAAATATTAAACTCTCAATCAGATGATTTGATTGGGGAAAATTTTTTCAACACTGATATTTCTTTTTATTATGAATATAGTGCGTATAGTATTAACCCTAATGATCAATTGTATTATCAAATACAGTATATAAAAGATTTGAATATTTCTTCTTTACCATTAAAACAGCTTTTGATTATATCCTTGGTTGAGAACACTCAGTCTGTATTATTTAAAGAACATAATGGGGACGTATCACGTAATGTTGTTTTTAAAATAGCTTGTTATTATGAAAATAGTATTACAAAGCCTCTATTAGATAAATATTTTCAAGATAAATATATTTATAACAAAAAAAATGATAATGACTTTGATAAAATTAAACTCATAGAGCAACAAAAAATATTGCTCATGTCAATTGCATATGTGAGAGGTTTTTTTGGACAATCATCTTTTGTTTTATGTGCAAAAGATCCTGATGGTGATTGTGGTAATTACTGTATTGATATTTGTTATACTAATTCAGAAGAAAAATATGGTGCTTTTAATGTGCCTTTGCTGCTTTCACAAAATGTAGATACTTTTTCTAATGAACAGGTTGATGAACTATACCCATCACATAAAAAAATTGATGAGATAAAAAATAAATCTGAAAAAAAATCCATTATTAGACGTATTTGGAATGTTAGTTTTTACTTGTTCAATATAATTTTCAAAATTTTTTATTCTTTGCTTACAAGAAAAAATCAATTTCAGAGTGATAATGTACATCCAAGTATCAATCCTGCTCAACATGAGAAAATAAAATTACAAATTGCAGATTTTAAAAAATGTGATGACAAAAACAAGTTTATGCAGTCTTTGTATACTGATAAAAGTTATTCGGATGATTATCCTCCTTGTTGGTTTAAATATTGGCATCTTAAGGAGGCTTTAGTTGCAGATTTATTAAAAATTAAAATTCGAATCTTTGTTGGAATTGAGCAAGATCTTGTTGAAATAACTCAAGCAGAGCCTTGTTATGATGAACAGTCTCGAGAAGTATGTGTGTGGACTGACAATAAAGCGTGTCATGATTCTGAACTTGTTCCATTTTATTATTATGGGTTAATGGCAAAAGCACTTCGTTTTGAAAATAGATATTTTAACCTTAATTATAAAAGTCCAGATTACCTTGCTCATTTAGAAGAAAAAATTGAGGAATATAAAAAAAATTGGATTTGTAATCGTGTGTAATAAATATACAGAATTAATTCTTGTAGAGTACAACAATTGCAGTTGCATGGCATCTTTCATGAGTGAGTGAAAGAGTAGTTTGAAATGCTTCTTTCTCTGTAATTTTTTCCCAATGAATTTTTAAAAATGGCATTCCTTGGTAAGATTTTTTTATTTCTACTGCTTGTGCAATGGTTAATAAGTGTAATTTTTTTTCTGGACACATTTGCTGTAATGCTTTTAAGAATGCTTCTTTTGCCGCAAATCGAACAGCAAGTCTTTGAGAAAAAAAAAGCTTGTTTAGTCGTGCATATGCAATCTCTTCTGAACTAAAAATCCTTGAAAGATTCTTGTCTGACAAAATCTTCCATGATTCAAATCGTGAAGTAATAACTGAATCGATTCCAACTGTGATATGTCTATTATTCATATGATCTTTGTTTATCAAGTGATCTATAAAGGATTGCTTCTTGAATGTGTTCTGGTTGAATATCGTTGCTTTGTTCAAGATCTGCAATTGTTCGTGCAATCTTAATTACTTTATGATAGCTTCTCATACTCATTTTTAATTTTTCAAATGCCAGCTTCATTATTTTTTGTGCTGTTTTGGTTAGCGTGCAATGTTGTTCTATTTGTTCAGGATTCATCATGCTGTTATAGTAATGATTTTTTTCATTAAATCGATTTTTTTGTATTGTAACAGCATATTCTATTTTTGAGTATAAGTCAGCAGATCCGAGCGTTTGATGTACTGTTTTTTCTTCTGTGATCGTTTCATAATCAAGACTTGGAATGTGAATCTGAATATCAATTCGATCTAAAAAAGGGCCGGATAATTTTTGCATATACCGTGCAACCTGTTGTTCCTGGCAAATACAGTTTCTTTGTCTATCTCCAGCATATCCGCATGGGCATGGGTTACAGGCAGCAACAAGTAAAAATGATGCAGGAAAATCTATTGATTGATTGGAGCGAGTAATTGATATGATGCGTGATTCAAGAGGCTGCCTGAGGGCTTCCAAAGCGTCTCTTTTAAATTCTGTTAATTCATCCAAAAAAAGAATTCCGTGATGTGCCAAGCTAATTTCTCCAGGCTGAGGATAGGTACCCCCACCAACAAGCCCCGCTTGAGAAATTGTGTGATGTGGAGCTCGAAATGGTCGCTGTTGAATAAGTGAATTGTTTCCCAGTTGCCCTGCAACAGAATAGATTGTGCTTATTTCTATTAATTGTTCAAAGGAAAGGGGAGGCATAATAGATCCAAGTCTTTGAGCAAGCATTGTTTTGCCAGAGCCTGGGGAGCCAATAAAAAGAATGTTGTGATGTCCGGCTGCTGCAATTTGCAATGCTCGTTTTGCGCTATTTTGTCCTTTAACCTGGTTAAAATCATCTGTTTTTAAAGAAGTTGATGTCAAAGTATAGGTTGATTTTGTTGGATGAATTATATGTTCATTTCGTAAAAACCCAATCAAATCTGTTAAATTTTTAACCCCAATTATTTCAATAGTATTAATTAATGCAGCTTCTTTGGCATTTGCTTCGGGCAGGATAATTCGCTTTTTACCTTGATTTAATGCATTGTATGCGATTGCTAAAACTCCTTTGACAAATCGAATTGAACCATCAAGAGAAAGTTCTCCAATAAAAATTGTTTCCTCTAAAAAGCTTTTTTCAAGTTTTAATGTTTCTGTTGCTTGCAAAATTCCAATTGCAATCGGCAAATCAAATAATGCACCTTCTTTTTTTAAATCTGCAGGTGCCAAATTAACCGTAATTCGCTTGGTTGGAAAACGAAAACCACTATTTTTTAATGCCGCAATAATACGTTTACTTGATTCTCTGATTGTTGTATCAGGCAGACCAACAATTGCAAATTGCACAAGTCCAAAAGCAACATCAACTTCAACCTCAACAATTAAAGAGTGAGTTCCAACAGTTGTTGCAGAAATAATTTTGGTATGCATTGAATTTTCTTTATACTAGTAATTTATAGTTTATATTAAAGGGTAAAATAAAAAAGTAAAATGTTGCTAAAAAAAATAAATTATTTTATAATTGTAATATTTTTTGATTGTTCTTGTGCGCATATTTTTGGTACTTCAATTTCTCTATTACAAAAAAATCAGTCTTGCGTTAGATCTCGTTTAATTGTTGATTCTTCTTATTTAATATCTCAAGGAAATAACAGACAGAAGTATGTTTCATGGAATTTTGAAAAAATAGAGAACGATTTCCCTGTGTCTATTAATGAGCGTTTATTTTTAATTTTTAAATATTTACCATTAAAGCAACATGTAATGACTGATGAATATTGTAATAGACTCGTGTTATCATCAAATGATTGCTTTTCTCTTGAATCGATTGATCTTTCTCATTTAAGGCCATTTCATGTATGAGCCTGATGACGATATAATAATGAATCCAGATAAAATTATTTTTAATTTTTCATCAAATCAGATTAAAGATGTATCTTTTGTTGATCTTTGCGCGATATATTCGTATTGTGTAGGACTTGCAAATAACTCTTCTACTGTTTTTAGCATTTCGCAATCTTTATTTATTTTTAAAGATAATCCATTATCATATGTAACACGGATAAAATTCTTTATTTTATGCACTATTTTGAGGTTGAGATTATTTTTTTATGGCAATATATTTAGAAAATATCACTATGTTATGTGGTAAGCGTTGCTTTTTTAAAACTATCTTTTGCAAAAGCTGCTTCTTTTTTGTGATCAACAATTGGCTTGTGATAGTTATGGTATTCCCTTCTTTTATCCCATGCGTGAATTTCTTTTGGGGTATATTCTTTTAATGCTTTAACCCATGTTTTGATATATTCGCATTGTGGGTCAAATCTTTTTTGTTGTTGCCATGGATTGAAAATGCGAAAATAGGGTTGTGCATCAAATCCTGTTGAAGCAGACCACTGCCAATTGCCATTGTTTACTGCAGGATTATAATCAATAAGTTGCGTTGCAAAATAGCGTTCTCCCCATCGCCAATCAATATGCAAATCTTTGACTAAAAATGATGCAACAATCATACGAACACGATTGTGCATCCAGCCTGTTGTGTTGAGCTGTCGCATTCCTGCATCAACAATTGGAAAACCTGTTGTGCCATTGCACCATCGATCAAATAATTTTTGGTTATTACTCCATTTTATGTGATCATATTGACTTTTCATGGCATGGCCAAACATTGCAGGATACCAATATGCAGAATGTACGAAAAACTCTTTCCAATAGAGTTGCTTGATTAATTCATGTTCTTTACCCAAATTTTTTGCAATTGAGTAATACGCGGTACGAACTGAAATTGTTCCAAAATTTAAATGCGCACCAAGGCCTGTAGTTGGTAATGACGGATTGTTACGTGTTTTTTCATATAAAGAGAGTTTTTTAATTGAATCAAGGATTTTTAAAGCCTGTTTGGTTCCACCATGCATAAAGATATTTTGATTTTCATATCCTTCAAGGATTTTTTTACTGAGAGTTGAAAGTTTTTCAGATTCTTCAATTTTTCCCAAAAACCACTTTTTCTCTCTGACCGTATGTGGTTTTTTGACAGGAAGCTGTGATGCATACTTAAAAAATGGGGTAAATATTTTGTAAAAAGAGCCTTTTTTTGCGATCGCCTCTTCTGGATTAATGAGCAAGCGATCTTGATATACATAACAATCAATGCCATTTTTTGTACATACATCTTTGATTTCAAGTTCTCGTTTTTGAGCAAAAGGGGTATAATCTTTATTAAAAAAGATTGCTTGAATGGCATATTTTTTAATGATTACTTTTAAAGCATGAGTCAGCGTATCATGCAAAAAATTAAGTGTGCCATCTTCTTTTTTAATTAAAGTTTCAAGTTCATGAAGGCTTTCAATCATAAATTGAATTGCATTCATGCTTTTGTAAGCATTTTTATTGCCTACTTGTTCGGGATTAAAAATAAAAAGAGGAATAACCGTTTTTGATTTTAAAAACGCTTCATTTAAGGCAGTGTTATCATCAATGCGCAAATCATTGGTGAAAAGAAAGAGAGTTTTTTGATACATACAGACTCTTTTTTAATGTAAGGCTAAACCAGTTACATCTATTTTGCAAGAATCTAAATAACTCAAATTGAATAAATTATTGTTTTATTATTATTGATATAATAATATTGATATGATAATATTGATATAATAATAGTGTAATTTTTGTGAGATTTTAAATGATTCATTGTGTGTTGCTGTTATATTTTTTTTTTGTAATGCAAGTGATAAGGAATTAACTTTAACTGATAAAAAGAATAATAAACATACAATGAGCTTAGATAATCAAGATTTTAAATTATTTCCTTCTTTAAAGAATTTTTTTCAATATCATCAAGATAAGTTAGAATATCCTTTTCAGAGTGTTGCATATGAAGCTTTTGTCTATGTTTTAAAGCCCTTATCTAATGACATTGACTTTAAGGAAAAAAAATCTCATTTAACTCCTGAAGAAATAATAAGTTCTAAAGAGTTGCTTGAAGACACCAAAAATGTTATTCAATGGATTGAGCAACAAGAAGCAAACAAGAATAATGAGGCTCTTGATAATCTTTTGTTAGCTTTGTCTGGAGCTGATTTTTTGCTTGCTCCATTTGGGATTAAGCGAGGGATTGTAAATTGTTTATATGATTACAATATAGCAAATAAGCTTATTGAGCAAAGCGATCTTGCTGAAAATAGTTCTGAATGGTTAATTTCAAATTATAATTTTTATCATTTATCTGATCCGATTATGGAGAATTATTATTCTGATCAAAAAGGCGGTTATGATGTTTTTAATTATGCAGATAAACAGTTTCGTTTTTTTTGTTTTGATGAAGCTATAAAAGATTTTAAACGATTTGATAAAGCTTCAAGGTCGTATCTGTGGTTTGATTTTAAAAAAAATAAAATTCAGCACGTTAATATTAATCAATTGAACAGAATTAACACATTGATGCAAAATGAAAAAAAGTATAGAATAATTTTTGATTTTAGAGATAATCCTTTGTCCGAAGCAACAAAGCTAGAAATTAAAAAATTAGGTTCAGAAACAAAAAATGAGGTGTGCTTTGATAGAGCTTTAGGGATAAGTGCTTATAATAAAAATATTGAAGATGCAGAACAAGAAATTAAAAGGGAAGAAATCAATTTAAAATTGAAAAATAGTATTACTTTTAAATTGTTTTCTATATTAATAAGTTGTGCAGCTTTTTTTGGGACATATGCAATATCATCGAAAATATTTTTGCAGTCAACATACAAATCCTTGACGTATGGATTGAGCTCTTTGCTTTTTATTTTTTCTTTAATCTTTTATTTATACAAAAAGGAAATTGATCGATTTAATAGTATTGCCCATGAAAAAATTGAAAAATCTAAACAAAGTATAGAAGACTGTAAAAAAGATATAAGGGAATTAGAAAATTCCAAACCCATAGAATTTGAAGATAATAGCAGGACATTTTTAATTCATGAAGGTTGTTATATTAAATATACTGTTTAAATTTTTTTTAAATGATTGAATGACTTGTTCGGGATTAAAAATAAAGACGGGAATAACCGTTTTTGATGCTAAAAAAGCTTCATTTAAGGCAGTATTATCATCAAGGCGCACATCATTGGTGAAAAGAAAGAGAGTTTTTTTGATACATACAGACTCTTTTTTAATGTAAGACTAAACCAGTTACATCTATTTTGCAAGGGCCTTAATAACTCAAATTGAATAAATTATTGTTTTATTTTTTTATTATTGATAATATAAAGTATAATCTTTGAGAATTTTATATGGTTTATTTTTTGTTATTCATTTTTGCTTATGGTATTAAGGCAGCTGAAAATAGATTTACGTTAATATTAGCGGATAAAGACGATAAACAACATGAGATTGTTTTAAATACGCAAGATTTAAAATTTTTTGCTCTTTTAGATCAAAGTTGTAAGATTCCTAATAATCAAAACGATCCTTATAAATGTAATAATGAATTAATTTCATATGAATCTTTTGTTCAGGTTTTTCAACCATTAAGTAAGATAAATTTTAAGGAAAAAAGACCACATTTAATGCCTGAAGAAATAAGAGTATCATCAGCTTTATTTGAAGATACTAAAAATGTTCTTGAATGGATTGAGCAAAATAAGCCTGATGTTCAGATTTTAATAAAAGCCTATGCAGGTGCTAACTTTTTGCAACTTCCATTTGCAGTTAAACGAGGGATTGTTAATTATTTATATGATTACAATATAGCAAATAAGCTTATTGAGCAAAGCGATCTTGCTGAAAATAGTTCTGAATGGTTAATTTCAAATCGAGGTTACGATCCATTATCTGGATGGTTAAGTTCTGATAAAAAAAATTATCCCTTTGTATTAAAAGACTATTACACTATTGTTGACTATTCAAATAAATGGTTTCGCTTCTTAGATATTCGTGAGGCTTTAGAAAAAGCTGCAGGATATTTTTCTGGAAAAGTTCATTATTACTTTGATTTTAAAAACAATCAAATTCAGAATATTAATATTTTTGAATTTAAAAATTCTTTGAAGCTTTTGCCAAAACATGATCAGTATAAAACCGTTTTTGATTTTACTAACAATCCGCTCTCTCAAACAACAAAAGATAATATAATAATGCATGGAAAAGAACAAGCTATACCCAATTTTGCAATTGAATACCTAAAAGATCTTGAAAGTACAAAAACAAATAAACTGAAAGATATAGAAATTCAAAAGAGTGCAAAGTTTAAATTTTATGCTGGATTGATGAGCTTTACAGCTTTTTATGGAACGTATTTGATATCATCAAAAATTTTTTTGCAATCCATGCGTAAATCGTTGACGCATGGATTAGGGGCTTTGTTTTTTGTTTCTCCTTTAATATTGTATTTATATAAAAACAAGGATAAGATATTAACGAGTACGTCTAGCTATCAACAGATTGAATATTTGAAAGACCAAATAAGAAAAAATGAGGCGTTGTTAAAAACAGCTCAAGATAATGATGCTTCGTCATCTATTAAAACTTTTCTCATTGGTAATTTATTTTATATTAGATATACTGATACACAATAATATTGATTTGTAAAATATTTTAACCTTATATGTTTTTAATTTTTAATACTTTTTTCTTAATTTTTTTTGGAATTCAAGCTGCAACTGATGACTATCTTGTTATTAAAAGTCGTACTGAAAAAGATACAAACTATTATCGAGTTCCTGGTGGCTTGCGTCAAATTGATAAAGATTACACATTTCATGAAGTTTCTCCTGGAATTTGGAATCGAATTCATAAAAATAGTTTTTTTGTGATTGATTCTTCGTCAAATGATCAAAATGCGTTTTCAATAGAATTTTTTCCTGTTTTGCAAAAACAGAAATTAACAAAAGATGGCTTTGCTCACACTTCCTTTTTACTACCAACAGAACAAATTCAAGCTTTCAATGCTGTGTTGTGTCCATTATCAAAAGGACTATTAAAACAAAGTATTATTGCCGAATCATATTGCAACAAAAAAGATTTTTATAAAGAATTTTATAAAGAAACAGTTGAAAAAGATGTCTTGCAATCTCAGTATTGGAATCAAGCTATCGTTGAATCTATTCAATACTTAGATTCAATCAAATGTAATGATGATGATGCAACAAATGCTTTTAGACTGGTGGATTTTTTGCAAGGTTCATTTGCTATTAAGCAAGTTTTGATAAATTATTTGTATGATAAAGATCTGATTGATAGTGTAATAGATGTTAATGAGCAAGATAAAACAGATTTTTTGAAAGAGTATTTATTAACAAATCAATTGTTTCATGTATCTAAAGGATATGTATCCAAAGGCATTACTGTGCTTGATCTTGATTTTAAAGAACCTGAAAGGGTTTATTGTTTTGTTAATGAGAAACTAAGATTTTTTAATTGTGAAAATATCACACTACCAAATGATAACTTTTCAAAAACATATATCATTAATCTTTCAGATAATAAAATTAAAGAAATTACTCTTTCTGATTTTGATATATTTGACCCTCGAATAAAAATTATCTTTGACTTTAGACATAATCCTTTGAGTTTGAAAACAAAAAACCTTATTGAATGCTCATCAACAAAAAGGTATCCAAAAGAACTCATGAGGGCTCAAAATAACATGGATGACAGTTTTTTGCGATCTGAAGAATATATATCAAATCAAGCTTTAATAAAGAAATTTGAAAAACAAAGCAAAACTCTTGGTTACGAGCGTATGGGTTTTTATTCAAACAAAATTTTTTTAAGAATCAAAAAAATAGAAAAAAAGTCATTAAAGGCACAAGCTTTGTCTGATCAAAAATTTATTAAAATATGCGCAATTTTAAGTAGCTTTGTGTTGTTCGGTTTGTTATTATATAATCGCAAGTGTATGTTTATTTTCCCTTTCTGTATTGCTTTTTTTATTAAAAAATTCATGGATGTTTTTCAGCATTTAAAAACTATTGAAATTGATCTTGAGAAAATTGGTTTTGACATTAAAAAAAATGTAATAGAACAAGAGACAATATTAAAAATACAAAATAATATAAAAAAATCTGTGTCAAAGATTGAAATCGAACAAAATCAAATTAAAATAAATCGTAATATGCATAATTATCATCAAAACAGACAATATTATGATTTTGAAAGTAGTTTAATCAAAAATTCTTGGTATATTCTATACGATTAATAATTGTGAACAAAAAACTTATTTTTTTGCTAAAATTTCTTGAATTATTTTTGGGTTTGCCTTGCCACCAGTTTGTTTCATAATTTGTCCAACAAAAAATCCAAGGAGTTTGTCTTTTCCTGATTTGTATGCTTGAAATTCGATTGGGTTTTCAGCAATTACTTTTAAAACAGCTTCTTCAATTTCTTCAGATGATTCAATTTGCTCAAGACCAAGGGACTTTACAAGATCTGTTGGATTGCCACCTTTTTCAAACATAATTTCAAAAACTTTTTTTGCAGTACTATTATTGATCTTGTTATTATCAAGAAGTTGTGCAAGTTCTGCCAATGACTTTGGTGATATCAAGCATGTTTCAATTGAGAGATTATTATTCTGGTTGATTGCACCAAGCAAATCTCGAATGATCCAATTTACCGTTGTTTTTGATGAGTGATGCGCATATGCCTCTTCAAAATAATGTGCAATAGCCTTATCTTCAACCAAAATTTCAGCATCATACAATAAAAGACCTAGATTTTTGGTGTATCTATTTATTTTTTCAAACGGGAGTTCTGGCAAATTTTTTTTGATTTGATCAATATAATTATCATTGATAAAAAGAGGCTGCAAATCTGGGTCTTGGAAATAGCGATAATCTGCTGCTTCTTCTTTTGATCGCATTGCAATAGTTTCTTTATCTTTTGAATTCCAAAGTCGTGTTTCTTGTTTTACCGCTTGGCCTGATTGAACAAGATTGATTTGACGTTCGATTTCATATTCAATTGCATCGGCAATAAATTTAAAGGAATTAATATTTTTTAATTCGCATTTTGTACCTAATGTTTCAACTCCTTTTTTGCGGACTGAAATATTGGTGTCTGCTCGAAATGCTCCTTCTTGCATGTTTCCTGAGCAAATGCCTAAATATTGAACGATTGCGCGTAAATTTTTGAGATATTGTCGTGCTTGATATGCAGATCGAATATCAGGCTCGCTTACCATTTCAAGCAATGGTGTTCCCGCACGATTCAAATCAATCAGGCTTTCACCAGACTGGGGCAAGTGAGTATTTTTCCCCGCATCTTCTTCAATATGAATTCGCTTGAGCCGAATCTTTTTTTCTTGTCCTTGTTCATCAGAAATTGTGACATATCCATCAGTACACACAGGAAAAAATTGTTGTGTTATTTGATATCCTTTTGGCAAATCAGGATAAAAATAATGTTTTCGATCAAAATATGATGGGGAGTTAATTGTTGAAAAGGTTGCAAGTCCTGCTTTAACTGCATTTTGAATTACCGCTTCATTCAAAACAGGAAGAACTCCTGGGTGTCCGGTGCAAATTTGGCAAATGTTTTCATTTTGCTCTGCTTGTGTTGTATTTAAACATGAACAAAAAATTTTTGTTTTTGTTGTTAATTGGACATGGACTTCAATGCCGATAACAACTTCATAATCAGGATATTTGTCAAGAATAGAGCAATTTTTTTTCATATGATTCCACGTACTGGAAAATATTTTTATAGGGATTGTTTTCAGTATACCACAATAAAAAAGTCTGTGTATTGTTTATTCCAAAATGATCTTATATCCTGTGATATGAACTGTGTGATCTGACTCTAAAATAATTTTGCCTGAAAAGCTTTTTTCAAGAGCAAGAATCCCGTTATATTCAATTGTTGAAATACGTTTAAATAGGTCAGGATGAAGCGCAACAGTTGCTTTTTTGTGGTTTGACTTTGAAAGTTCCTGTTTTAATTGTCGTAGCAATTCATATCCTTGTGTCTCAATTGATTTTATATAACCAAGTGAATTACATGAGGGACATTGATGCATCAATTGTTGAAGTAGCGTTTTACCTGAACGCTTTCGAGTCATTTGAACGAGTCCAAATTCAGAAATTTTAAGAACGACTGATTGAAATTTGTCTTGTTCTTTAAGAGCTTTTTCAAAAAATTTGAATAATTTTTGGCGATTAGATTGAGTTTTCATGTCAATCATATCAATTACAATTAAACCACCAATATTTCTCAAGCATATTTGCGCTGCAATTTCTTCTGCGGCTTCCATATTAGTTTTAAAAATTGTTTCTTCAAGGTTTGATTTTCCAATAAATTTTCCGGTATTTACGTCAATGACTGTCATTGCTTCTGTAGTTTCAATAATCAAAGAGCCACCAGACTTTAATGATACTTTTCTTTCAAGTGCAGCATGAATCTGTTTTTCAATATCAAATTTTTCAAAAATAGGAGTTGCGGATGAGTCATACAGTTGAATTATATGGGAATATTCGCTTGCAAATGATTTGATAAATTTATAAATACTTGATTGCACATCTTTATCATCAACAATAACTGCATCAATGCTATTATCAAGATGGTCACGAACAATTTGTAAAACAAGATCAATATCTTGATAAATTTTGGTTTCTGTTGCAGCAGCTTTATATCTTCTTTCTATTTCGCGCCATTCGTTTAACAAATATTCAAGATCTTTTTTAATTTCTTTTTGGCTTGCACCTAGTGCTGAAGTTCTGATAATAACACCCATTCCTTCAGGCAACAATTCTTTGATTTCGCTTTTTAATCTTATTCTATCGTCCCGGTTTTCTATTTTTTTTGAAATTCCGATTCGAGGAATGTTTGGCATTAATACAAAAAAACGACCAGGCAATGTGAAGCATGTAGTAAGTTTTGCTCCTTTTTCGTACACAGGTTCTTTGGCAACTTGAATCAAAATATGTTCCCCTTCATTGAGGATTTTTCCAATGTCAGGAGGGCTATTTTTTGCGTGAGTTGTTTTTGGTTCGTCATCTTCCCATTGTGCTGTCTTACTGATTCTTTCTAATGCAAGCTCCCTATCTATTTCAGAGATATGCAAAAAACCTGCTCTTTGTTGTCCAATTTCAACAAATGCTGTCTGAATTCCAGGTAGTACTTTACTTATTTTTCCTTTGAAAAATGAACGCTCAAGAGCATTATGAGAATGTGGTTCAAAATAAATATTTTTGAGTTTTCCATCTTGAACAATGGCGACACGCGTTTGCCATTGTTCTGAATTTATTATTATTTTTTTCACTGATCTTTGCCATTCGTATCAATTTGTAATAATTTTTGAAATTACTTCTTTTGACTATTATATCTTATTACAAAAAAAATGAGTAGAAATAGAAAAAAAAATGTGCTAAATTCTCTCCAAATCTATACAACCAAATGTTTTATCTAAGGAGTTTTATGATCAACATAAAAAAACAAGTTTCAATTCTATTTGTATTAACAGTTCTGTTGGTTCCAGCATGTAAATCACCAAAGACTCCTCTTAAAAATGAAAAAAGTGGGTTAAAAACAACACGTGAGTATGTGAATATACCTCTTGAAAATTCAGATAGTCAAGAAGAGGCGGTTCAGGCAGATAATCTTGATGATCTTTTTGAAGAAGCAGAGGAAACAAATCAGCTTGTTGCGTTTGCTGATGAAATTGCAGAAAGTCAAGAAATTGATTGGACCGATATTGAAGATGCAACATCAATAAAGACAATTTTGTTTGATTTTGATAAAAATGAGATTCGTCCTGATCAAGCAGAAAATGTTGCATATGATGCAGCGCTTATTAAAGAACAAGTTGCTCAACGTGAACAAGCAGGTGAGAATATTGAGATTTTGGTTGAAGGGCACACCTGTACTATTGGTACCGCAAAGCATAATAAAGTTCTTTCATTGAATCGAGCAAAAGCTGTTGAACAACAATTAGTTGATCTTGGAATTGCTCCTGAAAAAATAAAAATTGTTGGTCGAGGATCAATAGCTCCTGTTGTTGTAAATGGAAAGCCATTGACAGGAAGAAATCGTGATGAACTTGCACCAAATCGGCGAGTTGAAGTTAAATTGATTAACGTCTAATTTAAAATTTAAAGTAATTGTAAGAGGCTGCCTTTAAAGGCGGCCTTTTTTTTAATAGTGAGTGTAGTATGAGTAATAGGGCTTTTTTTATTATAGGATTGTTCTTAACTTGTATCTGTAATGTATCAATAACTCAGGATAATCCGTGTTATTATTCGCAGATTTTGTCAAGCTCTGGAATGAGTCTTCCTGAGAGATATCATACTCTTGAATATTTTAAAATATATGCACTTTTTCAAGCAAGTCCCTTAAAAGAAAAAAGCGGTGTGATACTGCAGTTTTATAAAAATTGTGTTTATAACCAAAATTATTTAAAACGGTGGCCGAAAGAACTTGTGGTTCAACTATTTGATTACTGTTTAAATGATCATTTTTTTTAATAAATTTTAAAAACTTACGTCAATCAATTGATCAATTCAAAATAAAGTTTGATAGTTCTCCTTATACTTTAAATCATGGAGATAACAAATTTCCTTTTATGTATCAAGAAAAAAATTTTTCTGATTGGAAAATAGAAATAAATAATAAAGAATGTGATTTTCGTGTAGTAAGAGTGGAAAAAACAACTATATTGGAGAAATATTTTCAGGATCAAAAGTTTGAGAATAAATCTAGTTTGTTTAAAACTTCGGTAAAAATTTATCATAAAAGAAACGATGAAGAAAATGAAGATGAAGAGATCAGCGATGAAGAAATTTTTCAAGAATTTAAATTTGATGATTATATCATAGAAGCTTTTTGTTCTGGTAATTTTCTTATTGTTGAATTAATTGATGAAGTTGTTAAGGCAGTACATTGTTATAATAATTCAATTCATACAGTCAGTCTAACACATAAAAAAGATTTCTTACCACCTTGTAATCATCGTATTGAAATATATAATATTTATACGAAGAAAAAACTTTCTGCTATGGGTATCCCTCTTTGCAAGCCGTATCAATTCAATTTATTTACATATTCACTTTTTTATGTAGATCCTGAAAGCATTTATTTATATAACCATAAAAATAACATCTATGTTGCATTACCATATAAAAATTGTTCTATTATCGATGCAATTGAAGATGATTCTGATTTTTTTGTTGCGCATTTAATGCCCAAAGTTTTGAAGCATTATTCAAAATATTCTGCATCAAGCAATATCACAAAAAGCTGTATTCAAAAAAGAATTAATTATCCTGTACCATTGTATATGTTAAGGCTATTTTTGCCTTTTTTTTATTATTTTTATTATGAAAGAACAGATTGATATTAATATGTTTAACAATCTTTATTATATGGGTGAATGTCAATTGTTTAGTTCTATTTTTTTATTGAGTTTTTCATTTTTTTTATATTCAATGAATTTAGATTTTTCTGATTATAGATTCAAAATAAATTCTATTCCTAAAGATTATTAGGATCAATTGTCGTTATCTGTTTATTGTATGTGTAAATACAGCGATTAAAAAGATTCTACAGGAGTGATTATGCAATTGGTTAAGCATGTTTTTAAAAACAATGATTTAAAGAATTCTTTTCCTCATGAAGTCATCTATAAAATACTTAATTATGCTATAAAATATTTTTTAATAAGTCGTCAGATTATAGATATAAAAAATTTTGAACAATTAAAACAAAATTGCTTGAAATCAGTATTAAAAAAGCCAATCATCGATTTTTTAATAAAACCTTATTGTTCTAGAAGGATCAGGTTTCAAGGATACTTGATTCGCTATCGTAAGTGTCGTTTGCCAGACGATCAAGAAATGATCGAAAGTGAATGTGCTTTTTGCATTAGTGCAGTTTCTTTAGATGATATAACAAAAAATAATGCTATTGTAGATTTAAAAAAGATAGGATTAATACATTTTGATGCTGAACTAAGGTATGAAAATGAAATTAATTTTAATAAACGGTTTATATTTTCACATCAAAAAAGAGTTGTAGAGGGAAGTGATCACAACATATATACATTTTCTATTAGCAATGAAAAAAATATGGGTATTATTCATACCTTTTTTATAAATCATTTAATGTTCATCCTCACATTTCTTTGATTTTTGAAAATAGATACAGCGATATGGATTATAATAATCAGATAAGAGATGATGATTATATAAAAAATTGTTTTTGCTCTGAAAATTTACTTTTTGTCGAGCTTGTTGAACAAAAAATTCAAGCTACCGGTTACGGTAGAATTTTTCAAAAGCGCTCAAATCATCGTATTGAAATATATGATATCCAAACGCACGAAAAAATTTTTAAATTCTCACTTGCACTTGCAAAAAAAATAGATAATAAAAGTCCAGAAGGTTTTTTATCTGAATTAGTATATGTTGATAGGGAATATATTTATTTAAAAAAAATTGAAAATAATAAAGTTTTTTCAGTAAAATATTATGATACAATATCAAATATTTCGTTTGAAAATTTTTTTATAGAAGATAATACGACAGGTGAATACTCTCAAGAGTTATTAAAATTAGAAGAAGAAAACTTGCATAAAAAAAATTATCTACAATGTTTTTTGTATTTTGTAAAAAGTCATGCAGTGAAATTTTTACTACATATATGTGGTATTTTCTTTTTATTAGATGAAAAAGAGCTTTAAAATTTATTGTAAAAGATTAATTGTAAATTGGAAGGTTTTTTTATTAATAATATATGCTGTTAAGCAGATGCATTAAATATTAAAAATCATTTATTTGCATAGATCGTTTAATATAAATTGTGTCGATTAAAATATAAATATTTTGATATTTATTTAGTATCTTTATTATACCACTTCCAAAACTTTTCGCGCCAGGATATACCTTTTTCTGATTGATATACTGCTTTACTTGCACGGTAAGCTACCCAGATTGAAAGAGCGGGTATTCCATAAGCAAAAGAGAATACTCCTAATTTCTGTTTTATAGGTATTTCTGGGTGAAGATACGACTTTGGATGGTACATTATCTTTATTACATCCCACTTAGTAAGACCCAATCCATCTGGAAAAATCATTCTACCGAATGTTTGAAGAGCTGTATCCATTGCTAAACTTCTTCCTGTGATTCTATAGTATGAAAAAGCTAGCTGTCCATAGATGGCTCACCGTAACTAGCATTAAATCTATGAATTGTTAGAGATAAAAGCATTAGTACAAATATTTTAAGTTGGTTTTTATTATTCATAATAATTTAATTAGTAAAAATATTTTTTATATATTTTTAATTAAAATAATAATAGTAATAAATTGGAATTAAGATATCAAGAAAATTTTATGTGCAGTTTTAAGAAAGCAATGAATCGACAAGCTGTTTAATACTTTCAGCACCATTTTTTTTAGGAAATTGGGTCATGTTGTGTTGATAATAGTGCAAAATATCCTTTTGTTTAGTCAAAAAAGCTTTGACCATCTCAGAGAGCTCTTCAAGATGATAAACACTTGTACCAAAACGATTTTTTTGCATAAATGTTTGATTAAGTCGCTCCCAGACCAATACTTCAGATGTTGCATCAAATAATGAAGGAAGATTCATATATAATGCTTCACAAATACTGATGCCTCCAGATTTTGTGATTAAGAGCGAGCTAATTGACATAAGTTCTGGAATTAAAGGAGTAAAGCCAAAAAATGTTGTTGAAACGTGCGGATCAAAGACTTCTTTTGACAATTTTTTGTATTGATTTGCATTTGCTCCCAAAACAACAATCAGATGAAATGGAATATTTTTTATTGCTTTTAGCTGTTTTATAAAATCAATAATAGTAAGAGATCCTTGTGATCCCATGAGTAATAAAATTACAGGTTTGCCTTCTGGGATATTGAATCGTTTTTTAATTGCAGCAGCATCATGATTTTTGAAAAAGGCTTCTTTTAAAGCTGCTCCCGTGACATGAATTTGTTCTGGTAATAATTTTAATCGGCTAATTTCATCTCTAATTTCTGATGAATCTAACGCTATTGCAAAATGAAATTTGTTATACGTAATTTCGGGCAGATTATAAATAAAGGTTCGCGTATCAATATCTGTCGGCATCAAAATAAAAGGGATTTCAAGTTCTTTTGCAATCTCTAAAAAGTAATTATTGAAAAAAGGGATGACTGATATTATTATGTCTGCCTTTTCTTTAATAATCGTGTTTTTAAATAATTTTTTTACTCTTTTTTTTCTAAAATCAGCATATCGAATAAAGTTTTTGTACGTCTTGTTCATAAATGAATACCAGCGTCTATGAATGCATAATGAATAAGCATCTTCTGCAGATACAAGACCACATGTTATGATTTTTAGAGGATCAATAGACCAGAGAATGTCCTTAAAAATATTTTTAACAGAAACGGTATAGGTTTTTTTTAAATAATCTGAAAGAGCCTGACTTACAACAGTATGTCCGCCAATACATGTAAAAATAACAATTTTTTTCAAATCAATGTCCTACCTATTCTATTTCCCTACACAAAAATCTCTAAAAATTTTATCCATAGAGGCTTCGCTAATTGATTTTCCTGTTAACTGACTTAAAAGGCTTATTATTTCTTCAAGGTGATATGCAGCAATTTCATAGGCTATTGATTTTTTTGCTAAAATTTTTTCTAAGTTTATAAGTAGATTGTCAATTGAATGAATGAGTTCATTTTGTCGAGTATTAAGTAAAAATGGCGTTGCTTTATGAGCGCACAATGTTTGAACTTTTTTTCTTATAGATTCTTTAATAATGTCAATTCCAAATCCTGTTTTTGCCGAACAATACAAAAAAGTATCATCTTTTGTATCTGCTAAAAGATCGCATTTATTATTGATGAAAATAATTTTTTCAAAATAAGATTCGGTAATTTTTTTATAAAACGCAGCAGTAGCTTCTGTTAATGGTTGTGATTTGTCGTAAATAAGCAAAATAATATCTGCGTTATGAGCTTCTTCTTGTGAACGAATAATGCCTTCTTGTTCAATAATATCATTTGTGACTCTAAGGCCTGCTGTATCGATAAGCGTCCAATACAAACCATCAATATACAACCCCTCTTGTATACAGTCTCGAGTCGTTCCTGGAATATTTGTAACGATTGCTCTTTTATGGCCTATAAGAGCATTAAAAAGCGATGATTTTCCTGCATTAACAGTCCCTAAAAAAGCGATACGAAAACCTGAGCGAATCTGTTTTTGTGTCATTGAATGGTTTTTTAAATTTTTTACTATTTTGGTTACATTATTAATTAATTCAATAATTGTTTGAGCAAATTCAATATTTTCTTCTTCGATAAATTCAAAGCTGGCCCTACATAGTGAAAGAGCTTTTAAAAGATTTTCCTCTATATAAATAATCTGTGATGACAAAGATCCTTTAATCTGAGCGAGTGATTGTTTTAATGTAATATCATTATTGGCAGTAATAAGATCGGTAATTGCCTCTGCTTGTAATATGTCTATCTTACCATTTAAAAAAGCTCTTTGACAAAATTCACCTGCTTTTGCGTGCAAAGCTCCCAACGAAAGAGCACGATAAATTATTTTTTGAATAATAAACGGATTATTGTGAGACGTAATTTCAACAGTATCATCTCCAGTAAAACTTTTTGGTGCACGCATGACAGTAAACATTACTGAGTCAATAAGATTGCCATCTTGATCAACAACATTTCCATAGCAAACAGTGTGTGACGGAATGTCTGAAAGAGATTTTTTTGAAGGCAGAGTAGCAAATGAAGCACAAAGATCAATAGCTCCATAACCAGATATTCTGATTAAGGCAATAGCTCCTGAGCCTTGCGGCGTACATAAAGCGACAATAGGATGTTGAGAACTGTGATGAATACTGTTATTCACGGCTTAAAAGTATTTTGAGATTTTTCATCTCATTTTTAAAATGTGTCCTCAGTGAAACCATCCCAAGATAGGATAGATTTTTGTATAATAATGACTCTTTTAATTCGTTTGTAATAAGCGGGGAATCAAAATTTATTTTTAAAATATTTTTTTGTTCATGACACGTAAATTTAATATGCCCAAGATCGATTAAAGAGAGTACTTCTTTCAACCATGACTCTAAATGCATTTTCATATCCGCATTCCATGTTGCGGTAATGTTGTCTGACGTCTGTTCGTTATTATTTGTAACCGGCTTTAAGTCCAGATTAAAATCTTGTTTTATGGCACCTTCCGGTGAACTATTTTTAATTTTATTTTTTTTAACAAGTTCAACCGACTTAGTTATTTCACTATGATCTGACTCTTTTGTTTTTGAAATAACGGGTATATGAGTAGAAGATTTTTTTTCAAATGGTTTTTTTATGGTTACAGGCGTTGCTTTTTCAGAAGATTTTAAGGCTGTTTCTTGTGTTTTTTTATCCTCAAAAAAGATTCCTATTTTGGCATACTTGGTGGTCATACCGATAAAATTTTTTTCTGGAAGTTCAAATATTTTGACAGAAAAAGAATAAGGTCGCCCAGCTCTTTCCCATGCTTTTTCAACAGCTTTTGAAACTGAAGAGGCCTCTTCGATGAGTGATTTCATATAAAATCCTTGGAATATTGTTTTATTTACTAAAGCAAACAATATGTGATTTAGAAAATTTTGGAGCGGGAAACGGGACTCGAACCCGCGACCTTTGCCTTGGCAAGGCAACGCTCTACCAATTGAGCTATTCCCGCATAACATTGCGATTAATTAATTCAAAATATAGCAGATCAATTGTACTTGTCAATAAAAGTTAGGTTTGTATTATAAAGAATAGATATACATTTTGTTGATTCTGATTGACGATTGAGGATAATTGTATTTCAATAATTCTATAAATTTTTAAAATAGTTATATATGATAGATCAAATATGCGGAAAAGCTCTTATTATTGAAGATAATTTGATAAGTTGCTTGGTTAATGGAATTGCTTTTGAAGTCTTTGTTCCAAGTTCTGTTAGTTTTTCACAGGGTGATGATTTGATTCTGTGGATTCACATGCATTGGTCTGCCGATCAAGGACCGACTCTTTTTGGTTTTGAACAGAAGATACAACGAATGGTTTTTCGATTGATTATAGGTTGTTCTGGTGTTGGCCCAAAATTAGGGCTTGCAATTCTTGCTCAGCTTGGTACCGACCTTTTTGTGACTGCTGTTATGCAGGGTGATCAGAAGTTGCTTTCTCAGGTATCTGGGATTGGGGCAAGAAAAGCAGAGCAGATTATTGTTCATTTGAAGCACAAGGTTAATGAGCTACTCGATAAAAATATTCTTGATTCTGGGCAGAATAATGTACAGTGGCTTTCTGTAAGCCAAGCTCTTGAAGCACTTGGGTACTCAAAAGCAGAAGTCCAGCGTGCATTAAGTAATGTAAAGAAAGAGTCATCTTTTGATCAAAAATTTGATATACTTTTGAAAAAAGCTTTACTTGTGCTTGCAAAATAAACCAATCAAGGAAACTATTTCTTATGAATTACCTTACTCTTATAGCATGGTTTAATGCCATGACAGCATTTCCGTGTGCAGTTCTTTTTTTGATGATAGCAATTTTCATTACTCTTAAAATGAAATGCATTCAATTTTGGGGTATTAAACGGTATGTATCTCTTATACTGCATGGTTTTGAAAAAGAGCACAATTTTGTTAATCAAAGTAATGGTTCGATTAATGGGTTTCATGCTCTTTTTGCTGCGATGGCAACTGCGATTGGGACAGGCTCAATTGTTGCTCCTTCTTTGGCAATTATTGCTGGTGGACCTGGGGCTCTATTTTGGCTTGTTATCTATTTATTTTTTGGTTCTGTTTTAAAATATGTTGAAGTTGTTTTGGCACTTCGTACAAGAACGATGGATAGGGCCAATGCTCTTGTTGGAGGTCCAATGAATTATTTAAGTCTTATTCATCCGTGGCTTGCTGCATGGTATGGTTTTGTCATGTTATTACTTTATTTTTTTGGTTGGCAAACGGTTCAAGCAAATACTCTTGCTGCAATTTTTGCTCAGGAATCTGTGCATCCAATTGTTGTGGGGGTTTTTTTAAGTTTTTTTTTATATGTAATTTTACAAGGAGGGGCTCGATTAGTTGGACGGGTTGCAAGTTACTTAGTTCCCATAATGTTTTTGCTTTATATTATTTTTGCTTTCATTATTTTGAATAATTATAGCCACCTATTACTTGAAACGTTTAAGCTTGTTTTTACCGATGCCTTTTCATTTAAAGCATGTTCTGGATCATTGTGTGCAGTTGGTTTTTTACAAGCAGTACAAGCTGGTGTTTATCGAGGTATTTTTATTTCAGAAGCAGGCCTTGGGACGTCTTCTATTTCTCATGCCGTGTCAAATGTTAAAAATCCAAAAGATCAAGGAATTTTAGCTCTTTATTCAACATTGGCCGATATACTTTTATCTATTATATCGGGGCTTTTAATTTTAATTACAAAAGTATGGGTTGGACAAACGTCTTTGAAGGCAACTTTAATTTATGAAGTTTTTAAACAAGAAAGTCCTGGCTTTGGCCAGTATATGTTACTCATAAGCATTACGTTGTTTGTATTTACAACAATTATGGGTAATGGTTTTAATGGGTTACAGATTTACAAATATTTTACCAATTCTTTGTATGTGCAATGGTATATTCTTTTGGTCAGCGGTATTGTTTGTTGTGCAACATTATTGCCAGTGCCTCTTGTCTGGCAAATACAAGATGTATTGCTTACTCTTGCAATAGTTCCCCATATTTGTGGTTTATTAATTATTTTTATTCGATACAAAAATTGGTTTTAGTTTATTTTTGTGATTTGCGTAACGAGTTATTTTGTGGCGAACCATTCATTAAAAATGCAGTGGTAACCAGTGTTAGTGGCGATGGTGTATTATCATTATAGTAATTTGGACTCACTCTATTTACATTATTTAAGCCTAAGCTTGAGTTGATATTTTCTTCTGGATAATGGCTATACTGTTTATATCCTACAAAAAGTTTTTGAAAACCTTTATTTAAAGGAGATGAAGGGGAATATTCTTCATGAACATTTTTTTCTTCATAATTTTTGTTATACGGAATTGGAATTGGTTGTGATTTTGCAAGATTATTGGCTTTAGTTTTAACTTTTGCTGCAATAACGTTTGATGATTGTGTTAAATAATTATTTGAAGAATTTTTATTAATCTGTGGTAAATGAGAGGCACATTGGAGAGAAAAATTAAATAAAAAAATAATAGCAAAAAAAACAAATTTTTGATTGTAAATCATCCTTAACCTTTTTTTAGTAAAATCAAAAATGTTAAAATTGATTGTAAGTCAATAAAAAAAAATTGCTACTTTTTGTTAGTTTAAAACAGTTGGCCTATTTTTATCAAACTCTTTTTTTTCGTAAAGTTTGGTAATTTTTTTTTCTGTTGTTAATAATTGTTGTGCTGTTGATTGCAATAGATGATCTAATTGACTTTTTTGTGATTCTGAAAGAGTTCGTGATTGTGTAAGCTGCATTAATGAACTATGTTTTTCAGAAATAATTTTTCGTTCTTCTTCAAGCTCTTTAATTAATTTGTCAATAGGGTTATTAAAGGGCTTTTTGGCAATATTGGCAATTGTATTTGCAAGTGGCATGGTACCTGCTGTTGCTGCACCGCCTAAAATTTGTGGAAGTGCTGCTTCTGCAATTTTTGGTGCTGCACCTGACCACCAGAGCACTCCACCACCAGCAACAGTAACAAAACAAAGACCTGCAAATTGGTATCCGTCAGACAAGGTATGTGCTTTATGATGAAAAAAAAGTCCTATTGAAATTGTGCATAAAAAGAAACAATTTTTCATATTCATTGAATTTCCTTAAAAAAATTTAAAAACGTTTTTTATTTGAGAAGAATTTAAATAGGGCATTGCGGTTTTAATTGCTTTGTTTAAAAAATCCCTATGTGAATATTGATTGTAGACAATTTTTAATTGATCAATAATATACTCTTTTTGATTTGGGTTTTTTATTGTGTCAACGTTATAATGCTTGCATGCTTCATCATAATGTTTGTTATTTTTTGCTTGTTTTAAATGAGGAATAAAATTTCGTGCAAGCTTTGAGCCAAGATTTTCAGAAAATAGTTTTAACATACCAGTCTTTATTGCAATTTGTGTAATCCAATGAATTTTGAATTTCCAAGAGCTATAAAGTTGTTTTTCTGCTTCTTGATCAATCTGATCTATTAGTGATAACGGGTCATTTATATTAATGTCAAATGTAGAATTATTGATTTGTAACAATGAAACAATAGGTGAAAATAAATTATCAGAAGTGATATTATTTTTTTCATAAGTTAGCAAGAGAGTCTTATTTATTCCATCCACATTAGCGACATTTTTTTTTGTTGTTGCGTGTAACCACTTATTGAATGATTTTAAAATTTTATGATCTGGCAAAATAAGGTGATATCGTGAGATAAAAACAGTATAGTGATTAAAATATGTAAGATATTGTAGAATTTTTTTATTATTATTTTCATCATCATTACTTATATTTTTTTGTATTTCTTCAAAAGGAAGTGGCTGAATATTAAATAAAGATGCTTGAACAGAATTGTTGATCCATTGAGTAGTGATGTTTAGAATTTCAGGATTGATTACTTGTTCAAACCAGTTTTGGTTTGTTAAATAATTGTTTATTTCGTCTATTGTTTTTTTTAGGGTTTCAAAAGAAAGTTTTTTTTGAATAAATCCAATATTTTCTGCTTCATTTATAAGTGTATATGGTATAAAGTAACTTTCTAATAAATTTTTTAATAATCTAATTTTATTTGTACCATTGGATTCGGGATTTTGTTTAAGGTTATTTGCGATATCTTGTATAAATGTTTCAAATAAATATTTGCTTTCATCTGGTATTACTTGAAACATTTTGTTTTCAAGTAATACAAAATCACATAGTGTTTCATTATTATTAAAAACATTTGAATCATTATGATCATTAATATATTTTTTAGTCGCATTTTTGATTGAGGTAACATAGTCTGAAAATGAACGTTTGAGCGGTTCATTGAAGTAAAAATAATGATCAAGAAATTCAATTTTTTTTGTTGAGAAAAAAGCGTCTGTAAAAAAAGTATCAAAAAAGCATAAATTTTTTGGATCTTTACTTTCTAATGTAATAAACCTTAAAACAATTTTTATTTTTTCTTCCATTGTTTCATTGCTTGTATTTAATACAGGATATTTTTTTTGGTAGTCTTTAAAATGCTTGATAAAAGTAGGAAAAGATTGAATGTTTTTTTTCCAAATCTTTTCTTCAAGGCTATTTTTTTGTGGTAAAATTTTTAAAGGATTTATCTTATTTGTTAAACAAAAAAGACATGCATCACTAATGTTTTCAGTATTAAACTTTTTTTTGTGATCGGTAATAAAGAGTTGGTCGATAAAATTAAAAATATCTTTTGTTAAAAAATCGTCAATTATAAATGCGTTCTTTTTTGAATCATCATTTTTATTAAATAACTCATGTTCATGTTCTGCTAGTTTTTTTTGAAGTTCAAAATAAATTTTATGATAATTTTCATGATATTGTTTAAATTCTTTATAACCATTATTGTTGAAGTTGTCTCTATTGTTTGACCAGCTTAGAATTTCTTTTTCTAAAAGATTAAAATTTTGTCCATTACTAAAAAGTCCTTCTTGATAATTTATGTTGCAAGAATCTAAAACAACAGCAATTGCAACTCTTTTTTGACCATTATGATCTATTTCAAAATTATAATTACCATCACCACTAACCTTATTATTTTTGAGTTCTTCTTTGTATAGGTTATACTTTTCAAACCAATAACTAAGTTTATTGTTATTGTGTATTGGTATCATACATCGGTCAAATGTTTGAAATTCTTTTAAAAGATTAAAAAGATATGCGTATTGCGTTGATTGTTCTGTAGAAATAAATTCATTAAAAACTTGATTGAAATTTTGATATTTTGCACAAAGTATTTCTTTTAATTCATCAAATTGTGGCTTTAGTAAAATATTTGAACCATTTAAAATAATCTCATTGATATCATCATTATTGTATGTTTGTAATATATATTCATTATTTTGATTTTTTGTATGTGACAATTTTATTATAGTATCAAGTTCTGTTTTAAAATTTGTGTATGTAGTATTTCTTTCAAGTAACTCAAAAAATCGATGAACAAATATTTCTCTTATTTCACAAGGTACTTGTATGAGCCAAGGTCTATTTTCAAACTTAGGATCATAATATCGATCTGGATTATACTTAACATCTTGAAATAGTTTAAATAAATCGGTAGCAATATCTTTGTGCTGAGCATCAACTTTATCAGGATGTATAAAACGAGCAATTTTTTTAGTTATGATATTATCTGTGTTTTTTGATGTTGAGGGCGATATAAGTAGCTCTTTAATAGCTTTTGTTAAATCATTGGTGTCATCATTTTCATGGAGATTAAATATATCAGCCAATGTGGACTCTTTTGGTTCTTCCATTGAAAAAATACTCATAAAAGAAAAAATAAGTAAAAATAATATTTGTTTCATGATTTTTTTAAAAATTCCAAAATTCGGGTTTCTTCTTTATTCATAATGTCATAATCATGGTCAAATTCATGGTCATACCCAAGTACGTGACAAATTCCGTGAACAAGCAAAGTTGTCATTCGACTTTCAAATGTTTGATTCCATTGTGGTGCGTCTTTTATCACATATTCAACAGATATAATTAAGTCTCCAAGGGCTTTTTCGTCTTTATTTTGGGAAACAATACGTTCTCCTGCTTTTAATGTTGGATGGGCCGGAAATGAAAGAATGTCTGTTGGTTTATCTTTATTTCGATATTGTTTATTGTAAGTTCGTATCGTTTTGTTTGTTGTAAGCCAAATTCCAAGGTCAAACCCCTTGTAGCCAAGAAATTCAATAATTCTATTTGCTTGTTTTTTAATCTGAGCAATCTTAACAGAATATGATCGTTGGGTGTTTTTTATAAGCACCATAAATAATTACAAAAAAAATTAAAAACTAAAATATAATCATTATTAATTCTATATTTTTTATTATCTCAAGTAAAATAAAAGCTCTATTTTTTTGTTATTCAGCCTCAAGATTGATAAAGACTTGAACTTTGTTTTCAGATAGAATAATTTTGGTTTCATGAGTTTTTTCTGTTTCAATATAAATATCAATCGCTTGCGTTACGCCTTTTATAAGCTGTTGTTGCTTCTGAATCATTTGTGCAATGGTACTATTGTCAGTTGCTATTGATAAGTGAGTTATCTCAGTTTTTAATGAAAGGTACTGTTCTGTTTTGAGCCTTCTTGTTTTTGTGGCAATTTGAATTAAAAGCAGTCCGTGGTTAATTTGTGTTTGTTCAAGTGAAACAAGTAGGTGTTCATTCATTCGGCTGATATGAATTGAGCATTCATTGCTTGGTAACCGGTATAGTTCTTGGTAAATAGCTTCAGTAACATATGGCATGAATGGGGCATAGTGTTGCAAAATCCCAAAACCAATCTGATATATTGTCCAAAGGGTTTGATCTCGTTCTTCTTTGGAATATAGTTCTGGATTGAAAAGGACGTTTTTTATCATTTCAATGTAATTATCGCAATAATCACTCCAAAAAAAACGCTCAAGAACCGTTATTGCAGGACCAGTATCATACATTTTAAAATGTTCATGATAGCTTTTGCTCATCATATTAAATGCATCAATAATCCATTGATTTATTGGGGAAAGCTTTGTTGTTGGAGGTGTGCACACTGACTCATTTAAGTGAGGCTGTGCAAATAAAAATGCATTCCATAATTTTGTAATAACGCGTTGTCCTTGTTTTATTTGATCGGCTGAAAAAGCAGTATCATGTCCTAATGATGAATGAGCTGCCCAATATCGAATTGCATCAGAATCAAAATTGGAAAGCAACTGTTCGGGAGTATAGGTTTCGTTACCTTTTGATTTTGAAATTTTTTCTTTTTGATCACTGAGCACATGGCCTGAAATAACAATTGAGTGCCATGGAATAGGGTGATTATGCAAAAAGTTTTTTAAAATAGTATCAAATGCCCATGTTCTGATGATATCATGCGCTTGTGGTCGCATTGAAAGAGGGAAAAATGCTGGGGTTTGTTCTTTTTCAAAAAGTTTTGATTCAGTTCCCATGATCGAGCAATAAAGGTCATAAATAATGTAAGGAGACAATGATGATGTATTCCATGTGTCCATAACATCAGTATCGGGTACCACATTTTCACTCTTGCAAGAATGACATGTTGGTGCTTTTACTTCTTGGGGATCAAGAGGTAAATCTTCTTTTTTTGCAGGAATAATTGCTGTGCATGAAAGACAGTGCCACACTGGAAATGGAATTCCATAGGGTCTTTGTCGAGAAATGCACCAATCCCATGCAAGATTTTCAACCCAGTCTAAAAATCGAGCTTTCATGAATGAAGGATTCCAAGAAATTGCTTCTGCAAAGGTAATGAATTCTTTTTTGCGATTAACAATTGATACAAACCATTGAGCAAAGCACAAGTATTCTGTTGGATTTTTGCAACGCTCATGAATGCTGACAGTGTGGGTTATTTTTTTTTCATCGATGATGAGGTTTTTATTTTTTAGCTCTTCAACAGTTTTTTGTCTGGCTTCAAGAACAGGCAATCCTTGACCGATGCCTCGTACCATTTTGCCATCGTGTCCAATAGAGTTGATATATGGTAATTTATACTGCTTGTACCATTCAATGTCAGTTTTGTCACCAAATGTACACACCATGACAAGGCCGGTACCTTTTGTTGGGTCAACTTTGGTATCAGCAAAACAGGGTACTTGATGTCCTGCAAGAGCAACTATCACGTGTGATCCTTGCAAGTGGGCATATCGACTATCTTCTGGATGGAAAACAAGTCCAACGCATGACCATAATAATTCAGGACGTGTTGTTGCAACAAGGAGTGATTTATTGGTGATAGGTTCTTTGTAAAATTCAAAAGTATAAAAAACAGTTTCTTTTGTTGCATCATCCAACTCTGCTTGAGCAACAGAAGTTCTGCATGCTGTGCAATAAATTGCTGGTTCAAAGTTGCGATAAATTAAATTTTTTTCAAAAAGCGTGAGAAATGACAATTGAGATATTTTTTGTACTTCTGGAGAAATGGTGCTGTATGTTTGCTTGAAATAAGCAGAAAGGCCAAGGCGTAGCCATAACGTTTTAAATTGATCCGCTGCCTTTTTTGACTCCTCAAGACATAATGCACGAAATTCTGATCGTTTCATTGATCCTGCACGTACTTCTCTTTTTTTTTCAACAAATCGCTCTGTTGGCAATCCATTATCGTCAAATCCAAATGGATAAAAAACACGATGTCCTGTCATACGCTTGTATCGTGCAATAATATCGGTATGTGTGTAAGAAAAAACGTGGCCAATATGAAGAGTTCCAGAAATAGTTGGAGGGGGTGTATCGATGCTATACAGTGGATATTCTTTATTTTCTAAATTTTTTTCATAAATACGTTCTTCTGACCACAAACGATCAATATCAGCATGAGCTGTTGCGCTTGTATATTTTTTTTCCATAATTTTTGATAACCGTTGTATGATTAAAGTTAATTCAAATTCCAAAATTCATTTATTTCAGCTTTAATATCATTTCTAAAAGCTTTAATGGCCTTATAATGCGCTTTCTTATCTTCTATTATATTTGAAAGATATTCAATTTTTAAATCAAGTCCTTCATACTCAGCAATGGCTTTTTCAACACTTTTTTTAAGATACTTGTTTTTATTTTCATTTTTTAAAATTTCTTCTTTTAAAATAATTTCATCAAAAGGCGAATAATCAAAAAAGGGTAGTAGCTTTTCTTTATTAATGAAAAAAGAGAAAATCATAATGAAATATGATGCAATTTTTGTCAAAATTTTTCTTGAAAGAGATGGATCAAGGGATTTGATACTTGTGCTCAAATCTTCTTGAATGTCATTGTTATGTTCGAGCCAGTTTTTTGCTTCATTGTATGCACGTTGACTTTTTGCTTTTTTATTGTTTAGTTTTTTTAAAGAATCTTTATTATGGTTTATTGTATTTTTAAGATTTTGTGTGCCAGGAAAAACATTAAGTAAAAATTTTTCTAGATTTTCTTTTTTGTAAGTGTTGGATTCTTGTTCAGGTAAAGATTCATCAAGGTATTTATATAATTTTCTTACGTCTTTTAAAGCAAAAAGAAATAACATTGTTTTTGCGTAACCATCTGGAATAGACAGGTCTATATTTGTTTTTGGTAAATCAATAATGCCTTTTATTTTTTTTAAATAATCAGTATTTATTTTATTGATTTCAGTATAAATAGTATTTAAATGATTCGATATCAATTGATACTCTTCATCATTAAATTTTCGTTGAATTGATTCAAATTGATTTTCATCGACATCAAAATAAGGAGTTTTTTTGAATAATAAAAATGAACAAAGAGGTAGATGCGGCTTATAAAAATTTTTGCGATTTTTTTTTCTATTATTCTTATTAATTGCTTGAAATATAGTTGCCCAGTCGCAAAAAGAATCCATTTTTATGACTGTTTCTTGAATTTTTTTATCAATTTCAAATCGGTCTAATACAGCATTGAGATCTTTGATTTTTTCTTCAATGTAATTTGAATAGAGAGTTAAATGATTTTTAAACTCTAAAATGTATTCTGCAATTGTTGCTGGAATGGCATTATTAAAAACTCTTTCTTGTATACTATTTAAAAAATCAATCGCGGGAACAAAGCTTCCAGATGCTTTTATAAGACTTTTTAAAATTTTTGAAAGAGATTCTTGAGTTTTTTTGGTTTTTTCAAACTCTTGAAAAGCTTTTTGTATTTTTTCTGCCACTTCTTTTGAGTTTTTATCAATTTTTTCATTTACATTAGAAATGTTTGAAGGTTGATTTGAAATTCTATTAATTATAAATCGAGGAACCATTTTTATTAAAAATGTTGAAAATTTCCATACGGCAGGTTTGTTTCCAGCTTGTAAAATATTTGAAATAACCGTGATTCGATTTGCAAGTGGCTCAATTTCAGTGTCTGCAAAAAGAAATAATCTTCTATTAGTGCTTTCAATTGTTCTTTCACTCGTATTTATTATTTTTTGTATTGTTGGATGTGTAAAAAATTTTCTAGAGAGCCACTTTTTGGGATCTTGTATAAAGTGAGTTGTTGTATTATAAAAAGTTATACCATCATTGAAGGTTCTTATAATAGGACCTAAATAAGAAAAATAGTTATTAATATTTAAAGTATTGTCCCAAAAATCTTTTTCTGTTTTGTTTAACAAAGAAAAAGATTTTAATTTTTGTGGTTTATACTGTAGATTTTCAGTAAAGCTAAAATCTGTATTTTCACAATAATTGTGTCTTTCTTTAAAATAGCTTTCTAAAAACTCAAAAAGTTGATTTTTAAACTCTATAATCAATGCGATATGAAGCATTTTTTTTTGAATGTAATTTATTTTTAATGTAATTACGTCGTCTTTCTTTGCAATAGTCTCTTCGTTTTCAAAAGTATATTTTTCAAGGTCACAGATCAACTCATCTATTTTTAAAAGTGCATTTTCAATGTGCGACTCATGTTTCACAAGACGAATTGTTTCAAAAAGAAATTTTTTTGCTTGTTTAAACTCTTCAAGTTTAATCTTGTAGTGTGATTCTTGACTTTGAAAATAAGCTGAAAATTGTTCAGGGAAAGATATGATTTGATAATATTGATCTTTTGAGAAAGTTTCCCACAGAGGATTACCTTGTTCATGGGTATTTTTTAGGCCAGTTCTTATCTGTTGTTCATGATATGCTTGTATGATAGAATTAAGTTCTTTGCATACTTGTTTGCCTGTATAATCAAAATTATCATTAATAACCTTTAAATGTTCTTTAAAAAAAAATGCCTCTTTTGTTTTAAAACCTTCTTTTTTAAATACGGGTATAGGAACAGGTATATCTGGCTGTTCTTGCAATGCACCGTGTACTCTTAAGGCCCAAATCAAAAGTAAAAATATTAATTTTGTGGATAAAAAAGGATTTTTAAGGAGATAATTGTTATATTCCATTGCCAAACTAATAAGAGATGATAGAATATTTTTACTATATATTATAATTAAAGTTTTTTCTATGTTAAATATTAAAGCCACAGAGTTCTTAATTAAATGTATTTCTTTTATTATCGCTTATGCATGGATTGTGACTATTCCCAATGTTGTGCAGGCTTGGGTTGCATATTGGGCAGGAGATGATACTGCACAACGGTTTGAATTTACTAGCTTTAATCCCATTAACCACATTGATTTCTTTGGGTTTATTATGCTGATTGTATCCTGTGGATACGGCTCTCCACTGGGGTGGGGTCGTTCTGTGTATATTGATCCATTTAATATTAAATCTCGATGGCGGCTTTTTCTGGTTTCTTTTGCCGATGTTATAACTCATATTGTTTCTGCTCTTTTATTGCTCGTTCTTTTAGAATTAATTTTTGGATTGCCCGTTGTAGGCCTTTTTTATACTATGATTGTTGAAAGAGTTGTATCTCATCGTGTTCTTGCAGATCTATTTCCTGCAGTAAATTCATTGTCGATAGTGTTTGGCTTTATTATTCTTGTAGCTATATATCTTCATTTATTGTTGGGAATTTTGTATGCCATTTTGAATGGGCGTGATTTTTATTTGGTGTGTAAGGCTTCAGATCCTATGGATTATGCTATTAATAGAATTAAACCATCCAATCTTTTTATTCCTCTTGTTTTGTTGTTTCTTTTTGCCGAACCATTACGAATATTGGTTGTAAATTGTATTACCTATGTCGGTTTGTTTATAGGTCTTTTTTTAGGGTTGTAATATGAACGCAGCACATACTGCCATGAGTAAGATAAAGTCTGGCTTTGCTCATGTTGTTCCAGAATCTTGTCTTATTGATAAGCTTGAAAAAAAAGAAAAATTGATTGTCAAGCTTGGAATGGATCCAACAGCTCCTGATTTGCATTTGGGACATGCGGTTGTTTTGCAAAAATTAAAAGATTTTCAAGATTTGGGCCATAAGGCAGTTTTGGTTATCGGTGACTTTACGGCACGAATTGGTGATCCAACGGGAAAATCAAAAACAAGACCACCTCTTTCTGTTGAACAAATTACAAAAAATCAAGAAACGTATGTTGCTCAAGCCTCTCGTATTCTTGATATGTCAAAATTAACAATTGCTTATAATAGCCAATGGCTTTCAAAGCTTGATTTTCAGCAAATGATTCATCTTTGTTCAAAGCTCACTCTTGCGCGTATTATTGAAAGAGATGATTTTAAAAAGCGTTTAAATGAGCATCTTTCAATTGGTTTTCATGAATTGCTTTATCCATTAATGCAGGCATATGATTCTGTTGCTTTGCAAGCCGATGTTGAACTTGGTGGTACTGATCAAACATTCAATTTAATGATGGGTCGCTTTTTGCAACAGGAATATGGACAAGAACCGCAAGCGATTGTGACTGTGCCTTTACTTGAAGGTCTTGATGGTGTTTCTAAAATGTCAAAATCATTGAATAATGCGATTATTTTGGACCAATCAGCAGAAAATGCATTTGGGCAGCTTATGTCTCTGTCTGATTCTTTAATGTGGAAATATGCTCAGCTTTTGCGTGTTTTTAATCAGGATGAGCTTGTTGTTGCAAAACAAAGTGTTGATCAAGCAATTGTGCATCCATTTGAAATGAAAAAAAACATTGCTGAAAAAATTATTTCTGATTTGTGGTCATTTGATCAGGCAGTAAATGCCCGAGATCAATTTAAAAAGATTATTCAAGATCAATCATTTGATTGTGTACCAGAAATCAAGCTTTCATATCCGCATGGGGCATTGGTCTGGATTGTTGATGTTTTAAAAGTGTTACCTAATACTGGAATTAATTCATCCTCACAAGCGCGGCGTTTGATTGAATCAGGCGCAGTATCAATAGATGGAAAAAAGATTGTCGATTTTGAAGCAAAAATTGTAATTACGTCTGGATTAATAATCAAAGTTGGCAAACATTCTATTTATAAGGTTTTATGATGTTTAATAATAAGGTAAAAAATTTTTTTGTTTTGTTGTGTATCTTGAATTTTTTTCTTGTAAAGCTATGGGTGATAATGAATTCAATGATTTCTTGAATAAAAATGATCCTATAAAACAAGTTTCAGCCCTTATTATGGGTGCTGCGTTTTCATTACTGACTAAAGGAGCAGTAAATCTTTTATCTAAGGTTGTTCCTGTTTCAATAAAGCCTTGGGTTGACAATATGCAATGTTCTTTGTCGATTGGAACAAAAGAGAAAGAATTGAAATTAAGCAACAATATATATACTTCTTTGTTTGCTTTGTATGCTATTTCTAAGGCGAGAAATAGTGCACCATACAAATTAGAAATGGCGTTGGGTTTTTTTGTTATTTCCCCATTGATAACAACAACATATCATTATATCACAAAAACAAAAGATAAAAATTTACAAAAATAATATAATTTTTTACGACTAAGGAATACACTATGTTGTGGGCAAGGTATTTTCTTTTTTTTGTTACGGTTTTTTCTCATATTTTCTCAATTGATATGAAATATTTTGTATTTCCTCTGACTGTTGGGGGTGTTTATCAGATTGGAAAAATGGATACTCATAATACGATAGTCAAATCACATTTAAATTCTCCTGAGGACTCTAATAACAAAGGGTCTTTTATGTTTATTGGGTATACAAGTAAACAATACGTAGGTCAAGAATCTGATCCTAGTATTAGGAATGAATCCTATATAGGATTTGCTTTACTTCCTTTTTTTCTGGGAACTTTTTTAACAACTGTTGTATCTTTTAAAAAAAATCCTTTAAACCCTATTTTATTTGGATCTGCCTTGACAATTGCCTATGCCTATTATATGCTTTTCAAAATTAATCCATTTATATGGAAAAACAAAAATGGGATTAAGGAAAATAAAGTTATTTGTTCTGGTTTAAAGAAGATTGCTTTGAATGATGGTATATAAGAGACTTTTTCTATTAATTGTATTGTCTATTTCTTTTTTATCTCATGCTTCTGAACAAACGATTTCTTCATCAAGCAAAACAAAAGCTGTTCTTGCCTCTTTTTTATTTATTGGAGGGTGTGCAGGAACTTTTTATTTTACTCGAATGCCAGATCGATCTGCTTTTTTAGGTCCGCTTGCTACTTGTTTGGGTGTAGCATCTTTTGTTTTGCCGACTGCTTTGGTCTATGAAATTGGAAAAAGAGGTTATATTTCACACTTGACCAATTATTTAAAAAAAGGTGAATGCCGATCTAATTTTTCATGGATGTCTTTGATACAGGGTAAACGATCCAAAGTAAAAATAGGGATCGATTTCCATGTGTGGGGTTTTTCAATGTTTGTTAGTGCTGGGATATGGAAATTATTGCCAAAATTTGAAAAATATAATAAAGAATGGGTTTTTGGAACGATGATGTTTGGTCAGTTGGCGGCAAATGTGTGGGCACAACAAACGGTATTGCCAGTCAAATATAATCCTTTTGTCTGGGAAGATGAGCAGGGCAAAAGTGAGTCCGTGCTGATTTTTCTATCCAAATGGGGCAAGCTTTTAACTTGCTCAAATGGAGAAATTATTAAGAAATTAAATTTATAAACAGCTTGAATATGTGTACAATAATAAGATACAAAGACCTAAGAAAGTTAAAATATTATTAAAATGATCAAGTGTATTAGTTGTTTTCATAATAATCCTTTTCGAATTAAATTGTTTATTATTCACAAATAATTTACAAAATTAAATTTCTATTTAGCAATATTCTTTTAAATAATTCTTAAAAAAACTTTTAAAAGGCTGTTTTGTTCATTTATTATATGTTATCACTGGAAAAATTAATTTTGTTCCTTATAATGACACTGGTATTATTTTCAAAAAAATTATTTTTCAAAAATTATTAGTATGAACAATCAGGTTATAATTTGCAGTTATGCTTTTAATATGAATGCAAAAAAAGTCAGGTCTTTTGTTCAAGAAAAAGCTATTATTGCAATTGTTCTTAAGGCAAATGCATACGGTCATGGATTGAAAGAAGTCGGTTCTTTGGTTGAAAAAAGTCCTTTAATTAATTGGATGTGTGTATTTCATTTGTCAGAAGCAGTTTTAATTCGCTCATACGGGTATAAAAAACCAATTTTGGTCATGGGAGATTGGGATTGTGATGTAGCAAGCCTTGCAGATGAAACAATTGTTTCAATGGTTGACTCAATTGAAAGAATTAAGATTTTAAATGATCTTGGCAAGAAAATCGGCAAGCGGTTATCAGTTCATTTAAAAATTGATACAGGATTGTCTCGATTTGGTTTAACTGAAACTTCTATCGAATCTTTTTGCAATCAAATAAAAAATTTTTCTTGGATCAATCTACAGGGTATATACACACATTTTGCGCAATCTCAGCTTGAAGACCAATCCTACACAGATCAGCAAGAATGTATGTTTAATGCTATTGTAAAACGAATTGAACGAATTATAGGACCAATTGAATATATTCATGCATATAATAGTGCTGCAACAATGATTCGATCTTCATCTTATAATTTTTTTCGAATAGGTTTGGCCTTATATGGTTATTATTCTTCTGAATTTGCCAAAACCGTCGCATTAAAAAAAGATTCGACTGCTTATTTAAGACCTATTTTAACAGTACAAAGCTATATCATGAGTGTTAAGCAGATTCCAAAAGGGTCATTTATAGGATATAACTGTGCATTTCAAGCCTTGTATGATATGGTTATAGGGCTAGTGCCTTTTGGATATTGTGATGGATATGAGCCTGCTTTTTATCAAAAGGGACATGGTATTATCAATGGTCATAAAGTTCCTGTAATTGGTCGTATTGCAATGAATCTCATTGTTGTTGATATTACAGATTGCCAGTCTGTTTCTGTTGGAGACAAAATATCATTGATTGATCCGCAGGCATATCCTGCAGATACATTATGCTTGAATGCAGGTATTACCAATGTAAGAACCTTTTTTTCTCGCTTGAATCCTGCATTAAAACGATCTATGTGCATTAAAAATGATCTTCATGACTCATGTCTTTGATAGGTTGCTTTTCTTGATATTAAAAACCTGGAATCTTATCTGGCCTTTAAATAAACGCAGCAAAATAATTTCTTTACTTGATATTTTTTTGTATCTTGCTGCTTGACGAAATTTCAAATATAAATAAAATAAAGACAGATACATTAATATTTAAAGGGGAATTATGTCGTTTTTAATTCTATTAGCGCTTTTTATAGGTTCGTTCATTCAGTCAGAGTATGTATTATATAAATATGATGGAACTGAATTAACGGAGCAAGAACATCGACAAGCGTATCAAATTTTGCTTGAACAGCAGTGGCCAACAGCGCCAGCATTTAATCCAAATTATAACCCAAAGCTCGATGAAGAAGTTGAAATTACAAAACGATTAAAAGCTGAAGTGCCAACTGTGTATGCACAATGGATTCCGACAATAGCCTATGAGTTATTAGTAAACGAGGGATTAAAAACCATTGTAACTCAAGAATCTGTTTCTAAAGATATTTATAAAAACATTGTTGATGATGAATTAATTTTTAAATGTGGTCAAGAGATAAATCTGATACCATTTTTTATTTCATTTCATAAAAAATGTAACGATTATCTTTCATCGGTTTTGCAAAATAGTCCTTTGAATTATAAGAATAATGAATTAATTCCATATTATTATCAAATAATTCTTGAAAAGACTGGTCTTGAAAATAGAATTGCAACTATTTCTCATAGGAAAGATTTAATGCCTACTGCTCATGAATATCAAAATATAATTGTTAAAATTTTAATGCTTGAACAAAAATGTAAATTACAACCCGATCTTTTTTTGTTATATCGATCAGGAGCACTTTTACCATCCAGAGATTTTTCAGTCCAGCAATTAAAAAATTTGAAGAATGATCTTTTGAGTTTAAATGTTGGCAAGATACCAAAAATAAGATCCGAGCATCTTTATAATATTTCTTATGGAGCATCTTTTTTTGGTGCTATTGGGCTTGATTCATCAGCATCACCTGCATATTATTTTTTTAATGATCTAGAACGAATGTATGGATATGTATTGCCGATAAAAAAAAGCAGTGTTTTAAATGGGGAGCAGTTTTTTGGAGTTTCACCACTTACCACTTTTATCAGTAGCTTTTTTTGTCGCGGAGAACTTTTTCATTCAAGAGCTTTTACCTTGTTAACCGATGAAATGACTGTGCGTCAAGATATTGAAGATGCCTTTTGGCAATGGATGGCTGGAAATGAAGATTGGATTGAAGCAAAACAAGAAGATTGGAGTTGTATCAAAGGCGATAAAACATGGTATCAATATTTTACAGAAGATCATTTAGTTTCTCAATTTGTGTTCAAATTAAACAGTGCTTGCCAAGTTGTCAAACAAGCAGCATTACGACGTCAATATATTGTTCAAAATGCGATTCCATTGAATGATACAACAAAAAAATTAATTGATAATGCGCGAGAAATGTATACATAATCTCATGTTATTTTGATAAAAAGGGTATTAAATAAGTTTTAATACCCTTTTTATCATCATATAATGAAGTCTAAATTTTTTAATTTAGTATTGCAAAAGAACCGTTTTTTAAAACAACTGCTGGATATAGACGATTTTCGTCATTTGCTTTTTTTGCGACATCTCTTATAAAAGAGGGTGGTATATTATGTTTACAATTTTCAAAAATAAAAAATTTCTTTGAGTCTAATCTGCTTTGTATTGCGTAATGTTTAATATTTAAGACTTTCTTTTCTTCTGGTGTAATATTGATAATAGGAAATTCTTTATATTCACTCTGAAAAGGATATTCTTGTAAAGGTGAATATGTCAAATTACCATCAGTCAAAACAGCAAAAAAAGTTCCAGGAATTAATAGTGATAGTTTAATTAAATTGTAAATGTACATAAATTTTTTCCTTATGTGAAATTATTAAAAAGCAATTGGAATTGTCATTTTTAATGATCCTTTATTTGTATCAATATCTACAGTCGTTTCATCCGTTTTTAATGCTCTTTTTTTACCTTGTTTTGAATAAAGTTCATAGGTATTTAAAAAATAATTAAACTTTTGAATATCTGTTTGCAAAAGCAAGTCTGTCTTTAATTGAATTCCCATTGCAGCAGTCTTGGACTCAACAATAGTAATAATTGAAAAACTATCTTTATCAGAAACAGTTTTTAATACATCATTATTAATGTTGAATTCAAGCTTTGTCATTTCATCTGGTATTTGCATATGTATACATGTCGTTGGCTTGATTAATAACGTTGCTGCCAAAAGTGAAGCAGAAAGACCTGCCAAAGCAAGTAGATTCATTGTTCTGGAACAATAGTTATTGGTACCATGTTTTGAGCAACCTGTATGTTTACTGAGTTTTTTGGGATCACAATCTTTATTGTTCCTTCTTTTTTATCAAATTCTGCTGAAACTTTTTCTGTTTCTAGTAAGGCAGGAATCATAATTTGTTTTCGTGCATAACTAGAATAAGAACAGTTATTATCAGATTGTTTTTCTGAAATGGTAACGCAAAGACCGGTTCCATCCTCAAATAATTTTTGCTTGATTGTTGCAGAAAATGAATTTGCTTTCAAACAAAGACTCGTCAAAACATTAAGTCCATTATACTGTTTGCTGAGTGTAACACCTTCTATATCATTTGATTCTGGCTTTAAAAATTCTTCAGATTTAAAAATAAGTTCAACAAAATCATCTTTTTCATTCATGCGTAATGTTGCAAGTTTTTTATGAGCTGTTTCAGACTGTATTTTTTGTTCAATATCTGAAAGATGCTTTAATATTGCATGTTCCATCTGTTCAAACATTAAGAATGGGCAACATCCATGGATGGATCCAGGATATGAAAAAGTTGATTGAGGAATGAGTAGCATTGCTGAAAGATATAAAAAGGATTTCATATGAGCCTCCTTATAAAAAAATAGAATTAAACTATACTGATAGATAAATATATCAAAAAAAAATAATTTTTCAAAAAATTGGTTTTAAAAAATGATAAAAAAAACGGTTGAAAAAACAAAAAAAACAGTTGGAGAGCTTATTTTTGGGCTTAATCCTTTGATTGAATGTTTAAAAGCAAAAAAAAGAAAGCTTATTTCTATTTATACGACAAAGCCTCAACCAAAAGGATGGGTGGATATTGAAAAATTATTGCCTCCTTATAATGTTGCAATTCAATATGTTGATCGATCTGTTTTGTCAAAAATGGTTGATTCAGTCGATCATCAAGGGTTTGTTGCATGGGTTCAGTCATTTGCATATCAAAAAAAATTTTTTGAACCAGCAAAGGCTCCATTTATTGTACTTCTTGATGGGGTGCAAGATCCTCGAAATCTTGGTGCAATTATTCGATCAATGTATTGCATGGGTGTTTCTGGAATTGTTTTAATTAAAAAGGGTTCTTCTCCTTTAACAGCTGCTGCAATTAAGGCATCTGCTGGACTTTCTGAATATATGCAAGTTTTTGTTGCTTCTTCAATTCAAGAAGCGCTTTTATTGATTAAAAATGCTGGTTATGCATTATATGTTGCAACATTTGGTGGAAAAAATATGACTGAAGTTCCTTTTGCAGTTCCGTTATGTTTGGTTATTGGAAGCGAAGGGTTTGGCGTTTCTCAGATTGTTTTACGTGAAGGAATTAAGGTAACTATTCCACAGGTTTCTGTTGAGGTTTCTTACAATGCTTCTGTTGCTGCGAGTCTAATTGCATTTATTATAACTCAAAAAATAAATAAAATCTCATAAAAAGGGGATATTTATATTATGGTTTAACTCTTGCGCATAGGCATAATATTGGGTACAGTTATATAAAATTGTTTTTCAAGAGAATCAGATATGATTACACAGTTACTGGCAAAATTTTTTGGTACAGCAAATGAAAGAGAAATTCAAAAAATAAAACCTCTTCTTACTGCAATCAACAGCTTTGAGGAAAGTTTTAAAATGTTGTCTGATGCTGATTTGATTATAAAAACAAATGATTTGCGTCAAAAAGTTTCCATGGGCAGTTCTCTTGATGAAGTTCTTCCGGAAGCATTTGCCCTTGTTAAAGAGGCTTCTGCAAGAGCAATTAATCAGCGGCACTATGATGTCCAATTGATTGGTGGGATTGTTTTACATTCAGGAAAAATTGCTGAAATGAAGACAGGTGAAGGAAAAACGTTAACTGCAACATTGCCACTTTATTTAAATGCTTTGGCTGGCAAAGGGGTTCACCTTGTTACGGTAAATGATTATTTAGCTCGTCGAGATGCTGAGTGGATGGGTGCTATTTATACAAAGCTTGGTCTATCTGTTGGTTGTTTACAAAATAATATGTCAGATTCTCAGCGTAGAAATGTCTATAATTCAGATATTGTATATGCAACAAATAACGAACTTGGATTTGATTATCTTCGCGATAATATGAAATTTCGTTTGCAAGATTATGTTCAGCGTGAACTATCTTTTGCAATTGTTGATGAGGTTGACTCAATTTTGATTGATGAAGCTCGAACTCCTCTTATTATTTCTGGTTCGACTGAGCAAAGTAGTGATTTATACATTCAAGTTAATAAAGTTATTGCTCGATTACAGGCTGTTACTGATTATGAAGTGCATGAAAAAGATCGAATTGTCTTATTAACAGAGGCTGGTGTTGATCGTATTGAACAGATGCTTCATGTAAAAAATTTATACGCTGTTGAGAATTTGACACTCCTTCATCACGTCAATCAATCCTTGCGTGCGCATGCATTATTCAAACGAGATGTTGATTATGTTGTTAAAGATCAAGAGGTATTGATTGTTGATGAGTTTACAGGGCGTATTTTGCAAGGCAGGCGGTACTCTGATGGTCTTCATCAGGCACTTGAAGCAAAAGAAGGAGTTGCAATTGAGCAAGAGAGCCAAACGCTTGCATCCATTACATTGCAAAATTTCTTTCGTATGTATGACAAATTAGCGGGTATGACTGGTACTGCATTGACAGAGGCGGAAGAACTTTATTCTATTTATAAATTATCTGTTGTGACTATTCCAACAAACCGTCCTATGATCCGTAATGATAGACCAGATCTTATATTTTTGACAAATCGTGCAAAATATAAAGCAATTGTTGAGGATATACAGGAAAGAAACAAAAAAATGCAACCTGTTTTAATTGGTACAATTGCGGTGGAAACTTCTGAGCGATTAAGCGATATTTTAAGGTCGTATAATATTGCGCATGATGTTTTAAATGCAAAAAATCATGCGCGTGAAGCAGAAATTGTTGAATATGCAGGAAAGCCAGGTAAGGTAACAATCGCAACAAATATGGCCGGTCGTGGAACAGATATCAAATTAACCCCCGAATCAGTTCAAGCTGGAGGTCTTTATATTTTAGGTACAGAGCGGCATGAAAGTCGCCGTATTGATAATCAATTGCGTGGGCGTTCTGGTAGGCAAGGTGATCCTGGAGAGTCTCGTTTTTATATTTCTTTAGAGGATGATTTGATTCGAATTTTTTCAGGTGATACATTGAAAAAACGAATGGAATGGTTTGGGATGAAGGAAGACGAGGTCATTGAATCTTCACAGGTCTCTCGAATTATTGAAAAGTCTCAAGAAAAAGTTGAAAAGCATAATGCTGAAATGCGTAAAAGTGTTTTGGAGTATGATGATGTATTAAATCAGCAAAGAATGGTTGTGTATCAATACCGCAAAGATGCTCTAGAAAGTGATGAAAGTATCTTTGAGCTTATACGTGATTTTATCAGTGACATTGTCTCTCTTGTTATTAACGGTTGTGTAGATACTCAGTTTACACAGCAAGCTCAAGAGCAGGCATTACAATCATTTTCTGAACTAATGAACTGTTCTGTTGACGAGATACAAAATTCAGGTTTAAATCTGACCAATCGTGAACAGTTTACCACTGATTGTATTAATTTTTTTCTTCAAAAGTATTCACTTTTGAGAAATAATCATTCTTCTGTGCAAATGATTCATTCTGCAGAGCGATGGCTTGTGTTAAATACGATTGATCATTCATGGAAGCAGCATATGCTTAATCTTGATCATTTAAAAGATGGTATTGGGCTCAGAGGATGGGGTCGTAAAAATCCTTTAATTGAATATAAGCGTGAGTCATTTGAGATGTTTCAGGAAATGATGCTTGGCATTAAACAGCAGGTTATTTATAATATATTTCGATTAGATCCAGTACAATTTAATGAAGCTGAGCTTGAAGCGCAAAAATTACATGAATTAAATCAGTTACAAACAAATCTTTCTCATGCTGATGTTGCTGCACAAGAGATAAATTCTCAGCCTAAAATTGGACGTAATGATCTGTGTCATTGTGGATCTGGCAAGAAGTTTAAAAAATGTCATGGAGTTTCCTCTTAATTAATACTATATATGAACTGTAATCAATTTAAAGATCTTGTATGGTCATTTTATCGTCAAAATAAGCGTATATTTCCTTGGCGTCATGAATCAGATCCTTATAAGATTGTTGTTTCTGAAGTAATGCTTCAGCAAACTCAAACAAGTCGTGTTGTTGAAAAATACAGTGCATTTATTAATCGGTTTGCTACAATTCATGAGTTGGCACAAGCGACATTTGCAGATGTGCTTTTCTATTGGAGTGGTCTTGGATATAACAGGCGTGCTCTTTTTTTGCATAAACTTGCACAAATTGTGGTTGAAAAGAATCAAGGGATTATTCCTGCGAATGAGGATTTATTGGTGCAATTACCTGGAATTGGAAAAGCAACAGCATCCTCAATTTGTGCCTTTGCTTTTAACAAACCCGTTGTCTTTATTGAAACAAATATTAGAGCTGTTTTTTTGCACCATTTTTTTCCTTTTGAACAAGGCATTGATGATAAACAACTTTTCCCGCTCGTTGAACAAACAGTTGATCATGAATGTCCTCGTGATTGGTATTACGCGTTGATGGATTATGGTGTGTACTTAAAACAATCTTTGCCCAATCCGAGTCGACAGAGCAGGCATCATGTAAAACAGTCAAAATTTAAAGGGTCTGATCGTCAAATTCGTGGTTCGATTTTGCGGGTACTTTTGAAGCATAAAATGCTTGTATTTGAGAATTTATTGGTTTTATTGGAAGCATCTGACTCAAAGCGGATAAGCAATGTCATTCAAACATTAGTCAAAGATGAATTAGTTTTTTGGGACCAGGCAAATAACACGATTATTTTAAATTAAAAATTAATTGTCACAATCCTCGACGTTTCCACCACTCATCAGTACGAAAGCTTTTGGGCAGTTGAGCAATGGGAGTTGTAAACGGATTTGCTATTCCATGCTCTTTTTGCAGCAATTTTGCCCATAAATCGCGAAGCGATGGCTCAAGTTGTCTGCCGCATGAAAGGCAAAAGTTCATAGGAGTATAAGGTCCTCTTTTTCGCACAGCTTTAACTCCGTATTCACGAAAACGAGTATTGTAAATGAGATCTGTTTGACGATATTTATTTAAGTTTTTTCCGTTGAAGCAAAAACAACCATCACGACGTTTGCGCCGACGCTTGTTATCTCGTTCGTATTTGCTGAGATATGAAAGTTTATTTGGGATCTTTCTTTTTTTCCACCATTCATCGGTCAAAAATTCTCCTGGTATTTTTTCGTTATCGATATCTTGATTTGATATTTTGTACTTTGCTCTCAATATAAAAAACCATTTGTCAGATAATGAGTCAGGCATTTTTTTTCCACAATGAATACAGTAATCCATGATGGTAGACCCAGTTACTAGGCCATATTTACGATGATTTGGTGAATAAGTATATATTGAATGAGGTGATGATAACCCTTTTGTAATAATATTACAGCATTCAGGAGATTTAAATAAATATCTTTTGCTTTCAATCCGGTTATATATTTTTTTCATGATTTTATGTGTTACCATTATTTTATTATTTCAAGATCATTGCGGCTTCCTTTTATTTTGGTACTAAGACGTTCGTTATATGTACCATCAAAGTTGATAACTTTTAGCCATTTTCGATTTTTATTGTACAATTCTAAATGATTTTTATGCAATCCATCTAATACGATATAATATCCTTTTTTGATTTGATCATTGATATTGATTATTGCTTGAAAAGCACGATGAGGTGGATAACCATATATTGTTCGTGCAAAATCTTTTGCATGTTTTTTTCCAAAATCAGTCATGGTAAAAAAGTCTTCAGT
>CAZGZQ010000003.1:0-1604 GCA_964529835.1 uncultured Pseudomonadota bacterium
CTGCAGAATCAGATCCATATTGTTCATATACATGCAATGATTGTCGCCATTCATGGGCTAATTGTAAATCCGCTTTTTTAAGGGGCAGCTTTTCTTGCAAAAAAGGGGCTTTTACAGCAGCAGTATCAGACGAAAAATTATTTGATGTGTGAGTTGTGTTTTTTGCTTGATTTTCATCAATCATCGCATAAAAACAAGCAGGTGCTTTGATCGGTGTTATTTCAAATGAATAATTAATTTTTGAATGAGTGTGATCTTGAAAAAGAGTTTTAAAATCGATTGATTGGTTGCCGTAATTCTGCTCTAAATCAAGATTGATCAAAGGTACTGATTTGATTTCTTCAATATCTGGCTGATAAAAAGGTTTTTGTTGATTTACAAAAGAGTCATGAAATGGCCTGTAAAGAGGACCATTTTCATAATGATAATAACAGCAACTAATCCATTGAAAAAAACATACAATTACAAAAAGGTTATTATTATTTTTCATGAACGGCAAAATTACAATTATTTTTGCCTACTTTAAAACAGGATTACTTTTTGTCAATTGATAACAATGGTATGTTTTTTTGAAAGAGTAATTACTTTATTGTTATAATCCTCGCCGTTTCCACCACTCATCAGTACGAAAGCTTTTGGGCAGTTTGGCAATTGGAGTTGCAAAAGGATTTGCAATACCGTGCTCTTTTTGCAGCAATTTTGCCCATAAATCGCGAAGCGATGGTTCAAGTTGTCTGCCGCACCAAAGACAATAGGTCATGGGAGTATATGGTCCCCGTTTTCGTACAGCCTTGACACCGTATTCACGGAAGCGAGTATTATAGACTATAAAATTATTGCAATCTTTATTTAATAGTTTTTTTTCAATGCAAACACAATAGCGGGGGCTTAAGGTTCGGTGAAAGAATTCAAAAATATACATATATCGAACTCTTTTTTTTGAGGGTAAATGATCAGGAATATTAAGTATTTGCCACCATTTTTCACTTAAAAAATCTTTAGGGATGTTACTATCTTTTTCAAGCTGATCTAAAGATAAATGGTAAAGGGTTTTCATTTTTTTAATCCAAATCTTTCTTAAAGAATCTGGAGTTTTTTTTCCACAGTAAATGCAGTAATGCATTAATAAATATCCAATGGTCTTTCTTACAAGAAATCCATACTCGCGAAATTTTGCATTATAGATGAGAAGGGGCGTTTCTTTTTGTAGAAAATTTTTAATCTTTGAACAGCAAGATAAGAATTGATAGAGTTTTTTTTCATGATCAATTTTATTATAAAAATTTTTTAAGTATATTCGAAGCCTAGTCATTTCATCCTTTTTTAATAGCTCTTTTTGATTTTGATAATCCGCGATTTGTGAAACTTTCGTTTAATGTTCCATCAAAATTTAAAACGCCTTTCCAATTACCTTTTGCATCATAAAGTTCAAGATGATTTTTATGAAGACCATCTAGTGCAATCGAATATTTTTTTTTAATATGTTGATTAATATTATTCAGTGCTGTGTAAATATTTTTTCCATGTATGGGAGGGTGTTTTAATTTAACAAAATCTTTTGCATGTTTTTTTCCAAAATCAGTCATGGTAAAAAAGTCTTCAGT